>JAHFOO010000012.1 GCA_023261645.1 Candidatus Moraniibacteriota bacterium | reverse complement strand
TTCCTCCCGACCGTGTATGTGCCGTGCGATGTCTGCAACGGCAAACGTTTCACCAAAGAGACATTGGAGATTTTGTACAAGCACAAGAATGTCTATCAGGTACTCGATATGACGATTGAAGAGGCCTTCTCGTTTTTTGCCGATATTCCGGCTATTGCCGATCGTCTGAAAACATTGAATGAAGTCGGTCTCGGATATCTCAAGCTCGGCCAATCAGCCACGACGCTCTCGGGCGGAGAGGCTCAACGTGTGAAAATTTCCTCGGAACTCTATCGGAAGATGTATGAACGGACGATCTATCTCCTCGACGAGCCGACTATCGGACTGCATTATGAAGACGTGCGGAAATTGATCGAGATATTGGAGAGCCTCGTCGTGAAGGGGAATACCGTCATTCTCATCGAACACAATATGGATATCATCAAATCAGCCGACTATGTCATCGACATCGGTCCGGAAGGTGGTAGTGGTGGAGGAAAAATCGTGGCTATCGGTACACCTGAAGAAGTGGCGCAGATGCCGAGATCATATACTGGACAGTATTTGAAGAAAACTTTGAAGAAATAAAGTGGGTAATAAAAAACCACTCAGAAAATATGAGTGGGATAAAAAAAGAGGGGGATGCAACAACGTGGTGTAGCACCCCCGAAAAAGCTGGTTTCATTTTAAGTTTGGCCGACTCCAGCAGATGAAAACTGGAGAGAAACCAGCCCAGGAACACTAGAACAATTCCAACGTGAGGTCGTACTTCGATCTTTTTGGAAGGATTTCCGGAACAGTGATTTTTTCAAGCGATTCAAGAGGAATCTGCTTCTGTTTCATCTCTATCGACCGATCGGACTTTCTGATCAGTCGTTTCACTCCTTGCATCACTTGGCGGAAAAAATAGTTATACTGTCCTTTCCCTTCGTGGTGCCAGATGTTGTGCTTGTGGGCGACCTCGGCAAAAGCGGATTTGAATGGAACAAGAGCGAATGCTCGTTTTTCCGTGAGAAGTTCAAATGTCTCCTTGCTCATCGTATCAATGAGCGTCGGAGCAGTACGTGGTTTCGGCATGGTATGCTCCTTCTGCTGGTTGATTTTTAAGAAACTCGATTTTGTTTATTATACATCTTTTCAGGGAGAATGTCAACTATGACCACCAATTGCTTTTGTATCGTGAAACTGCTTGAATGAAGTGATAATAAGAATCGTATGACAAAATTGTGGGAGAAAATATATACGCTTCCGGCATTTCACAAGAAAAATACTTTACCGGAACTCCCCGGGGTGTACTTTTTTCTTGATGACAAAAAAGAGTTACTCTATATCGGCAAGGCGACGTCGCTCCGTGATCGGGTGAAGAGTTATTTCTCGCGTGATATAAGCGCCACTCGGGGACCGAAAATCGGACTGATGCTCGACCTCGCACGATTCATCGCTTATGCGAGGACAGATTCCGTACTGGAGGCGCTGATTCTCGAAACGAATCTTATCAAGACACACCAGCCATCGCATAACACCGATGCCAAAGATGACAAGAGTTATAATTCCGTCGTTATTACCGATGAGAAATTTCCTCGTGTACTCATCGTACGAGGACGGGATATCTTGCAGAGTCAAAAGAAGAAAGAATACAAATATGTATTCGGACCATTCCCATCCGGAGGAGGACTACGTGAAGCGATGAAAATCGTTCGAAAATTGTTTCCATTTCGAGATAAATGCATTCCATACGAAGAACTTTCTCTCATACGCAGAGCGAAATCCAAAGCGTGTTTTTCTGCACAAATCGGTCTGTGTCCGGGAGTGTGTACCGGAAAAATTTCTGTGCAGGAGTATGGGAAAACTATCAACCATATCAGGCTTTTCTTCGAAGGACACAAGAATATGGTGGTCAAGAAGCTCAAACAGGAAATGAGAGTCGCAATAAAAAATCTGGAATTTGAACGAGCGGGTGAGATCAAGAAAACACTTTTCGGATTACAGCATATCCAAGACGTTGCTCTCATCAAAGATGATACGCGAGAAGTGAACGCCCACCGCATCGAGGCCTATGACGTGGCGCATCTCGGAGGCACATCGAGTGTCGGTGTGATGACCGTCGTAGAGAAGAGTCGGAGCAATCCCAGCGAATATCGGCAATTCAAACTTCGAGGAGAACACAATGGCAATGATCTGACGGCACTGAAAGAAATTCTGACACGCCGTCTGAAACATACCGAGTGGTCATTGCCGGAAATGATAGTGATAGATGGAGCAAGAGCCCAGTCTGTCGTAGCTGAAAAGGTTTTGTCTGAGGCGGGTCTTTCTCTTCCTGTCATCGGTGTGGTGAAAGATAGCAAACATAACCCCGACCATTTCATCGGCGCAGAAGCCCTTATTTCACGTTTCAAAAAAGAGATTCTCCTCGCCAATAGTGAAGCACATCGTTTCGCGATCACTTTCCATCGGAAACGCCGAAGAAAAGATTTTTTGCCGTGAGAAACGCTCTCTTTACACCGCACGGAAAAGAGTGTATCATTGAAACCAATCGCATATTTTTTAGAGAGACCTTTTTTACACCACAAGACACTCTATGCCAGAGAAAAAACAGGTGATTGAAATCCGTGGCGCGCGAGTCAACAATTTGAAGAATGTGGATGTCGATATTCCACGCAATGCTTTTGTTGTGATAACCGGACTCTCCGGATCAGGGAAATCTTCTCTGGCTTTTGATACTCTTTTTGCGGAAGCGAATCGGCGCTATGTCGAGTCGCTTTCTTCGTATGCGCGTAACTTTCTCGATGGATTTGATAAGCCTGATGTCGACGCTATCCGCAACTTGAGTCCGGCTATTTCCATCGACCAGAAAAGCGTGTCGCGCAGCCCTCGTTCGACCGTCGGGACAATGACGGAAGTGTATGATTATCTGCGTATTTTGTTTGCGAAACTCGGTGTTCCTCACTGTCCCGTATGTGGCAAACAGTTACAGAGAAAAAGCGTGCGGGAGATACTCGAAGAGATACTCGTTCTTCCCAATGACACGCCACTTGTTTTTATGGCGCACAGCAAATCGCTTGTTTCGAAAACCGAACGCGAAGCATTGGCACTCATCAATGTGTGGGGATATGTCCGTGTGTTGTTTCACGGAGAGATAGTACCTGTCACTGAAGCTATTCCAAAGTCTTCTTTCACTGAAATTTCCGATATGGCAGTGGTGATCGATCGTCTCGTTCTTGATCGGGCGCGCCCTGATAAGGAACGCATACTTGATTCTTTGCAGACGGCATTTCGAGTCGGTTCCGGAACACTGACGCTCCGTATCAATGGCACAGGTGAAGAACGTTCGTATAATGAAGAATATCGTTGTGAAGAATGCAATATCAGTCTGCCGGAGTTCACACCGAGTCGTTTCTCCTTCAATAGCCCGGAAGGGGCGTGTGAGAAATGTGCCGGACTCGGTGTAACATTGGAATTCGATCCGGAGCTGGTCATCCCCAATAAAAACCTTTCACTTGCGGAAGGGGCTATTCGTCCGTGGAGCAAGATGAATGGAGATCGCCATACCGGTCAAGGACCGATGCAGTGGCTTCGTGATGCTAGTAGGCGTCACAAATTTTCGCTCGATGCGCCGGTAAAGAAGCTTTCCACGAAACATTTCTCTCTCATCCTCAACGGGGAAGAAGGGGAGCAGCAGGATGCTTTCCCTGGAGTGATCGCGCTTTTGGAGAAAAAATATCGTGAAACGAAATCAGATCATCTCCGTATGGATATCGAGGCCTATATGTTGACCAAACCATGTCCTTCCTGTGGAGGAAAACGGTTGAAGGCGGCATCGCTCGCGGTAAAGGTAGAAGGACTTTCCATCAATGATTTCGTACTGCAAAGTGTGGAGAGTTTCCTCGCGATGCTCAAACCCATCCGCGAGAAGTTGCTTCAAAAGGAAGAGAAGGAAATCATCGATCCGCTATTTTCTGAAATGGATGCACGGATGCGTGCCGTAGAGAAAGTAGGATTGGGCTATATGGAACTCTCGCGTGGAGCTGATACGCTTTCTGGAGGAGAAGCGCAACGTATCAGACTCTCGGTACAGATGAAATCCGGACTTTCTGGAATCATCTATGTTCTCGATGAGCCATCTGTCGGATTGCATAGTCGCGATACGGAACGATTGATCTATGCGCTTGAAGACTTGCGTGCCGGAAACAACTCTCTCGTGATTGTCGAACATGATGTGGCGATTATGCGCAAGGCTGATTACATCATCGACTTGGGCCCTGGAGCCGGAATCGAGGGCGGTGAGATCATTTTTTCAGGCACTCCGGAAAAACTGATGCGTTCGAATATGTTGACCGGCGAGTACCTCTCCGGAAGACGCAAGATTTCAAACAAGAAAAAAATACGTACGCAAAGCGATGAAGCCATCACTATCTATGGTGCGACGGAACACAATCTGAAAAATGTGGATGTCAGAATTCCTCTGGGAATGTTGGTGGCTGTTTCCGGCGTTTCTGGATCGGGGAAGTCGAGCCTGGTACACGATATTCTTTCGCGGGCACTCTCGAAATATTTTTATCATGCCAAAGCCGAACCGGGCGCGTATAGGAAAATGGAAGGTCTGTCCAATATCGACAAGGTTATCGCAGTCACCCAGGATCCTATCGGACGGACACCTCGTTCCAATGCCGCGACGTATACCGGCGTATTCAGCCTGATTCGTGATCTTTTTGCGGCCACAGGAGAAGCACAGCGAGAGAAATATTCCGCGAGTTATTTCAGTTTCAATATGCGTGGTGGCCGTTGTGAAGCTTGTCAGGGTGGTGGACAGAAGAAGATCGAGATGTATCTCCTTCCCGATGTCTATGTGCCATGCGAGATTTGTCAGGGGACGAGGTATAATCAGAAGACGCTTTCCATCGAGTATCGCGGGACGAATATCGCTTCAGTGCTACGTATGACTGTCACGGAAGCTCGTCGTTTCTTCTCGGATCAGACGATGATTGAGGAGAAATTGCGAGTACTTGAAGAAGTCGGTCTCGGTTATCTCGTTTTAGGTCAGAGTGCGACCAATATTTCCGGAGGAGAGGCCCAGCGTATCAAGCTTGCGACGGAGCTCGCTCGAAAGTCGACCGGCAAGACGCTGTATATACTCGATGAACCGACGATCGGTCTGCATTTCGAAGACGTCCGTCGCCTCCTCGAAGTACTGGAAGCTCTGGTAGAAAAAGGAAATAGTGTTCTTGTCGTCGAACACAATCTTGACGTCATTGCTTCAGCCGATTGGGTATTGGAACTCGGACCGGACGGCGGTGCGCGAGGTGGTGAGCTCATTTTTTCAGGCCCTCCGACAAAATTGAAGCATTGCAAACGTTCTTTCACGGCGAAGTATTTGTAAGGAGCAGGTGTTTTTTCAAAAGTATTTTTCTTATCCATATCCCGCCTCGAACGTTTGGTGGCTCAGCAGAGAGAAAGTCGTCTCGCTCTCACTCTTAAAAAGAGTGAGTTCAGATAAAAACTGAACCACAATACGATCTTTCTTGCTCCGCTTTCACCTCAAAGCGTTACCGAGTACGGGCTAAAGGAAAAGAAAAATACTTTTAAAAAATTTGCTCGTATTTTATCGGGAATGAGGTATTAGAAATTAGATATTTCCTTCGTATGTCCTATCGTTTGGGGAAAAATGTCATAGCAACGGTGACATATTATGATGTTATGGATTTCCCTGTGACTGCTTTCGAGATTTGGAAGCATCTGATTACACAGGATTTCGACCAGATGGTATGTGATCGGCCGTGTACGCTCGGTGATATCGTTTCTCTCCTCGCCACGGGACAACTGGACGGAAAAATCGTCGAGAAAAATGGATTTTATTCTTTGGTTTCGCGTGAATATCTGATAGCCAAGCGTATTCAGGCGGAAAAAGTCTCTGTTCTGAAGCTGAAACGGATGCGACGATTGGCTCGTATGTTGAGTTTCCTCCCGTATCTGCGAATGTTGGGAGCGACAGGAAGTCTGGCGATGAAAAATGGTACGCGAGAGAGTGATTGGGATATGTTCGTAGTGCTCCGTTCCGGGAAAATTTGGATCGGACGGACTCTTTTGACCGGATTCCTTCATTGTATCGGGAAACGGCGTCACGGGAAGAAAATACAGGATCGAGCCTGTCTCAATTATTTTGTGACGGATGATAATCTGGAAATCGGCACCAAAGACCTCTTTTCCGCTCATGAGTACCGTTTTCTTATTCCGCTTCTCAATGTCAGCCTTTTTCGAAAGTTCGAATTGAAGAACCGCTGGATGCTCGAGTATCGGCCGAATTTCATCCTGACATCGATACCGCACCTCTTCACGGTGGAAGAGGATATTTGGAGGAAGAGCGTGCAGAAGAAGTTGGAGACTTTGTTTGACGTCTTGCATTTTGAGAAATGGCTTGCTTCTTGGCAGAAAGAGAAAATTCGTCGTAATCCAAAAACCTTGATAGAAGGAAGTCTCATCGAAGCACACGATCAAGCGTTGATTTTCTTGCCGAATCCGCGAGGTCCGCGAGTCTTTGAAAAGTATAAGGAACGATTGAGCGTCTGATCGCTACTTTGTACGATGAAATGTGGTATACTGGAGATGGAAAGCGGATCGGACAGAAGAAGTCGGTGAAAAACAAAACATAAAAAAATGTCGAAATTTTTATACACTGCAAAAAATATCACTACCGGAGAGAATGCCGGCGGTGAACAAGAAGCCAAAGACGAAAAGACACTTGCTCAGGATTTGCGGGAGCGAGGGTTTCTCCTGACTTCTCACAAGGAATTGGAAGCGAAAAAATCTCTTGTGACGATCAAATTTTTCGATCGTTTTTCCGGTGTTCCATTGAAGGAAAAAATGGTTTTCGCTCGGAACCTGGCTGTTATGGTTTCTTCCGGATTGACCGTTTCTCGGGCTGTGCACAATCTGAGCGTCCAGACGAAAAATAAGCGATTCAAAACAATTCTTCTCTCTGTCTTCGATGATGTACAAAGCGGAAAGACTCTTTCGGAAGGTTTGGCACGGTATCCCAACGTCTTCGATGAGTTATTCGTGAATATGGTCGGGGTCGGAGAAATGAGCGGTACTCTGGAGGGGATACTTGAGATTCTGGCCATCCAATTGGAGAAAGAGCACGACTTGAGTAGCAAGGTCAAAGGAGCACTCATCTATCCGGCAGTCATCGTGGTCGCGATGATCGGTATTGCCGTGCTGATGCTGACGTATATCCTACCGAAGATTACCGGTGTTTTCAAAGATATGGACGTGAAATTGCCGGCGACGACACTTTTTATCATGAAAATCAGTGATTTGCTTCGTGAGAATGCCATTCTCGTCATCATTTTTACCATCGCGATGATAATAGGCGTAAAGATGTTTGCCGGAACGACAGCAGGAAAACGTTTCTTCAGCCTTCTTTTCCTCTATATGCCTATCGTCGGTAACATCGTCATCAAGGTGAACTGCGCGCGTTTCGCCCGTATCTACAGCTCTCTTTTGAAAAGCGGGATATCTGTAGTGGTCGGGTTGGGTATCGTCTCGAAAACACTGAGCAATGTGTATTACAAAGATGTTTTGGCAGAGGCCATCGGAGAGGTGCAAAAAGGTGTTGATCTTTCCAAAGTCATCGCCAAATACCCGCATATATTTCCTATTCTTGTAACACAGATTCTCGAAGTGGGCGAGGAGACAGGGAAGACAGAAACGGTGTTGCAACGTTTGGCAGAATTTTATGAAGAAGAGGTTTCACAAATCACCAAAAATATGTCATCAATTATCGAACCGATTCTTATGTTGGTCATCGGCGGAGGTGTGGGATTTTTTGCGGTGGCTATGTTGCAACCGATGTATTCTGTTCTCGAAAACATCAAATAAATTTGAAGTATTTTTTTGGAAAATTTCATTGTTAGACGCTCAGATACTCGACACGGTACTATGAGTACCGCTTATTCCGTTCTTCACGTCTGTCGCGAACTTTTCTCAAAAAAATACTTCGAGAATCAGCAGTGGCATTTTTTCAGAAACGAGAGTTTTATCAAGAAAGGGTTATCTCAAAAAATATTTCAAAAAAAATGATGTTTTTTTCCAAAAAGAAAGAATGTAAAAAAGAGAGTATCAAGGGTTTCACACTGATTGAGGCCCTGGTTCTTCTTTTCATCTTTTCAGTCGTTTCCATCACTTTTCTCCAGACATATGCTGTTGGTACGCATCTGATCATCGAGTCGAAGAATCGCCTCGGAGCGACCGCTCTCGCAAATCAGAAAATGGAGATTATCAGGAGTTTGGATTATTCCGCGGTAGGAACGCAGTCAGGTGTTCCTGCCGGTGATATTCTTCCCAACGAAGATATCAGTATAAATACGACAAAATATACGGTACATACGGTCATCCAATATGTCGATGATCCATTCGACGGAAGAGCGGCTCTTGGAACGGATACTACCCCAAACGATTACAAGAAAGTTCATTTGGAGGTTTCGTGGGGTGCTGGCGGAGACAATCAGAAAGTGATTCTCTTTGCCAATATTTCTCCGAATGGCATAGAAA
>JAHFOO010000011.1 GCA_023261645.1 Candidatus Moraniibacteriota bacterium | reverse complement strand
CCGCCAAGAATTACATTTCAGAAAAGCAAGGTCAGAAATGTTTGTAACAAGTATTGTCGATCTCTAATTTTTAAACTATAAAAAGTATGACTGTGTTGGAAACGATAATAGCAAGACAAAGTACCAGGGATTGGACAGAGGAAAAAGTTTCAGATGAGATACTGGCACAGTTGCTCGAGGCAGGAAGACGTTCTCCTAGTCCGCTGAACTCTCAACCATGGCACTTCATTGTTGTGAGAAACAAAGATGCTATAAAAAAAATTATGGGATATGCTCATCACGGAGCATTCTTATCACATGCGGATGTCGTAGTGGTGGTAACCGTAGAAAAGAAAGCAAAGATTGATCAGTGGTTGTTTGAGCATGAGCAACATCTGTACAGTGGTGCTTGTGCGTTGTACAATATGTGGCTGGCTTCTTGTGAACTCGGTTTGGGATCGTGCTGGGTCACGTTGGATGAACAGAAAGTTGAGGAGTTCTTGTCTATCCCGTCAGATCAGAAGATAATCGGCAGTCTCGCTACCGGCTATTCGAAAGAAGGCTATCATAGAGAAGCGCCAAGAAAAGAGCTTTCTGAAATAGTGTCTTATGAGCGATATGGAAAGACGACTGAGTGATGATTGATGTATCTCATACCGCCTCAGTGAATTTTTGGAAAAGTTCTGTATAAGTTCTCATTTTGTACTGTCTCTTCGTAACGGTAAAACACCCTTTTGGGTGTTTTTTGATTGAGGTATATAATGGGAACATAAAAAATTTAATAAAAAAATATGAGAATCGTGAATCATATCATAGAGCTGACGACGAGTACCACGTTGGATTTTATCGATATTACCGAAAAGATACAGAAAAAAATAAAGACATCAAAAATAAAAAATGGAGTCATCAATATCCAGAGTATGCATACGACGATGGCCGTAGTCGTCAATGAAGCAGAACCGCTTCTCATTATGGATATGAAAGTACTTTTGGAAAAACTTGCGCCGAGGACGTACAAGTATATGCACGACAACTTCAAGATACGTACTGTCAATATGGGTCCAGGCGAGAAGGCGAATGGTCATTCTCACAACAAAGCGCTTCACCTCCCGACATCTACAATGCTCAATGTGGTCAAAAATACCCTACAGCTGGGCACATGGCAGAGAGTATTCGCTATAGAGCTGGATTGTTCGCGACCGAGAAAAATAGCCTTGCAAATCATCGGTGAATAAGGACTTTTCCCATTTTAGCGCCTTTGTGATAGAATATACGGGAGAAAAAAGGGGAGATATCTCCTTCTTTCCGTTCAAGGTAAAGTATTAATTTCTTTAAAGAAGATACGGTTATGGAAAATGAATTGCCAAAGACTGAGGCTACAGGAGTAGAGGCAGGAGGAGAAAGAAAAGAAACAGGGATGATGACGAAGAAGTTTTTGGTTGCAAAAGTGAATATGTTGAAAAAATGTGTATCGAAGATGAGCAAAACGACCAGGAGTTTCGTTATTGTTCTTGTCGTATTCGTCGTTCTTCTGGCCGGTTTCTATTATTACAAAGGTATCTTCATCGCTGCGACGGTGAACGGCAGTCCTATCAGTCGACTGAGTGTCATACGGGAACTGGAGAAGAAAGCGGGAAAAGATACGCTGGATACTATCATCACCAAGAAACTGATCGAAAGTGAGATGAAGAAATCCGGCATTGTGATAAAAGATGCGGATATTGACGCAGAAATGAAGAAGATAGAGGATCAGGTTACGGCACAGGGCGGAACGCTCGATGAGGCACTCGCAGGACAAGGGATGACGCTTGCTGAACTCCGAGAACAGATAGTGATAAATAAAGAGCTGGAGCAGATTCTGTCCGACAAAATCGCTGTCAGTGATGATGAGGTGAACCAATACCTCGCCGACAATAAGACTCTTGCACCGAAAGGAGTAAGTTCTGATGATATGAAGAATCAGGCACGAGAACAGCTCAAGGGACAAAAATTCAATACCGAAGCAGGAAAATGGGTGAATGATATCAAAGCGAAAGCCCAGATCAATTATTTCGTGCAGTACTGAGAAAGAGGGAATCGCTCTTCAAAGACTCCAAATTTTTTTGGAGTCTTTTTCTATCGTAAAAAATCCTTAACGAGCGAGAACGATTCCAAAAACATTTTTGGCACCGGCCTGTTTGAGGACACTCGCACATTCTTCCAGTGTCGTCCCGGTAGTAGAAACATCATCGATGAGCCAGATGGATTTTCTTCGTATGAGCGGAACATCTGTCGGAAGCAAAGTGAACGCGCTTTTGAGATTTCTGAGACGTTCTTCTTTGGTGTGTGTCTTCATCTGAGGTTTGGTGAAGCGAATACGAAGCAAACTCTCTTTTATAATAGGAATATCAAAACCCGGTGTGAGTTCATTGGCGAGGGTTTCTGCCAATAATACCGATTGATTGAAACCGCGAAAACGTAAACGGCGAGGATGGAGCGGAACAGGAATAAGGCAATCCGGTAGAGGGAGATCGATCTCTCTCACTCTTTCTGCGAGTAAGCTTCCGAGTGGTTGCGCGAAGCTTGGGATAAACCGGTATTTGAAAGTGTGGATGGATGCGGAGACGACCGGTGATCGATACATCGATGCGGCGAAGAGTCCATCGAGGGAAGAAAGACCGAAACACTCGAAACATACTTCTCCTCGCGGAGTGATTTTTTTCAGACAGGTTGGACAACGCTGTTTCAGTCGACGCGGAAAAATTGCAAGGCATTCTTGGCAGAGATATTCTCCACGCATACTGCAAGTGAGGCAACGGATGGGGAAGAGAGTGTCTATGAGAGAGATGCCAAATTTCTTCAAGGAAGAAGGATGAAGGAATATTAGTTGCACAAAACAGAATCTTTTTTGATAGAAAGCCGGAGTGATTTTTTCGATGGAGCGTCAAGGAGTCTCTCCGCGATGCTTTTTTCGACCAAGTCTTGAATATTTTTCTTGATAAGTCGGCCACCTTGTTCGGGAGTGAAGCTTTTCTTGGCGATGTACTTCACGAGAGAGATGGGGTACGTCAATGTTATACCCTGCTTCTTCAGTCTTTCTGTCAGTATCTGAAGCTCCAATTCGGTGATTTTTCCAACTGCTTCTTCGGTCAGAGCATTGAAGACGATGACGTGATCGAGACGGGCCAGAAGTTCTGGGCGCATTTCTTTTTTCAATTCATTCAATACTTCCCGTTTGATGGCTTCAAATCGTTCTGCAAGATCACTTTTCTCGATATGTTTCGAGAAACCGATGCGTGCGGTCTGAGTGAAAGAAGCGGTGCCGATATTGGAAGTAAGGATGATGAGAGTGTTACGGAAACTCACTTTCCGTCCCTCGGCATCCGTGAGAACTCCTTCGTCGAGGATCTGCAAAAGAATGTTGAAGATATCCGGATGAGCCTTCTCGATTTCATCGAAAAGGATGACGGAGTATGGTTTGCGACGTACCTGTTCGGTCAATTTTCCTCCTTCGCCGTAACCGACATAGCCGGCAGGGGCGCCGAGAATCTGGGCGACGCTATGGCGTTCCATAAACTCGCTCATATCGAGACGGATGAGTGCATTCGGATCGCCGAAGAATTCGGTGGCGAGGATTTTGGCAGCGAGTGTTTTGCCAACGCCGGTAGGACCGAGGAAGAGGAAAGAGCCGAGAGGGCGATTTGGATCGCTGATATTCGAGAGGGCACGAGTGAGCGTTTCTTCAAGAGCTTTGCCGGCTTCTTCTTGTCCGATGAGGAGACGGTCGAGAGCCGTATGTAGGTTGAGTAATTTCTGACGAGGGTTTTCTTTGGAAAGTTTTGAGAAAGGGACGTGTGCCATCTGTGCGACCGTTTTCAGGATATGCTCCACCGTCACTGTGATGCGTTCATTTTCAGGATTCTTTCGTTGTTTCTCTCTCTGTGTCGCGATTTTTTGATACAAGACCTTCTCTCGAGCGTGCCATATGGATGCATCATCATATCGCTCACTTTTGATGAGAGATTCTTTGCGTTCTTGCGTTGTATGCAGTTCTTCTTCAAGTTCTATGAGTATTTTTGTCACTTCGGGAGTTTCTCTCCTCTGTTTGGCGAGAGCGGAGGCTTCATCGATGATATCAAGGGCTTTATCCGGCAGAAAACGATCCGGAATATAACGTACACTGAGATCGACTGCCATATCGATAACGTCTTTTCCAAGAGCGATATGATGGAAATCCTCGTAGCTTTTTTTGAGATGCCAGAGAATTTCTTTGGTCTCTTCCACGCTCGGTTCTGCGATGAGTACGGACTGGAAACGGCGATCGAGTGCCGGATCTTTTTCGAGGTGGCGTTTGTATTCTGCAAAGGTCGTGGCTCCGATACACTGGATCTCTCCGCGAGAGAGGGCAGGTTTCAGGATATTGGCGGCATCGAGCCCACCGCTCGTATTGCCGGCTCCCACGATGGTATGAATTTCATCGATGAAGAGAATGACGTCACGGTTGCGGGTGGCTTCCTGGATGATTTCTTTGAGACGTGCTTCGAATTCTCCACGGAAATTCGTACCGGCGACGACGAGCGTGAGATCGAGCGAGAGGATGCGTTTGCCATACAGTGTGTGTGGTACGGCACCACGGGCGATCATTTTGGCCAGTGCAGCGATGAGTGCCGTTTTACCTACTCCCGGTTCGCCGATGAGGAGAGGATTATTCTTTTGCTTGCGAGTGAGGATTTGGACGATGCGATCGAGTTCTTGATCTCTTCCGATGAGTATCTCAGTGGTATAAACCGTTGAGCGTGCCATATCGACAGTGTATTGATCGAGAAAAGGTGTCTGACCTCCTTTGACAGTCGGGCTTTTCGTGAGGAGATTTTCCGGCAGATCGAGCATTTTGGAAAGTTGAGGGAAGTTGTCGAAATCGAGATGCGATTCAAGAGTCGATTGTATCTTGATTTCGCTTATCTTGAGCGATATGAGGATTTCTTCGATGACGACACTTTTCGATTCGAAGAGCGCATAGAGCAGATGCTCCGTACCGACATATGGGTAATGGAATTGGTTGGCGAGAGCATAGGCACGACGTAGGATATCTTTGAGCAGAGAAGAGAGGGGAACAGTAGAGGAGGCAGAAATAGCCTTGTTCTTCTTTTTCTTGAGACAGAGTTTTGCAAGCGTTTCTTTCTTGAACCCCATATTTTGGAGAAGAATGCTTCCGAGGCTTGTATTTTCGAGGAAAATAGCCATCAGTAAATGCTCCGGATCGATAGTCTTGGAGTGTGTGTAGCGAGCGATATCCCGAGCTTCTTTCAGGCTATGTTTCGCATGGAGTGTCAATTTTTGGCTGAAATTTGTCTGTAACATATGGGAGGAGTTGATTGCGGATAAAAAAGAGAAGTGATTGCTCTTGTTATCAAGCCTTGGCTGTCATTAATGGATGACTCGATATATCTTCAGTATACTCCAAGAGTACTCTATATTCTATTTTCTCTTGAGATTGCTGTCAACCCTGTGTTATTTCCTCATCTTTGAGAATCTTGAGTGCTTACCAAAAATATGATATGGTGGTACTGTATACGATATAAAAACAAATAATATGGCATTCGGTTTTGGAAAAAAGTATTTTCTTGGTATAGATTTTGGTACGGCCTCCATAAAAGTGGTGGAGTTTTCTGTCGAAGATGATCAGCCGAAGCTGGTGAACTACGGACAGGTAAGCTTGGAAAGTTTCGAAAAAAAGGAAGTACAGAAGGAAGGATATTCATACGATGATGAGGTCGTGGCGTATCTACGGACACTTTTGAGAAATATGAAACCCAAGAGCACATCTTCATATGTGTCGATGCCTGCTTTCACCGGACTCATCTCGCTTGTAGAATTTCCTTTGATGGAAGAGTCGGAACTCCAGAATGCAGTGCGTTTCGAAGCACACAAGTACATCCCGTCTCCGCTGGAAGACATCGCCCTCAGTTGGGAAGTAGTCAGTGTCCGAAGTACTCCGGACAGCGGAGAGAAAATGGAAGTACTCTTGGTCGCGGCACTCAATAAAGAAGTGTCTCGCTATGAAAAATATATCACTGATGTAGGGCGTACTCTCAATTTTCTGGAATTGGAGACATTCTCTTTGGTTCGTTCCATCGTCTCAAATGAAATGGGACTTTTCCTCATCATCGACATCGGTTCACGAGCGACGAATCTTATATTGGTTGATAATGGAATTGTAAAAATAAGCCGTAATATAGATGCCGGAGGGAAAGATATCACGCGTGTCCTCGCGGAGGGATTCGATGTCACATCGGAACGTGCGGAGATAATGAAAAAAAGCGGTACAGATTTCTTTTCTTCTCCGGAGACGACGCTCATTTTTCCATCGCTTCAGGCGATTGTGAATGAAGCGGAAAGGATGCTCACTTCTTATCAGGTGAGATATCCCGGTGTGCAGTGTCAGCGGGTGTTCCTTTCGGGAGGGACGGCACAATTTACCGGACTGACGGAATACTATGCCGGTGTTCTGAAAGTGCCGGTCGTTATCGGAGATCCGTGGAAGAATGTGAAATACGATCAGATACTCGAGCAGAAGATCCGGGAATTCGGAACATCTTTCTCTGTCGCCATCGGACTGGCTCTTTCCGGTACAGATACCGTTCTCAAGAAGAAAACAGCACTCATAAAGAAGTCGAAGAAAGATTTTTCTCTGAAGGAATTTTTTGCAAAGAAATTATAGAGGTTGTCACAATGGAGAGAACTTGTTATTATATGTGTAAGTATTGTCGTCACTAAAATAACGGATATTAAATCCGATTTTACCGGCACTCGCTCGGAAACGAAAGTTTGCTTTCGTTCCACTCACTTCCCTGCCTGTCGGCAGACAGGGTTTGGTAATAAAATTCATAAACATAAACATTAAAACATAAAAAAATGATCGGGATGAATCTCTCTTCGTCGGTACCGAAAAAAAAGCAGGAAGGATCCTGGATTTTTGGTGGACCCGCTATCGTGACTGTGATTTTCTTTTTGTTACTCGCTTTTTGGGGAGGTATGCAGTGGTATTTGAAAACACTCGATAAGACTCTTTCAGAACAACAGATACTGCTCGAAGACAATGCTTCACGATTGAAGGGCGATGCTGTCGATCGCGTGGCATCTTTTGATACTCGTTTGACGCTTGCGGAGGGACAGATGAGTGGGGACACTCCTGATACGGGAAAACTTTTGAGTCAGTTGGAAAGTTTGGTGATTCCCAATGTGAAGTTGACGAAATATGTATTCGATGAAAATGGAAAATTTGTCGTTGTAGAGGGAGAAACGGACACGTTCAAATATGTGGCACAACAACTGTTCGTTCTCAAGGGAGAAGATCCTTTTACGAATATAAAAGTAGACTCGCTGAAAAAGAATCTGGAAGGACACATCGTGTTCTCTTTCAAGGCGGATCTCAACAAATAATTCATAATCATTCATAATTTTTTCCAATCGCTATGAAACTCAAAATATTCATCCTCCCTTTCTTTCTTGTTATGATACTTGTTCTGAGTATCGGTTATATCAAGCCGGACTTCGATACGATTTTCGAGAAGAAGGCTGAAATCGACACTCAGAATACCTCATTGAAGGATATGGACTCTGTCTTGAATAACATCAGTACCTTGAACAACTCTCTCGATAGCAATGCAGAATCGGAGCAGTTTATGCTCCATTATTTGCCCTATACTATGAATCAGGATCAAACGATAGACGCTTTTGGTTTCCTTGCCTCACAATCAGGACTCGTCGTTTCTGATATGGACTTGAAAAAAATAGATGAGGTGGCCAACACGACTATTGCTCCGGATGGGAGTATTGCTGAAAATGCCGTCACAAACAAGGCGAAAACGTTTCAACTCACAGGCAGTGTCCTTGGAACATATGAAAACATCAAAGCCTTTTATGATCGTTTGGCACATATCAGTCGTTTTCAGAACATACAATCATTTTCTATCGAGAAGAAAATCGAGACTGCCTCTCCTCAAGACAAGGGTGCTGTCTCTGATCTCAAAGGAACTTTCGTGGTAGCGTATGGGTATCTTCCGAAGAAACCTGTTTTATCGGCACTCAATATCCCTATTTTTCTCAAATCTGAATTGAATTTTTCATCGGTGGCTCTTCTCAAGGAGAAGATGACGGACACACCGATTCTTGGGAAAGATCAAGTCGGCAAACCGAACCCTTTTCAATGATATGTTTCATCATTGGAGACTGTCTACTGATCGTTTGATAGGATCGATATTTGTTTGCTTCGGATAATGATCGTTCTTTCTTATCTTTCTGATGGATGTCGCATAGGTACGGTTGGAGTGATGGAAATACAGTGTTGAGTAGAGATAATTTGATAGTATTCAACTCGAGTATGGCGGGAGAGGGAGTACAAAAAATTCAAATACAAAAAGAAAATGAGGTTGATGATCAATCGACTCTGATAGCGCAGGCGAAATTGCTCGGTGTGCCCGTTCTTCTTGACGAGCCCAAAGAGATTATCAAGTCGACGCTCCTCATCATACCGGAAGATACGGCCAAGAAATATGAGATGGTGCCGTTTCTCAAGGAAGAAGATACCCTCTCTGTCGCCATGGTAGACCCACAAGAATCTGAAGCACTCAATGTGCTCCGTTTTTTGGCCGAAAAAGAACATATCAAGATAGAAATATCTCTTGTGTCGAAGAAGCTTTTCTCTCAGATTATGAAACGGTATGCCGGGACAGATATCGCTCTCAAAGAGGCTATCTTCTCTTTGAAGAATGATTCGGACGAAGCGTCCGAAAAGGATCAGGCCAGAAAAAAGGACAAGGATACGGAGGTTTTCCAGGATGCGCCGATTGCAAAGCTGGTGGCGGTGATCGTGAAACACGCGATGGAAGGACGTGCAAGCGATATCCACATAGAACCTATTGAAGGGAGTTTCCGTGTTCGTTTCCGCGTCGATGGTATTCTCCGGTCACAACTCGTTTTCCCTATCGAGATTGGCCGGGCGGTCATTTCGCGTATCAAAATCCTTGCAAACCTGAAAATTGATGAGAAGAGAAAGCCACAGGACGGTCGCTTCCGCTTTGAGAGTGAAGACGGTGATATTGTCGATTTGCGCGTTTCGAGTCTGCCGGTCATCGATGGAGAAAAAATCGTTATGCGCGTGCTTGATAAGAGTGCGAATTCGACGGACGTCGAACAGCTTGGATTGTGGGGGAGGAATCGAGCGATCTTGGAACGACGTATCCGAGAGCCATTCGGTGTCGTTCTTATGACCGGACCGACAGGATCCGGAAAAACGACTACACTCTATGCTTTTCTCCAGATTCTGAACAAAGAAGAGCGGAATATCGTGACGTTGGAAGATCCTGTGGAATATTATGTCGAAGGTATCAATCAAAGTCAGATCAAACCGGAGATCGGATACACATTCGCGAGCGGACTTCGTTCGATTTTGCGTCAGGACCCGAATGTCATTATGGTCGGTGAAATCCGAGATACTGAAACAGCAGAACTCGTTATTCATGCGGCATTGACGGGACATCTTGTTTTTTCAACGCTCCATACCAATGATGCTATCGGAGCTATTCCGCGTTTGATAGATATGGGATTGGAACCATTCTTGCTCGCATCGTCACTCCAGGTGGTGGCTGCTCAGCGTCTCGTGAGGCGTATCTGTGATCATTGTCGTGAAGAATATCCTCTCACTCCAGTACAGAGTAAGCGTATACAAGGACTTTTTGATGTCATCGCACCTGCAGAGAAGGAAGCATACGGACTCCAGTCGGGACAGAAAATGATTTTTTTCAAAGGGAAGGGTTGTGATAAATGCGGTCAATCCGGTTATGTGGGACGAGTGGCTATCTATGAAGTAGTTGAAGTGGATGAGAAAATGCGCGCTGTCATTTCTGATAAGAAGGGGAATGAAGGAGAGGTCAAGAAATCGGCTATCGAACAAGGAATGCTGAGTATGAAACAAGGCGGGATACTCATAGCGCTGAAAGGAATGACGACGCTTTCGGAAGTTGAGCGTGTGACTGAAGGAAAGATTCTTGTCGATGAAGAGTAAAAAAGCTCTAAAGGATGGAGGATGGAGAGAATGATAAAAAAAGTCATTTTGTGATATACTGAAAACATACAAAAGAAGAAAATATTTTTACACCCGTCATTTCCCATTCTCTTTGAGAAGTGGGTTTGATAAATAAAAAAATAAAGATGGAAACATTACACACTGAACAACGATTGAAGAATCTCCTGTTGCTTATGGGACAGCAGGGTGCTTCCGATTTGCATTTGGTTGTCGGCCGTTATCCCACATTCCGTATCGATGGGAAGCTACGACCTGTCGCGGAAGAAGAAATTCTGACACCGGCAGATACGAAGGCTCTGAGCGATATTCTATTGACGGATGAGAAGAAGCAGGAATTGGTTGCGATGGGACAGACCGATTTTTCATATAATATGGAAGACAAGATGCGTTTCCGAACCAACGTTTTCTTGCAGAAAGGCTATGTGAGTGTCACGATGCGATTCGTGATGGATCGTTTGCGTAATTTGGAAGAGTTGAATATCCCGACTTCCCTGTATGATTTCACGAATTATTCTCAGGGACTTGTCCTCATCACCGGACCGGTCGGACATGGAAAATCGACGACACTGGCT
>JAHFOO010000008.1 GCA_023261645.1 Candidatus Moraniibacteriota bacterium | reverse complement strand
GTCAGTTCAAAATCTGATTATGAAAATAAAAAACATTTTCATCGGTATTGCTGTTTTTTCATACGTATTCTTTCACATTTCTCCTGCAGACGCCGAAACAAACAAGATCATCATAAGTGAAATCCAGATAACCGGCATCGCCGGGCACCCTGATGATGACTTCATTGAACTTTATAATCCTCATACTGTCCCCATCGACATATCCAACTATCGTCTCCGTTACAGAAATAGTGCCGGCACAGAAAACTCTCTCAATAAAATAAAAGGTAACACCTGCATCGCAGCTCACGGATATTATCTTTGGGCGAATAGCAATGGCGCCTTCGCAGATATTGCTGATACCAAAACCGGGACAAGTCTCTCTTCGAAATACAGTCTCGCCCTTCTGTTGCCGGAAGGTGTTGCTAATCCTCTCGTTGATTCTGTCTCCTGGGAAAACAACCATCAGTTCGATGAATCTGCTTACAAATTTGCCACCAGCCCAACAGCCGATAAAAGTATGGTGCGTAATGTCGCTACCAGCGACTGGTTACCGGATTTTTCTCTCATACCAACACCGACAAAAAGTACGAGTACACTCTGCCCTGAACCTGAACCGACACCCAAAGCCACATACGGTATATCTGTCCGTATCAATGAGATCTTCGCCAATCCCTCCGGCGACGAGGAAGAGAATGAATTCATAGAGCTCTTCAATCCATCTGATTCGGTCGTCGATCTTTCTCTCTGGATACTGAAAGACGCGAGTGCTAGTGGAAAATATATTCTCCCGCGTGAGACAAAAATCCAATCAAAGGGTTTTCTCGTTCTCTATCGTCCACTATTCAAATTCGCTCTGAATAATTCTGATGAAACCGTTTCTCTCCTCGATCCGAATAATGAGGAAAAAGAGAGCGTGTCATACAAGACGGCCAAAGAAAATATCTCTTGGAATTACACAGCCACAGATTTTCGAGGCGGTACACCGACACCTGGCGCCCCCAATCAACCGAACACTCTCCCTCAAACCAAAGAAAACGTTCCAAAAAAAGGCTACCATGGGGTGGCGATAGATTTTTCTGCACAAGGAAAAGACAGTGACGACGATGCTCTCAAATACACCTGGGATTTCGGTGATGGCCACAAAAGTTACAAAGAAAAAACCTCACATACATATGAAAAGAACGGTACCTATACCGTCATCCTCAAAACCAGTGATGGCAAGGATGACACGGAAGAAGCGTTTACCCTCAAAATAGAATCATATCCACATTTAGATATCCGCATCACTTCCCTTCTGCCGAATCCTTCCGGGATCGATACGGGAAACGAGTGCTCTGTTCCGCAAAAGCAAATTGATAGGGTATATTGCAGTGAATATCTATCTCAGAACCAGTAACAATAACCTTATTTACCAACATCTTCAGCACCTCTCTCTTTTGTTCATAAGAAATATTAGTAAGGTTTTCTTTGATTTTTCGATACATAATCTGAATCGCATTTACACGAGTATTCTTCTCGCCATCAGATATAAGCATTGACTCATAACGTCGCTTCTCATCTAAAAGCTTATTCTTATCTTCCTCTAAATCATGCTTTCTAGAGAGAAAGTCCTTCTGTTCAAGTCCGCCCTCCACTTCTAAGAAAGCATCTAAAAGCTTCTTCTGTTTTACAGTATTTTTCTCCAAAAGAGTCTCTGCTTCGGCTAGTCTTGTGTGAGCATCATTAAGCTCTCCAGTTTTCTCGTTCAATTTTTCTAATTGTTCAAGTGCAACATTTGGATCCTCCAGCAAACCAAGAAGTTTCTCCCAAATAGGGTTTGCTAGTCTGTGTTCAGTAATACTAGGAACTTTACACGTCAGCTGACGAACATATTTTCGAGTATTATTACAGTAATATCTTTTCTTCTGTATTTCTGACATCGTCTTCCTACCCGTATCATAACTCGCTGCATATCTGCCCCCGCAGTCCCCACAATTAAGTATTCCAGAAAAAAGATAAATATGTCTTGCATTCTTTAATGAAAAGCGCCTATTTGATTTAAGTTGTTCTTGAGCTAGATCAAATATTTCCTTACTGATTGTTTTAGGTGTTTCAATAGGAATCCATTCATCCTCTGGTCGTAACTTACTGCCAACTGTTGAATTCTCATATTTATTATAAGTGAAGGTGCCAGTATAGGTACTGTTAGCAATAATTCTTCCTACGGCTCTCGGTCTCCAATAACAAGTTCCGTTCACCTTTTTCTTTTTTCCAAGATTGTCATACTTTGTTGGGACACCTAAAGCATTAAGTCTATCTGCAATACCATGTAAAGACATTCTATCTTTCGTCATCCATTCAAACATTTTTTGAACCCATTTATCTTCTTCTTCATTCACTGCAAGTTTTTTTGTGACTTTATCATAATCACGACCATAAGAAGTAATACCGCTCACCCAATTTCCTTGCTGTTTATTCTTGATTTGACCACCATAAGTCCTCTCTCTGATGACCCCTCTTTCAAACTCTGCAAATGATCCGAGAATCTGAAAAATACATCTTCCTAAAGAGTTAGTTGTATCGATAGGCTCAGTAACAGAACGAAAGCCAACACCAAGTTGTTCGAATTTATTTGTAACCTCAAGAAGGTGTAGTAATAGTCTTGATAGACGATCTATTTTATATACGAGAACAACAGAAAATTCTTTCTTCTCAGCACAAACAAGCATTCGGTTTAACTCTGGTCTATTTCTCTCTGCGCCGCTAACACCCTCCTCACGAAATACGTGTTTTTCCTCAATTTCAAAATCATACAACTTACAGTAGTCTCTCAGTTTTTCTTCTTGTACTTCTAGTCCAAAACCTCTTACTTGTTCTTCGCTAGAAACACGAAGATATATTGCTGCCTTATTCATAATAATAAAAATAAAAACTAAAGGGGTAACCATGACTTATCCAACATTCCGCGAGGTTTGTCAGCATGGTTACCCTTTTAGTTTGGCAAAATAAAACTCGCAGGTAACATTGTTGGATAAGTAATTACATTATACCACACTTTGAATCGGCAAAATGGCACTACTATATATACATGCCAATTCGCCATTTCAAATCTCCCCTTGTTCATCAACAGAATATTTCGCTAATACACAGTGTTTCGTATTACCAACACCAGGTTTTTCTTTCACAAGCTCCTCTTTAATTAAATCATCCAACGCTTCTCTACAACTCTTTGCTCCAATCTTACAGGTTTCAGAAATCTGTATTGAAATATCTCCTTTCGTCATACCATCAGGATAGCCTTCGAGCATCTGGAGGATAGACTCTCTGGCTTCACCTTTCTTATTTTTCCCCATATCATAATCTCCTTTATATTCAAACCAAACACGATTATTCTCTTTCTTAACCTCGACTCCAAACGGAGCAATTTCCATTTCTCGTCTATTCTTAGCCTGCTCGAGAATCAGAAATGTCTTATTATCTCTATCTCGAGATATCGCTAGATGAGCATCAACTGAAGCAGAAATATCTGATGATCCTCGCATTCTTGATTGAGGAGAGAGCTTAAATGTCCCTTCTTTCTTCTCATGATGGGTAAGAATAACTGTCTTCCCTGCCTTACAAAGGCTTCTTATAGCTCGGAAGACTTCAGACATTCTAGAGGCATCATTCTCATCAGCACGATTTATTCTCACAAGTGAATCGATAAATATAACTGATATACTTTTCTCTTCACACATAGATAGCACTTTCTTCACCATTCTCTCGTCTGTGATTAAGAAGTCTTGTTGAGAAAGAAAACAGATAGAGAGCAAATCATCTCCTCCTAAAAGAATAAGTCTATCTTTAACTAATTGAAGGTGATTCTCCTCATCAATCATCAATACATTCCCCTTCTCAGTATTGAACTTTCCTAAGAACGATTCTCCTCTTGATATGTTAATAGCCATCTGAAGGATAAGCCACGTCTTATAGCTCGCAGGTGCACCAGAGATGATTGTAATACCCTCAGAAGGGACAATTTGATCCACAACCCATCTATTTGGAGGGAATACCATATTCCACACATCCTTAATAGTGAGAAAATTCATTCCTTTTCCCTCAGAAATGACTTCATTTTTAGCTTCTTCTTTCAACTTTTCAAAGGCATCCATACGATATTATTGATTAAGCATTTGTACCGCCTCCTTAAAAGAAAGTCCGTATAAATGCATGGTTAAATTAATTACATCCCCATGAGCCTGACATCCAAAGCAGTGATATGTATTTGTTTCTGGATAAATATAAAAGCTTGGTGTTTTGTCTTCATGAAAAGGACATTTAGCTGAAAATCTATTTCCGATATTTCTTACTAGGAGATTTTGCTCTGCAATATCCGCTATTGGTTTTCCTCGTGCCTTCTCTAATTGATTGTCCCAAAATTCTATTCGAACCCCTTGTTCACCATTAATCTGCATCAACTGTCTTTGTAATCTACCAATATGCTTATAAATTCCCTTTACCTCATTGAAAAGGAATACCTCAACCATATATTCTCCAAACCATTTTGATAGATCATCAACATTTAGTTTATAGATTTCTTTCAATGAACACCTAACTGTTTCTCTTTTCAATTTTAAAACTTCTTTCCATTCTTCAATTTTTTGAGAGATAATTTGTTTGGCTTCAGGAAATAGGGAGACAAGCTCCTTATCCGTGAATTTTAAACGAGATCTCCTCCATACTTTTTCCAGTTCATGAGAAAAATCGGAAAGCTCACTTATTTCTATTTCCCTCAACATTTCCTGCGTGTATTTTTGATTCATCTTGTTTATCTTTATTTTGAAGATTAAGGATATATTCAAAGACCAAAAGAAGTTTATTTTCATCTTCTTCTTTTTCAGAAAACATCAGTTTTACCTGGTATTCTTTGGTCATTGAGGTAACTTATCGATTTTTCAATTTAACAGACCTCTTACACAAAGAAAGTGCCTTAAAATTTGATATATTCATAGGATTACAAAGATCGCTCAAAATTTCTGTCTTCAGAACTCCTCTCCAATCTTCTTTCGGTATTTTGGTTCGAAAATGATGCAAAATCTTGCTTCTTGATGGAAGCCTCTCTAAGCCTTGCAATTCATAAAGAATTAGTCTTAGTATCGCTAAATCACTTAAGCATTCGCAAACCCTCATTTTTCTTAAGCGGTTGAAAATCCTCCCTATACCAAATCCCTTGCCTTCCATAGATGTTATTTTTTTTGTTAGTAACTTAGATAACGAATCCTGGCTGAACATATTTTTTACTTAATGATTAAAATTACAGATGGAAATAAAAAAACCTAGCTATTTAAAGCTAGGTTAATCGATCGGGTTGTTTTTGGATAAGAACTAACTATGCCACACTTAACTTCTTCTTTTTCTCTCTAAGGAAATTATTTTAAGAACGTGCCCATGGTCAATAGATACTCCAAATTTTCTTAATACCAATGAAGCTATTTCTTTCCCGCTTTTCTCCCTATTTTCGTATATGAAATCGTTACGCTGCCGTATATCGATTTTTCGATTTCGAGTTTTTCCTACAGGGCACATCTTATCCTCGTATTTTTCCTGAAGTGGCTTAATAATGCTTGTGTAATTTTTTTTAATAAAATCCGTTATATCATTTTGAGATGCCCCCGGATGAACCCTGATAGCTATCGGGTAATAGAAATCATTAACCATTTCATCTTTATATTTTCGTTCTTCCAGCCTATCGCTGATATAACACAAAGATGCGTCTGAGTTTAGTTGCGAATTCTTATCCCGGTAAACTAAATGGTCAAATAAAACTCTACATTGAGGCGGTAATCCAAAAGCAATAGCAAGGCGAATTAATTCATCCTCAATTTTAAAGTATAAGTCTAAGTCTTCGTCTTCATCTATATATTTCCATTCGATTGGCCATAGACTCATTTTGGTATGCTCTTCAATTTCATGTGGGTCATTAACAGAGAACCCATTCTCTGGTATTTTGTATTTTCTCCTTAATTTTTGTATCTCATCTATAAAATCTGCACTAACTACAACATCAGCCAAATGACGTGATATCTTAGTGTATGCTTGTGCGCTCATACTCCTTTCATTTTCTTCTAGTATCCTTTTGTTGAATGTCTCAATAGACACTTTTTCCCTCTCCCATTCCTCAGGATAATTTTCTTGAGTAAATTTCTCTATATACTCAAAATCTTTACCTTGTTTTATAAGATCCTCCACTTGCTCTTGATAATTATTCCGCTTTTTTTTGCTCATAAGATTGAATCCAAAAATACTCACTCTTACCCTACTCTAAGCAGACTCTACAATCAAGCTGGGTTTGTGTTTTTCTATAATATGTAATAATATTTATCCGTTCACCTACAATAGATTTTCTCGAAAGGAAACTGTCTTTTTTTCTATCCAATCGTGGGTAGTAAGGGGCAGTCGAGTTCCATGATTGGACTTCCTTTCGAGGCTGTCTGTTGTGGGTGAACAACTCGGCTGTCCTTTTTTGTTATCTAAAAAATAATCCTTAGTTAAAGTTATGGGAAGTGAAAAATCGAATTTTTGGAGATATTGTTTAGAAATATTAGTATCTTTGTTTTTTGCCGCATTGACGCCAGGACTCATTCTGGTTTTTTGTATGGGACTTTCTTTTTTTCTTAGAAGAACTGGGGAAGGAATGGCTTGGCTTACAGACTCATACTGGAGTGTCAAAACTTCATTAACATATATCGTTGCGTGGCTATTTATTTGGGCGTGGTTTCATGACAGAAACAAACATGAGAACTATTTTTAATTCAGGTCTAAAAAGATTATGGATAACGACAAAGAGATGTTTGATAAAGGTTTTGGCTTAGACGCAGATGAAATGACTATAGAGCAAAAAGATATACTTCGAGAAGTTCTTAGTCCGGCTAAGATGCATTGGATAAGCATAGTAGGGATAGGCGTTTTGTTTTCAGGAGTCATTTCTCTCGTCCAGCTCGATTTCTTATGGTTTTTAATTTTTGCATTTGCGGGTGTTATCATTTTTTATATACCTCTTTTTATTGCGAGGCATAAAGCATTTAAAAAGTATAAAGACACGGTTAGCCCCGATGAATATATAAAATTTAGAGAACAAAACAGAATGTTTTATCCCGAATATTACTTCCATAAGTATGGAAATAATGCGATATCGATATGTGCGTTATTCGGGTTAGTGTATATCTTTTTCAATTGGAGAATAGGGATAACAATATTTCTTTTTAGTTGGAATATTCTCATCCCAGTTAAATACACGTTGACTGCCAAGATGAAAATGAAATGGAGCTGGATAATCTTCTTTATTGTCATTATGGTTGTTATTTGGGTTGTATATCCGCCCCTGTAAAGTTTAAAAGAAATAACTATTATGAAAAAATGTTCATTTTGTTCAGAAGAAGTAAAGGATGATGCAAAAAAGTGTCGGTTTTGTGGCGAATGGTTGGAAGGTACGATGGTAAATATCAAAAAACAGCTAACGCCTCAGAAGCTCACTAGTTCCTATAATAAATCTAAAAAAATTATAATTGCTTTGCTACCGATTGCTCTACTTATTTTTATAGTATTTGGGACACTTGCTTTGTTTGCAGAAAAATCAGAAAAACAAAAAATGGACGCTATTATAGTAAATCAGAAAATGAATGAGTCTAGAGTAAACCAAAAAAAGATAGAGTGCTTACAAGGAAGACTGCCTATAGAGGGCATGATAGTTTCTCAGATTGGGAAAGAGTTAGCGGAAAAGCAATTTAGAGAGGATGGGTGTGCAAACGAAGATTTAAGCGTCGATTACCAAAACACTAAAACGGATGAGAGAGTAAGTCGATGCAGAAGCAATAAGAAAAGCATAGATACCTTTGACTATAACCAGTGCATAGGAAAAAAGGAGCTATAGGTGCGCGTGTGGAAACTCTTAATTAAAACGCTATGTCGATAATTTCTAACCTAATTGGTATTGCTGCACTCATATTTTTGTCAATGGCAGATTCTGCATTGCCATCACAGCTAGGCTGGACAATAGTTGCTCTGCTCATGGTCGATTTTTCTGCTAGTTCTGCATTAAGAAAAGATGTTCGAGAAAATGGAATAAATCATAGTACTCCAGTAACAAAATCTTGGATTGTCATTGGTCTATTTGCAGAATTGTTAATCACGGCACTTTCTTTGTATGTATTTTTTAATCTCTGGTAGCCAGGGGTAGGAGGATTGAGATTGAGAGTCCCTTAAGTTAAAAAATGTATGACGACCTGAACAGAAAAAGACAAAATATTTTTTTCTAAAAAAATCAAATTTATCAAAATATTTTAGCTGGGTTTTGTTTAAAGAATAAAAAAACAAAATACCTTTTTAAACGAAGTAATGGCTTAAAATAATAGTTTTGTTAATTTTTTTTCCTGATTTTTAAATCAAATTAATTTTAATCCCCTATTTAACGGGTCGACGGGGCAGGAGACAGAAGCAAATAATGTTCAATAACGACAATAAAACACTATGAATAACACTGACAAAAAGATTATTAAGGTTCTTGGCATTGCTCTATTAGTTGGAGTACCGATTTTGGGTGGATGGTGGTACATTTCTAAAACTCGTTGGTGCGTCAGCGAAGTTCACTATCAGCCACCAAGGGAACAGAATGTCGTGTCCAATGATAAAGGGGATTATTATACATTTGATGAGTATAATAAATTTAAAACATCAGAAGACGCTATAAGCGCATGCATGTGGAAGAAGAAGAGTAAGGCCTTCCGTATTTATTAGTAGATGAGAACGTTATCAAAATTAAAACGAGAGAGATGAAGCATCTTCAGCTCTTGCGGAAACCGATCCATTGTGATATGATGTTATGACTAACGTTCGGTTCAAGAAGGAATTGGCTATACTACCGTCTTGCTTCTAGGGGTGTTAGGCGATGTGTTTACAACGATATGCAAGCCTCGGCTCGCGGTCGTGATGAACAACATAATAATGATGTCAGCGACGATAGAGTGCAGCCATTCTTGAGTCATAGTCATTACTATTATATCAATGTAGTTCCGTCAGCCTTGTGTCTCCTTTTGGACACATGTCAATGAATATAGCCTGGGCTTGCCCACAGAACCCTTGTCCAAGAGCATGCTGATAAGCTCGCCAGAGGACAAGGGTTTTTACATATACGAAATAAATTTATGGAAGAGGTGTACACACAATGGAAGGAGTCGCTAAAACCAAAACAGAGAAAACGTGCATATAGACATTTTGATAGAACTCTAGACATAGACAATGTTCGAGACTTTGAGCAAGTTGTAACTACATTGAAAAATATAAGCACGCATCAATTTCTCCCTTTAGTAAAATTCATTAAGAAAGATATCCGATATCGAAAAGATAAAGATAAGAACCCTATACGAACTATAAAGGAGAGACCCATCATGTACGCCTCTCATCTTGATGCACACATATACAGTTTCTATGCATATCAATGGGGTAAAAAATATGAAGTTTTTGTGCGCGAAAAGGGTATTGAGACTAACACAATAGCATACAGGAGCAGGAAAGCTACAAAGGAAGAGGACAATCTACAAGGAAAAAACAATATCTTTTTTGCGCATGAGATATTTGACCACATCAAAAGTAACGGCGAATGCGCGGTAATTATTGCAGATATTTCAAAGTTTTTTGATACTTTAAACCACAGGATACTGAAAGAAAATATTTCCATGATTCTCGGCAACAAACTGTCGGGAGATGAATACAAAGTGCTGAGATCCTTAACAGCATTTAGGTATGTGTTAAACGATAGTCACCACCGAAGAAAGTTTAGTACATATGCAAAGTTTATTTTAGAAGTTTCGAAAAAGGTTAGGCACAATAAGTATCCACTAGTGAAGGCAATATACGAGTTGGGACGGAATGGAACTATTAAAGAAAACAAAACGCCTATAGGAATACCCCAGGGAAGTGCTCTGAGTGGGCTTTTAGCAAATATTTACATGTCTCTATTTGATTATGAATTTGTAAAAAAGTTTCCTCACACGTTATACAGAAGATACAGTGACGATATTGCAATCGTCTGTGCCATTCCCGAAAAAGAGGCTGTTTTTTCTTCGTTGTGCGAGTCGATAAAATTACATGCACTAAAGATAAATCCAGCTAAGGCATTTATCGCTACTTTTAAAAGACTATGCGACGGTTCTGTGGTATGTGTTGAAGTTAAAACGGGGAACGGAGAAGTATTGGGGCGAAAGTTTATTGACTATCTCGGCTTCGAATTTAATGGATCTAATGTCCAAGTACGTGGAAAAACATTACAGAATGCATACAGAAAGGCGCACAAGAAAGTTCAAAAGTTTTTAGACAGACAAACTTACAAAAATCCACGTAAACAACCAAGCGCCATTGGATTAATTAAGAAAAGAAAAGGAGGCATCTATATAAAAAATGCTGGGGAAGTTATGAAAAACATAGGCCGAGGAATATCCTCACAACAAAGAAAGTTTTTTAAATACATCCGTAGGAAGAAGGCTCCATCAGGAAATATATCGAATTAGGAGTCACAATAATTTTCTTTCACTAAATTTCTAACAATCTATTCTCTTAGAGCACCCTTTTTCCTAAATATTTTCTTACCGCCCACACAGTTCCCCCACCCACTATCGCCACCAACAGTCCGACTGCACTAGAATTATTTTCATTTTGTGAAGTATCAGAAGCTTCATTAACCACATTTACAGGATTTTGAGCAACTGTTTTCTTCACTGATAAAGGATACTGAACATTGAGCGTTTGTGATGTTACTTGAGTTCCATTCTTTGCCACTAGTTCATACAAAGTATTTTCTGTAGGGTGAACAACTAATGATCCTCACTCATCACGCTATTTACAATATCATCTACCTTTTTCTTTGAATCTTTAATCTCTTTTATTGTTTTCGCTTCTTCCCAATCACTCAAAACAATCATCCATTCCTTTCCATCCTGATCTTTACAGAAATTTTCATATTTGAGCTGAACGATACATCCAAAATACTTACTACTTCCATTCTCAAGGTAAACAGTCTCTATTTGAATATCGTGTTCGCATTCCCCTCCAGTACAGTCTTCCTCTATTAGAATATCTGCGGGAAGTCTGTAGTTTAGTGATGAATTAATATCTGGGAAAAGGTAAACAAAATACTGCGTACCTGCCTTATACGGATTTTTACTCCATATCTGTGGTACTAAAAAGAATCCAGCGAGAATAATAATAACAGTTATAAAAGCCGTATCCCGATTAAGATACTTTTCTAAAAAACCATTTTTTTCATCTTTAATAATTTGTGACATTTCTTCTATCATATGTTTCTCTTTTAAATCAATTGGCATTAAACTCACTCGCTTTACTATACAAGTCTTCTTCAACTATTTTTTCAACACCTATCTTATCCAAAAACTTATTTGTAATTTCTAGAGCATCCTTTGGTGGCAAATAGGAAATGAATTCAAAATAGAGTTCGTATTTCTTTGAAAAATCTTTACCGTAAGCTCGATCCAGGGTACTCGTTAGGAGAGCACTATTTTTAGAAAAGTATATGTCTCTGAACTCTTGTTCCGAAATCTTTTCGGTCATCCTTTCGATTACTTTTGTTATCAGTGGGTACCCGATCTTTGTCTTTACTCCCATATTTTTGTCAACAATCTCTCTTGAGAAATATTCTGTCAGACCCTCTTCAAAGAATGTCGGTAAACTCATATCGGGAACATAGCTCGTGTAGTGAAGATACTCATGGACTAAGATACCTATATTATCCGCCACGGTTTCTGGATTATCTGATTCCAAAACAACCTTTATACCAAGATCCGGCTGAAACAAACCTAACTCATAAGGTACGTCTTCTTTAGACGCTTCAGCCATAGCTTTATATGTCTCTACTGTATCTCTTAAATCAACATATACTCCAAGATAATACTGATCGTAACCCAATTGATCTCTCCATTCATTCGCATTTCTATTATATCCGTCAGCAAGGTTGTAGTAAAAATCCATTTGACCCGAACAGTATGAGGGAGTATATCTTGGCAGGCAAGTTTGATAAGAGTATCCAGGACTACAATAAACGTATGGATAGTATGTGCAAGTTCCGGGGATGTAGTTATAGGTACAGCTTTGTGCTCGGATACAACTTGAATAGGCTGAGTTTCCTTCTGCTATCATCGAATTTGCCATGCCTACATTATAATTAACCCTCCCTTTATCATAGGAAACTGCCGAGTAGTAGGAGTTCACTACCTTCGTAATTCGTGCTATGGCATCCTTCATCTTTGCTATATGCTCATTAATTTGGTCTATACGGAAGGTATTGTATTCTTCTCGATCCATTACAAGGAGGGAGGGCTCATCTTTAATATTCCTATCTGGTAAAGCACCTTTTACTAAAAGCTTGCCTAAAATTGGACTGATCGCTGCATAAGAATCTTTTTCAAGTTTTCTTATATACAAATTATCACTATACATGAACAAAGGAGCCTCACTAGGAATACCGAGGTTTGTAGGAAATTTGTTTAGTACACCATTTAATATCTTCTGCAAATAGTAGTCTCCTCTATTCTTTCTATTTGAGACAATATACCGAACTATTTGATTGCTTGGGTTCTCTTCTGCTTTCACTATCCGCGGTGACGCTACTTCGCTCTCTAATTTTGACACAAGCTTATCATTGCCCCAGATAAGTCCATGCGTCTCTTGGTTTGAAGATATTTCATATTGCAAGTATCTAGTTTCAACAAAAGAAAAAGCATAGATAGCTAAAAAGGATATATTGAAAGCCAGGATTATGACCGCAACTACTGAAAAAGAATGGACTGCGTATTTCTTCTTAAAACGTTTCTTTTTCAATAGAGCCAAAACGATTATTAAAGAAAGTGCTACCCCTACCGCTATAGCAATAGTTAGAAGTATTTTTTTGAGAAAAAAGTATTGTAATAAATAATAATTATAGAAAGAGTTATATTCAGCATTTGGCGATCCTAGCTTGTAGATAGATATGTAGCCAAATAAGCAGGTAAGAATCACTAGGAGCTCAAACAGAAGTAGGTGGTTATATTTTCTACTGATTCTTTTTATTACTGTCCATACTCTCTTTTGTAGAGTTGTCGTTACTTCAAGTTTCTTTTTACCAGGTATTTCTTCTACTGTATTAGCAGTTTTTTTTAAACTAGCCTCACTTTTAACTACGGTAAGCTGTACTGTTTCAAGTTTCTTTTCATTATGGCCCTCTTTCTTATCTCGCAAAGAATCTCCGCCATTCGCAAACAATCTATTAGCGATTGTCACCAAAGCAACAACCGCCGCACTAACCAGAAAAATAAAGATTCCATCTACCATAAAAATTCAGTTGATCATTATATCAAACTATTTCACAATATTTGTCTGATACACTAGCACCCAGTTTTCCGAGATTGCCTTCTGAGCTTCCTTAAGCGTGAGTAGCCCGCTACATACTTGAGCGTGAAGATAATTTTCCACAGTGTCTTTCTTTGTGGCACCCAATTCAATATTATAGGGCTCAGGAAATAAATTCTTTACATCATCCGGGGAGCCGCCAAGCTCCAGGGAAATAAGATGGTCTAACTCATAGTTACTTGGGCTATCTGTAAATCCATAGTCTTTCATTGTTTGCTCTTTGATTTTTGAAGTCACTGTAACTGGAGGACGGACTGTCTTTGTATAACCAGACTTACAAATTGTGTCTTTAATATTTTCTTGTGTAACCCGAGAATCGGTTACCCCAGGTGTGCATAATAGGTCAGGGAGGCCATCAACAACGTGGCATTTTGCCTCAGCCGATTCCACGCTAACAGTCCCTTGCTCCGGCAAGATACCTATCTCTTTGGCAGGAGTATCAGTCAAAGGAGAAGCTATTACCCCAATATCATCTCGTTGGTGCCTGAGTAATGATCCGGCATAAACTGCGACAGCAACTACAAAAACAAAAAGGGCTGCAAATAATACTATTGCTTTCTTTCTGCCCATGTTTTCAGTACCGAACTCCATACTCATTCAAATTACTTTTTTGGCATTCTTCCCCCGCTATTAAGACAATCATCTATAGTATCGTAAGCAGTAAAATTCAACGTTCTACCGTAATAGGTAGACCCTTTAGCATGACAGATCCCAGAGGTACTTTTTTTGACATTTGGATTTGTTGTATTTTCAGAAGCGGATGTTTTTGTAGAGGGAGCTACGGCAGGTACGGTTGCTTTAGACGATGTTGTTGAAGGCACGGCAGTGTTAGTAAGTGCCGAGGAATTTGTATCGCTGCAGCCTGATAGTAATAATGCCGACAAAAGCAGCGGGAAAATTAAAATCTTTTTCATATGACTATAATTAAAATTAATTACCTCTCCAAGTTATTTAATAACTGTGAAATAAATAAATTGTTGTTTTCTTCTTTTTGCAACCACATATCCTGAAACTTGGCAGAATCTTTCCGAAATAGCCAAGTGGTATTTGTAATTTTACCAACTGGAGAAAAGTTGGGATCGCCTTTTCCGTTCATGTATTTTTGAATTGTTTTTGTCTCCATTACAACTGGTTCAGTTCCATCAGGATAAAATCTATACCCAAAAGCAATACCGGGGCCTTCTATTTTCCATAGTCCCCAGAAATAATGCGTCCCATATGTTCCCTTCATCTCGACTAAGTTATATTCTTCAGAACCAACATTGGGATCTTTATACCACATTATAGTTTTATTTTCTGGCAAAAATATTATTTTAATCGATCTACCATCAGCACCATTAATTGCATACGTTTCGGGAACAGATGGTGACGACCATATGGTAAGCACAGAACTTTTAACAAATATGAAGATACCAAAAGCTATGCCGATAATAACAAAGAATGCCGAAACTATTGATTTAAATTTTTCCATTAATTTAATTTACAAACAAATTAGTAAAATCATCTGATGATCGTAATTGATTATGCTCCCTAATGTTCAGGTCCATAAACTTTACAAACAGATCCTTAACGTAAACACCCATATAAATTGATTCGATTCTGAGGTATACAGTTTCATTCTCTATTTCACGATAGATTTTCGAAATTATAAAGTTCTTATTCATATCATTAATAAAAGCGTCGATCTCTGAAGATGGCTTCTTTTTTGTCGCCATTAGCACTTTGAGAATAATAAAGCCTGGGAATACTTCCAGTAATGTAAAATCAAGGTTACTTGGATGCTGTGCAAAAACATTCTCTCTTTTGTCATCTCCGCTAGTTTCTAACTTTTCAATCCCATACCCTAGAAACTCAAGATGGTCAGCCATCTGTTTAAGTTCTTTATTTAAAATTTCTTTTGAAGCATTGATTGGACTCTCGCCTTTTAAACTCATTACTTGATCCGAAATAGATGCCCCCGGTTCTGTTGTCGGCCCTGCTTCTGCTTGTTTAGCCCCACAGAATTCACAAAAAACGCTGTCTTTCTCTAGTGACTTCCCACAATCTGTACAAAACATATTTTTAAAGTTAATAGTTATTTTAGTGAATGGCCACCTAGAGGGATCGGTATTAAATACCATCTAGTACCAGACGATTTAACTAGAGCGTTATACTCATCTGCAGCCTTGTTTCTCTTATTAATTAAACTTTCGTATTGGCTTTGAGTTGTGGTATTTGGAAAGCTTTCTATACTTTTTATTTGACTATCCATACTCGTAATTTGAGTATCTAATTCCCCCATCTTTTGTGAATCACCCCAATAGTAAAGCTCTTGAGCTCCCCATAAAATTACATTCAGACCTATAAATAACAAAATCACTCTGACAACTCCAGATGAACTTTTGACTACATCCCATAATGAAGACAAGCCTTTAATAGACTCCCATATTGAAGGTTGTGGAATTTTTTTTATACTTTGTGCAACGGGCAACGCAGATGGATGTTCTTGTGTTTCTGGCTCGATATACATTTCAGCCAGAAGTTTCACTCGCATTGGGGCTACTTCCACTCCGCAGTACTTACAGAAAACAGCATCTGCACCAATACTTTTTCTACAACTCGGACAATCCATAGATCATTTAGTTATATAATTGCCTAATTTTCCACGAATGTCGCTTTGACACGCCTAGACTTAGTTGCGTATAATCCCCAAACTATCGCTTGAACAGTGGCTCTCCCGGCGTTATTTGAGTATTCCGCAAGATCACTTCCGGTTACTGAGTAGGATGATACTACTATGAGCGTAATTATATTAACTACCATAAGAAGAATCAGCAAAGAAATATAGTATTTTGGAAACTTTCTTTTCTTTGTAAAAAAAAGGTAAATAACATATATAGACAAAACCGTAACTGAGCCCATGCTCAAAAAATCATAAACAAATAGTCCAGTATTTTCACCATATTGAACGCTGCCAAAAAATATATCCAGAAATTGAAAACCTACATAACCAGTTGTAATAAACAGCCCCAAAACTACTACTATAAGCCAACCATGAATACCTCTGTACTTAGAAATACCATCCTCTGTAAGTTCTGGGACAAGTTTTTTCTCAGAAACCACACTTTTGTTTGTACTGTTTAGTGACTCTACAATTAATTCTTTTGTTGAGTCGCCGCAATTTTTACAAAAATTTGCTTCTTGACTGACTTCTTTTCCACAATTTTTACAAAACATATCTTTCTAATTTAATTTTTTACCGCAAAACTTACAGAAGTTACTACCGGGTATAATCTCCTTTCCACAACTATTACAAAATTTTACAGCTACTTCTGTCTCATCATCTTTAAAAAGCTCTTCAATTTCAGCGTCAATAACTTTGGGCGGTTCTTCTTGATATGTCATTACTTTTTGTTCCTCATCAAAGGTCTTCATCACAATAGATATTGAAAACAAAGTAAATGCTAGTGCCAATAAAATCATGCCCCAAAGTATAAAACTAGCAGAAAGACCAATCATCCAAAAAACGGTCGCTAGAATGTACGCAACCTGTGCAAGAAATATTCCCAATGATGTCCCGGTACTATCTGGGGGTTCGTTTCTGGCCATATAAGCAAGTGGTGCCACAACAGTCGAATATCCCCAAAGAATTAGAGGTACAGCCATTAATCCACTCGCATTTTTAGAGAACTCTGTAAAAACAAAATAAGTCCAAACAATCATTATTCCGTTTGAATACAAAATATTGATAAATCCCAGAACAAAGGTCGCAGATTTAATCTTTTTTTCAATAACCTTCAGCATTAATGGCATTATGGCCATCGTAGGCAAGGCAACAACTGTATATGCAAACGGCATCACAATAGAAAGAAGCAATCCATAGAATATGTTTGCCCAATTGCCTGAAATTGCAAGCCACACGCCAGACACTATGCCTGCAGAAAAGTTTATTAGTATTATCAATCCTAACAAAGATGCACCTAACACACTTCCACTTTTCAACAGAAAATTATTCATACTTTTTTTGTTTCCAAACTAAGGTAATAAAGAATATGGCTACAATAAGATCTACAATCCTCCAAATCGATCTGTCGCCTATATAAATAGGGGCAAAAGGGTTGAGTAATACTGCGATTAACACTAAGGCCCAAAACCAATAATCCTGTTTTTTAATTGTGAAAAGGTAATATGCGTAATATACGGCCACTCCAGTTGTCACAATCCGCAGAAATGTATAAAAGGCGTAAGGCCAGCTAAAAAACGCTAACAGTAATAAAACGGTAGCAAAAATAGCCGGGAGTTTATTGAATTTTGTCTCCATACGATTTTCCATACCCTTCATCTTCGATTTTAAAGGGTCTCCCTGTAATAAATCCGTATTACGCCCGTTAGTGCTTAGTTTATCGACATTTTTGATCTCTCCTAATAGCGAATAAATACCATTCTTATACTCAATGACTTCTCTGCTAATGATCGTGTTAATTTTATATCTGTACTGCCTTAGATGGTTTTCTGTATATTCTTTCGCCCAATCAAGGTATTCCCCTATCTTAGTTAACGAAGCGTGTTTATTCGCACATAAAAAAACGAGCATACGATATGCGTTGCCCGTTAAAACAAGTTCTTTTCCGTTTTCGTCAAAGATTTTTTTTGCCTCTGTATCTAGTTGAAAATATGAATGTTGGTAGATCATGCCCTGTAATTGTAATATAAATATTAATAAATTAAGCGTCCGAAGAGGTTCATTACCTCAGTCGGTTCATTTTTTCTCTACTTCCTTATTTTAACCCCATTTTTCCCTATTTCTGCACTTAAAAAGGTCAGGCCTTTTTTGAAGCAAATACGACGCTGTGAGTACGAGATAGTAACCCCTTCCTCTTTGCTGTATTGCCCTACAAGCTTCAGAATCTGCTTCTGGACGTCTTTATTACTTGTCCTAGATAAATGGTACTCCAAATCGTAATTTCCTGCTATCTTTCGCCCCGGCAATCCCCTTAGCTGTCCTGTATCAGTATAAAAGTTCATATTGGCCTTTGAGTAGTCCTGATCTGCCACTTCTGCCTTCAATACCACCTGAAAGGATTCCGTATTGTGGGACAGTCCATGAGTGGCTCCTCATCGAGAATCGAGAGAAGAAAAAAGTAAATCTGAAAGGGTACAGTATCGCTGTCGGATGGAAGACACTCTCGAATCATCCCATCCGTGAAGATTTCTTTATCGGGTCGAGTAAAGACGCTAAACTCACACACGATTTCTCTCTCTTCACGCTCCCCAATCAAAAAGGAAAGATAGAACTCCGTGCGCCTGACGGCAAAGTGTTACAAAGCATCAAGTACAAGCTCGACAAACCGGTTGCAGAAAATGCTGTTTACAAAAAAGAAAAAGGGAGTGCTTGGAGATGGACTGTGCCGGCAAAGAAAAACCCTCAGCCATCAAAAGAAGAAACGGTTATAAACGAAGAGAGTACTCCTCTCGTATTGGGGACATCGATCAGAAGATCAGAAGAAACCCTCCAGCCGACAGAAGAGAATATTCCCATAAAAATAAAAAGTGACCAGCTGTCTCTCGATCCTGACCGTCCTCTCCCGCAGGATATCCTGGCGTACGGCACACGAGTGCAGTTACCCGATACAATCATTCTCACCTTCCTCCCATCCGAAGAAACGAATCTGATTTCCGTATCAGAATCGATTCCTCTCCCATCCGAAGGATCCATCCTCTCGAAAATCAACACTTCTCTCAATGAATTTCTGAATACTTCTGTACGATAAGGACTTCACTCTTGTGGAAACGATATATACCGGTTACTTATTCTCTGAAGAGACTTCTACCGGCTGTCCGGAGACAGTCGTAGTAGAAACGACAGAAGAAGGAGTCGGTGTTGCGACCGGCGGTGTCACAAGAGTCTCTTTCGATATCATTTCTTGTCCGCGGTCTCGGAGTGTCCGATACACATACACATACGCCATAATGCTCATCGGCACCGTCACGAGAAGTCCGAATACGAGAGCGATGAGTCCCAAGAAATTCAACCCGCAGAGCACCAATGAGAAACCGAAAAGTTTCCATTTGATTCCGTCGGTCATACGGGCGCTTTTCTTCAGAGCCTCCGTCACGCCGAGATTCTTATCCACGATGAGATAGGAATAAAACTGGTATTTCAAAGCGAAGTAAATGCCCGGGATGATGAAAAGAATGAGTCCGAACACCACCATCAGCCCATAGAGGATGGAGGAACCGAAATATTTCCAAATCAGCTGATACTGAGAAAAGAGTACTGCCACCTTGTCTTTGGTTCCCTCCGCCAGATCGAGATACATCCGGATCAGACCAAGCTTCACGATGAATCCGACAACGATAGCGACCAACCCAAGGAGCGAACCGAGCAATGTTTCTTTCCCTGCTCCTTTCTGGAGGAGATCGAACACGAGAAAAATGCCATAAGTAGCTCCGAGTATCGTCCACAAAAAGAGAAAATGCACCTTGAATTTCTCCCACCCATACGACAGTGCTTCTCCGATGCGAAAAGTTTCCATATACACAAAAAAATGAATTATTTTTCTCTACTATAACACACAATCGATATTGTGACAGGCACTTGCAAGAGATGAGAGTGCAGTCTATACTTCTATTACAATCATAAATAACGATCCTATGACCGAAGAAGAAATCAAAAAACGCGTGGAAGAAATCGAAGAAATCTATATATCCTACATCGATAAACTCTCCGATCTGAGAAGAGAACAGGACAAGATCATCGTCGAATTTGAAAAAGTCCTCACAGGGAAAAGGATGATGGAAATTAAGAAATCTCTCGGTATCATATGATTGAACAAACAGAGCAAATAAAAAAGATCGGTGATGAACGTATTGCGCGGGAACGTTATATTCCTCCAGAAGGACCAAGGAGAATCATCACTGAAGATGGTCTCGTCCTCTATGGAGAAAGTGTCAAAAAACTTATCAAGGAAGACGGAAACAAAGCAATAACAGGTGCTGATATGACATTGAAACATATCACCGGAAAAATTCCTGAAAATGTCGCCTTTATGAAACAATTGGGAATAGACCAGGAACTTGCAAAAACTGCCGGGCAAATAGATGCATTGGTGGCGACTGCTCAGAGAAAAATAGAGACTGCTGAAAGTGTTGATATATAGCCATCTTCTATCAGAAAATAAAAAGAGAAAAGACCTCTTCGAACAGGTCTTTTATACTTTTCAGAGCGGGTAAGGAGAATCGAACTCCTCGCTTAACCTTGGGAAGGTCACGTATTACCACTATACTATACCCGCTTTATAAAACCACCAGGGAAGTTTATCCGCCTCTGGCGGAGTCGTGTACTACCATTATACTAATCTCGCAAATATTTCCTTAGGAAGCCTGCCTACGGCAGACAAGTCCTCTACCCGCAGTTCTTTATGGCTCTATTGTAATGCATCCACCACTATACGAGCAAGCCCCAATTACATATTCAGAAAGACTCAGCAAATTGTAAACTAGGATTTATGAGCGACTGCGTCTTACACTATGTATATAAGCAAAATGTGTTCAAAATATGTAACGGGGTAAACTTTCCAAATAGCTCTACTCCTGATACACTGGGAAAGTATTTAATTTCCTCTTTTTTGTCTCTATGCTCTCGTTTTTTACCCGCAAACGTATTATCATTATCGCCATCCTTACCTTCGTTCTTGGAGGAGGCTTTTTTTTGTTTTCTTATGCTCAAACGCATAAGACAGAATTCGCAGCGAATTCTTTCAATCTTTTCCAAAAGGTCTCACAACTTCTCCCTATCGCTCCTGATACGAAAAAAGAAATCGACGTGGTAAACAAACTCGTCGAAGCCATAACCAAGCAAGACGATCAAACCCACACATTCCTTATCCTCCTCCAAAATAGCGACGAGCTCCGTCCGGGCGGAGGATTCCTCGGACAGTACGCCATCGTCAAAACGAAAAATGGCGAAGTGACATCGACACTTGTCGAAGATGCCAATCTCCTCGATCAGCGTATCACCGCCGATATACCCACTCCCTATCCGTTCGATCGCAAGATACAACTCAAGAAATGGAAATTCCGCGATTCCAACTTTTCACCCGATTTTCCGACCAACGCCGAAAAGGCACAGTATTTTTATCGCCTTGCCGGAGGACGAGAAGCATTTGATGGTGTTATCGCCGTCAACTCTCTCACTTTCAATAATATCCTGGCTCTCACCGGTCCTATCCAGATTCCCGGGGACTCCAACGTCTATACCAGTACTGATGGAGCCTATAAATTGGAAGATCGTGTCGAAAGAGCATATCTCGGAGAGGACGTTCCTGCAGAACTCAAACAGGCACGAAAATCGATTATGAAGAAGATCGCCGCGGAAATTATGAAGCGGGCAGTGACCGTTTCCAATATCCCGAAACTGGCAGAATTCGTACAGACAGAACTGCGCAACAAAGACGTAATGCTCTACTTCAAAGATCCTGCTCTTCAATCACTCGTGGAAAGCGTCCATTGGGATGGAAGTGTTTCCAAAGACTGGAACAATGATTATTTGATGCTTGTCGATGCCAATATGGGAGCGCTCAAAACGGATTTTTACATCAAACGATCACTCGAATACACGGCTGATTTCACCGGAGAAAAACCAACAGGAACAGTCGTCTATACATATCAGAATACCGCTCCTCATGGTGATTGGCGTACCAGCGACTACCACACCTATCTCCGCGCTTATGTTCCGCAAGGATCGGTATTTCTCACTCGCTCGATGATCAATGCCGTGACGACCAAGACGGCTTTCAATAAAACATATTTCGATGGATTCGTGGATGTCGAAATCGGACAAAGCGACGTCCATACCACTCTCACCTATGAACTCCCCGATACGATCACTTCAGAAAATTATCATCTCCTGATTCAGAAGCAATCCGGCGTCGGCACGATTCCTGTCACTGTCCATCTCAAAACCAAAGACGGGAAGACCTACGATCAAACCACTGAATTGAAGAAAGATCTCAACTTCTCTATTCAAACTGTAGAAGAGAAAAAATAGATTTGCATCTAAGAATAAACAGTGTTATTTATCATTCGTTTCCTATCATGTTTCTTCCCATTTTCATTTGAGAGACTTGTTTTCCTGAAGCGGGCATGGTTTTTTGCTTTTCAAAAGCAAAAAGAGCGAAGGGGAAACAGGAATGAGCGGAACGGCTGGGTGAAGCGAATGTGCTCTCAAAAGAAAATGGGAAGAAATAACTGTAAATAATGCTCGCAATTCTTATAATTTACATTGTCATCAAAAACTACTATACTCAATGATATGGAAGAAAAACTCTATAATATACGTCATTCTTTGGCTCATCTGCTCGCCATAGCAGCTCTCGAACACGATCGGGATGCCAAACTTTCCGTCGGCCCAGTCACCGAGAACGGTTTCTATTACGATATCGATTTCAGCACTGGCAAGACCCCTGCTCCGGAGGATTTGAAAGCCTTCGAGAAAACGATACGCAAACAGATCAACAAAAAGCTCCCATTCATACGAAAGGAGATCTCGGTAGAGGAAGCTCGAAAACAGTTTGCCGACAATCCCTACAAACTTGCCATCATCGATGACATCGAAAAAAGTGGTGAGACTCTCAGTCTCTATTCCACCGGTGACTTCGTCGATTTGTGCGAAGGAAAGCACGTCGAGAATACCGGTGAAATCGATGCCAAATCATTTGCCATCACTCATCTGGCTGGTGCTTATTTCCGTGGTGATGAGAAAAATCCGATGCTCACTCGTATCTATGGGACAGCCTTCGCTACTGAAGCAGAACTCAAGACGTACTTCACAAAGCAAGAAGAAGCCAAGAAACGTGATCACAGAAAAATTGCCAAAGAACAGGACTTGCTCGTATTTTCTGATCTCGTGGGCTCTGGAATGCCGATGTTCACTCCCAAAGGAAATATCATTCGCAATGCCATCATCGGTTTCTCACGTGAGTTGAATCACAGTCTCGGATTCGAAGAGGTTCACACTCCGAACATAAACAAGGCGGAACTTTTCAAAATCTCCGGCCATTATGACAAATACAAGGAGGATATGCTCGTTGTGCGATCGCAGTACAGCGACGAGGACTATTTTTTGAAACCTATGAACTGTCCGCAACATACACAAATTTATGCTTCTCGGCCTCGCAGTTATCGCGACTTGCCTATCCGCTACTCTGATTTCGCCAATCTCTACCGCGATGAACGTCCCGGTGAACTTTCAGGACTTACCCGATTGCGTTCATTCGCACAAGATGATGGACACGTTTTTTGTATGGAAAGTCAAATAGAAGAAGAGATGGCAAACATACTCACTGCTATTGATACTGCTCTCACGACATACAAGATCGACTATTGGATGCGTCTCTCTCTCCGTGATCCAGAGAAAAAAGAAAAATATCTCGGAGACGACAGTGTCTGGGAACGCTCGCAATCGATTATGCGCAAACTTTTGCAAGAGAAAAATATCACTCACAAAGAAGCAGAGGGCGAAGCCGCCTTCTATGGTCCAAAGATTGATATTATGGCCGTTGATGCTCTCGGGAGGGAATGGCAGATTTCTACCGTACAACTCGATTTCAATCAACCGAAACGATTCGGCCTGGTCTATACTGACAATGATGGTACAGAGAAGACACCGGTAATGATTCATCGTGCTCTCATCGGTTCGCCGGACAGATTTATGGGGATTCTCATCGAGCATTATGCCGGAGCTTTTCCTCTCTGGCTTGCGCCGGTTCAGGTGGTCGTCCTTCCTATAGGAGAAAGCCATCAGGCATATGCCAAAGAAATAGCCGACGTACTCAAAAAGCGTGATATCCGCGTTGACCTCGATCTCGACAATGAATCTCTCGGCAAACGCGTACGAAATGCCAAGGTACAGAAAATCCCCTATCTCATCATCATTGGAGACAAAGAGGTGGAAGCTCGTACTGTCACACTCGAACACCGGATCGATGGTTCTCTCGGAGCGAAAACACCTGATGAATGCGTCACCCTTTTTGGACAACTGATTGCGTCCAAAGAATAGTATTGCACAAAAAACTTCGCCGTGGTATAAAAACGGTAACAAGAAACGGCACGCCGTTTTTTGTTACGCAGGCTTCAAACGAAGTCAAAAGAGTTCACAACAATAGGAGAGAAGAAATGACACACGAATTTCGTGCGACAGCGTTTCAGACAATCGGTTGTAATCACATTCCGATCAATGTTCCTTGTCACCCTGGCATCGATGAACAGATGATTGCCGAGGAAGATGCAAAAAGAGCAATCGCCCAGGCACAGATTTCTGAGCGTCTGTATAACAAAAGCTCAGTAATGACGACAGTACGGGCCGCTCTGAGAAAAGCGGAGCTCAAGAGAAAATCTATTGAAGATGTCTGCAATCCGGATATCTGTCACTCAGCTTCAGGCAGGCATCATTGTCATCTGAATATGCACGATGCCAATAACGGACGCCTTATCACACGTGGTCACATTTACTACTGCACTGCCTGCTGATTATCACTCCGTTGACGCATCGTCGTCAGAAAAAAGCCCGGCTCCTTACGAGGATGCCGGGCACTTTTTATTATCAAACAAAATGAGTGAAGCAAACGTCCGTTATTCTCAGTATTTTTATTTTTTTCCATTACAGGTAGTTTCGCTCCACAAACCGCGCTTTTCATTCTTCGCCTCTCTTTCTGCCTGACGAAAGACATCCTGATTGGTAACATCCGGCGGATAGGTCGAAACGAAAGCGTATCCTTCTCGTATGAGCACTTCATTCACGAATGTTCCATCTTCCAGATAGACGAATCTGAGCAAACGTCCATACATATCACGATCAGAAACGTCTTTTACGAGTCGTACTCTTTTCCCTTCGACGAGCTCCTTGTCGTATATCGATGCCTCCTTGCCGAAACACTCGACTTTTCTTCTTGGATCGACACTTTCTGGCGTATTAATACCGATATAACGGACTTTTTCTTTATTCTCCAGTTCTATCGTATCGCCATCCACAACTCTTTTTACCAAGAACGTTTCATCGCTATCGTTTACTTTCTGCCCGAAAAAATTCGTTCCCAGACTTGTTTTCCACCTTGCCACAGAAGAAAATACGCTTTGTTCTGAGATATTTTGAACCAGCAGTATGACCACGACGCTTACACCCGAAAAAAGCGTCAGAAGGAGGAAAATACTTTGTCTTCTTGTCATAGATTATACTTTCGCAAACTGTCTTTTTCTATTGAACCGAGTTGATTTCTTCTCCGAGTATTCATGAAAATACTGGAAATAAAAATGCTTCACGATTTCAGTCATTATGAAATAACCAAGTATAAGAAGTATGACTGTACGGAACATCTGTGCCGTCGGATGTGCAAAAAGAAACATATCCTTTCCCAACGGAGTGAACGGAAGAGAAAAAGCAAGCGCCACTATGAAAAGAGAAAGTGATCCGAGAAAAAGAGGGGTCTTTCTCGATTGGAAGAATGGTCTCCTAGTACGAAGAGAATACACCAAGATCACTTCTGTCGCGATACTGAGGAGGAACCAAGCCGTCTGAAGTGTCGCTTCGCTCGTATGATAAAATTTTGCGAAGAGAATGAAATCGAAGACAGAGCTTACGACGCCAAAAAGTGTGGCAGCCAAAATAACGGAGTGCACTTGATATTTTTTTGGCTGTTCCAATTCTTCCGTATCGACGGTGTCCGTCGCGATAGCAATCATCGGAAAATCCGAAAGGAGATCGAGGAGAAGTATCTGTACAGGGAGGAGCGGAACGAACGGAAGAAAAAGAGAAGCTACGGCTACGGAATAGAAATTACCGAAATTGGATGTCAGTGTGATTTTGAGATATTTCAAGATGTTCGCAAAAATTATTCTCCCTTCTTTTATGCCATCAATAACCGTATCGAGACTCTTCTCGAGCAAAATGACATCAGAAGCCCCGCGAGCGACATCTGATGCTTCTGCTACCACAAGTCCGACGTCAGCCGTTTGAAGTGCTGGCGCGTCATTAATGCCCTCTCCCAAAAAACCGACTTCATATTTCTCTTGCAATATCTTGATGATCTCATATTTCTCTCTCGGGGAAATACGCGCAAAAACAGTGTTCGAGAGTACCACTCGCCGTTTTTCTACATACTTCATCATCGAAAGGTCGCTCCCCGTTATCACGTCTCCTGGGCGTCGCAATAGTCCGACAGCATAACCGACAGCACCCGCCACTTCCTTACTATCACCAGTGAGAATTTTCACCTGCACATTGAGAGCTTTCGCCTTCATCAACGTTTCTCTGGTCGTCTTTTTGAGAGGATCAAGAAAAGAAATCAGTCCTACGAATTCGAGCTGTTGTTCTTCGAACAAAGTGTACTCTCGTTTTACAGGAAAGGATCGTCTCGCAACAGCCAACACTCGTTCTCCGAGAATGCCCCTCTCCTTCATCCACTCAAGAGATTTTCGGATGGCGAAAGAATCGACATTATGCGAAAGACGTAATATTTCCTCAGGTGCGCCTCGTACGATGATTTCTCTTTCACCTGCTTGACTTTCCACCAAAACGCTGTTCCGTCTCCGTTCCGGATCAAAGGGGATGGTATCGATTCGTCGTACATTCTTCACGGATGATCGTTCGAGCGGAGAAAGCTCTTTCCACAATGCCTTATCGAAAGCATCATGCAAATCTTTCTGATGGAGCGGTGCCGAGAGAGAGGCAATCATCGAGAGAGAGAGACATCGTCGCTTATCGGAAGATTGCACCTGACTCACGGAGAGGATATTCTCAGTAAGTGTCCCTGTCTTATCGGTACAAAGGATTTCAATACTTCCGAGATCTTCGATAGCTGAAAGACGTTTGATGATGACCTTTTTGTGCACGAGCTGGATCGCACCACGAGAAAGCGCCACAGTAACAATCGCCGGCAATGCATTCGGGATGACTGATACGGCGAGCACCAGAGAAAAAATGAGTAATTCCGTGATATTCACGCTTTCTCCCTTGATGAATATATTTGCAAGAAATACCAACACCAATGTTACGATAACGAACTTCACGATGAAACGACTGAACTCTGCAAGGCTCTTTTCGAAGCCTGTTTCGTGCTTCTGCTCTGTGACGATCGCCTGAATATCCCCCAGAGCTGTTTTATCGCCCGTTGCAAAAACGATACCCTCCCCTCGCCCGGCTGTTATGATGGTTCCTGCAAATCCGATATTCTCCGCTTCAAACATTTCAGCTGGAGAGGTAGGGAGCTGCGTACTCTTTTTCTGTACAGCGATTGATTCGCCTGTCATCACGCTTTCATCAAGAGCAAGACCGAAACAAGCGGTGAAGCGCATATCAGCCGGCAGACGGTCTCCCGCCTCGACAAGGACAATATCTCCAGGAACAACGTTCTCACTTTCTATATTCATCACCGTAGCGCCTCGTCTCACCCGAGTATGTACCACGAGATATTTTTTGAGGAGCTCTACAGCCTTCTCTCCACGATACTCTTGATACATTTCCAGGCCGATATTGATGAGAATGAACAGAAGGATAAGACCGGATTCTATCCGATCATCCAAAAAATAAGAAAGTCCGGCCGCTCCGAGGAGGAGGTACAGAAAAGAAGAATGCAGGCGTCGTTTAAACATTTCAAAAAGTGAGGTCGATTTCTCCTTCACACTATTTTCTCCAAGAGCACGCAATCGCTCTTCAGCAACTTTGATTGAAAGACCTGATTCCTGACTCTCAAGTTCCGAAAAGACTTGTGCGACGTCTTCCGAAGCTATCTTTTTCCACTCCATATTCTTTTGTTTTTATTGCTTGTTCGCCAATCGACGGGAAAGCTCAATCAAAGCTTCAAAATCATCATCTTCTGCCCCTCTATTCTTCTTTTCGTATCCGCATTTCTTGCAATGATGAATCAATATATACCCGGTACTTTCCAATCTCAAGGCTATCGGCTCCATCAATCCTCCGCAGAGGGCCAAGCGATCCCCAGGAGCGATATCTACGTGCTTGCTCCAGAGACACTTCGTACAATGATTCGTATATCCGTCTCCGAACATCATAGCTCCGCAGTTTTCACATTGGAAATCTTCTTTTCGTCGTTGAAATTTCTTTTCCTGAGAGAGAGGCATCACAAAAAAATAAACAGTATCTTACACGATTCATTATATCAAGAATTCTCTTTCAAAGCGAAGAAAAAATCATTCTCTCCCGGAGAGGATACGATTGATAGCATCTTCATCCTGGCAAGAATATTTATCGCTGGCGGAATAAAAACGTTTCTTCGGTCCTCGACAGCCTCCATTGTCCTTATACAGCGTCGCCAAAACAGGCATCAGGAATCCTGTACCTCTGGCGGTAAATGATGTATAGAGATTATACAATGTCGTTTCGCGATCATTTTTGTCCATCCGCGTAAAAACACTCATATCATCTCCCCATTTCCCGCTCCAATCAAAGTGTACAAGGACATTGTTCGCTCGACTGGAGAATTGAGGATGCCAGAGAAGCGCCCAGCACCAATCCCCTGGCTTCTGCCACCAGCGTGAGAAACAGGGTCCGTTTTCGACAGTACCGTTTCCGCTCACTCCGACCCCGCCTTCGATATAATCAAAAAGACGTAGATATTTCTCGTCGGTGATGTCATTGGTTTGAGCACCGATAAAAATTTTCATACCGCGGAAATCGGCATACTCACGCATACCCGCGATGACTTCTGGCATCACGCTCTCTCCCAAATCTCCTGCATCCTGATAGGACACTTCTCCGAAAAGAAAGCTCTGTATGCCCATATCCATAGCTTGTTCCGCTATGTACTCTACATATTTACGATATTCTTCTTTCGTAAGTGATGGCTTACAGGTATGTTCGCCCCAGTAATTCTTACTCCCACTGCGACACATATCACTGAAATTGAAATCACGATTTTCTGCCGGATAATAGTACTTCACACTCGTACTTATGGCTTCCGCGATAAACATACCGTACAAAATATTCGGCCTTGTGACTTTTGATTGTATTTTTCGTGCTAACTCGAAATCTGGCGGACGGAGCCATGTCTCGAGTGCCCGATGCAGATAATAACATTTCGAACGGTTTATAAGCGCTATGGAACTATTCAGGTCTCCCCCATATCCTGAGAGAAAACCATCGGCCACACAACCCTGTTTTTTCATCCGATCCATCGATGGGGGCGGAGGAGGAGGGAGAAAAGGAAGACCTCCTTCTCCTTCTTTTTGCGGAATATCCTTTTCGTCAAGAGTCGGTTTTTCATCCACCCATTCTGAAAGTTCCGGTACTGATGATTCTTCTTTCGGAACAATCGCCATCTCGCTTTCCTTATGGAAAAAAGGCATAAAGAAATAGAAACTCCCTAGAGCGACAAGTATCAGCGGAGCCGAAAAGAAAATATGTTTTTTCTGGAACCTCCTTGTGCGTTCCAGTGGATAGAGTGGAAGCATAGTGGTCTTTACAAAAGTACTTGAAGGTCTAGAGTATAGCATTTATTGAAGAATAAGTCACTTCCTTCTCTGTGTGTGGAGAATCTCACACTAAAACAAAGAAGTCCTAAGGAATCAGGACTTCTTCAATCGACAAGCAAGTAATGCTTGATTACAGCGTATTGTTTCCGAGAGATATGCCTCGTCTCGTATGATGCTTTCGAGCTACCTGTACACGAGTCAATTCTTTCTCAAGAAGAGCTGATATGCGGGCATATTCTTCATCATCCATAGTCAAACGCTCTTTCTTCAATGCCTCAGCTCGTTCTCGTGCTTCTTCGGCTCTGGCCAGATCGATTTCTTCAGCTCGTTCTGCCGTATCAGCCAGGATAGAGAGAACATTGTTATGAAATTCTACGAAACCACCTGAAGTAGCGAGGTTTGTTTCTTCCTCATTTTGCTTTTTCCGAAAAATGATTTCTCCGGCTCGCAAAGCACCGATATAGGGTATATGGTTCGATAAGATGGTCACTTCCCCACCCAGAACCGGCAGTGTCGCTTGATATACTTCCTCTTCGATGACTATTTTTTCCGGAGTGATAATTTTGAATTTGATCATACGTTTGAGAATATTTCAGTCAGTTGTCGATGTTTCTTCAAACGACTGGAACATATCATTGGTCTTTACGTCCTTCTGCGATGACTTCTTCGATTGAACCTTTCATATAAAATGCCTGCTCAGCGATATCATCGAGCTCTCCGGAAAGAATTTTTTCAAAACCGGCGATCGTATCATCAAGCTTCACGTATTTTCCAGTCGCCCCGGTGAATTGTTCTGCTACAAAGAACGGCTGTGAGAGATATTTCTGAATCTTTCTGGCACGAGCGACGGTCTGCTTGTCTTCATCAGACAATTCTTCCATACCGAGAATGGCGATGATATCCTGCAAATCCTTGTACCGCTGAAGGATTTTCTGTACATTGCGTGCGACCGTATAGTGCCGTTCTCCCACCACCTGTGGGTCGAGAATAGTGGAACTCGAATCGAGCGGATCGACAGCAGGATAAATACCGATTTCGGTAAGAGCACGATTGAGTACTACCGTCGAGTCAAGATGTGCGAACGTGGTAGCCGGAGCTGGATCAGTCAGGTCATCGGCCGGTACGTACACCGCCTGTACGGAAGTGATGGATCCATTTTTGGTTGATGTGATTCTTTCTTGCAACCCGCCCATTTCTTCGGCGAGAGTCGGCTGATAGCCTACGGCACTTGGAATGCGTCCAAGGAGTGCTGATACCTCCGAACCGGCCTGCGTGAAACGGAAAATATTATCGATGAAAAGAAGGACATCCTTGCCTTCGTCATCACGGAATGATTCGGCCATCGTAAGAGCGGTCAGAGCGACACGCTGACGAGATCCTGGAGGTTCATTCATCTGACCGAAGACGAGAGCTGTCTTATCGAGCACACCGGATTCTTTCATTTCGAAATAAAGATCATTCCCTTCACGAGTACGTTCACCGACTCCGGCGAAAACAGAATAACCACCATGTTCGGAAGCGATATTGCGGATCAGTTCCTGAATCACGACCGTCTTTCCGACACCGGCTCCTCCGAAAAGACCAACTTTACCGCCTTTCATAAATGGACAGAAGAGATCGATCGACTTGATACCCGTTTCAAACACCTCTGCTTTGGTTGATTGTTCATCAAAAGCCGGGGCTGTTCTGTGGATAGACCTCCGCTTGGCATCAGCGAGCCTGCCCGCCTGACTACCCTCTGGGTTGTCGGCGCGGCCATCGATGGTATCGCCGAGCACATTGAACATCCGACCCAAGACCGCCTTGCCGACTGGTACAGAGATCGGGGCTCCTGTTGCAACGACCTCCATCCCACGCCGTACTCCATCAGTCGTTCCCATAGCCACGGCACGCACACGATGTCCGCCGAGATGCTGATGAACCTCCACGACGAGTTTCACTCCGCTCACACTGAGCTCCAAAGCATCATACATATTCGGGAGAGTACTCTCATCTCCGAATTCCACATCCACTACAGGTCCGATTACCTGAATTATTTTTCCAACGGTATCCATAATTTCACAATTACATTGTTACACTGTTTCATCGCTCAATACATTATAACGGGTATTCACCCGATTTTACCAGCACTCGCTCGGAAACGAAAGTAAACTTTCGTTTCACTCACTTCGTTTGGTAATAAAGCGATAGAACCATTCAACAACGTTCGACTATTTCTGTACCGCCGCCATACCAGCCGATAATTCCGCTATTTCCTGTGTAATCTTTCCTTGACGGAGCTGATTGTAGGCGAGCGTCAAATCGGCTACCATATCTTTGGCAGCATCGGTGGCATTTCTCATCGCCATCATACGAGATGATTCTTGTGAGGCGTTGCTTTCAAGTACGGCATGGTAGAGTTCCATCTCGATCAATCGTGGAATCATCTGCCACAGTACTTTTTTCGGCGTTGGCTCAATCACGTATTCGGCATCGATCGGAATATTCTTTCCCCGCTTCTCATCCATCTCATACATCGCTTTCTTCGTATCTTTGATGGCAACCGGTAAAAGTGCCCGCACCTTCACCTCCTGAGAAAGCATAGAAACATAATTCGTATACACCATCACCACACGATCGACACGCTTCATCTCAAACTCTTCAATGATAATTTTGGCGATGGCCCGCATACCGAGAATGGTCGGCACTGAAAGAACATCAGGAAATGAAGCGATAATCCCTCCCCACTTTCCCGGAGTTGCCAGCATTCGTCGCACCGCATTTTCTCCCTTTTTTCCAATAGTAATAAACACTCGCTCCCGATTCGCATCATCTTTCAATGTCTGGCGCAAATGCTTCACGATCTGAGCATTGAACGCTCCGCACAGACCACGATTACTCGTGATGATCACGTAAAGCTCCCTCTTCACCGGACGCTGTGTCAAAAGGACGTGTCCTTCATTCCCTACGGCACGTTTCAATTGTTCGAGCAATTCGACAGCACTCTTGGCATACGGACGGATAGAAAGCACATTCACGACAGCTTTGCGCATTTTGACAGCCGAAATCATTTCCATAGCGCGGGTGATTTTCCCCGTGCCCTTCACTCCCTTGATCCGTCTTCTGATGTCTCGTGCACTTGCCATACAATTTTTTCATTAAGCGTTCTTTGAAAAATATTCCTTTTGCGACCCTCTCACTCCCCAGCGGGGAGCTCGTTCTGTGGAATCTTCCCTCTTCCGCCTTTGGCGGAAACCGTGCCCGTCCAGATTCCAACGGTCTCAAAAGAAATATTTTTTCAACGAACTTCCAAAAACTATACCGTAAATCCTTTCTTAAACTCTTCAATATTTTTTTTCAACAGTTCTTCCACTTCAGGTGTCAGAGCCCGCTCCTTCATTATCATTTCGGATATCGCTTTCCCTTCATTATTCAGATACGCGACGAATTCTTTCTCGAAACGATTGATTTCCTCGACAGCAATGTCATCGACATATCCGCGAGTGAGAGCGTACAGCACTGCTACTTCTTTCTCAACCGGTAGCGGTGAATATTGAGGCTGTTTCAATATTTCCACCGCTCGCCTTCCGCGTTCGATGAGCGTCCTTGTCTTCTCATCGAGATCGGATCCGAACTGAGAAAAAGCTTCCAGCTCACGAAATTGAGCGAGATCCAAACGGAGTGTTCCCGATACTTGTTTCATCGCCTTGATCTGAGCCGATGAGCCCACACGCGATACGGAAAGGCCGACGTTGAGCGCCGGACGGATGCCTTTGTAGAACAAATCGCTCTCCAGATAAATCTGACCATCAGTGATCGAAATCACGTTCGTCGGAATATAGGCCGACACATCGCCGGCTTGCGTTTCGATGATAGGGAGGGCTGTCAATGATCCACCGCCATTTTCTTTGTTGAGTTTCGCGCTCCGTTCGAGCAGACGTGAATGGACATAGAACACATCTCCAGGATAAGCTTCGCGTCCCGGTGGACGACGGAGAATGAGCGATATCTGACGATACGCGACCGCATGCTTCGAGAGATCGTCATAAATCACGAGCACATCCTTGCCCTGATCCATAAAGTATTCTCCGAGAGCGCAACCGGCGTATGGTGCGATGAACGACAAAGCTGAGGGATCAGAAGCTCCGGCGACGACTATCGTGGTATATTCCATCGCACCACTCTTCTCCAGTTCTGCTACGATACGAGCAACTTTGGATTCCTTTTGTCCGATAGCGACATAGATACAGATGACTCCTTGCCCCTTCTGATTGATGATCGTATCGATAGCAATGGCCGTCTTACCTGTTTGACGATCACCGATGATGAGTTCACGTTGACCACGTCCGATTGGAATGAGAGCATCGATGGCTTTGATACCCGTCTGAAGTGGTTGATTGACCGACTGACGCGTAATGACACCGGGAGCGATTTTTTCGACAGGATAATATGCTTTGGCTTCAATATCTCCCTTCCCATCGATAGGAATACCGAGAGGAGAGAGGACTCGTCCGATCACGCCTTCACCTACCGGCACCGACAGAATCTTGCCCGTACTCTTGGCAATCGCTCCTTCACCGAGTGTCCCTGTCTCGTCAAGAAGCATCACTCCTGCTTCACCTTCTTCGAGATTGAGAGCGACGCCGACGGCTCCGTTTTCAAATTCTACCATTTCCCCTGCCATAACTTCTGAAAGACCTGCAACGCGAGCGACTCCATCACCGATCTCGAGCACCGTACCGATAGCCTCGACTTTCGGCTCGTGATGAAATTCAGAAATATGTTTCTTCAATTCTTGAATCAGTGGGTTACTCATAGGAATGACTTTTTAGCAATTATGTCTTAGAAAAATAGAAAATGAGAATACTTATTTTTGAATCACTTTCTTGAGAGCTGAAAGCTCGGTTGCGATGGTGACATCATACAAGATTTCATCCGTCCGAAAACAGGCACCGCCGATGATATCTTTCTTGACTTCATAGGAAAGAATCGCTGTTTTCCCTGGAAAAATATCTTCTGCCTTCTTCGTCAAGAGAACTTTTGTCTCAGGAGAAAGCTCGTACGCCGTCACGACAATGACTGACAATTTTCCTGAGCGCATTGTATCTGATTTTTCCAGTTGTTTCACAATGGCATCGAATTTCTTCGATTCCCCTTGCCTCTTCAAAAAATCAGAGAAGCTCCGAACAACAACGGGCAAAGGCATCACATTTTCTTGTGAAAGTTCTTCCAATGCCCGTGCATATTGTGAAACAGTTGGACGCATATTTTTTAAATTTCTAAATTCCAATTTCTAATTTCTAAACCCCGTCTGCCGAGCGGGCAGGAATCTCCAATGACTTAATTTCGAAATTTTTTAAATTGAACCATTGTTTGAAAATTGTGAATTGAAAATTCTTTATTTCATCATCCCTTCTATCAGACTCTTGTCCTTTATCACGTCCACCTTTTCGCGCAAGATCTTCTCGACTGAGATGATGACAAGCTCGCCGATTTCCTGTTTCGCTTCCGTCATTATCGCATCCTTTTCTTCGCGAATCTTTATGGCAGCCTCTTCGAGCAAACGTTTCACTTTCGTTTCTGTTTCCTTTTCACGTTCCGTATCGCGTTTCTTGGCCGATTCTTCGGCAGAAGCGATAATGTTTCGAGCTTCAGCACGAGCCTCTGTCAGAACGACTTTCTCTTTCACTTCCATTTCACCAAGTCTCACTGTGGCAGCCTCAGCATCCTTCAATCCTTGTTCGATGCGGGTAGTACGTTTCTCGAGAAAATCAAACATTGGCTGATAAGCGTAACGACGAAGTATCCAAAAAAGAATACCAAAATTGATCACCTGAGCGATGAGCAATTTCCAATCAATACCAAGTTTTGTAAAAATATCCATAAACAATCGGTGATCGACAGTAAACAAAAAACGAGATACCTCCGTTCACTATCAATCGGTACAATTACGCGAAAAGAATCATAAGAGCAATAACGAGAGCGTAAATAGCCACAGCTTCCGTCACAGCGATAGCGAGAATCATCGTAGTTTGCACTTTTCCTTGTGCTTCCGGATTGCGACCGATGGCTTCAAGCGCCTTTGAAGCAAGTAAACCAAGACCAATGCCAGGGCCAATAGCACCAAGACCCATAGCGAGAGCTGCACCAATCAATTTCGCTGATTCGACTTCCATACAATTATACTTAAAAATGAATTAACATTAAACTATTCTACAGCTTTTTCTCACATCTGTCCATATGACATGATTTTCCTCCTAGTGCTCTGCCGGAATAGTGGCCATCTTGAGGAAGACAAGTGTGAGCATAGAGAATACTACTGCCTGAATAAGTCCGACGAATATCTCAAGAAACATAAACGGAAGTGGCAAGAAAAACGGAACGAGATGAAGCATAACGGTAAGAAGTACCTCGCCGGCAAACACATTGCCAAACAAACGAAAGGTAAACGAGATAGTCTTACCGACCTCACTCACGAGTTCAAGAATACCGACGATCGTGCCAATGACGTATGGCTTGTGAAATGGACTGACAAGGAACTTTTTACCATATCCGATGATACCAAGAGCGACAATACCGGTAAATTGCACGGTAATGACGGCGATAAGCGACAATGCCAGCGTGAAGTTCAAATCAGCCGATGTACTTCGGAGAAACGGGATGATTGTCGAATGTCCATCCTTTATATGAGAGAGGCCGACAGTACCGAGACCGGGCAGAAGTCCGATCCAATTGGAAAACAACACGAAGAGAAAAATCGTCGCGATAAGCGGAAAATATTTTTTTGCCTGAGCTTTGTCCTCTGTCACGCTTTCGATGAACGACAAGAGTTCTTCCACTATGAGCTCGAAGACGTTCTGCAATCCGCGAGGCACGAGCTCTTTCTTGCGAAAAATAAACCACGTCACAAGCACCATCCCCAGGCTGACCAAAAAACCGATCAGAAAAGAATTCGTCACAGGGAAAGATCCCAACATAAATAATTTTTCAGCGGCAATCGATATTTCCATACCTTCCAATAGATTTCAAAACAAGCAAAAAGAAGGATTGCCCTTCTTTTTTAGCGACTTCAGTATATATCGGGAGACAAGAAACGTCAATCAGAGAGAAATATCCATTCGTTCATTCGGGAACTGTCCGGTATCTCGCTTCCTGTTCTTCCAATTTTATTGTTTCTTTCATCAGTAGTACCTCTCCCAAATCTCTGTATTTTTCGTATTTTTTCAGTATAGCTACACGAGCTCCGGTAATATGCGGATCAGTACCATCATCGGAGGCCACCTCGGTGTGCACCTCCGCTATCCGTATCGCCAGTCTCTCCTGTTTTTCTTTGATGATACTGATATTTTCCTTGAGACGAACAATTTCGGATTCCATTCTCTGTTTCAAAGCCTCTTTTTCTGCTTGAATGAACAACTGTTCTTCCTTGCCGACAACTTTTTTCTTCTCTGAGGCATTTTCCCTCCATACTTCTTGGATATGTTTCTCTTTCCCGAATCTCATAAGAATAGAAAAAATATTTATACTCCTCTATTATACAGTATTCCGGACAGCAGTACATCAATGCTTCTCGGATCCTTTCTGCAATATTTCATCTCGCTTCATAATATAGCCTGCCCGCTCATTGATTTTTCGAGAAATGGCAGTCTGAAAAGTCTGGTTTCCCGCGTTTCTCCCAAGGAGATCCTCGATTTGGGCGGAACATTCTTCGATCTTCTGTCCGAGTTGTTCCAATGTCATTTCTTTTTCAGTATTGTCCTCCGGCATTGGTGGTACAGGTGGTTTCTCTGGCATATGTTTAGGATAAAATTGTAGGAAAAACTTTCTTAACATTCTCTTCTATTGCTCGCTCGACGACCGAAATCTCTTGATGGTGAAGTTTGGCGATACACTCGAGCACCTCTCTCACATAACCCGGCTCGTTCCGTTCCCCTCTTTTTGATTGCGGAGCGAGAAACGGGCAATCCGTTTCGGTGAAAATTCGATTAAGCGGAATAATTTTCACTGTTTCAGTCAGGTCATCTTTCGTTCCTATAACAGCCTTCTTCACCGGATAGGTGATGTTCCCAGTGAAAGAAAAATATATATTCGGTAACGTCAAAAATTTTCTCGTCACTTCGGTATCACCCATATAACAGTGCAAAACGGATTTTGAGTTTTGAGTTTTGAGTTTTGAATCCGAAAAAATATCAAACATATCTTCGTATGCGTCTTGAGTGCCAACGGACGGACGACAATGAAGAATGAGGGGAAGTCCGGCCTCTTGTGCCAAAGCGATCTGCGCCAAAAGAGCTTTTTTCTGCCACTGCTTTCGTTCTTCAGTAAGCGGTGCGATATCTGAGACAGGATGTTTATAATACTCCAGTCCACACTCTCCTACGGCGATCACTTTCTTATTTTTTGCCAATACACCAAGCTCTTCGATCCACAACTCCAAACTCGAAATTCCAGATGCATCAAAAAATTCTTGTGGATGGATACCAATAGAAGCGTACATATCCGAGTATTTCTCCGCAAGAGAAAGAGACTGTCGGCTCTCCTCGACCGTACACCCGATGACGAACATCTCTTTCACTCCCACCTCGCGGGCACGCAAGATCACGTCGTCCCGATCAACGTCGTATGATTTCCAATAGAGATGTGTATGGATGTCCTGCATTTATTTGATTCGTTGAAAAAGTGGTTCGACTTTTCCTGTCTTGAGAGCTCTTTTTATTTTTTCGGATGTTTCAGGCATAAATGGCTGGAGGAGTATCGCGATAGATGCAAGCTGTCCGAGGAGAACCTCCATTACTTCAGAAAATTTCGTTCCATCAGACGTCACAAGTACCCATGGTTTCATCTCATCGATATATTTGTTGGCCTCTGAAACTTTCTGCCAGATATGTTGGAGAGCTTCGGAGAATTTATATTCATTCATCAATGTGTCCATCGTCTCGCTGTCTTTCAACGTGCTTATTTCTCTGCAGAGAGAAACCTGCTCCGCAAGCTTGAGTACCCGAGAGACCAGATTTCCGAGGCCATTGGCGAGATCAGCATTGTATTTTTCTGTCATCCGCTCCAAAGTAAGATCGACATCTCCACCGAATGTTCCCGCACTCATAAGGAGATAGCGTGTCCCATCGACACCGAACCGTTCCACCAGTGTAAGCGGATCGATTATATTCCCCATAGTCTTGCTCATCTTCTTCCCGCCCGACAAGATATGTCCGTGGGTGAGAAGGAGTTTCTGCGTCGGGATGCCGAGGTGCATCAGAACGGCCGGCCAGATGGTCGCATGCACGCGCAAGATATCTTTACCGATAATCTGTACATCGGCGGGCCATTCTTTCGGCACGACATCCGTATCGCCGTCCCATCCGAGCACCGTCAGATAATTGAGAAAAGCATCTACCCACACATACGTCGTATGTGCTTCATCAAATGGCAGAGGTATCCCCCATTTCACATTCTTACGAGAGATGGAAACGTCTTCCAATTTTTCTCTCTTAAGAAAAGAAAGAATTTCCGTTTTATATTTCCCCGAAGTGACACAAAGAACATCTGTTTCGATACGATGGATCAATTCATCCTGAAGTTCCGTCATCTTCATAATATAACTCTCCTCTCTCATAAATTCCGGCACACTGTTATGATCAGGACATTTGCCGAGAACAAGATCTTCCTCTGTCTTGAACTGTTCGCAACCGATGCAGTAGAGTCCTTCATAGAATCCCTGGTAGATAGATCCATTGTCATAGAGTGTTTGCAAGACTTTCTGCACCGCTTTTATATGATGCGTATCGGTCGTGCGGATGAATTTCGTATACTCGATATCGAGCGCCTGCCACAGCTTCTGAAATCCGTCTGTCATCTCATCGACGAAAGCTCTGACTTCTTTTCCTTCCTCTTCCGCCTTTTTGGCGATCTTCTGCCCGTGTTCATCAGTACCAGTAGAGAAGAAAACTTCATAACCTTGTTCTTTCTTGAAACGTGCCAAACAATCCGCAACAACCGTAGTGTAGGCATGTCCGATATGTGGCGATCCACTGGCATAATAGATCGGTGTTGTGATGAAAAATGGCTTGTTTTCAGTACCTTTTGGCATAATTATTCTTTCTATACTTGACAAATTGTTATTTATGATGTATAATGGTTCTACAGTACCTTTTTAACTCTAGGAGACAGTCAATGACTACTCGAGAAGATTTCCGTCAGCTGGCCAAGCCAGAGTCAGGGATACCGCTCAGCGAAATTATTTTCGCGGTAGCACTTGTCGCAATCACTCTGTCGATTGCGTTCTCACTCCTCTCCACCGCCTGCTACCACGGTGGTCCCTGCTCTTTCGCCAATTACTGGTGGGGAGAGGTTCTCGTGAACTTTGCTAGGCTCTTCGGCAGATAAACTCGCCAAAACCTGGAACCCAAGCCCGATTTGTACATAGTACGGTCGAGCTTTTTCTTTTGTATACTTTTTTCTTCTTAGACTTCTTTCCTCTCTTCTTTATTATATACTATAATCACGAACTCCCCTTTTGTTTTCCCCGCCTTGTTTTCCAGATATGTTTTCACCTCACCGACACTACCCCGCACCACTTCTTCGAATATCTTGGTCAATTCCCGTCCCAAAACAAGTTTTCTGTGCGGTGCCAGTTCTGCGAGAAGTTCCAGATTCTTTATCACCCGATGAGGCGATTCATAATAGATGACCGGATATTCCGATGCGACCACCTTTTTGAAAAACGTCTCCCGCCCTTTCTTATGTGGTGGAAACCCAAGAAAAATAAACTCTCGCATATCAATCCCTGCGACGGAAACAATCGCTCCGAGGGCATTGGCCCCAGGAAGAGGAATAACACTCACTCCTGCGAGGACAGCCAATTCTACCAAGACATTGCCCGGATCGGATATTCCCGGTGTACCCGCATCAGTCACAAGCGCCATATTCTCTCCTGCTACTATCCGATCGATGAGTTTCTGTGCTTTGTCAGAATCCGTGTGTTCGTGAAATGATATGAGCGGTTTCTTGATCTCAAAATGACGGAGCAAATTCCCTGTCACGCGCGTGTCTTCAGACAATATGGTATCTACTGCCTTCAATGTTTCGAGAGCGCGTAAAGTGATATCTCCGAGATTCCCAATCGGTGTGGCTACCATATACAAGATGCCTGTTTTTTCTGTCATAGTATCGCTTCTGTTTTCTCAATACTTTTCTTCAAGACCAAATCCTCCACGAAGACGGAGAGAATCATCGTAATTGGTACAGCAAGTATGATACCAAGTGGTCCACCGAGCTCGAGCCCGATCAGGATGGCGATAATGAGAACGACAGGGTTCAGTCCGGCGGAGTGTTTCATCACTTGAGGGGCGACAATGTGTGCTTCCAACTGATGAGCGATGATATAAAAGACAAGCACAGAAATGCCAAGTACCGGCGAAACAAGAAGTCCGATGATAAGAGCCGGGACAGCAGCCAGGACCGGACCGACATACGGGAGGATTTCCATCAACCCTCCAAAAAAAGCGATGGCGAGTGCATACGGTACACCGAGAATCAGAAGTCCGACGAAATATAGCCCGAAAGCGATGAGCATAAGGAGCATCTGCCCGAAGAGCCAACGACTTACCTTGTCTTGCATACGACTAGCAATCGAAAGTGCTTGATGATGATATTTCTTTGGAGTGAGAACGAGGAAAAAATTTTCGATGCCTTTCTCTTCAAGCGAGAGATAGAGGGCAAGAAAGAAATACCCGATGAAATGGATGAAGCTCTGAAACAAGTTGACTGTCGTTGAGAAAATATGTGAGAGCCATGAAGAGACGTTACTATCGATATTCTGAGTGAAATCTGTCTTGCTCCATTCGATACCGATACTAGCGGTATATGTTTCTACACCGTTCATAAAACTATCGAATCGCCTGGCGTGTTCCGGCCAACTCCCGAGAAATTGTTTGATTTCAGAGAAGAAAAGTGGCAGAAAAACCGAGAGCAACATCACTCCGACGAAGAAGAGAATGGAATAAGAAATGATGACGGCCACAGTGCGAGACAACCCAAATGAACGCAGTTTCGTAATAGCCGGTACGAGCGCGGTAGCTGTTAGCACAGAAAGAAGTACAAGGAGCACTACGTCGCGAATCAGGTACACAGCGTACAGTGCACCGACCATAATGGCAGCCCTGAGCAATACTTTGGTTCCGACTTCAATGTGTTCATCGACAGTCATAATCGAATCTTGATTATCGAATTTAGATTTTTGCAGAACGATCCTTCGTCGCTCTAATCAACCCACTCAGTAACTTTCCAACGACAATCGATTGATCAGCAATTTCCTGAAAATCGTTCTCTTCCAAAAACCGTAAGTCTCTAGCAACTAGCATCTGACTCTGTATCTCGAGATTTGAACCCTGTGCTATGGAATAAAACTGAACCTTTTCCTTATACGATTGCCTCCCAAATCCTTCTGCGATATTGGAAACAATGGAAACCACAGCACGACGAATCTGGTTAGTTATACCGAATATTTCTTCTTTTGGGAAGGACGCTGTCTTTCTGTATACCAACAGAACAAATTTGTGTGATTCCTTCCAAGAATTGAGATCCGTGAATGATTGTATCTTTTTCTCAGTCATATCGAAATTCAAGATTCAAAATTCAAGATTCTGCGAAGCTTTGCTTCGGATGCCTTTGGACCGATAACGGCAAGGTTGAGTTTTTTATTCTGGAAGATGTCCTTGGCGACACGCGAGATGTCTGAAGCAGTCACGGCATCGATTCTCTTGGCTTTTTCTTTCGGCACGATAATTTCTCCCCGGACAGCTTCCTCTGTCACAAGATACTCCGCTATATCATCCGATCCTTCGAGTCCCATTGCCATTTTACCTTTGATATATTCTTTGGCTTTTTTCAGTTCGTCCGCCTCGACTTTTTCGGTAGCAATTCTCTTGTATTCATCCAGAATAATAGCGATCGTTTTCTCGAGATTCTCATGCTCCACTCCTGCTTGAGTGGCAAGATAGCCTGCGTCGTGAAAAGTCTCAGTCATCGTATGGACACTGTATGCCAATCCTCGTCGTTCCCGCACAGCCATAAAGAGACGGCTCGACATTCCTCCACCCAAAATAGTTGAGAGAACTGCCAGGACATATCTGTCTTTGTGATACATATCATATGCCCGCACTCCCACAATGAGCTGGGTTTGATCGGTCTTCTTGTTCTGCACGAAAACCTCCGGTACCGATTGTTTCTTTGTCGTTTTTTTGAACGTCGGCTTCTTACCGGTGCGGATACCTGCAAAGTGTTTTTCGATTTCTTTCTTTACTTTCTTTGGATCGATATTCCCAGCCACACCGATGACGACATTGTCTGCCATATATCCACGATTGAGATATTTGATGAAATCCTTCCTCTGGAATCGCTTGATGTTTTCCTTCGGCCCGATGATTTCCCAACCCAACGGCTCATCCCCATAGAGATGGAGTTCCCACAAATCTCCGATGTGACGCATCGGCATATCTTCATACATATTGAGCTCCTGCAAGACCGGCCCACGCTCACGATCGATCTCCTCCTGATCGATTTTGGCATTGAGGAACAGATCAGAGACGACATCGAGAGCTGTTTCCCAATGATGTGCTTCGACTTTCGCATAATACGCCGTGCGATCTTTGCCGGTATAAGCATTGTACTCGGCTCCGATGGCGTCGAGCTCTCGGCTAATATCCATCGCCGTCGGACGCTTGATCGTGCCTTTGAAGAACATATGTTCGAGAAAATGCGCCAAACCGTTCTCGGCCCGCGATTCATAGCGTGATCCGACCCCCGTCATCACGATTACCGTCGCCGTTCCCGACCCCGGCATCGGAGCCAATATGATTCGGAGTCCGCTTTTCAGTGTGTGTTTCTGATATTTCATAATTTTCATCTTTTCTGTGAATTATACAGCTCTTTGTGTTTCTGAAACGGTATGAGTGCGAGTACGACTGCATTCGCATATTCCGACGTTCTCGTAATGAGATCATTGGTCAAAATACCGAGGGCTCCATTCTTGTGTTTCGAATTCTCCGTTCCGAAGACTTGATCGTTCGCTATTCCAAGCTCTATTCCCTCTTCAATAAGCTTCGCTACTTGAGGAGGGAGTTCAAATGCACCCGTCCTCGCCTCGCCCACTTTTCCATTTTCATCTTCGATGACAACCCAGGCGAAAGCAAACATTTTATCATATATTTTCTCTATTCCACCCTCGATAGCGATATAATATTGGGCGTTATGGTCTTCCTTTTTGAGATGTGCGATGCGATTTCTCGCTCCTGTGATTGTTTCTTCGTCAGTATCAGGCTGATCCTTGACGGAAGATTCCGCTTTCATTCCGACATACTCATATTCAGTATCAGGAAATGTTTTCTGAAATCCAATCTCTACGGCAGATTGTTTGACTGGGTTTTCTGAAGCAATGATCACTTTCATACTTAAAAATTATTTTCAAAGTATTTTTTCAGCTCTTCTGTCTTCACGCGCGTCTGTTCCATCGTATCGCGGTCACGAACAGTGACAGCACCGTCTTCGAGACTATCGAAGTCGACAGTTACGCAGTATGGTGTCCCGATCTCATCCTGACGGCGATAACGTTTCCCAACATTGCCATTATCATCGAACTCGACACGGAAATCTTTTTTCAAAGCACTGTATACCTCCTTGGCTCTTTCCACGAGCTCCGGCTTGTTCTTCATAAGCGGAAACACCGCTACTTGCACCGGGGCGATAGCTGGTTTCAGATGAAGCACTGTACGTACATCATCCCCTTCGAGTTTCTGTTCTTCAAAAGCAGAGAGGATAATAGCAAGCATTCCTCGCTCGACACCGAGTGACGGCTCAATAACATGCGGGCGGACTTTCTCATTTGTTTCTGAATCGAGGTAACGAAGCTCCTGTCCGCTCACTTTTTCGTGCTGTTCCAAATCATAGTCTCCACGATACGCCAATCCAAAAAGTTCTTTCTGACCAAACGGATATTCAAATTCGAAATCTATTGTCCGCTTGGAATAATGTGCGCGATCTCCATCTGGAATATCTACGATATGCGTCTTCGCCGTATCGATACCGACAGTCATCATCCATTCTTCCATCGCTTTCTGCCACACGGCAAAAACTTCTTCCCATTTCGTTTTTGCAGGATTGAAAAAATATTCTATTTCCATCTGCTCAAACTCACGCGTACGAAAAATGAAATTCCCCGGAGTGATCTCATTGCGGAATGCCTTGCCAATCTGTGCGACGCCAAAAGGAAGCTTCTTCCGACTCGTCTGTTGAATCTGTACAAAATCCACAAACATTGCCTGCGCCGTTTCGGGACGGAGATATACCTGAGCACCCTCATCTTGAATCGGACCGAGAAACGTCCGCAACATCCCATTGAACGGACGAGCTTCTGAAAGTTCTCCCTTACAATCCGGACAACCCTTCGTTACATCAATCTGATCAGCTCGATGCCGATGATGACATTTTTTACATTCCACCAAAGGATCCGTAAAATTTTCTGTATGACCACTTGCCTTCCAGACTTCTGGATTCATAATGATACTGGCATCAAGCCCCACCATATCATCACGTTGTTCTACGAAAAACTTCCACCAATGATCTTTGATATTTTTTTTGAGCTGAGACCCATACGGACCAAAATCCCAACTATTGGCTAGCCCGCCATAAATATCACTCCCCGGGAACACAAATCCTCGGCGTTTACAGAGTGACACTATTTTTTCCATCAAATCGTTTTTTTCTTCTGCCATAAAAAAGTATTAATAAGTACACTCAATCTACCCTTTCCAGAGCCAAAAGTCAAAGAGATTCATCACTTCGAAGTTTTTCCATAAGCTTCGCATAAAAACGCAGATTGTGAATCGAAGCAAGGCTAAAAGCGAGAGATTCTTCGACACGGAACAGATGCCTCAGATAACTCTTCGTATAGTGAATACAGAGCGCGCAGTCACACGTTTCATCTACCGGTGTGAAATCCCTCGTAAATTGTTCATTATGGATATTGATGGTTTCATAAAAATCGAGCTGTTCCGGATTCACATCTTTCCCTTCTTTCCAGACGAACAACCTACCGTGCCTGCCTTCACGGGTAGGAATCACGCAGTCGAACATATCCCAACCGACACTATGGAGACGGACGATATCCTCAGGCTTCCCTACCCCCAAAGCAAAACGAATGCTGTCTTTTGGTATGAACGAAGCAAGTGCCGTCATAAGCTCACCCAAAAATTTTCCTTCCATATCTACGTGCCGACCACCCAGTCCATAGCCATCAAATCCTATTTCGATCAGTCCAAGAGCACAACGTTTGCGCTCTGAAAGTATCATTCCTCCCTGCACCACTCCGAAAAGAAGCGGGCGAGTCGTATCGTCGAATGCTCGTGCTGTTACCTGTCTCTCATATTCATCCCGACAACGCTTCGCCCATCTGAGTGTACGATCCACTGCTCGGATGATTTCTTCTTCCGACGCATCATTTGGTCGCGGATCATCAAGGACGACCATCATATCCGTCCCGAGATCAAACTGGATTTGAATCGCACGTTCGGGCGTGAGCAGATGCTTCGATCCATCAATCACCGAACGGAACTCCGCACCATCTTCGGTGATACGCCCCAGATCCGGATTCTTATGAATGAGCGAATACACCTGATAGCCTCCCGAATCAGACAATACCGGCCTGTCCCAGTTCATAAATGTATGTATCCCTCCCGCCTCTTTGATGAGCGCCTCACCGGGCTGAAGAAAAAGGTGATACGTATTGACGACAAGAGCTTCTATACCGATCTTTTCCAAATCCTCTGGAGACAGACCTCGCACCGACGCTCTGGTCGCATCCGGCATAAAAAAAGGAGTTTGCAAGCTCCCCTTCCTTGTGACGAAGACGCCTCTGCGTTTTCCATCACTTTCTTCTCGTTGTTTCCATACTGTCATATTCTCTCTTCTCTAATCGGCCTTCTCTACCATACTCGCATTATTAGAAAAAGAGCCATACACGGAATCATCACCGAGAGCGTTCGTCTGCCTTCCTTTCTCGACACGGATATCCTGGTTGATGAACGTATCATAAGCAGTGAGTACGACGCTGTTTATCAGATCCAGCGTATTCCCGATCTGATCCGGACCAGGGAGAACGGACACTTGAAAGACAATCTCGTGTGGCTTCCCTTCTGTCGCGGAGAATGTCCCGAGTTCCCACACGAGTTCATTGCTCCGTTCATTGAATGTGAGCACCTCATCCGACTTGGAATATTTCCCGGCATAATGCACGCCTGTCGGAAGTGTGATAGCAACACGCGCTGATCTGAGATCATTCGAAGAATTGGTCACATTCAAATGTATGGTATAACTCGTTTCTTGTCCAGCCTTGGGCGGGATAGGACCACTATTAGGAAAAACAGTATCCGTATAAAGCGTACTCACATTGATAGCCACCGATGACTGCAACTTCACATAGAGATTGTTACTCGCGATTATCTTGTTCGCTCCGATGGGCGTCGGGATATCGAGACTGTCTATTTTGGCAACGGTTTTGATGGAGAGGTTTTTCCCGCTATTCACATCGATTTTTTCCAGTACCGGCACAGAAAAGAATACATCGCCTTCATCGCCTGGCGCCAATTTCCCCAGTGCAGGGACATCGGAGGCTTTCCACACGATTACTCTGCGTGCCGGATCGTAAGCGCCGTTTTCTACCAGGAGCCGATTGACATCGAGAAAAGTCGGATCGATTTCAACGGTAATGATGGCATCACGCAAACCGATATTCCCATCATTCCTGTAATGGACGACATACCGCAGGACATCGCCGGCTTTCACCGCGATATCCGTGAGACGATTGACTGCTTGAGAAATGGAAAGAGGCGAAGCGATGATCCGAATTTGTCGATCATTTGCTTCGTATGAAACGAATTTTCCGTCACCGCCGAAAAAACCGATAGTACCGTGGATGATTTTGTACTCCTGACTTTTTCCGATTATCACTCCATGAATAGTGATTTTTCCTTTGACACCGGCATCCAGATTCCCCACATACCAGACAGATTCCCCTTCTGATGGCGCCGGTTCAGCGCTCACGAAACGAAATCCATCAGGATAGTCCGCCTTCACCCGCAGATTGGAAAACGGCAAATCGCTCTTATTGCTGTAATCGAAAACATATTCGACGTCCTGACCGGTCGCCATTTCGAGCGGTGCAGTAATCTCGAGAGAAAGCGGCGAAGAGCCGACAGTCACAGTGAGCTGTGTTGTTTTTTCGAGTATGGTCGATACCTTGCTCGGCGAGTAACGGAGTGTCGCGTGCAGATCCAGCTTATCTCCTTTGGAACCATAGAATTTCCCTTCCACTATTATCTTTCCTTGAGTTCTCGCTGCTATATTTCCAATGGAGATTTCTGCTCGCGATCCATTGACACTCATCGTATTTTCAGCTTGCAGATGAAATGTTTCCGGATAAGCGAGAATCAATGTCGCATTGTCCAACCCTGCCCAATTATCATTGGCATATGTGACTGTAAAGGTCGTCACCTCAACACTCGCGACATCTTTCGGGCCGGAAATCGATACGGCAACCTGATTTTCACTGAAAATCATCGTACGTATTTTGATGACAGTTCCACCGAGGAGGAGAATGATCGCCAAACCTCCCAAAAAGAAAGCTATTTTTTTTGTTCGTTTGTTCGTTGCAACGTCCGTCAATACTTTGATCGGATCAGTTTTTGGGACAGGAGCCTGCCATTCTTCATCTTTTCGGAATTGTCCCTCAACATTCAGATCAGCCCCGCCTCGCTTTGGATCAAATGGGGTATGCTTCTCCATACGACCGAGGTGTATATCACGGCCATAGAGTTTTTCATTCAGATCTTCAAGAGCCATACTTCTTTGTTCAGTATTTGTATTTGTCTCCTGCAATTTTATCAGAAATGAGGGGTTTCCACAACTCATCAGTGCATAATCCACTGGAAGAAACGCGTAACGACGAGATTCACTTCACGCAGCCCTCCTTCGGTCACTCTCACTCGAGAAAACGTATCCAGACGATTACAGAGGAAAAGTCTGATGAGTTTTATCGTATTCTCGCTGACAGGAAAAGCACCTTCTGTGGTATTGGCATACTTCTCAGCAAGTATACCTCCGGCACTCGGACTGAAGAAATATCGTTCTCCTGATCGCACCTTCTCTCCCGATACGGCGCATTGGCCGGTTTCAATCGTATACCCCAGATGCGCAAAAAGCTGTACGAGAAAACCTTCTGTCAATAAGAATATCTTTTCTTTTTTCCCATCTTTCGCCAGATCGTCCGTCAAAATGAGATATACTTCGAGCAGTTGGAATAATTCTTTATCCGGCTCATCCCACCCGACCAAACGTTCGAAGATATTGATGGTTTCGAGTACGCGCTTCAGGATATCACCATCCGTACGCAGAGAGAGGAAATTCTTCTCTGCTACCGCACCGGCTATCCTGCCTGTTCCGCGTCCTTTGACCACGATAACGAGCCCCTGCATCAGGGTTTCAAGCTGTCCGGCCAGTTTGGCTTCGGATTTCCGCACGCCTTTAGCCACAAGTGAAACCTTGCCGGCCGTCTCCGTATACAATGTATACAAGCGGTCGGTTTCCCCCACCTCTTTTTTTCTCAGGATAATGGCGTTGTAACGAATTTCCATTGAATATTTTTAGTAAAGATTTTTAGAGAGACATCTGACGGCAAGCAATCTTCCAGAGAGACACTCGTCCGTCCAGCGACGGACTTCACTCCTAAAACTTTTGCGATCCGGCGAAACGCCGGAGCCATGCTCGCAAAAGTTTCAAGCCTCTCTGAAAAATTCTTGCCGCAGATGTCTTGATCGCATTGCCTCAAAAAACTACAATAAATTCAAATAATCGAGACACAGGTAGGCCCCCTCGATGTCCGTCATCTGTCCGGTACGGATATGTGTACGGAATTCCTCCAGATTCATCAGGATCGCTTCTACTTCCTCTCCATTGTCTTCAACCTGTGGTTCAGAAATTTTTTCACACTGTGTTATGACGAAGAAATTCTTCGTATATGTCGAATATGCATCCGGTAGAATCTCCGCAATAAATTCGATGTCACCTTTATAGCCCGTTTCTTCAAGCAATTCACGTTTCATCGCATCCTCCCTCATTTCATCCCCATTCATTCCGCCACCGGGCATTTCTATCAGAACTTTTCCCGGACCGGGACGAAATTGTTTCACGAGAATAACCTGATGCTCTTTCGTGAGGGCCAAACAAGCAATGCTCGAATGCCCTGTTTTGAGGTAAAATTCCGCTTCTTTTCCGTGTGGCAAACGATAGACCCGCTTCTCGATGCCACGACCGAATTTCTTGAACACTTCTTCACGAGAAGTCTCTTCCCAATTTTGCACTCCGTATTTCATATCCGTTTCAAACTGAAAGAAAAATCTTCACCATCAAGCGATACTGTTTCAGAATATTCGGCATCGGAAGGTACGCCTGACTCTACTTTAGTAGCGAGAACTTCTTTTGCAATCATATCACCGAATTTCTCGAAGACTTTCTCTTTCCCGACAGAACTGAGACTGATACGATCTTCCACATTAAATCCGGCTTTCTTACGGCCTTCCTGGATGGCTCGAATAATTTCCCGTGCTTCCCCTTCGAGCTTCAATTCAGAAGTGATTTTAATATCAAGCACAATGTCTTCTTCCATCTCCAAACTCTCTAAGATATCAAAAACAATGTCCTTAATATTCAGTTCCTCTTTGATGATGTCTTTATACTCTTGAGGTAGGTCAATCCTAATCTTTGCTGACAACAGAGCCAGTGGCTGTCTGACCTTGATACCCGCTTCTGAACGTTTCTGGAGACCTTGAACAACGAGATTGCGAGTTATCATCATTTTTTCTCGTACATCCTTATTGATCAATGTCTCATTGGGTACTGGATAATCGGCCAAATGAACCGAATTTTTTCCTGTAAGATTTTTGTAAATTTCTTCCGAAAGGAACGGTGTGAACGGTGCCATCACTTTCGAAAGCGTCACCAAAACATCATACAACGTCTGATAGGCATTCTCCTTGTCGCCACCATCTTCTGATTTCCAGAAACGATTGCGACTCCGGCGGATATACCAATTCGAAAGGTTATCAACAAACGGTGCAAAGGCTCGCGTCGCCCGATTGAGCTCATAACTTTGCATAGCACCATCGACTTCCTTAATAAGGAGTTGAAGCTCCGAAAGAATCCACCGATCGAGCAAATTCTCTGATGGTTTCGCATTTTTCTTCGGTACCCAATTATCAATCGACGTGTACGTCGTGAAAAATGAATATGAATTCCAGAGCATTCGGAATATATTACGACTCACATCACCGAGCTCTCGTTCAGAAAAATTGAGATCCTCTGCTGTCACCACGGGTGAAGAAAGAAGATAGTAACGGAGAACATCAGCTCCATATTTATTGATGAGTTCCATCGGATCAGGATAATTCTTCAGACGCTTCGACATTTTTTTGCCATCCTCGGCTACGACAGTACCGTTCACAATGACATTCTGAAAGGCATTGCTTTCCTTGATTGCTGTACCTATGACGTGTTGATAATAAAACCAGGCACGAGTCTGATCGATACCTTCGGCAATGAAATCAGCTGGGAATGTCTGCTCAAATTTTTCTTTATTCTCGAAAGGATAATGCGATTGCGCATATGGCATCGAGCCCGAATCAAACCACGTATCGAGCACATCAGGAACACGCTTCATATCTTTCTGGCATTTCTCACACGGCACAGTGATTTCATCGACGATATGTTTATGCAAATCACCGATCTTTTTTCCGCTGGCCTTTTCGAGATCGGCCACTGAGCCGAAGACTCTCATCTCACCGCATTCACACTTCCAAATCGGCATCACAGACGCCCAATACCGCTGACGACTGATGGACCAGTCCCGTGCTCCCTCGAGCCACTTCCCCCATCGTCCCTCCTTGATATGTTCTGGTGACCAATGGATATTTTTTGCCAATTCAAGCATCTCTGGTTTAATTTTCGTCACCGAAACAAACCAGGAAGACGTCGCATAATTGAGGAGAGGGGTATCACAACGCCAACAGTGCGGATAACTGTGCTCATATTTTTCTTTCGCAAAAAGTGTCCCTTGTTTCGCGAGATATTTGATAATCTCGACATTCATCCCTTGCGGATCTTCCTTGTCTTTCACCGGCTGGCCTGCGAAGTCAGTCACTTCCGGCTTCATCGTACCATCCATATTGACGTGCTGAACCCATGGCAAATTATTTGTTTTCCCAAGTTCCATATCATCCTCACCGAAAGCCGGTGCTTCGTGAGCGATACCAGTCCCCATATCGGTAGTCACGAAATCCGCATGATAGATCTTCCATCCATTCTCACGATTTTCCAGCGTTTCATCTTTCGCGTAATAATCAAACAGCGGTTTGTATGATTTCCCGATGAGTTTTTCACCTGTACATTCCTCGACTACTTCATACTCTTTATCCTTGAACACTTCCTGAACTCTGTCTTCCGCTACGATATATTTTTCTTTCTCTCCTTTGATTTTTACCGCTTGATATTTGATATCTTTTCCCACCGCCAGAGCGACGTTACCCGGCAAAGTCCACGGTGTCGTTGTCCAAGCAAGCATAAATGTTCCAGGCTCGTCTATGAGTTCAAATTTTGCTGTCACTGCCAGATCTTTGACTGTGAGATATCCTTCTGCCACTTCGGACTGAGAAAGTGTCGTCTCACAACGTGGACAGATATGCATCGTTCGGTAGCTCTCATAGATGAGTCCCTTATCCCACAATTCTTTGAATACCCACCAGACAGACTCCATATAGTCGAGATCCATCGTCTTGTAGGCATTTTCCATATCAGCAAAGCGTCCGAAACGACGCATCACTTTTTTCCATTCAGCGACGTACTCCAATACTTTCGAACGGCACGTTTCATTGAATTTCTCCACTCCCATTTCTACAATTTCTTTCTTGTGCGCGATGCCCAATTCTTTTTCAGCGATATTCTCGATAGGCAGTCCGTGACAATCCCAGCCCCATTTGCGTTCCACTCGGTACCCCTTCATCGTCCAGTACCTCGGTACCGTATCTTTGATAGCGCTCGCTACGATATGCCCATAATGAGGTGTCCCCGTCGCAAATGGCGGTCCGTCATAAAAACTGTACAACTTATCAGCCGGACGGTTGGCTATCGACTTCTCAAATATTTTTTCTGCGTCCCAAAACCTGAGGATTTCCTCTTCCATCTCCGGGAAACTCACTTGTGATTCTACTTTTTTCATATGTTTCACTTTAACAAGATAAACAAAAAAATCCTCAACACAAAACCGTGTTAAGGACGTTTGAAACATTCAGAACGTGGTACCACCTTACTTTAGTAATTACGAATAATTACCCTTCATCTCTGACTATTACGGGTCAGCCCGGTAGATTCTACGTCTCACACTGAGATTTCTTTCCACAGCTCCGGAGTGATATCTCCTTCATCGCCTTTCAAAATCGTACGGTTATACTATCACAAACGAATGAGAAAATCAATTCTCAGACCACACTACTTCCATACAAGACCCTTTTTCCGGATACCAATCATCATCCAGTGTCCATCCGATACTTTCTTCGCTCAATATGCCGTAGAGTTGATCCAAGACATCACCGTGCGACACAAGCACGACTTTCTTGTCCGCGTAGACCTTTTTCATATCACTCAGTAATTCTGTCAGGCGACCCCTCATATCGATGAAACTTTCCGTACCATCCTCACCAAGAGTGGTGATACGCGCACGCATATCGGGGTACCGAGAGAAAAATTTCTCTATCGGCTCTCCGTTATAAATACCCATTCCTGTCTCGTGCAGACGATCGTCGATCAACACTTCTTTCCCTATCTTTTCTGCAATAAGAGCCGCTGTTTCACGCGTTCTCTGGAGAGGCGAAGCAAGAATGACATCAATATTTTTCCCGACGAGAAACTCAGCAGTAGTTGTTACTTGACGGATACCCTCTACCGTAAGATGCATTTTTATCTTTTCTGGAGAAGAATTACCGATGTGATTCACGTTGTTTTCCGCCTCCCCGTGTCGTACCAGATAAAAAGTAATCATACAAAACGAAATAATGTTCAGTGGAAGAAATGATAAGCGTCTATGCCGATAGCCGCTACAAAGAACAACGCAGCTGAACCGACAGCTTTTATAGCGAAACGAAGCAATTTTTCATCCCAACCAAGCTCTTTTTTGTATTTGTCTCTGTATTCTTTTTTGAGTCGTGCCATCTTCGTATTTCTTACTGATTATATATAAATAGGAAATAAACCCTTCGACCGTGCTCAGGGTGATAGCTTCTGCTATCACATCTTCTCCGGAGCGTCGATACCCATCAAGTTGAGCGTCTCTGACAAAACAATCTTCGTCGCGCGGACGAGCTCGAGCCGTGCCATACTCATATCACGATGTTCTTCGTCTATCACCTTGCAATCATTATAAAAAGAATGGAACTTATCTGCAAGTTGCATAGCATACTGAGGTAATTTGTGCACGGAAAAATCAGTTGCAACCGTTTCAATAAGCTCGGGGAAGAAAAGAAGTTCTCGAATAAGTTCTCTCTCTTTCGGATGAACGAGAAGATTCAGGTCACCATTCTTTTCTCCGAAATGTCCTTCTTCAGCCTTTCGTAAGATACTACAGAGACGGGCGTGTGCATACTCCACATAGAACACGGGGTTCTTCTGTGAACGCTCCTCTGCCAGACCGAGATCGAAATTCATATGCGTCTCCGGTGCATACAGAAGGAAGAAGAACCGTGCTACATCGTGCCCTACTTTTTCTATCAATTCATCAACTGTCACGACATTACCGGCACGCTTGCTCATACGAACTTCCTTCCCGTCTTTCACTACCTTCACCATTTGAGAAATAATAAAATGAAGTTCTCCTTGAAACCCCAATGCTTTTGCGGCAGCGCGTAAACGTCCGATGTATCCATGATGATCCGCCCCAAGGGAAAGGATGAGAATGGTGAATCCTCGATCCATCTTATGAAGAAAATATCCGCAGTCGCCAGAAAAATACGCCCTTGCTCCATCTTTTTTTATCAACACACGATCTTTATCATCACCGAAATCAGTCGTCCGAAGCCACAAAGCCCCTTCTGATTCATAGGTGAGATTTTTTTCTTTGAGAAGAGTGATGGCCTTATCGACATAGCCTTTTTCAACAATATCTTCCTTTTCAGAAATGAATTTATCAAAAGAAACCTTCATTTTCTCCTGAATAGTTTTCTTGATCATCTCTTCCATTATGTATGTAGCAGCCCATTCTCCAGTTTCTTTCACTGTTTCTTGTCTATTGTTAGCTGTTAATTGTTCTATATATTCTCCTCCATAGACTGCTTCACTATCATTGAGAACACTGTGTCCAAGTTTCAACACCTGTCCACCGCCATCATTCACATAATATTCGTTTGTAACATCATATCCTGATTTACGTAAAACATTGGAGAGTGTATCGGCATAAAATCCACCACGACCATTCCCTACTGAGAGAGGTCCGGTTGGATTGGCAGAGATGAACTCATTGTTCACCTTCTCTCCTCTTCCTTTTTCGCTTGAACCGAATTTCTGACCCTCCTCCAAGATTTCTGTAACAAAAGCAACGAGTGTTTCTTGTGAAAGATAAAAATTGATATGTCCGGGTTTCACGACTTCGATTTTTTCAAAAGTTTTTTCTTGTTGACTGTTTATTGTCAATTGCTGACTGATAGCCTCTGCCACTTCCATCGGATCCTTTTTGGCCAGTTTTGCCAAGACCAACGCGATATTCGTCGTATATTCGCCGAACTGCTCGTCTTTCGGCCGTTCCACGCGGATTTCCGGCACATCAAAAGAAGGAAAGATCTCCTCATTTTTGAGTTCCTGTATCGCTGTCCGTATCTTTTCTTCCAGTATCTTTTTCATACTCTTCATCGTAGCGTACAAAAGTCAAAAAGAAAAGAGCTCTCCGAACCCTTTCTGGATAGCTGAAAAAATTGCTATTCTCCCATTCTTTCGCTAGAGTAGAGGTACGATTATGACAGTCATCGCTACCAATAGAAGAGCCGGTTTTGACTATACCCTCGACGGTCGTTACGAGGCTGGTTTAGTGTTGACCGGATCAGAGGTGAAATCGGTCAAAACAGGCCACGCCAGCCTCAAGGGAAGCTTTGT
>JAHFOO010000010.1 GCA_023261645.1 Candidatus Moraniibacteriota bacterium | reverse complement strand
CTACCATTTTTCGTTTCATACAAGAAAGGCAACGAATTCCTCGAAAGCAACGTGAGCTGGATCCGAGAAAGAATCGAAGCCTTCGCCTTGGAACCGGAACGTCTGCTTTTCCGCGGGAGCATCAAAGAATACAAAGCCTCCAAAGATGAAGCGAAGCGACTCATCGAAGAACGTTTGGCTTATTTTCAAAAAGTGTATCTCGTGAGTTGGAAGCGTGTCAGCATTCGCAATCAGAGTACACGCTGGGGGAGTTGTTCTCGCGGAGGAAATCTGTCATTCAATTATCGTCTGCTTCTCCTCCCTCCACATCTCTGCGACTATGTGATCGTGCACGAACTGTGTCATCTGAGAGAGATGAACCATTCCCCGAAGTTCTGGGCACTGGTAGCTCTCACATTTCCTGATTATAAGAAACTCCGACAAGAGATGCGACTGTTGTAAAAAAAGGGCGTTCACTTCATAACGAGAAGATACTTTTTTGATGTTTTAGAAGAGGGTTGATTTAGGGAACTTTGCTCCAAAATGTAAAATGAGGAATGACCATCTTTTTGAGTTTGAGCTTTCGCATGCTATGATATAAAAAGTAAAAAAAGAATCATCTGTATAGATTTAAAAAATAATGAGATTATTATGGATACAAGAGCTAAGGTAGGCGTTATAGTTATAGGGGAGAATAAAAAGGTGTTGCTTATCAAGGAAAAACTCGAAAAGAAGCCAGTAGCACTCTGGAATATTATCAAGGGATCATATGATGGAGGAGAGACAATATTTGAAGCTGCAAAAAGAGAATGTAAAGAAGAGGTTTCTATCGATGTTGAGCTTCGATACTCGCTTGGGGTGTATATTTCTGAAGAGTCTGGGGAAAAAATACGTATCCAATTCAATTTTCTTGCAGAGGCGATTAACACGAATGCCACAGTAGCTTCTAAAGAAGATCAGGCACTAAGGAATGAGGCTATCGAAGAAGCACGCTGGTTTACAAAAGAAGAAATTTCAAAAATAAATCCTGAAGATTTTGTTTCTGCAAGAGCATTTGAACTCCTTCAAGATTGGATCGCATCTGAAGTATTTCCTCTTGAAACATTTAAACAAGTGAGAATGTAAGGTAAAGAAAAAAGAGAGTCAAGATTTTTGACTCTCTTTAATTTTGAATAAGACTATGACTCATTTCAAGAATAAGGACTTCATGGTAATAATTTCCGTGAACGTCTTGTTGAAATAAATACCCAGGATTTATGGTTTCTATCCATTTAATATTCTCTTCGGTTTTTCCACCTTTTCGAATAATACACCTGTGTTTTGCAATTATCTTAGTTTCTAATCCGTGCTTCTGGGCGAATTCAATAATTGTTAATCGTCCAAAAGCTTTTTCAATACCAAGAAAATCGAAGCAAAGCAAAATCATTTTTCCGTCATGACAAAGCAGCTGTTTACCACCCTTAATTATCTTGGTGATATAATCTCTTCCATCGATACCGCCGTAGTCATGAGAGTGCCCTTGTTGGGGCATAGGCATTTGCGGCGGGTTACTGACAATAATATTTAATGTACCTTTCGTTAAGTTTTCAGGAAACAAATCACAATGAATCCAAGATATATCTTGACTTTTATTTGACGCTTGGCATGCCCATCGTATAGCTTTAGCGTCAATGTCAGATGCAATTACATCAGTTGCATTCAGAGCCAGCAAGCAGTTCGCTAATATACCGGTTTCACCTGTTCCAATGTCGAGTGCCTTTCCTCGAATTTTCATCTTGACTAACTGCTCTGCTACTAAAAGACCACTTTTTGGTATGTAACCTTCGTTGCGAATACTCATCTTGATGCCTAGCTTTCCAGATGTAAGTATTTTTTCTCCACCTTCATTTGTAACAAGGAAGAAATTCTTAGAGAGCCTTCGCACATTTTTTGAGTTGCGAAAATCTTTCAGATTCTCCCAATTTGTAGATCGACATGATGATTCGAGCGTATTCATTCGGTCCTCCTTTTTTTCCGATAAGGTCTATTAAATCCATTGGAAAGAAAAATAGATCATGTACCAAGAATGGCGTTACGACAGCAGACATAATATCTTCTGCATAACGAACCTCGGCTAGTGAATAGTATTCTTTCATACTAAACAAAATCTCCAGCAGAGCACATTTCCTTTTTGAAGCAATGTGACTTCTTTCAACGATACCATTTTCATCTTCATCAAGAAATCCATAAAAAAGAATCTCTTTTTCATCATGAGTAAGAAAGCAAGAGAATTCCTCAAACGAATAATTTCTAACGTAACGATTAAATACGAATCGTTCTATCGGAAGGTCTTTGAATTGTGATTCTCTCTCAAAATCTACAATACAAATAATCCCTTTGGATTGATTTAGAATCATATTTCTTGGAGCGAATCCTCCCCATAGAAAACCATTCTCCTTGAATGATTCGAAAATCATTCTAATTAAATGAATGAATTTACCTCTTTTGGTACCAAATGTTTTTCTGAGCACTTGCTCAAGATTCTTCCCTTGACTGAAAAGAGTAGAGAGTAGTTGTTCATTTTCGTTCCATCTAAATATCTCTGCAGTAGCAATTCTTATAACCTTATTTTTTCTGGGAATGAGAATTAGCGGATGTTTGAGGATATGTTGCTGAGCAAGAAGAATATTGGCATATTCTTTCTTTGTAGTTTTCTTGTTAACAATCATCTTTCCGTCTGGACACGATGATACCGTAACCCTTTCAGGGTCAAAGGATAAAACATGAAACATAATAAGACCTCCTTTCAAGGAACTTTCCTAAGATCATAACCAATTTGCTCGAAAGCCTGAATGAATTCATCTTTCATAAATAAAGACCTCTCTTCTTCATTGAGAAGATCGTGCCAACGACAATCTTCTTGTATAGACTGGTTTGAATCATGCATCATATGGTTTCCCATAAGCAAATGCCCCTTATTTCTCTTGAATTCTAATACGCGATTTTCGAATGGAACTTCAAGAAATTCGCATAGATTTCCAATGGTCGCTATAGGATTTCTACAGAGATCCTCATAACGGATGAGTATCGTTCTATCTCGTTGAATCATCTTTGCAGACCGTTTTGCGAAAGAAAGAAATAAATCAATCTTATCTTTTACTGGTCTAGGCACATTTTTCCGTTTGCCAGATTCCTTATTGCTACTGGCGATTCCTCTTGGATCTCGTGTTAGGATAATTACTTTCCAGTTTTCATCTTGATCTAGTAAGGTTTCGGCAATAGAAATATATTTTGAGTTTTCGACAACTATATCCCTGCCAAAAACGGTCCTGGCAGCATTAGAGATTATCCCGAGCCCCCTACAGGACAGTTGAAGTGTCGGGATTAATTTTGCCTCATCAGATATGGGAGATGAAAGACTCAATGAATGACGAATCTTGTTAGGTTCATCTGTTGAATCAATAATTCCGCAAGCCATGTTTATGGCCTTTATTTCCTTTGGGAAATTCGAAATTATTCGAGAAATTTCGAGAAGTGATGGACATCCAATTTTTCCACAACAGCACAATGCAGATTGAACATCTATTTTGGACCAATAAGCAGACTCTCCTATGTGACAAATTTGAGAATGAGATCCTAACATCATTCCCAGAAGAGTTGACCCTGATCTCGGAAGTGTTGCAATGAAGACATTTTTTGATTTCATGTTGATTCTCCTGAGGTTAATCAATTGTAAAAGAACACAGTATAATACCATTATCTTATGGAATAGTCAACAGAAGAAAAACGAGCACTTGAAAGTAATTTTATAGTGTGATATACTTGTAAGTTACGAGTATGTAACAATAGTTGTAATTTTACAATTGAGTAAAGGAGAAGTATCAATGAAGATAGCTTTTGGTCTTGATTTTGGTACTACGAATTCTGTTTTGGCCGTATCTCAGAACGGAAGTGTAGAGATTATGGAAATTGACCCAATGAGTCATTCGAAAGAAACTCTTAAGTCGGTACTTTTTTTTGAAGAAGAAGATGGTACCAGTGTTGGTAAGGAAGCCATTGATCAATACATAAGTTATGGTGGTACGTATGGCAGGCTAATGCAGTCTATCAAGGCATTTTTACCGAATAGAAGTTTCACAGAAACTTATGTCTTTGGTAAGCGTTACGAGATAGAAGACTTAATAGCAATAATCTTGAAAGCTATTAAACATCGTGGCGAGACCTGCGTTGGACATGTCGTAGACACGGTTCTTATCGGTCGCCCTGTATTTTTTTCAAAAGACAAGGAGCTTGACCTCTTGGCTGAAGAAAGATTGCGGACAGCAGCCGTTCGATCTGGGTTTAAGAATGTTCATTTCGTATATGAACCAATCGCAGCAGCACTTTCCTACGAATCGAAACTTGAGGAGGGTAAAGAGAAAATGATTCTTATGGGGGATTTTGGTGGTGGTACGTCAGACTTTGTGGTTATGCGTTTGCGAGGTGGAAAACGCAATCCGACAGAAAACAGGAAAGGCGATATCCTTTCCACTGGCGGGGTATATATTGCTGGCGATACCTTCGATGCTGTCATTATGTGGGACAAGTTGGCCAAGTATTTTGGTAAAGGAGCAAAAATCTATGGTTCGTCAAGTGATCAGATTCTCGATATGCCGATTTGGCTTCCTTTGACACTTTGTCAGTGGCATATGATCCCGCAACTGCGCAGTCAAAAAACGCTTCAAATTATTCACTCTCTTAGAGGAGTTTCTGTCGAAGATCGAAAGGCTTTGAACAATCTACATACACTTGTGATTGAAAATCTTGGCTATATGTTGTTTAAGGCTATTGAAAAAGCGAAACGTGAATTATCTGATAAAGACTCTGCTGTTATCGAGTTTTCCGAAAAAAATATAACCATCCGTGAGGAAATTACAAGAAAGGAGTTTGAATTCATGGCTGAAGATAAATTTCAGCAAATCATGTCCTGTGTGGACGGCACATTATCTGATGCTGGAATATCCTCAAAGGATATTGATTTAGTTCTTTTGACTGGTGGTTCTTCATTTATCCCTAAAATCCGAAATTTTTTTTCAGATAAATTTGGGAAGGATAAACTTTTGCAGATTGATGCTTTCACGAGTGTGGCCTATGGTCTAGGACTGAGAGCAGAACAAGAGTAGATTACTCAGGTAAAGTTCTTTAGTCCTGGTTAATTATATATAACCGGGACTTTTTTATAGAATAAGGTGGATCTTATGCAATCTTTTGTTTGGGAACAATGAAAGAGGTAGAATCATGAAAAAATTCATTCAGCGAAATGATCGGGAAGAATTGTTACATCAAAAAGGAAGGGTTATTTGGTTAACAGGACTTCCTTGTTCTGGAAAGTCGACCTTAGCAACTAATCTCGAAGTAGCTCTTTATGAAAAAGGAAAACTTTCATATGTTTTAGATGGAGATGTTCTTCGTTCTGGTATCAATAAAAATCTTGGATTTTTCGATAAAGATCGAAAGGAGAACATTCGAAGAGTTGCTGAAATTGCAAAGATTATGCTTGATGCTGGGATAATCGTAATCTGCAGTTTCGTAAGTCCAACGAACGATATAAGACAGCTTGCGCGAAGTATTATTGGTGACGAAGGCTTTCTAGAGATCTATGTCGAGGCTTCTATAGAAACTTGTGAACATCGTGATATAAAGGGGTTATACTCTATGGCTCGACAAGGGAAAATAGTAGATTTCACAGGTGTGAATGCACCATTTGAGATGCCAATACGAGCAGCTGCTTTAATTAATACTGAAAAATATACGATACATGACTGTGTGATACAGTTATTGACATTGATGGGATTCTGATTAATGAGTCAAAATCGTTATTTTTAAATAACCTGTTGTTTCTTCTGGGGCTCAACTATTTCGATAGTTGGGCTCCTTTTATTTACCAAATGACGAAAGTCTGTAGATTTCTTGAGGTGTCATTCGGATGAGTTTATCCCACGAGGTGGCTGGGTGTTGTTTACGGAACGCCTATATGATATGAAAACCAATCGAATACCCGGCCCATAAAGGGTAGTCTTTTCCTTCGAGAAATACCGGGTAGTAGAGCTCAGTTGATTGGAGGCGTGGTATGAGTTTTTTATGCCAGCGCAGAGCCTCTTTCTCAGTCAGTGCTTGAGAAGGAGTATCTTTTCTTGGTTTGAAAAAAGAGGATACGAAGCTTTCCGATATTCCCTCAAAAATGAGGTCGTCGAGAAGAGTTTTTCGCTCATGATAATTATTCATGGCAGCGTGCATGAATTCATGGCAGGTAGTTTCTATCAAGGCTCTCTTCCAATGTTTGGTTTTGTTGGGAGAGAGAAAGAGGAGAAGAGTATTTTTGAATGGAGTATAACCGCTTACGCCGTCCAATTCTTTTTTTACGAATTGACTGAATGTTGGAAATAAGAAGATATGAATGGGTTGGTTTTTGATATGTCTGCTGGATAGAGAAACGGATTCCTTGACCGTTTTTAGAATTTCATCAATGGGAATTTCGAAAGGAGTAGTATTATTTTTTTCATCTGTGATGTTATACTTCAGATTTTCCTTGAGATATTTTCTCTGTGAGAAACCAGCATAACCAATACTCCGCAAACAAGGGATGCTCTGTGTGAGATTCTGTATGAAATCTGTATTTGTAAGGGAGTGTGGGTATGCCAAAGCAGACCGTATTATTGCCTCAGTGCACCCTTCTTTATTTTTTATACGGAATACTTTTTGCATAAATATAGAGTGGCATTTTTATTGAAAAATTGCAATCGTGGGTAGAATGTAGCCGTGCGGGGTTGACAGGACCGCTTTTTCCTGCTTTAATAAGGTTCTTACTCTAGAGTCCTGAAATATGGCTCTACATTCCTTTGATTGAGTCATATTCTCTAATCTGAAGGGAAGAGATAAGACTTAATCACTAAAGGGTATTTCCTTTTAGTACATTTCTTTGTTACAAGTTCCGGTACTCACCGCTGTATGCGACATACAGCTTGTTCTGTTCCTCACTTGCGCCTCGAACTGTACATAAAAGTAAAACACCCTCTATTATCGAATATGTTTAGTAGAAATGCGAGGGGGAGATCTCCTCAAAGAAGTGTATCCGCCAATCGTTTCGGCCGACCGAATACCAGAGGAAGACGTAAGCGTCCATCAGAACGTGAGCTCGATTTCACACAATTCGTGAAAAAAGCGGTTCAGACAACTGAAGTCGAAGCTTTCAATCCGACACATAAATTCGCTGATTTTGAAATGCACAGCAAATTGAAAGCCAATGTTGCCAAGGCAGGCTATGTCCACCCGACACCGATTCAGGACGGGGCTATTCCTCATATCTTGGAAGGAAAAGATGTCATCGGTGTCGCCAATACCGGTACAGGCAAGACCGCGGCGTTTTTGTTGCCACTCATTCACAAAACATTCAAATTTCCCACAGAGAAGGTGCTGATCATCATACCGACACGTGAACTGGCATTACAGATAGAAGAAGAACTTCGGAAATTTGCCGATGGTTCAGGACTCCGCTCAGCACTCTGCATCGGAGGATCGCACATAGGGGATCAGATACGCAGTCTCTCTCGCAACCCGAGTTTCGTTATCGGAACACCGGGACGATTGAAAGACCTGGTGGAACGCGGGAAATTGCATCTCACAGATTTCAACAATGTCGTACTCGATGAAGTAGACCGTATGCTCGATATGGGATTCATCAATGACATCAAATACCTTGTGGCACTTCTGAAAACTCCTCGACAATCATTGTTTTTTTCGGCGACTATGCCGAGAGAGATTGCTGAATTGACGAAAAAGTTTTCGAACAATGCTGTCACCATCACCATCAAATCTCGAGCCACCTCGGAGAACGTCGATCAGGATGTCGTACGGGTGTTGCCGAAAGAAGACAAGATCGAAGTACTTCACAATCTCTTGCTCAAACCGGAATTTACGAAAGTACTCATTTTCGGCCGTACCAAACACGGTGTAGAGAAATTGGCGATGCGTCTCGAAGAACGCGGTTTCAAATCGGATTCCATTCACGGCGACAAATCACAATCACAGCGTCAGAGGGCGCTCCGTCGTTTCAAGCAGGATGAAATCGTCATCCTGGTGGCTACCGATGTGGCGGCTCGAGGGCTCGATATCCCGGATGTCTCGCACGTCATCAACTATGAATTGCCGGAAAATTACGAAGATTATATCCACCGTATCGGTCGTACCGGACGTGGTTCCAAGAAGGGCGCAGCTCTGACGTTCGTCGACTAGACAGGCGTTTTTGTCCTCGAAGAAGAATACGTCCTGTCTCTTTAATGGCAGGACTATTTTTTTTCAGGTATACTGGAAAAATAGTTGAACAAACACTGATATGCATTTTTTTCGTGCTATTGAACATTTTATCGTTCATTTTGCTACGACAGTTCCTCTGCCGGTTTTTGTTTTTGTTGGCTCGTTTCTTGAAGAGGTCGTCAGCCCTATCCCATCCGCACTCGTTATGGGTACGGCAGGATCGCTCGCTCTCATAGATGGGAATACGCTTGGGTATCTTTTTCTGCTTGCATTCATAGGGAATTTCGGCAAGATGCTCGGTGCGTGGCTCTATTATTTCATCGGCGACAAATTGGAAGATGTCCTGGTCAAACCGATGACAAAGTATCTCGGTGTCACTCATACGGACATTGAGAATATCGGCAAGCGGTTCACGGGACATCACTTACAAGATGGAGGTATTCTTTTCTTGATTCGTATGATTCCTCCTTTCCCGACGACACCAGTTTCTCTCGCCTGTGGTATCATCAAGATGAACACCAAAGTATTCCTCATCGCGACGTATGCGGGGAATTTCTTCAAAGACCTCGTCTATCTCTATATCGGCTACGCCGGGTTGGCGAGTTTTCGTTTGATGTGGCATCGGACGAACAAAGTGAAACTCGAGGTGGATATCATCGTTTTCTTCGTTATTGTTTCTTTTCTTCTGTTTCTTTTCTTGCATCGGGGCAGAGGGAAGAAATTCATCAAGTATTGCAAAGATCGTTACACCACCTTTTTCGACAGTGTGAGTAAAAAGAAATAGGATATGTCAGTATTTGAACTTCACAGTCATTACAAGCCGGCAGGCGATCAGCCGAAAGCTATCGCATCTTTGGTGAGCGGACTCAAAGAAAATATGCGATTCCAGACACTGCTCGGCGTGACGGGATCCGGCAAAACATTCACTGCCGCCAACGTAATCACACAGATAGACAAGCCGACGCTCGTCATCGCGCACAACAAGACATTGGCTGCCCAACTCGCGCAAGAATACCAGGAATTTTTCCCTGATCACGCGGTACATTATTTTGTTTCGTATTACGACTATTATCAGCCGGAAGCGTATATGCCCGCATCTGATACGTATATCGAGAAGGATGCGCAGATCAATGCGGAAATCGACCGTTTGCGTCATGCATCGACACAGTCGCTTCTGACGCGACGCGATGTGATCATCGTCGCTTCAGTATCGTGCATCTATGGATTGGGAAGTCCGGAGGAATATGAGAAAGAGAATATGCATTTGGAGATCGGTATGCGGATGGTACGGACAGAATTGCTTCATAAGCTCATCGCTATTTTCTTCGAACGGACGAATGCCGATTTGGGACCGGGGCAATTCCGCAGTCTCGGGAATCGGGTGGAGATTATGCCGATCTCAGAAAATTTTACGTATCTGCTCGAAATCGCTGATGGAAAATTGGCGCACATTACCAAGATCGATCCTGTTTCGCAAAAGATATTGGATACACCGAAAAATATTTTTCTTTTTCCCGCCAAACATTTCATCACTGATAAGAAACAGAAAGATGCTGCCATCATTTCTATTCGCGCGGAACTCGCAAAACGGTTGAAAGAACTGGAAGCAGAGGGAAAACCGCTCGAAGTGGAGCGTTTGAAACGACGTACCAATTATGATCTCGCGATGATGGAAGAGATCGGATACTGCAATGGTATCGAAAATTATTCCCGCCACCTCTCGGGCAAAAAACCGGGCGATCCACCGGAAACATTGCTCTCCTATTTCCCACATCTGGATGATGGGACACCGGATTTCCTCACGATTATTGATGAATCACACGTGACACTACCACAACTCCGTGCGATGTATGCAGGAGATCAGTCTCGAAAGAAAACACTGGTGGAATATGGATTCCGATTGCCGAGTGCTCTCGATAATCGTCCACTCCGTTTCGAAGAGTTTTTGAAGAGAGTGGGGCAGGTTATTTTCACTTCGGCCACTCCTGCGGATTATGAACGAGAAGTGAGCAGTCAGACAGTCGAACAGGTCATCCGACCGACGGGACTCATCGATCCGGAAACGATCGTACTGCCGGTACGAGCGAGTGATACGTACCCGGGTCAGATAAGTGATTTCATCAGACAGACTGAGGAGGAAGTGAAGAAAGGTGGACGAGTCATTGCGACGACACTTACCAAGAAAATGGCAGAAGATCTGAGTGTATATTTGAAAGAACGAAAAATAAAATCCGAATATCTGCACAGCGATATCAAAACGATCGACCGTATCAAAATTCTCACCTCATTCCGTAAAGGCGATTTCGATTGTTTGGTGGGGGTCAATTTGCTTCGTGAAGGACTCGATCTGCCTGAAGTATCCTTCATCGGTATTTTGGATGCGGACAAAGAAGGATTCCTGCGATCGAAAACGTCATTGGTCCAGATCATCGGACGAGCGGCACGAAACGTCGCAGGCAGAGTAGTATTGTATGCTGATCGTATCACCGAATCGATAACGTATGCTCTCGATGAGACGAATCGTCGGAGGAAACTGCAGATAGCACATAATATGGAACATAACATCACTCCACAAAGCATCCACAAGGCTATCCGTGATATCACCGAACATCTCGATAGCGATCATGACAAAGCAGTCCGAGCCAACGTCACCCTCGATCAGGAAATTTTTGCGAAGAATCCGGAGAAACTTATCAAGCTCAAGGAAAAAGAAATGCAGTCAGCCGTCAAAGTCCTCGATTTTGAGACTGCTGCTATCCTCCGTGATGAAATTCGTGCGCTTGAAGAAGCTCTCGGTGGCACAAAAAAATCTCGTCAGAAATAATGTATGAGAAGAATTCTCATCGCCATTCTTGTTGAAAGTGGTTTTTTTTGAGAAAATAAGAAGACAGTAAAGAGAAAAGATGTATGACAGAGGAAACTCGTGAAAAATACATAGTGACAGCTGATGATTACGGTATCCGTCAGACGGCGGAACCGATACTCCGTTTGGTACACGAGGGGAAAATCGACCGTGTAGCGGTGATGATCCACTATGTCTCCCGCGATCAAGCAGAGGCGCTTCTCAAAACAGGAGTGAAAATCGATCTGCATTTGGAACTCATCGATATTTTGAAGAGCGGAGACAAAGTGTATGACAATACATTGAAACGGAGCATCAACTTTGCTTTCAGATATATCTTCAGAATCGTGACCAGAAAGAAGGTGGAAGAAGACTGGCGGATTCAGATAGATCGTTTCGAGAAACTTTTTGGACGTTTTCCTGATGGGCTCGACTCTCACGAACATCTGCACTATTTTCCTCCATTTTTCAAAGTGTGTGTGAAGCTCGCGGAAGAATTTGATATCCCGTTCGTACGCTTCGGGAGAAAAGGTTTGTTGACGCATCTCCACCATTCTTTGACGGGGAAAATACTTTCCTTCTTTTGGAAACAAACGCGTTCATCCTTTGCAAAAACGGACAGACAAACGACTGATTATGTTGTCAGCTTGGATTGGATTTCGGATGTGGATATCTTTTTGGAAAAAAGACCCGGTGGCAGTATCGAAATCGTCGTGCATCCCGAGAGGGAAGAAGATTATCGTTCGATACTGGAATATCTGTAACCTCCAATTTATAATTTTCAATTTTCAAACAATGACGGAATGTACCAATTTGAAAATTTTAAAATGAAGTCATTGGAAATTCCTGCCTGCTCGGCAGACGGGGTTTCGAAATTAGAAATTGGGAATTAGAAATTATGACCGAAGGTCATGTATTGATATTCTCGTCTTTTACTGTTATACTGTCATTCACCCATTTCTATCTATGCCAAAAAATATCTCGCAAAAACATACATCGCATACGGCACAACCCTCGGAATGGATTGTTGTTCGAGGTGCCCGAACGCACAACTTGAAAAACATCACTGTAGAGATGCCAAGAAACAAGATGGTGGTTTTTACGGGGCTTTCGGGGTCCGGGAAATCCTCATTGGCATTCGATACTATTTTTGCCGAAGGACAGCGTCGCTATGTGGAATCATTGTCTGCGTATGCACGGCAATTCCTGAATACGATGCAGAAACCGGATGTCGACGAGATCGTTGGATTGTCACCGGCTATTTCTATCGATCAGAAGTCCGCCAGTCGCAATCCTCGTTCGACGGTCGCCACGATAACCGAAATCTATGATTATTTGCGCGTCCTTTATGCTAGACTCGGTCGGCCACATTGTCTCGTGTGTGATCGGGAGATTCAGAAACTTTCTTCAGAAGAGATGCTTCTTATCGTTTCGGACAAAGTGAAACAGGCTCTCGCTTCGGCGAAGAAGAAAAAACTGTTACTGAGCATCACCGCACCGGTCGTACGTGGGCGGAAAGGAGAATACTATCAATTGCTCTACAATGCGCTCGGCAAAGGATTCACGGAGATTTTCCTCGATGGAGATCGCAAGAGTCTGCGTGAACGGATATTGCTTTCCAAAAACAAGAAACATACTATTGATCTGATTGTCGATGAGATGCCACTTAGTGAGTTCGAGAAATTTCCTGAGACATCGAGAGAACGATTGTCTGAAGCGGTGGAGCGGGCACTGGAAGAAAGCGAAGGCCTCGTCAATGTTCGCATAGGAACCGAGAGTCTCGTTCTTTCATCGAAGTTTTCTTGTCCGTATGATGGTTTTTCCTATCCGGAAGTGGAACCGCGTCTCTTTTCTTTCAACTCGCCGTATGGTGCCTGTGAAGCCTGCAACGGATTGGGGACGAAACATTTTTTCGGCGAGGAGCTCTGCGAAGTGTGTCACGGATCACGTCTTCGTGAAGAGGCGCTCTATATCCGTATCGGTGGCAAGAATATCGTCGAGGTGAGTAATATGATGACGGAAGAAGCCAAGAAATTTTTTGATGATTTGAAATTGACTGAACGCGAAACACAAATCGCCTCGGTTGTCTTGAAAGAGGTTGGCGGACGCTTGCAGTTTCTCCTCAATGTCGGACTCAATTATCTCTCGCTTTCCCGTCGTGCCAACACACTTTCCGGCGGAGAAGCACAGCGCATCCGTTTGGCGTCACAGCTGGGATCGCAATTGGTGGGCGCCCTCTATGTCCTCGATGAACCGACGATCGGACTGCATCAGCGTGATAACGATCGATTGATCGAAACACTCAAGGCACTGCGTGATCTGGGAAATACCATCATCATCGTCGAACACGATGAGGATACTATCTATGCCTCTGATTATATCGTGGATATCGGTCCGGGAGCGGGCGTCCACGGCGGTGAAGTCGTAGTATCGGGGTATCTCGATGATTTGCTTCAGGCTCCGAAGAATGATTCGGAGTCATTGACGCTCAGTTATCTGCGAGGCGAAGAAAAAATTGCTGTTCCGGAAAAGAGACGGAGCAAAGAAAAGGGGATGCTCAAGATTCGTGGTGGAGCGCTGTACAATATCAAAGATATGAATGTGGATATTCCACTCGGACGTCTGAACGTCATTACAGGCGTTTCCGGTTCCGGGAAATCGACATTGCTGTATGAAATCATTCACAAGAATTTGCAGGCACGATTCGATAGACGATACAAATCCAACGAAGTGTTTCACTGCACGTCATTTACCGGTTCAGAGTACCTCTCACGCGTGGTCCTGATCGATCAGAGTCCGATCGGTCGTACGCCACGCTCCAATCCGGCCACATATACCGGGGCGTGGACACATATTCGTGATTTGTTCGCTTCCAGCGAAGAAGCTCGTGTCAGGGGGTGGAAAGCCGGACGTTTCTCATTCAATCGTCCCGGTGGACGCTGTGAGACGTGTGAGGGAAATGGGTTTATCGCTGTCGAGA
>JAHFOO010000007.1:22329-58577 GCA_023261645.1 Candidatus Moraniibacteriota bacterium | reverse complement strand
AGGATCGTTGCATCATCAACCAGCGTGAAATAGGACGTGATACAAAAAACTTTCCGGATGCCTTGCGTGCAGTATTCCGCGAGGACGCGAATGTCGTCCTCCTTGGAGAGTTGCGCGATCTGGAAACTATCAGCACTGCAATGACGGCAGCAGAGACAGGACATCTCATTTTCGCGACACTCCATACCAATGATAGCGCTCAGACAATTGATCGTATCATCGATGTCTTTCCATCCCATCAGCAAAACCAGATCCGTTCACAACTCGCGAGCGTACTTCTTGGTGTCGTTTCACAGCGTCTGCTCCCGCGTGTCGGTGGTGGGCGCATCCCAGCAGTGGAAATTATGTTCAAGAATCATGCTGTCGAGAATCTGATACGGGAAAATAAGATCCAGCAGTTGGATTCTGTTATCGAAACCGGCCTCAAGGAGGGGATGGTATCGCTGGATCGAGCTTTGGCTGATTTCGTACGGAGAGGGCTTATTTCTGTCAATGATGCCTTTACGTATTCCAAGAATCGTGAGTATCTCCAGATGCTTATGAGTAAAGGATGAGCGTATATAAAGCATATATAAGTTGAAATGTCGAAATTATGAAATATGATAGATAGGTAGAGATTTTTGGTCAAAGTTTGAAGTAAATGGAGAAATAATGCAAGTAATACGAGCATACTAAATTATATTAATTCGAATTTCTGCAACTTGTAAGGAAGTTGCCGAAGTTTCACGAGAGGATATGAAATTTTTATTCAAAGCAAAAAATGATGCCGGACAGATACGAGAAGGGATTATCGAGGCGATGAACTGGGAGTCTGCCGCCAAAATTCTCGGTAAGAACGGTCTGACACCGATTACTATCAAGGAACAAGTGGAGTCGCAAGCTCTTCTGAAAAGTATTGAGAAGATTTGGGAGGGTATAAGTCAGAAAGAACTGATGATTTTTTTCCGTCAATTAGCGACACTGATTGAAGCGCATGTGGCCATCGTTTTGTCTCTCAATACCGTTGCAGAGCAGTCAGACAATAAATATTTTCAGATCATCATCAAAGAAGTTTCGGACGACATCAAAGATGGTATGTCTTTCGCTGATGCGCTGGAAAAACACTCGGACGTTTTTTCCTCTCTTACTATAAATATGATTCGTTCCGGAGAAGTATCAGGCAGTTTGGATAAATCTGTATCTTTCGTCGCCGATAGTATCGAGAAAAATTATGAATTGGCATCCAAGATCAAAGGAGCACTCTATTATCCGATTTTCGTACTCTCCGTCGCCTTCGCTGTCGGTTTCTTGGTGGTGACGTTCATTCTTCCGAAAATCACGCTTCTAATCAAAGATCTGAATGTTGCTCTCCCTTGGTATACTGCCGTGCTCATCGCGGTGGGAGATTTTATGGCACAGTATTGGTGGGCTGTGTTGCTTGCTATCATAGCAGCTATCGGAGGTTTCATTCATTATATCCGTTCGGAATCGGGTCAGCGGGAATGGCAAGTCATCGTGCTGAAAATTCCTGTCATTGGCACATTGGCTCGCAATATCTACATCACGCGTCTCGCAGACAATCTGAGCGTGCTCTTGAACGGAGGTATCCCTGTGGTGCACGCGCTTTCCATCGTGAGCGAAGTCATCGGGAATCAGGTTTTCAAGAAAATCATCGTGCAGGCAGCAGAAGATGTGAAGGTGGGAGGCGCTATGAGCACTACGTTCCTGCGGACACAAGAAATTCCTTCGATCGTTTCGCAGATGGTTCGCATCGGAGAAGAGACAGGGACGCTTTCTCAGGTGCTAGGCAGTGTCGGCAAATTTTATGGCCGGGAAGTCGATGCTACGACGAAGAATCTGACGGCTTTGATGGAACCGGTGCTCATTGTCATTCTCGGTATCGGTGTGGGTATTCTGACGGTGGGCGTGCTTATGCCTATTTATAATATTGCCGGGCAGATGTAGAGAAGAGACCATTGACCCCCACACCAATTGAACTTCAACTTTGGAGTACCAGATATTTTTTGATGATATATATTCTAGTAGAGATTAAACAAAATTTATATATCTCTATACCAAAGTTCAATTGGTGTGGGGGTTGACAAAAATATTTACAGACGAATGAAATGGGTGTAAAATAAAAATAAGTTTGAAAGACTCTTCGAAGGTTTTCAAACAGGTAAAAAACAAAAACAAAAATATGAAGGAGGTGAGCATATGAAAAAAATATTAAAAGGATTTACTCTTATCGAACTCTTGATTGTTATCGCCATTATCGGCATTTTGGCATCAATCGTCTTGGTGAGTTTGAGCGGTGCTCGCGTGAAAGCTCAGAAGGCAGCTTTCAAGGCTGAAGTTTCTGGTTCGGTGGCTGGTTTTGTTACTGCTTGTGATGATGCTTTGATTGTTCTTCCTGCATCGACTGGTGTGACGAATTGGGCTGGTGCTACGATAGGAACGAATAATTGTGGTCCTACAGGTTCCGGACAGTTTACTATCACAGGAATTGCTCCTGTTTCTAGTGCCATAACTGGATGTACGGGAGCCGCCATCGCTGTGGATGCCACAGGGAGCGGTGCTGATTTCACAAGTTGCCCATAAAAGCTCATTACTGAAGTCAATAATTAAAAAAGGAGGTGAACAATCGTATGAAAAAAATATTAAAAGGATTTACTCTTATCGAACTCTTGATTGTTATCGCCATTATCGGTATTTTGGCATCGATCGTCTTGGTGAGTTTGAGCAGTGCTCGAGGGAAAGCGAATGTTGCTGCTTTTAAGTCGGAGGTCGCTGGTGCGACTGCTGGGTTTCTTATTATGTGTGATTCAGCTAGTATAGTTGCTCCTGCTGCCACATCTAATGTGACATGGACAATCGGTAGTCAGAGTTGTGGCCCGACTGGTGCTGGTACATTCTCAATGACAGCTACTCCGGTCAAGACATTACCTGTAGTTTGTTCTCCTGGTTCTGCCTCGACAAATACTGGTGCTGTTTTCCCTTCTACTTGTTTGTAGTAGAATTTTACAGATCAGTGCAGAAATTAGAGAATGGATTAGGTATATTTTTAGCAAAGAGCAGACACAGATGTCTGCTCTTTGTTTATCATCCAGATGGAGACGATATGTCTTCATAAATGGGGCGGACCCGGAAGGACTTTCTCAAAGATACACAGAAATGTTCCATCCCAGCGAAAGTTGTCGCTCTAGAAGTATTGATGAGTAATTTATTTTATGATATACTTCATATAGATATAGTACAGAGTGGATCAAATATAAATTTTTTGTGTTATGTTGCTTATTATTCTTTTTCTTCTTTTTGGTCTCATTATCGGGAGCTTCCTCAATGTGTTGGTCTATCGGTTGAAAGACGCTGAAACACTTTTGGGTCGCTCTTTTTGTCGAAACTGCAAGCATCAGATACGCTGGTATGACAATGTTCCTCTGGTGAGTTTCCTCCTCCTTCGTGGCGCTTGTAGAGATTGTGAGACCAAGATCTCTTGGCAATATCCTACTCTGGAATTCATTACAGGACTTCTCTTCGCTCTGATCGGGTATTTTTTCTTCTCTCCGGAAGTAGTGTCTTCGTGGATGGAAACCGGGTGGCTTCTCGGTATCGTGAGCTGTCTCCTCGTCATTGGAGTGTATGATCTGCGCTATATGGAAATACCGCTTTCTTTGCTTATCGTAAGTGCCGTTTTGACACTCTCTTTTTTTGTAAGCTCATTTTTCCTCTCAGGAGAAGCATTCTTTTCTTCTCAACTTTGGTATGGACTCCTTGGTGGGGCGGTTGTGTGCGGTTTTTTCTTTCTTCTGGTGTGGATGTCTCATGAAACGTGGATGGGCTGGGGGGACGTGTGGCTCGGAGCTGTTGCCGGATTGATAGTGGGATTGCCTCTCGTCCTTCCTATGTTGACGCTTTCGTTCGGACTCGGTGCTATCGTCGGACTGCTCTCTATCGCGTATAAGAAAAAAGGGTTGAAGAGTCAGATACCTTTCGCACCGTTTCTCGTGGCCGGTGTGATACTCATTCTTCTTCTGCCGAAAGCTTTCCCTGTCTTCTCACAGCTTTTCTTTTTGTAGTTTTCTGCTAGAATAGGTGGGGAAGCGATACTAAAAAAATATCAAAATGTTACACACTCGAATGTCTGAAATAATTGAAAAGAGAAGTGTACAAGCCTTCACTTTGATTGAAATGGTGATAGTCATAGCTATCGTCGGTATTATGACTTCGATAATCGTTGTTTCTCTCGGGAATGGACGTACACAAAGAGAAGTTGAGACGAATGCTCGTGAGTTCGCCAGTGTACTCAAGGAAGCACAGAACTATGCTCTGACAGGTAAGCAGGTGGGGAGCGGGGTGGTATGTAGTTTCAACGTGACGTGGTCCGGTTCAGCCTATCATCTCGATGCTGTAGCGAAGAATGGATCGGCATGTACGGGTAGTTCTACTCTTGTTGCTACGTATGCACTCAAACAAGGAGTAGTGTTCCAGAGTTCGGGAAGTATTTCTTTTTCTTTGCCTTGGGCGGTCACAACTGCGAAAACGATCCAATTGACAAAGTCAACTTCGACGCACACCGTCTGTCTCAATTCAGGAGGTTCGGTAGTCGATTATGCCGGGAGCAATGCTTGTCCATAAAAATGTTGAGAATATGTTTCCTATGAATGAAAAGATGTTTACCCACACACCAAAAATCTCTAGAGATAAATCTAAGAGTCGATTTTTGGTGTGTGGGCACGCAAAAAAAATAAGAGGCTTTCTGATAACGGAAGTGATTCTGTCTTTGTTCGTGCTTACTATCGGCTTGACGACCACGATCGCCCTTATTTCCAGCAGTTTGAACCGATCATTTGACAATCGCGATACTGTCATCGCCGTCGAATTGGCTCAAGAGGGCGTGGAACTGGTACGTAATGTGAGAGACAACGGTTTCATCAATAATGCTACGGATCCTTTCTATAAATTCAGCAATCAGAAACACTGTCGTATCGATTATACCGTCGATTATACTGCAGATATGGATTGCACAGGGAGTTTACAAGGGACTTCCTATTATGCTCTCGCGTATACCGGCGGTTTCTACAAACATACTGGAGGAGCGGGGAAATTTTCCCGATATGTGTATGTGGATTATGATAATGCACAAGAGACCTGGACGGTGAAGAGTTTCGTTTATTGGGGAGGACTTTTCACTCCACCGAACAGCGGGGGAAGCACTACTGCTTGTACCGTTGCCAAGAAATGTGTTTTTACAGAAATATCCCTTACTAACTGGAGATAATAACAGTCTTATGGTGATACATTCTTCAGGAAAAAGATATCAAGGGTTCACGCTCATCGAGACGGTTGTCTCTATGTTTATTTTCGTGTTGGTGATAGCTGCCGTAGCACAGATTTTCACGCAGTCTTTCTCGGGGTATCGTTATGAGAAGACAGTACAGAATGACTTGGAGTCCGCTCAGTTCACCATCAATACGATGGCCAAGGAACTCCGTACGAGTTCTATTGTAAGTTTTTCTGCCTCTTCAGTGAGATTCATTGATTATTCACAAAGTATGTGTTTCGATTATGAAATAACAGGAACTACCCTCACCGTTGCTTCGAGAAGTGGAGCGACAACAGTTTCAGATTGCGGAAGCTATGGACCTCCCACCGTAGTTGCCAGAGGGATTGCAGGAGGAGTATTCAATGTAACGAAATCTCAATCATCCAGTCCACAGCGTGTAGGCAGAGTGACGGTTTCTCTCCAAATCGGGACGGGAGCGACGCACCAAGCAAACATCCAGACCTCTGTTTCTCTGAGGGATTATGGGAATGCCGGTCTTTGATCTGAATATTGGAAATCTGGAGAAAAGAAACAGCCTCTGCTGTTTTTCTTTTTTAATATGAGGTATCATAGGTGTATATGATGACAAAAATATCCAAAAAAGAGGCTCTGAAACGCGCGAGAAAGCTCTCGCAGGAGATCGATGCCCATCGGCGTGCCTATCACGTACACGATCAGCCGACTATTTCTGATGAGGCCTATGATTCGCTTGTGAGGGAACTCGAAGAATTGGAACGTATTTTCCCGGAATTGCAGAGCGAAACAAGTCCGACACTGCGGGTCGGAGGGACTCCTCTCAAAGCCTTTCAGAAAGTGAAGCACGTTATGCGTCAATGGTCGTTCGACGATGTTTTCGATTTTGCAGAACTGAGGGCGTGGGATGAGCGTATAGGGCGTATGCTCGAGAAAGAGGGCATACACGAAAAGAGAGAGTATGTGTGTGAATTGAAAATTGATGGGCTGAAAGCGGTGCTGACGTATGAGGAGGGTGTTTTCAAACAGGGTGCGACACGCGGTGACGGAGAAGTGGGTGAGGACGTGACGGAAAATCTGCGTACCATAGGAAGTATTCCGCTCACGCTCGCACGCCCGGCGGATGTGATCGTCGTCGGAGAAGTGTGGCTTTCCAAGGATGAGCTCGAGCGTATCAACGAGGAACGGAAGAAGAACAATGAAGCGTTGTTCGCCAATCCGCGCAATGCGGCGGCTGGATCTATCCGCCAGCTCGATTCACAGGTGATTGCACGACGGAAACTCGATTCGTTCGTATACGATATAGACCAATTAACGGATAATAGCCAACAATTTCCGGAAACGCAGATTGAAGAATTGGAGTTTTTGAAAAAGATTGGTTTCAATGTGAATAAAGAATATCGTCTTTGCAAGACGGTGGAAGCAATTGAAGAGTATTACGAAGAGTGGAACAAAAAACGTCATACGGTTTCGTATGCTCTGGACGGCATCGTCATCAAACTCAATGAGAAAAAATTGCAGGATCTGCTCGGTTATCGGGGAAAATCTCCACGTTTCGGCGTAGCGTACAAGTTTCCTGCGGAACAGGCGACGACCGTGGTGGAAGATGTCCAGGTTCAGATCGGTCGGACGGGAGCGCTCACGCCTGTGGCGCATCTCCGCCCGGTGCGTGTCGCAGGATCAGTCGTCAGTCGTGCCACGCTTCACAATTTCGATGAAATCAAACGGCTCGATGTGCGCACTGGAGATACGGTGATCATTCAGAAAGCGGGGGATATCATCCCGGAAATTGTTTCCGTGGTGAAGAATCTGCGTACCGGGAAAGAGAAGAATATCATCGTGCCGGAAATTTGTCCGATATGCGGGAGTCACGTCAGCCAACAAATAACGAATAACAATAAACAACAAGAAAAAAGCGTGGCGATATATTGCACCAATCCACGCTGTTTCGCCGTCGAGCGCGAGAAAATCATTCATAGTGTTTCGAAAAAAGGGCTGAACATCGTCGGTTTGGGAGAAAAAATCGTCGAAGTTCTCATCCAGGAAGGATTGATAAAGAACAGTGCGGATATTTTTACTTTGACACAGGGAGACCTCTCACCGCTTGAGCGTTTTGCAGAAAAATCGGCTGACAAATTAGTTGTTTCTATCAATAGTGCGAAAAAAGTACCGTTTGATAAATTTTTGTTTGCTTTGGGTATTCGTTTTGTCGGGGAAGAGACAGCAAACCTTATCGCAGAGACTGCGACAAGGCAATTTCCAATTTCCAATTTCCAATTTCTAAATAAATCCCAATTTAAGAATTTTCAAATCAGAAACCTTGCTGACATTATTGAGTGGTTTCCTAAGGCGACAAAAGGAGACTGGCTTTCTGCGAAAGGGATCGGTGAAAAATCAGCCGAGAGTCTTGTAAAATGGTTTTCTGACACGAAAAATCAGGAACTTCTGCAATCATTTCAATCAGAAGGAGTAACGATATTGATGCCAGAGAAAAAAGATCAGAAGAACCAATCTTTTTCAGGGATGACCTTTGTTTTGACAGGAGAGCTTTCTTCCTTTACAAGAGATGAGTTGAAGGCTATTATTAAAGGAAAAGGAGGGAGTGTTTCGTCGGCCGTGAGTCAGAAAACCGACTATGTCGTGGCAGGAGAAAACCCCGGAAGCAAATATGTGAACGCCAAAAAACTTGGTGTGGAGATTTTGGACGAAGAAGGAATGAAGAGATTATTAGGAATCTGAATTTCAAAAAATATGCTTACAGAAGATGAAGTAAAACACATTGCTCTTCTCAGTCGTATCGGACTCAAGGAAGAAGAAATACCGCAGTATCAAAAAGATCTGTCGGCTGTTTTTGATTTCTTTCGTGAACTGGAGACTTTGCCGACAGATGATGTGGCTCCTATCGGACACATCACGGGGAGAACCGATGTGATGCGGAGTGATGAGTGTGAAGAGTTCGGAGAGAGAGGGAGAGAACAGATGATGAAAAATGTCCCGGAAACGAAAGATGGATTCGTCAAAGTAAAGTCAGTATTCTAAATGATCGTATGATTCGTCTATTACACAACAAATTGGTGGCAGGGGAAATCACCGCTGTCGATCTCGCCAAGCAGTATCTGAAAACCATCAAAGAAAAAGATGGTGAGTTCGGGGCGTATCTGACGGTGCTCGAAAAGCAGGCGCTCGAAGAGGCAGTTATCGTGGATGAACGATTGAAACGGGGAGAAACGATAGATCTGCTTGCAGGTATTCCTGGTGCCATCAAGGATAATATACTTATGGAAGGCATCAGGGCTACATCCGCTTCCAAAATCCTCGATAATTACATCGCGCCGTATGATGCGACGGTTATCGCCAAATTGAAAGCAGTGCATACCGTGATGCTCGGTAAGACGAATATGGATGAGTTCGCACTCGGTTCTTCCACAGAGAACAGCGCTTATCAGGTGACCAAGAATCCTTATGATCTGACCCGAGTTCCAGGAGGGACATCAGGAGGATCGGCTGCAGCCGTGGCAGGAAGCGAGGCTGTGTGGGCTCTTGGATCAGACACCGGGGGTTCTATTCGCCAACCAGCCGCGTTTTGCGGTGTCGTCGGACTGAAACCGACGTATGGCCGAGTGAGTCGCTATGGACTGATGGCCGGAGCATCGAGCCTTGATCAGATCGGTCCCATTGCACAGACCGTTGAGGATGTGGCGATTGTTTTTTCTCGCATTGCCGGTTATGATCCTCACGATGCGACATCGGCTGACAGCGGGCACGGGAAAAAATATGAAGACTATCTCGGAGGCGATGTACGAGGAAAAAAAATAGGCATTCCCAAAGAATATTTTTCTTCAGACCTTGATCCGAAAATCCGGGTACTGTGCGATCAGGCACTCGAATATTTCAAATCACTCGGCATAGAAGTTCGGGAGATTTCTCTTCCTCACAGTTCATTCGCCCTTCCTGCTTATTATATCATTCAGCCGTGTGAAGTGAGTTCCAATTTTGCCCGATATGATGGTATCCGTTACGGACTTTCTATCAACGATGAAAAATCTTCAGTGGAAGAAAAGAGTACCTTGCTCGAAACATACCTCGACACACGTCGTCACGGTTTCGGACCGGAAGTGAAGCGTCGGATTATGCTCGGGACATACAGTCTCTCCTCAGGCTATTATGATGCCTATTATCTCAAGGCACAGAAGGTGCGGGCTCTTCTCAAGCAGGATTTTGAAAAGGCTTTTGAAGAAGTGGATTTCATCTTTTCTCCGACAACTCCGGAACCGGCTTTCAAGATTGGGGAGAAAACTACTGATCCTCTCAAGATGTATCTCGGAGATATCTATACGATAACTGCCAATCTCACCGGTGTTCCGGCACTTTCTTTCCCCATAGGTACGGTAAGTGAGGATGGAAAAGAATTACCGATCGGTGGACAACTCCAAGGAAGATGGTTCGATGAAGAAACCCTTCTCTGTGTCGCCGATGCTTTTGAAAAAGAGTATGAACGTTGTCATTCTGTCTGAGATCGTGAATATTAAACGTATTGTATGGATATCGATACTATGAGTCTCATAAACGGATTATGGAAGAACAGTGTTTCTTTCTATTCGACATCCGTGTTTGTTTTGGCGATAAAGCTTTTTCTTTTCGTGTATGTCATCGTCCTTTTTGCTGATATCGTGATGCTTCTTATGCTACGAGGTATTTCTTCGGATATCAAGAAAACGTTGTATGGTGCCAAGCGACCGATTCTATCGAAGTCAAAGGCCATAGTACGTTTTGAAACGATTCTCTCTCGTCTCAAAGGCGAGAATCCATCGCAATACAAAGTGGCTATTTTGGAGGCGGATGCTTTTGCGGAGGAAATCCTCGCCGATATCGGATATAAGGGAGAGACAATGGCTGAGAAACTCGAAACAGTCCATGAAGGTCAGATTGAATCGAAAGAACTTCTGGCAGAAGCTCACCTGATACGCAATCGTATCGTACACGAGGCCGACTTCTCACTTTCTCGTGAAGAAGCGAGAAAATGGCTCGATGCGTATCTGGCCTTCTTCCGCGAGATGGAGCTTTTTTGATTTGAAAACACCCGGTTGACAAACAAGAGTCTTCCTGGTATCTTACGTACATAAAGCCCTCGGGGCTTTTTTTAAGAGGGAAAGTCAGTGTCAGTTCAAAATCGAATTATGAATAAGGTTATTACGTTTCTTCTTGAGGCAAAAGTCGAACTCTCCCGTGTCAACTGGCCGACTCGCAAGCAAATCACGATGTATACCCTTTTGGTTATTGCTATCAGTCTTGCTGTGGCATTTTTCCTCGGAAGTCTCGATTTTTTGTTCAGTTCTCTCGTTACACGATTTCTTATCAAGTAAAAAAAAAGGTATGGCTCCCCGCCACAATTCCGAATGGGATTTGTGAAATGGGGTGAAAGTAACACGGAAGCGCCTTCGGCTTTCGTATGAACCAGAGTTAAGAATTAATGAAAGAATTGAAGCGGGATGCTCATAATCATAGCTACTCGCTTCGCTCATAGACGATTATGGCAAAGCAGACTCAACATCATGGACGCGCTTGGTATGTCCTTCATACATATTCCGGATATGAAGACAACGTTTCTCGCAATTTGAAACAGAGAATCGATTCTATGGATATGCAGGAACTCATTTTTGATGTCCTGGTTCCCAAGGAGAAAAAGATCAAGATCAAAGGCGGTAAGCGTGTCGTCGTCGAAGAACGTATTTATCCCGGTTATGTTTTGGTGGATATGATGGTGACGGACGCCTCATGGTATGTGGTGCGGAATACGCCAAATGTGACCGGTTTCATCGGTTTGGGGACGACCCCGACCCCGATTGATCTGAAAGAGATTGAAGCCCTGAAGAAACGAATGGGTGTGGCTGAACCGAAATATAAGATCGATGTGCGTGTGGGTGATGCGATCAAGATTATCGACGGACCTTTCAAGAATTTTGATGGAAAAATCCAGGAAGTTGATGAAGAGAAAGGAAAAGTCAAGGTGTTCGTATCTATTTTCGGACGTGAAACACCGGTAGAGCTCGATTTCCTGCAAGTAGTGAAGGCATAATTTACCAATAAAGATATGGCTCCCCGCCACAATTCCGAAGAGGATTTGTGAAATGGAGTGAAAGTAACACGGAAGCGCCTTCGGCTTTCGTATGAACCAGAGTTAAGAATTAATGAAAGAATTGAAGCGGGATGCTCATAATCATAGCTACTCGCTTCGCTCATAGACGATTATGGCAAAAGCAATCAAAACCGTTATCAAGTTACAGATTCCTGCAGGGAAAGCCAATCCGGCTCCTCCAGTCGGGCCTGCCCTCGGTCAGCATGGTTTGAACATTCAGGACTTTTGTTCGAAATTCAATGCCGCAACTCAGGATCGTATGGGAGATATTGTGCCGGCTGAAATCACCGTGTATGAAGATCGTACATTTACATTCGTTCTGAAAACCTCCCCAGCTTCGGACTTGCTCAAGAAAGCGGCCGGTGTTGCAAAAGGTGCATCAAATCCTCTGAAGGACAAAGTAGGGTCTATAACGATGGCACAGATACGCGAAATCGCTGAGAAAAAGATGGAAGATCTCAATGCCAATGATGTGGAACAGGCAATGAAGATTATCGCTGGCTCTGCTCGTTCGATGGGTATCAAAGTTGTTGATTAATTTTTTTAATGTGTGGGAGCTGTAAAAGGCGCTTGAACCACGAATAAATATATGTCAAGAGGAAAAAACTATAACAATGTGTTGGCGAAAGTGGAGGTCGGTAAGGAATATACTCCAGAAGAGGCAATCGCCTTCATCAAGGAGAATAAACTGGCCAAATTCGACGAAGCTGTCGAAGTACATATCCGTCTCGGAATCAACACGAAAAAATCCGATGAGATGGTACGTGTCACGGTAATATTGCCACAAGGGACAGGTCGTGCCAAGAAGGTGGCTGTCATTACCAGTACCAAAGAAAAAGAAGCAGAGGAAGCGAAAGCAGACCTCATCGGTGGAGAAGAATTGATCGCTGATATCAAGAATGGCAAGGTAGTACCTGGACAAGCTTTCGATGTATTGCTTGCGACGCCGGAAATGATGCCAAAACTTGCCTTAGTTGCAAAAATTCTTGGCCAAAAAGGAATGATGCCAAGTCCGAAAACAGAAACAGTGACCGTGAAAATTAAGGAGACTGTTGAGATGTTAAAGAAAGGAAAGAGAGTCAGTTTCAAGAATGATGATACAGGAAATGTGCATCAAGTGATTGGGAAACTTTCCTTCACTGCTGAGGCATTGCTCGAGAACTACAAGACATTTCGTGAGACTCTCGACAGGGCGAAACCGGAAAATATGAAAGGCAAGCTTATCAAGTCTATTTCTGTCTGTTCGACGATGGGACCAAGCCTTTCAATCAAAATATAGAGGTACTGCTGTTCTTAAAAACAGACCAACTTCGGTCTGTTTTTTGTTGATTATCATTATGCAGGTTGTGTGTAGAAAAATTACTTTTCTTCTGTGGTATAGATTACCTTTAAAATGGCTCTTTTACCTTGAAAAAAGGTGTGGTATACTGGATAAAAGGCTTCAATTGGTATGACACAAGGAAAAGATATGACATCACAGCAATACGAGATAGAAATCAAGTCTTTACTCGGGAATAAGGAAAAGGCAACGGCTCTGGTGGCGAAGATGCGAGAGCTCGATCCAGAAACGAAGGTATTTGATGAAAGCATTCAGCTCAATCATTACTTCGTCGGCGGTGATGTCGAAAAGATTTTTACGAACATCATTCACCATATCGTTCCTGAAAAAATTGAAGCTTTCAAAAAGGCGCTCTATGAGGGGAAAAATATTTCCGTGCGCACGAGAAAATCGAATGACAAAGTTCTGTTCGTGGTCAAGGCGTCGATAGATGATACGACGAGTTCCAATGGCACCGCACGCATCGAATTCGAAACAGAAATTCCGGCACTTTCTCTCGATGCTCTGGATGCGTTTCTTCTCGACGCAGGGTGCTCATATCAGGCCAAATGGTCGCGTGATCGCAAAGAGTACATATTCAAGGACATCGTAGTGTGTATAGATCATAACGCGGGGTATGGATATCTTGCCGAACTCGAGAAAATCGTAGAGAGTGGCGAAGAGGCAGAAGCGGTGAAACGTGATTTGCGTGAGATTATGCAGACACTAGGAATTGAAGAATTATCGCAAGATCGATTGGAGCGTATGTTCGCATACTACAACGAACACTGGTCGGAATATTATGGTACCGATAAAACATTTACTATCCTCTAACATATTTTTTATGTATCTCTCAGATCATGATATCAAGCAAGCAGTGAAAGATGGGACGATAACTATCCGTGATTTCGATCTGAAACGTCTCGGGCCGGTCAGCTATGATGTCATCTTGGACAATGACTTCATTGTGACCGATGTGCACAACACGCCAGTGATCGATCCTGTGAAGAAAATATTTCCTCAAACGAAAGAACACCACGTGAAAGATGGTGATGAGTTTTATCTTTTTCCTGGAGAAACAGTCCTTGGAAAAGTACGTGATTTCGTGGGTAGTGATGCATATCTGATTCAGATTTCCGGAAAAAGCAGTCTGGCACGTGTCGGACTCGTTGTACACAATACTGCCGGCCTCATCAACCCCGGACATTTTTTGAATTTGACGCTTGAATTATCCAATATCAATCGTGTCCCGCTTGTCCTGCGTCCCGGTATGCAGATTGCGCAATTTGTCTTCTCGACATTGACGAGCCCTGTGGAGAGCAATTACAAGAAAGTCGGTCGTTTCAGCAAGAATAACTGGAAGCATTTTCAGCCAGCCAAGAAACGTAAATCGTTGAAGAAGTAAATCTATGCAGAAGCATCCTGAATATCAATATCTCGATATGGTGAAGACGATTCTTGAAAAAGGGTCGGATAAGGAGGTTTTTTTCACACCAGAAATTCTCAAACAATATGAAGAGCGGGGAGTGAAACCGCCATTTATCCGTTCTGTTTTCGGGTATTCGATGCGATTTGATATGTCGGATGGATTTCCGCTCCTGACAACAAAGAAAGTTTTTCATCGAGGAATCATTCATGAGCTTTTGTGGTTTTTGAAGGGGGATTCAAATATCAAATATCTGGTAGATAACGATGTCCATATCTGGGATGAGTGGGCATGGAAACGCTATAACAAACAGGCGGGAGAAAACGGATTGCCAGAGCTGGAGCAAAAAGAGTTTATAGAGAAACTCAAGTCACTCCCTTCCGATGATGCATTTGTCAGAGAATGGGGCAATCTCATCACCATTTATGGACGTATGTGGCGCCGGTGGCCCGCCAGCGATGGACGAGAAATCGATCAACTCGGATGGGTGATCGATGGATTGAAGGACAAGCCTTTCCGGAAATCGTATGTCGTGTCTGCTTGGAATCCGGACTTCATCTATGCAATGGCTTCAGCGGGCAATGAAAATGAAGTGCCTCCTTTCTGCCATACGACATTTCAATTCCAAGTGACTGGAAATGATACGCTCAATCTTGGATTATATCAGCGTAGCGCGGATACTTTTCTCGGAGTGCCTTTCAATATTGCAAGTTACGCATTGCTTCTGCATATGGTCGCCCAAGTGACCGGACTCAAAGCAGGAGAATTTGTTCATTTCTTCGGTGATGCGCATATTTACAGCAATCATTTCGATCAAGTGAAAGAGCAACTGGCTCGTGAACCGCGGTCGTTCCCCCAATTGAAACTCAATCCGGAAAGGAAGAACATTGATGACTTCATATTTGAAGATATCACTATCGAAGGCTACGATCCGTATCCTGCTATTCGTGCCGAAATCGCCAATATAGGAGGTTTCGAAAAGAAAGACAAAAAATTGTTCACGCTTCAGAAAAAATAATATGACATACCCAAGACTAAGTATCATTGTGGCTGTCGATGAGAGGCGGGCTATCGGTAAAGACAATCGACTTCTATGGAATATTCCAGAGGATTTGAAGCATTTCAAGGAATTGACATCCGGACATATCATTATTATGGGGGAGAACACCTACCATTCGATTGGGAGACCTCTTCCGAACCGTACCAACATCGTTGTGACACTCAATGAATCTTTTTCAGCTCTCGGTTGTCTTACAGTTCATTCTCTGGACGAAGCACTTGCAGTAGCACGGGAGAATGAAAAGGAGGAGATATTCATTATCGGTGGAGCCAGTATTTATAAACAATTTCTTCCGCAAGTGAATCGCTTGTATCTCACCTTGGTTTCAGGTGAACACGAGGCGGATACATTTTTTCCTGATTATAGTGATTTTACAGAAATAATCAGTGAGGAGAAAATGAATGATGGGAAATATACATTCTCATTCATCGTGATGGAGAGAAATAATCAATAAAAGAACAAGATTTTTTATGCAAAAAATTATTTTAGGTATTTCAGGAGAAATTGCTTCCGGAAAGGACACAGTAGGAAAGTACATAGCGGAAAAATACGGAGCTTCAACGATTCGATTTTCACAGCCGTTACGAGATACGCTCGATCGACTGCATATGGAACAAAACAGGGAAAATATGGCTCGACTGTCTCTCCATTTACGTAAAGCTTTTGGTGAAGATATTTTTTCGAGAGTTGTTCTGGCTGAGGCGGAAAAAAGTCCGGGTAATCTCGTCGTCGTCGATGGTGTGCGACGAGCATCAGATATTATTCATTTGGAAGCTGAAGAGCATTTTTTTTTCGTCTATGTGGAGACTTCTTCTGAGGCGCGCTATGAGCGACTGATCAAACGGCATCAGAATACCGATGATACCACAAAAACAGAAGTGCAGTTCAGAAAAGATGCTCTTCTTGAAACAGAAACAGAGATTCGAGATCTGAAGGAACGAGCAGAGTTCATCATCGATAACGAGGGGACACTCGAGGAATTATACACACAGGTGGACAAGATAATAGAGAAGTTGAAGATACAAAAATGAATATGTTTGTAGTTCCGATGGTATCGAAAGGACGATGGTAGCCGAATCTCGAGAGATTTGTGGAGTCGAAGGGTTCGATGATACAATATGAGGGAAAAGTGAATGAAAAGATATAAGGCGTATTGATTTTTTGGAAAGAATGTTATGAAATACAATGTAACGATAGGGATGGAAGTACACGCTGAGTTAAAAACTGCGTCCAAGATGTTTTGTTCTTGTAAAAATAGTCTGGGACAAGAGAAAGAACCAAATATACATATCTGTCCTGTTTGTACGGCTCAGCCGGGATCGCTTCCTGTACCGAATCGTAAAGCGATAGAAGCAGTACAACGTGTCGGATTGGCTTTGGGTTGTGCGCTTCGATTGCAATCAAAATTTGACCGAAAGAATTATTTTTATCCTGACATTCCAAAAGGGTACCAGATTTCTCAGTATGATGAACCGTTCTGTGAAAAAGGGGTGATGGAAATAAATGGAAAGGAATTCCGTATCACACGTATCCACCTTGAAGAAGATACTGGAAAATCGATGCATCCGGATGGTGCGGATTATACGTTGGTCGATTTCAATCGTGCTGGAGTACCACTGATGGAGCTTGTGACAGAAGCGGATTTTTCAACAAGCCAAGATGTGCGATTGTTCTGTCAGAAATTGCGTCAGATACTTCGTTATCTCGATGTCTCAGACGCTGATATGGAAAAAGGCCAGATGCGCTGTGAGGTGAATATTTCACTCTATCCCGAAGGAGCACAGCGTCTGTCCGGTACGAAAGTTGAAGTGAAGAATATCAACTCTTTCCGTTCTGTCGAACGCTCTATCGAATATGAGATCAAGAGACAGACAGAAGCTTTGGAATCGGGCGAGAAACTTGTTCAGGAAACGAGAGGCTGGGATGAGATGAAAAATGAGACAGTTTCTCAGCGTAAGAAGGAATCAGCACACGACTATCGTTATTTCCCTGAGCCGGATATTCCACCGTTTGAATTTGATGAAGTCTACATCGAGAAATTGAGATTGACACTGCCAGAATTACCGGATATCAAACTGAAACGTTTCGTTGGAGAATACGGATTACCGGAAGCGGATGCAGTGACCCTTATTGATGACCGTTTGCTTGCACATTATTTCGAAGCAGTAGCGAGTGAACTTGCAGAGAAAGTGAAGTCGCAGGAAATTTCCGTACCATTCGAACGTGCTATGAAGCTCGCTTCGAATTATATGTTGACCGAAGTGCGTAAGTATCTGATGGAAAGCGAACAAGACATCGCTCAGGTCGGAATTACTCCGGAAAATTATGCAGAGTTTATAGGCATTGTCGCTTCGGATAAGATCAATTCCAGCGCCGCTCAGACCGTGCTTTCTGAAATGTACAAAGGTGAGGACAATGATCCATCACACATTATTGAACGACTAAATTTGGCTCAATTAAGCGATATTTCAGAGCTTGAGACGGTTATTTCCTTTGTTCTTGATGTCAATGAGAAGTCAGTGCTTGATTATCGTGCCGGCAAACAAAATGCTTTTCAGTTTCTTATCGGACAGGTGATGAAAGAAACGAAGGGAAAAGCGAATCCAAAAGTTGTGGCAGATGTGTTGAAAGAAAAACTGAAGTAGTTCGAGATGAGAAAAATATTTGAACGTTCTCTATATTTTTTTGATAATCCTCATAGCCTCTGCTGGTTTGGTAATCCAGTGGATGGTGACGCCCATCTTCTCCCATCGTTTGAGCCAGGTGATCTGTCGTTTGGCGTAGTGACGGATTTCGAAATTGAGACGTTCTTTCATTTCTGCTTCAGTGATTTTTTTCTGAAGAAGGAGTGCAATATATTTGTATTCTAATCCGAAACTTTCCAATCGTTTCCAGCTGATACCATCTTTACGTAATTTTTCTATCTCGGCTATCATCCCTTGTTTCAATCTTTTTTCGAGACGGATATCGATATTTTTGTGAAGAGTTTTTTTATCTGGACTGAGGGCAATAATACAAAAATCCTGATAATCGATAAGAGATGTTTGATGAGAGAGAGGAACTGAACCGAGAGCTCCACAAATTTCGAGCGCGCGGATCAAACGAACTTTATTTTTTGTATCGATGACGCGTGCACGTCGTGGATCTTTTTTCTCGAGCATCGAGAAGAGTTTCTCGGCAGATAATTTCTCGAGTTTTTTCCGCAACTTCACATCAGGTTTTACGAGCGGAAAATTATTCCCATCGATGAATGATTGTACCCAGAAGCCGGTACCACCGCAGATGATAGGAGTTTCCCCACGCTTACGGATATCGGCGACAGCTTTTTTTGCGTCACGAATGAAATGAGTCACATTGTATGTTCTCTTGGGACTGGCAACATCAATGAGGTGATGAATAATTCCTTCTGAGAAGAAGGCCTGTTTTCTCTTCTTCGGAAACCCTTCGACAAGCTCAGGGTGATTCTTGATTTCATCACGAATCACTTTACCGGTACCAATATCCATTCCACGATACACTTGCCTACTGTCGGCTGAAATGATTTCGCCACCGTATGTACGGGCCAGAAGAATAGCCAAATCCGACTTCCCTGAAGCCGTCGGGCCTACGATAACGATGGTTTTATCAGACAATTTTTTCATCCAGCCAGTATGCCACAGTTTCCATTTTTGGCAAAGAAAAAAAGAGCTGGTCAGACTCTTGAATGGTTTTGGAGTCTTACTCGGAGGTTTGGCCTTTAAGTAGGACAGTTTGTGACCGGTTACTGTTTTTCGCCCCAGGCTGCGACAGTTGCGAGTGCGTAGAGGAAAATGAGTTGCAATCCCGGAGAATCGATGTTGTCCGATACCATAACATACCCGATAGGGTCATTGGGATATCGTCTGTCTTTGTAGTTCACGCCGAGAAATGGTCCTCCGCTATCACCGACTATGAAGTACAGAAATCCATCTTTCTCAACGAAAGTCCTGAAATCTTCTTGTTTTTTCGGGAAGTGGAAACGCTGTGCTGCGCTTTTCAAAGCAGTAGTCGCGAGTTTCTCTACCTTATCTGTGTTTTTTTTGAGGAAGCATTTCATTTCATATGAAATATAGACCTCCAGTGCGTATCCTTCGAGTTCGTTTCTGGAGAAGAGAACTCTGCAGGCTACAAGCTGTAGTTGCTCCGGGTGAGTGTCTTTTTCTACGCAGTCTATCGTGCTGAACAGAGTAGTGATGGTTCTTTGAAGCGACTTGCAGTCAGTTCCCGAAAAATCAACCGGGAAAGGAAATTTGACGCTGACCCAGTCGTCCTTCTCCATTGTCACTTGAAAATCTTTTTGGTTGATAAAGTTTTCACAAAGAGAGAGTACTCTTTGCCACGTTTCGAAGTGAACGATGAGTTTCAGTCCTTGTGGATTGTAAAGAGGAGCGAGGGAGTACCAACGAGGTACGGCTTGCCTCATCTTTAAGGCCATCGCAATCAGAGGTTCTCTATAGTTCACAATATGCTCCTTATAGAATTGTTAAAGAATATCTCTTTATATCGCCTTTCCTCTAAAAACACAAGTTTTTGACAGTCCTTGGATTTTTTAGGAATTTGATATGTAAAATCAGCAATTTATTGAGTATTCGATATAAGGAATGAGATATATTGGGCGAATTCTTATTCGACCGATTCAATACCCTCAAGATTTTTGAGTTGTGTGATGTGTTCTTTGGTGGGTGCGATGGAAAATGTCGTATCGATGATTGTGCCTTGGATTTTGACGGTGATTTTCTCCGAACCGGCAGGGATTGTCTTGAGAAGTGAAGAGAGTATCGCTATCATCTCCTTTGGAGCATCATTTTTGATAGTTATAAGGAGATGATTCTCTCCTTTGACTGGTGGTGTATTCATAGTGCTTTTTGCACGAGTGGCTTCGGCACGAGCGAATTGGTGAACGGTATTTTGAGAGAGTTTTTCGACACCTTCGGCGATACACTTGAGCATACCGTCCTTTTGTGAGACACGGGCATCGACGATGACTACTTCATCCTCGATCCATAAATCACCGGTGCGCTCCGCTGTTTTTCCGAAAACGAGGATTTCTACCCGTCCTGTCATATCCTCAAGGCCGATGAAATACATCGTCTGCTGTCTCTTGGTGAGAATTTTTCTGATATCGGTGATGACTCCACCGATACGGACACGAGCCTCGTCCGGTTTTTTATCGAGATCACGAATCGGCGTCGTTGTTCTATCGAAATACGCCTGATATTCATTGACAGGATGATCGCTGACATAGAGGCCGAGGAGTTCTTTCTCCCATCCGAGTGTCATTTTTTTCGTCGCGACAAGAGCAGGGGATAATCGGATACTGCTCGTCGTCATCACCATATCGCCGAAGAGACTGCTGGCGTGCGTGTCAGCAATCGTCTTGAGATTCTTACCATATTGCAAGATGGCATCGATACTTTCCAAGAGCTGATTGCGTTCTCCAAAGCCGTCGAGGGCGCTCACCTTGATGAGTGCTTCGATAGACTTCTTGTTGAGGTCTTTGGTTTTGACGCGTTCAACGAAATTTTCGAGAGAGCTGTATTTTCCATTGTGTTTTCGTTCCAGAACAATCTCTTCAGCAACGACAGTTCCGACGTTTTTTATGGCATTCAATCCGAACCGGACACGCTCGATTTTATCATCGCCGATAATGACTGCAAATTCGCCGAAACTTTCATTGATATGGGGAGGAAGGACTTGAATGCCTATTTCTTTCGCTTCTCGGACTTCGATGGCGATACGGTCGATGTTGCCTTGATCCGACGTGAGGAGTGCGGCCATGAATTCGGCCGGGTAGTGAGCCTTGAGATAGGCTGTCTGATAACCGATCATAGCATAGCAGGCTGCGTGCGAACGATTGAATCCGTACCCTGCAAATGGTTCGATGAATGAGAAAACTTTCTCCGCGACATTTTTTCTTACTCCATTTTTGATACAACCATCGATGAATTTTTCTCGCTGTTCGACGACGAGCTCTTTGATTTTTTTCCCGACAGCCTTACGGAGAACATCCGCTTCTCCATAACTGAAACCGGCGAGATCACGGGCGATTTGCATCAGCTGTTCTTGATAGACGGCGACACCGTAAGTGTTTTGAAGAATCGGTTCCAGTGACGGATGGAGGTATTCTATTTTTTTCGTCCCGTGTTTGCCACCGATGAAATCAGGGATATATTCCATCGGACCTGGGCGATAGAGAGCGACCATCGCGATGATATCTTCGAAGACGGTCGGTTTCAATTGTTTGAGGTAGCGCTTCATACCGGAACTTTCCAATTGGAATACGCCTGTCGTATGCGCTTCTTGCAAGAGCTTGAACGTGAGAGCGTCATCGGTCGGAATTTTTTCTATATCGATTTCGATATTTTTTACCTTCCGGATGATTCGTAGCGTATTCTGTATGATGGTCAGGTTTTTGAGTCCCAAGAAATCCATTTTGAGTAAGCCGATTTTTTCTACGGCAGCACATTTGGTCGAATTGGCATATTGTGTCACGACGCCGACACGCGTACCGGAGACGCGCTGGAGGGGAGTATATTCGGTGACAGGATCTTTGGTAATCACGACACCGCACGCATGCATCGATGCATGTCGTACAAGACCCTCGACTTTCATCGCAGCATCGATGAGTCTTTTCGCATCGGTATTTTCTGCGTACCATTTTTTGAATTCCGGCACTTCCGCGAGTGCCTTGGTGATGGAAGTGAACATCGGAATCATCTTTGAAGTCTTGTCGCAGATGTCATAAGGAAATCCGAGAGCGCGACCGACGTCGCGGATAGCGGCACGTGCAGCCATTGTTCCGAAAGTGATGATCTGTGCGACGTGATCGTTTCCATATTTTTCTCGTACATAATTGAGTACATCATCACGGCGATTGTCAGCGAAGTCCATATCGATATCCGGCATAGAAATACGCTCCGGATTCAGGAACCGCTCGAAGAGAAGACCATATTCAATCGGGTCAAGATCAGTAATACCAGTGAGATAGGCGACGAAGCTTCCGGCAGCAGAACCACGTCCAGGACCGACAACGACACCATTTTCCTTCGCCCAGTTGACGAAATCCTGTACGATGAGGAAATATGATGCAAATCCGGTTTTTTCGATCACACCAAGTTCATAATCCATACGTGTACGCTCTACCTCTGAAATCACTCTTTCCCCATAACGTTTGATGAGTCCTTTTTCGCAGAGTTCACGCAAGAAATTATCAGCAGTCTTTCCCTCGGGCAGAGGAAACTCCGGGAGGTGATTCTCGCCGAAGTGAATCTTGAAATTGCAGGCATCGGCGATTTTCTGTGTATTTTCTATGGCTTCGGGGAAATCTGTAAAGATCTTGGTCATCTCTTCTTCCGAGCGCATAGAAAGATCGAGCGCCATCATACTGAAGCGTTCTTTGTCGGTGACTTTTTTGTTGTCGCGGATGCAAAGAAGAATATCCTGTATTTCCGCGTGCTCTTTCTTCACATAATGCACATCGGAAGTAGCGACTATTGGAATACCTGTTTCACGACTGATTTGGATAAGCCCTTGATTGGCAACCATTTGATTCTCATATTCGAAGTTCGGTCCAAGTTCAAGATAGAAATTTCCGACACCGAAAATATCTTGATACTTGAGTGCGGCGATTTTTGCACGTTCATAATTCCCGTAAATGATTTCTGATGGCACTTCGCCCTGAAGTGATCCGGACAAGGCGATGAGTCCTTCATGATATTGTTCGAGAAGTTTTTTGTCGGCACGAGCCTTGTAATAAAATCCATCGAGTTGAGCGATAGAAATGATTTTCATCAGATTCTTGTAACCGATTTCATTTTTGACCAGAAGTACGATCTGATGACGTCGACGGTCTTCAGCAGTATTGTTCTTACTGTTTAAATTTTCACAGACGAATATCTCTGCACCGAAAATCGGTTTGATGCCGAGGTCTTTGGCTTTCAGGGAGAATTCTACGGCACCGTAGAGAGCGGAAGTATCGGTGAGCGCGAGCGATGTCATACCGAATTCTTTGGCTTGTGCCAAGAGCTCCTCAAGCTTCGGGAGAGCAGTGAGGAGACTATAGTGCGAGTGGACGTGGAGATGGGTAAAACTCATAATATCTAATACCTAATTTCTAATATCTAATGAATACGGTAATATCAAATCAAATTCGAATGTTCAGAATTCAAAATAAAAAACCGCGCCGAAAATGACGAAGCGGAATTTGAAATTTTGCATTTGAGTTTTGACATTGCTTTGGGTTCCCTCATAGCCCGGAGTGACTCCATGGGTTTTGCAGAGAAATTTACCGTATGGAGAGTATAGCATTTTTTCGGAATAAGGTATAATGGTGAACATATGCAAGAAACGACATTTGAGAAAGAGTTGAACCTTGTAGGAGAGAAGAAACCAGCCTCTCTTTTTATCATTGGGATTGATGAGGCTGGACGAGGACCTCTTGCTGGGCCGGTCGTGGCCGGAGCAGTGTGTTACAAAGATCCACATTTTCAAATATCAACGGAATTGAAGAAGGAATTTTCAGCTATTCGTGATTCCAAGAAACTCTCTCCAAAGAAACGGGAAGAAATGTTTGATTTCATTCATGAACATTTTTATGTCGGCGTCGGTATTGTAAGTGCCGAAACGATCGATCGGGTGAATATTCTACAGGCGACGTTTCTGGCGATGAAAAGTGCCGTATCACAATTGATGAACAATCTTCCTCGTGAAGCAAAAGAGAGGAGCTATCTCCTCGTCGATGGAAATCAGGAGATACCAAATTTTTCATATCTGCAGGAAGCAGTCGTCGGAGGGGATGGCACCGTGAAATCGATCGCGGCCGCATCTATCATCGCGAAAGTGACTCGTGATCGGATGATTGAAGCATATGACACGGAATACCCCGGATATGGATTCGCACAGCACAAAGGATATGGCACGAAAGTCCATATGGATGCGCTTCGTCATTTGGGTCCGTGTAAGATCCACCGGATGTCCTTCCGACCAGTGCTTCTCTCGCTTCCGGAAAATGTGAACAAACGTTTCGCGAACGTTTTAAGGCCGAAGAAAAGGTAGGCGTAATTTTCAATTTTCAAACAATAACACAATTCTTCAATTTTACAATTTCGAAATTGATTCATTGGAAATTCCTGCCCGCTCGGCAGACAGGGTTTAGAAATTAGAAATTGGTAATTAGAAATTTTTTGGGTGTCTTGCCAAAAGTAAAAAGGGATGTTACAGTAAGGATGTTAATAATTTTCTACTGATATGGCAAATCCAAAACAGAGACATACCCACCATCGACGTGACCGCGCTCGCAAGCAATATGATGTCGAATTGATCAATACTCAAGAATGTCCAAAATGCAAGGCTCGTGTACTTTCTCACCGTGTCTGTCCGACTTGTGGTACTTACAAAGGGAAAGAAATGATTGATACTACTCCGAAGCTCAAATCTGAAAAAACAAAACAAGCTGCTTAAGGAAATTTTTTATCTCGATTTTTTACCGGAGATAAAGGAAATTTTCTTCAGTTTTTCTCATAAAAATGGCAAACCGGCACCTTCAAAGATCAGTCGCGATGCAATCCCTCTTCGAGTGGGATTTTCAAGGTAAGAATAATGAAAAATCACGGGATGTTTTGAAACGCAATATCGCCGAATTCGCACCGGGATTGGAAGACTCGATATTTGCGGAGCATTTGATGGAGGGCACGCTTCAAGAGCAGTCGACTATCGATAAATTGATCGAGAAATGCGCCCCTGAGTGGCCGATCGAGCAGGTAACGATCATAGACAGGAATATCCTGCGTCTTGGGATCTATGAACTGATGTTCGGGAATTATAACGAAGTTCCTCCGAAAGTGGCAATCAACGAGGCTATCGAACTCGCCAAGACATTCGGAAGCGATGCCAGCGCGCGATTCGTCAATGGAGTGCTCGGGACGATTTATCGTGAGATGGGAGAACCGATGAAAGACGATATTTCGGAGAATCACAAACAGAATCTTGCTGAGGCAGAAAAGAAAAAAGAAGTGAAGAAGAAAAGTAAAGTCGTCGCAGAAAAGGTAGGTCGATGAAACGTCGGAAGACGTTTTTCTTCTGAGAATAATACTCTACACCGTTATGGAAACCAAGATAGACCTCGAACAATTGAAGAAGAAACTTGTCATCGATATACAGAACCCTGATTTGTTTCAGGAAGCTTTGACACATCGTTCATATCTTAATGAACACAAAGGATACAAGCATCCCCATAATGAACGCCTTGAATTCTTGGGTGATGCAGTGCTCGAACTCGCGGTAACCAGATATCTTTTTGATAATTTCAAGAATCCGGAAGGCGAATTGACGAGTTTTCGCGCAGCACTGGTGAATGGTGATATGTTGGGAAAGATCGGTCACGCACTCGGACTACAGGATTTCCTTCTTATGAGTCGTGGCGAAACCAAAGATACGGGACGTGCTCGGAGTTATCTGGTAGCGAATGCGATGGAATCTGTCATCGGGGCGCTCTATATCGATCAGGGCTATGATGCAGCACAGAGATTTATCGAGAAATATGTTATGACGCATCTTGATGAAGTGCTTGCACAAGGACTTTATACCGATCCCAAGAGCCGTTTTCAGGAATTAGCCCAAGAAAAAAACGGTGTGACACCGAGTTATCGTGTTTTGAAAGAATGGGGACCGGATCATGATCGTCATTTCATTGCAGGAGCATTTCTCGGCGATGAATTGGTTGCAGAAGGTGAAGGCATATCCAAACAGGATGCTCAGCGGGAAGCGGCACGCCTTGGCCTGATAACAAAAGGATGGGAATAGTCATATCATATAAATGTATCGAAAAAGAAACGTACATTGGTACGTTTTTTCTTTTCGCTCGAAATAGGGTATACTGGAATCAAATAACAGCTATCGGTCAATAAACAACGGAAAGAACTTTTGTACACCTGGTTTTTTGTTTGTTGTTGATTGTTTTTTGTTGACAGAACTATGTATCTCAAGAAACTTGAAATGAGCGGATTTAAATCCTTTGCCAATAAGACGGCATTGGATTTTTTGCCTGATTGTGATATTTCCGGAAAGAGTAAGTGTGGTATCACTGCTATCGTCGGACCAAACGGTTCCGGTAAGTCCAATGTGGCTGACGCTATTCGCTTTGCTATCGGAGAACAGTCGCTCAAAAACTTGCGTGGGAAAAAGTCCGAAGATGTCATTTTCGCAGGTACAGACAAAAAATCTCGTCTCGGCACAGCTTCGGTGACGCTTTATTTTGATAATTCTGACAAGAGAATTCCGATCGAATTCGCCGAAGTATCGATCACACGAAAAATTTATCGAAGCGGGGAGAGTGAATATCTGATTAATGGTGCTCGTGTGCGCCTGCTTGATATCGTAGATCTTCTTGCAAAAGCAGGTATCGGTAAGGACAGCTATTGCGTTATCACGCAAGGAATGTCTGATGCTGTCTTGAATGCGACTCCTGTCGAACGGCGTTCTATTTTCGAAGATGCTGCCGGAGTGAAACAGTATCAGATCGAAAAAGAGCGGGCACTCCGGAAGCTGGAAAGTACGCGTGAGAATCTGGTACGAGTGGACAGTCTCCTTCTGGAAATTGAACCACATTTGAAAAACCTTCGTCGTCAAGCTGAGAAAGCCTCGCAAGGGAAAGACATAGCGGAAAAACTACGCACCAAGCAGTTTTCGCTTTACAGTTTTCTTTGGAATAATTTTCAAGAGGAACGAGGAACGCTTGCGGGAGAACGTGATGGCGTTCAGAAGCAAGTATTCGATTTGGAAGTGGAAACCAATACGCTTGCCAGTGAAGTTGCTGAAGTATCGAAATTGATGGGAGATCAAACCAAGGAAGAAGAACTCGGTGGCACCTTGAATGTTTTGCGTGACGAATCCAATATACTTCTTCGTGACCGTAGCATTATCGATGGAAAAATTGAGATTGAGAAAGAAAAGCAGAAAGTTGAAGAAGTGATTCGTATAATCCCTGTCGATCTCAATTACGTGCAGAAGGCAGTGGAAGGAATTCGCATGCATCAGGAAGAACTTGTAAAGCGTATTCAGAACGTAGAAAAATTGGAAGATCTGCAGGATATTCGTGAATTTGCTCAGGTGATACAACAGGAGCTTTATGATTTGCATCAGAAATCCGGCGAGGGAAGCGTGAAAGAGAAGAAAATAATAGCTATGCCCGAAGCGGAAAAAAAGGTGAGTGATGACAAATTGACCTCTTTCCTGCAAGAAAAGGAAACATACAATAAACGATTGGAATCTTTACAGCAATCTATCATAAGCAACGAACAGTCGCTTGTTTCTGTGCGCGAAGCAAGTCGTGCCGGCAGAGAGACCTTCTTCCTCAAGGAGAAGGAATGGCGTGAAAAGGAATATAAACTGACTCATTTGAAAGATCAATTGAATGAAGTGAAGGTACGATTGGCACGCGTGGAAGTGCGTGAAGAAGATTTGATCAATCTCGTCCGTGCGGAACTCTCTCTGAGCGTGGAAGACCTCCATTACGATGGTTCTCTCTTGGAGCGTGAGAAAATCGAGCGTGAGATTTCTCGACTCAAAGTGGAAGTGGAACATATCGGAACGATTGATCCTCTCATAATGGAAGAGTATCAAGAGACAGAAAAACGCTTCGACTTCTTGACCCACGAGTCCACGGATCTGAAACAAGCCACCGAATCACTCCGTACCGTGACCAAGGAGATGGAACAGAAAATTGATAAGGAATTTCATGATGCATTCAAAGAAATTAAGAAAAAGTTTGAAGATTATTTTAAAATTATTTTTGGTGGAGGAAAAGCTGAGATTGAAATCGTGAAAATTCATACACGTCGGCGGAGTGGGGATGATGCTCTCCCGGAGGAAACGAGTGAAGAAGAACAGGATGGGAACGAAGAGATGGGAATAGAAATTTTTGCCTGTCCACCAGGAAAGAAAATTACGAACTTATCGATGCTTTCCGGCGGAGAAAGATCACTCACATCACTCGCACTCCTTTTCGCCATCATTTCTCATAACCCGCCACCGTTTGCGGTCCTCGATGAAGTAGAAGCGGCTCTGGACGAAGCTAACTCCCGTCGTTTCAGTTCTATGCTTCGTGAACTATCTGTCCATACGCAATTCGTCGCAATCACTCATAACCGGGAGACAATGTCCCAAGCAGGACTCCTCTATGGCGTCACGATGGGTGATGATGGCGTTTCTCAGCTCCTCTCCATCCGTTTGGATCAGGTGGCAGATGGTGAACTTGATCGCATTGTCAAAGATGATAAGCCCAGTCGAATCGTAGAGGAAGGCGGGGAGCTCAAGGCGTAGAAATTATCGGGGTTGACGTCGTTCGGAAAATGCGTTACAGTAATATTTGTATTGTATATAAGATTTATTTATCCCCTATGTTAGCAATTCGTTTCAATCGAACAGGAAAGAGGAATCAGGCCCATTTTCGCATTGTGCTTCAAGAACATACAAAAGCTCCTGGAAAGCGTCATATCGAAATTCTCGGCAGTTATGATCCTCATAAGAAAACGACTATTCTGAAGAAGGAGAGAATTCTGTATTGGATCGGCCAAGGCGCGCAGGTTTCTCCGGTTGTCTCAAATCTTCTTGTCCGTGAAGGTGTGATCCAAGCCAAGAAAATCGCTAAAAGAATGCCACGACCTGTCGTGAAAGAAGTGGCTCCTGCAGAAGCTCCTGTTACTGAAACTCCTGTTGTTGCCGAAGTTCCTGTTGTTGAGACGCCAGTAGCTCCTGTAGAAATTGTTCCTGAAGCAACTCCTGCTGTAGAAACTGCTCCTGTAGTAGAAGCAACACCGGTAGTTGCAGAAGAAAAAGTAGTTGAAACTGAAGCGAAGGCATAGATTTACCATCGTCGTTCGTGAACGACGTGGTTGACAAACAAGCCGTTTCGCTGTACCATTGGAATACAACTGAATACCCGTTGATATGAGGCTCTGCCGGCTGGCAAATAAGTCCTCACGAGGAATTGTTTTTGGTGATATTTTAAAAGATAGCACCGAAAATTATTTGAAGAAATTTCTTAAGTCTGCGGTTTATAACCCGCAGATTTTATTTATCAAAAATATGCAAAGCAAACAACAGAAAGAAGTGCTTATCGCGGAAGTAACGAAGAAAATCAAGGGCTCCAAGGCATTGGTTTTCGCAAACTTCAAGGGAGTTTCTGTGAAGAATATTTCGCAGGTTCGTAAAGAGCTGATGCAGAACGGTTCCGGTTGGCAGGTACTGAAGAAAACTCTTCTCAACCTTGCGCTGAAGGATGCCGGGGTGAGTGTTGATGTGAGGAAACTCGATGGTCAGATCGGTGTCGCATTTTCGTATGATGAAGTCACTGCCGCAAAGGTTCTCGCTTCATTTGCGAAGGCGAACAGGGATGTGCCATTCACTATCGAGGGCGGATCTCTCGGAGTCAAAGAATTGTCGATCGATGAAGTGAAAGCGTTGGCCAAGCTTCCGAGCAGAGACGAACTCCGTGCACAGTTGGTAGGTACGCTCCAAGCTCCGATTTCAAGTTTTGTTCGAGTCCTTTCCGGCAATCTGAGTGGTTTGGTGCAAGTGCTGAAGGCTATCGAAGAGAAGAAAGCATAATATTTTTTTTGTTATTAATATAAGTAATATAATATAATCATATGACAGAAGAAAAGAAGGAAGTCGTCGTACCGGAGAAATTTGAGAAGCTTGTTGCTGAAATAGAAAAGATGAGCGTGCTCGACCTTTCAGAACTCGTGAAAGTCCTCGAAGACAAGTTTGGTGTTTCTGCAGCCGCCCCGATGATGATGGGTGCAGCGCCTGCAGCCGAAGCTGCAGCTGTTGAAGAGAAAACTGAATTCGATGTTGAATTGACTGCCGCTGGTGATCAGAAGATCAATGCTATCAAAGCTGTCCGTGAGATAACTGGTTTGGGATTGAAGGAAGCCAAAGATATGGTAGATGCCGCTCCGAAAGTTATCAAGGAAAAAGTTTCCAAAGCTGATGCTGAAACTATGAAGAAGAAACTCGAAGAGGCTGGTGCGACGGTAACTTTGAAGTAAAGTTGTCGCAAGTATTGCTCTGAAAACCCCGATCGAGGAGTCGGGGTTTTTTCTTTCTCATTTTTCAAGTATAATGAAAGATGTAATTTCGTAAGAATAGCCGTATGGACCTCGTTTCAGTATTCATCGATGGTATTTTCCACGGAGACCTCGTCGGGTTGATCAAAGTTGTCGGATATACGGGAGTGTTTGGAATAATATTCGCAGAAACAGGTTTGTTTTTGGGATTCTTTTTTCCAGGAGACAGCTTGCTCTTCATCACGGGATTTCTCGCTGCAGGAGGTTTCTTCTCTCTTCCCGTACTTATTTCTGGACTATTCGTTTCGGCAGTCTTGGGGAATATGGTAGGTTATGAATTCGGAAGACAAGTCGGTCCGAGGATTTTCAGCCGAGATGACTCATTTATTTTCAAAAAAGCGCACGTACTCAAAGCGCAGAGTTTTTATGAGAAATATGGGCCGAAGACAATACTCCTTGCGCGATTTATGCCTATCGTGAGGACATTTGCACCGATCGTTGCCGGTGTGGCGAATATGAAATATCCGGCGTTTTTTCTCTATAACGTGATCGGAGCATTTCTGTGGACTGTTGGGTTGGTAGTGCTCGGGTATTTCTTGGGAAATATTTTGGATGTGGATAAATATCTTCTGCCAATCATTCTTTTGATAATCTTCTTCTCTTTCTTACCGGGGATTTTAGCTTATATTAAGGAGAAACGAAAAGCATAAGAAGCTGTTCTTTGATGAAGGAAATCCCCGAAGAGGGGATTTTTTGCGCGACTCAAGAATCGTTTGTAAGAGATGTTTTTTCTACTACAATACCCAGCGTGTCAGCACGAGGATATACAATATGATGAGTGCCAAGAAGCTTCTGACGAAGAATCGTCGGCCACGAGTTTTGAGTTCAATATTCAGAGCAATTTCCTTGGTAGTCAATCCGAAGCTTTTGAAAAGGAAAGCTGACTCATACAGTCGTATAATCACGACCCAGGTAATGAAAAGTGCAGTGAGGAGGCTCGCTCCGGGTAACCAAGTCACCGCGAGTTCTTTTGATGGCAAAGCACCTTCTGTAAGCCACTTTACCCAGCCATTCCATTTGAGCGCGTATACGTGTATGAGAGCGAACATTACTGCGAGACGAAGTCCGAAGCGTTGTAGAAACCACCAACGGCTCGCGCCTATGAGATTGATGGCTTTTTTGAAAGAAATGATGAACAAGAAGAAAAGGATCGATACTCCGATGAGGCCGGCAGAAAATTCAAGTGAGGAGAAATCAATGTATTCACTTGGATATTTTTGTGGAAGGAAAAAATATGAGATTATGCCATGAAAGATAGCTAAGAAAGCTCCGACGATACCTATTTCTTTGCGGTAGCTGAGCCATGCGTCAAAGCGATCGAAATAGCGTACAATCGGTCCGAAGAGAAATGAAAGGGCCAGAATGAGCACGCCGACATTTGCAATGACCTTATTCGGAACATAGAAAGCATCCACACCGACGGGTGCATTAAGCATAAATCCACGCCGGAAATAGAGATAAAACCCTGAAAAAACCGTGAGAAAAAACGCTGTGGAAATTGCGACGACATAATCATGCAAACTTGAAGGTTTGTGCATAACGATTTATAGTGAATTATGTATCCAGTATACATCATTTCGTATTGACTCGCGAGTGATATCGTGGGATGATGCGATGATTTCAATAAGCGGATTTTTCCTATGCAGTATGATGTGATTATTATCGGAGGCGGGCCGGCAGGGATGATGGCGGCCGGACGTGCTGCAGAGTGCGGTGCACGGGCTCTGTTGATTGAGAAAAATGATTCTCTCGGTCAGAAGCTCCTGATCACGGGGGGAGGACGATGCAATCTCACCAATGCAGAATTCGATATCAATATTTTTCTGGATAAATTCAAAGACACTGCCAAATTTCTGTTCTCACCATTTTCACGGTTCGGAGTGCAAGATACACTCGATTTTTTCCATAAGCGTAATATGCCGACGAAAATTGAAGCTGAAAAACGTGTTTTTCCCGTGACGGATAAGGCGGAGTCTGTATTTGCAGTATTGAAGCAATATATGAATGAGGGAACTGTGACCGTTCTTCCGGGAACGTCTGTTATGGGACTCTCTGCAAGAGAGGGGAAAGTAGATGGAGTGCTCCTCAAAAACGGAGAGAAAATGGAGGCTCATTCATATATTCTTGCAACTGGAGGAAAATCTCATCCGGAAACAGGATCGACAGGAGATGGCTTCCGATGGCTTGAAGGAATCGGGCATACTATCATCAAGTCGCAGGCAGTATTGGTACCGATCACTATCCGTGAAAAATGGGTGCATGCTTTGTCAGGAGTCAGTCTGGCAGATGCAAAACTTTCTTTCTTTCAAAATGACACGCTGGGGAAAAGAAAGAAAATACTTCCTTCAAAGAAAGGGAAGGTGCTCTTCACGCATTTCGGTTTAAGCGGTCCTCTTGTTCTGAATATGAGCAAGTCTATCAGCGAATTCCTACCATACGGTGAAGTCGTTGTTTCGCTTGATCTCCTGCCAGAGATGGATTTTGGTATGATTGATAGGAAATTGCAGGAGATTTTTGAGCAGAATAAGAATAAGAAAATAAAGAATATACTGGGTGAATTTGCTCCCGCATCTTTCGCCTCTGCACTCTTGGAGATTGTAAAGATAAATGGTGAGAAAGCGGTCAATGTCATCAGTCGGGAAGAGCGATTGTCTCTCGGCCGAACAGCGAAAGGTATGCAGATGACAGTAACCGGACTCCTCGGAGCGGAAAAAGCAATCGTTACGAGCGGAGGTGTGACTCTTCCGGAAGTGGATTTCAAGACGATGCGTTCGCGTCTCTATTCGAATCTCTATCTCGTGGGTGATATTTTGAACATCGATCGTCCTTCAGGAGGGTACAGCCTTCAGCTCTGCTTCACTACCGGGTATGTCGCTGGAGAAGAGGCTGCGAAGATAAAAAAAGCACTCTAAGTTCATCAGAGAGTGCTTTCTTTTTTACCTTAACGGCTCTTCAGAAATTTGAGCATCGTGTCGGCGCCACTTACTTCAAAAGGATCATCTGGGCAATTGTCAACAAACCCTTCTTCAGCGAAGAGTTTTTTGATGATGCCATCTTCGACATACATACTGTAGCGCCAGGACCGATCACCAAAACCGAGATTTTCTTTTTTGACGAGCATCCCCATCTTTCTGGTGAACTCGGCGTTGCCATCAGGCAACATAAAAATATTTTTTACTTCGAGTTTGTCAGCCCACTGTTTCATCGTGAAAGCATCGTTGACAGAGAGGCAAACAACCTGATCGATACCGAGATTTTTGAAAAGAGGGAAGTTTGATTCATATCCGGGCAGATGTGTCGACGAACAGGTAGGAGTGAATGCTCCAGGCAAGGCAAAAAGGACGATCTTTTTCCCCTTGAAAACATCATCTGTGGTGAGATCGTGCCAACGATAAGGATTGTCTCCTCCGATCGATTCATCGCGTACACGGGTTTTGAATACAACTTCCGGAACTTTTTGGTCGACGAGTATGTGTGACATATGTTTGATGAAAATAATTATCGGTACCGTAGAGCCAGCACTACTTTTATTATATACCTCTAGGGGGTATATGTCAATACCAGATTCATCTGTTGCGAGTGAGTATTTCGAGGAGGAGAGAAGGACTTGCCACAATTATTTTTGCTCCGGCATCACGGAGAGCTTCCTCGCTATTGAGTCCCCAGGAAACAGAAATGATGTCCATATCGCATTTGTTGCAGGCCTCGATATCACGCACCTCATCACCGATATAGAGAGTTTCAGATGGTGTAAGTTGCCTTTCTTTGAGAACTCTTTTGAGAGTCTTTGCTTTATTGAATATACTGCAGTGATAAATGAAGTCTATAGGAATCGCAAATTTCTTCATCAGTGCTGTAATGGTGTTTTGATCGCTGGAGGAGACAATGCCGATGATGAAGCTTTGAGAATGAAGGGCGAAAACCGTTTCTTTCATATCAGCAAAAAGTTTCACCTCGGGAATGAGTTTATGATATTCTTCACGACCACGCTTCAGGATAATTGGAAATAATAAAATACGGAATCCAAGACGCCTCCAGATAAGGCTTTTCAGACGGAGTTTCTTAAGCGTCGGAATCTCTTCCGGATGAATCGGTGCATAACCGAATTTTTTGGCGAGTGTATTGAATATTTTTACGAATATTGGTTCGATATCGACAAGCGTACCGTCGAGATCGAAAATGATCGTCTTCTTCTCTTTCATATCGAAACTGGCGTGATTGGTATCCATAGAGTTCAGTGTGTCATTTTGAAACCGACCCAAATACCGATAAATCCGCCGATACCGGTGAAGAGGATAGATGAGAAAGAAATCATATTTTCTCCCCAGAGGAGCGGTATGAAACCGCCTATTGTCGATCCGATAAAGAGGGATATCCAGATAATCTTTTTCTCCATACTTTTTCTTTTCTTTTTTATTGAAAATCAAAGAGGATTTCTCTAAAATTTTTGACCCTATTTTTTCCATCGATAGAGATACTTTCTTTCTTGTAGAGACGCATACGTTCTCGATGATGTGAGGCATCGGTCCAGATATGTCCGTCAGCGTAGACAATGCGATGAAAGGGGATGGATTTTTCTCTACTGTCGTAGGCTTTGCCGAGAATACTGGTGATACTCCGAGAGGCCATATTTCCACCACCGGCAGCTCGTGCGATGCGTCCGTATGTCGTTACTCGACCAGAGGGAATAGAGAGGGCTATTTTCACTACACGCTTACTGAATGTCTGCATAGTGTTCCGATATAAAAAAATGCCTTACTTAGTAAGTATAGCATCTTTTTTTTCATCAGCTGGGGAGGTAGGGATCGAACCTACGAATGGAGGCTTCAAAGGCCCCTGCCTTACCACTTGGCTACTCCCCAATGATACTTATCGATTCATATCCTGTGTGTCGTCCATCAACTTTCGTTCACCAATGTGCCACCGAGGAGATCCAGTGCTTGGTTTACAAGGGGACTGAGCAAAGGGGCTTTAGCCTCTTCATCGATTTTTGGTGGAGATGTCAAAACAGTACTTTCAAGGACGATACGTATCCGCATTTTTGACTTGAGTATCGTATCAAAGGCGGTGGCAAGTGTCAATTGATTGGCTTTCTCATCGAGGCGTTCTTTGTGAAAGGGATATTTGACAGCGATAGTGATGATCTTTCCGGTGGTTTCAATCGGACGGGCGGTGGAGAGTGCGAGAGTGAGAGAGGCATTCAGACGCTTTGCCGTAGTGAGGATCAGTGGCCATTTTTCTCTCACGATATCGAGGTCAATGCTCGTTTCATCTGATTCACGATCCGTATGATCCTCTTTTGTCACTGGAATTGTCTGCTCCTTGTCTTGTTTCTTTGGCGTCTGTCTCTCTACAGCCATAGGAACCGCTGATTGTTCGGATGCGATGGACCTGATAGGATGGGTCAGCGTTTTTCTTTCAGGAAATTCCTTTCCCGTGGGTCTATTGTCTATTGTTGGTTGTCGACTATCATCTGATAAAATCTTTACAATGGCGATTTGGAGAGGAAGTTCCGGTATGACTGAAACCTTGCTTGCTGTCTCTGCTATTTGGAAATATTCGAGCATTCTTACGATATCGGCTGGAGAAAATATTTTTGCCAATTCGATGAGCGCATTTTTCTGTTCGAAAGTCATCGAATCGATCTCTTGCGGACCATTCGCAGGATCGGCGGAGACGAGCAGGAGATCGCTCAAATAATGGAGCAATGTGCCGGAGAAAATCGAAAGATCAGCACCGTCTTGAGAAAGTTTGCTCACGAAATGGAGACTGGGATACAGTTCATGGTTTCCGATCAGGCGAAGCAGAGCGACGATATTTTCTTTTTTGGTCGTACCGAGTACTTCGATGACCTTATCTTCGGTGATAGGTGAAGTCTCGAGAGAAA
>JAHFOO010000007.1:0-22319 GCA_023261645.1 Candidatus Moraniibacteriota bacterium | reverse complement strand
CATCAGAAGCGATTCGGCATCGCGCATACCGCCCTCCGCAGTGAGAGCGATCATTTCGAGCGCCCCGGCATCGATTTTCAATTTCTCTTCTTTGGCTATTTTTTCCAACTTCCCTACGATACTTTTTACAGGAAAACGAGAAAGATCGAAACGCTGACAACGCGAGATGATGGTGTCAGGCACTTTGTGGAGAGCCGTGGTGGCCAAGATGAAAATGACGTGTGCGGGCGGTTCCTCGAGAGTCTTCAAGAGAGCGCTCCAAGCACCGATAGAGAGCATATGCACTTCATCGATGATATATACTTTGTGGGAACCGAGTGTCGGAGGGAGATTGACTGTTTCACGAAGCTCACGGATGTTGTCGATGCCGGTATGCGATGCTGCATCGATTTCTATCACATCAAGCGAACGACCTTCTGCCATCAGAAGACAGTGTTTGCATTTGTTGCAGGGTTCTGCACCGTCTCTATCGGAACAATTGACAGCCTTGGCGAAGAGTCGTGCGAGAGTCGTTTTTCCTGTACCGCGTGGACCGGTCAGAAGATATGCTTGGCCGACACGTCCGAGCCGAAGAGCGTTCGTGAGTGTGGTGACGATATGTTTCTGTCCGACGACATCTGCGAAGGTTTGAGGGCGGTATTTACGATAGAGAGTAGTAGACATAGTCGAGGAATTTTTCATTATCAGTTTTCATCAGGGATCGAACTTCTCTATTCTAGCATAAAATATACGATTCGGCATCGACGTCTGTCGTTGGTATAATTCGGAAGAGCCGATAAAAAACCCGCCCACATCGCTTTGTGTTGCATCGCGGGTAGGACACTCTTATCGCCCTTTTTTATGGTAAGAATCAGGACTTGAAGATGAAGAATTTGTAGCCGATAAAGTTCCAGATAAGAGAGAATCCTGTAGCCATAAGTTTGGCGATATTGGTCCAGAGAACTGCGCTCAAACCGAAAAGCGCCGGAATATATGTGGTGATGCCAGTGAGGACGAGTCCGTTTATGACGAGTCCGACGACACTGATGATGAAAAATTCTGAGAATTTCACAGACTCCTGCTCTGTCTTCATTCTGTCCTGAAATGTCCAGCGCTTATTCATAAAATAACTGTTGACGACGGCGATGGAGAAGGAAAGACTGTTGAGTGCGAATAATTCTATGCCAGAAGTTATACCGGTGATATAGATAAGAGAATTGAGTATGAAAAAATCAATGCCGGTATTGATACCGCCGACAATGACGAACTTGGTAAATTGTTTGATCAGCTTCGCAAGAGGACTACGATGAATGACCATCTGAGAGAGGGGAGTTCTTTTTGTTGCTTCAGTATTCATTCTGTTGTTCAAAAGTATTTAGCTGTGGTGTTTTTTGTTATTCCGTATACCGTCACCATTTTGCTAGGATGTCTGCTTTATTTCTTTTTCGATTTCTTTCATATCACGTACCCAGGCATCGAGCATATTCGTATCATCTTCTAGAGCAGAGTCACTTGGTTCGATGATGGAGGCATCGGCAGGAGGAGTAGCATCCTTCAAATCTTTCTTCCAATGATTGATACTTTCGTTTTCTTCTGTGGCTTTGGAGAGTGCCACTTGCCAATCCTCACGAGCTCCTTTTTGGATGACATTCTCAATCGCCGCCCAAGTCGCTTCGGGATCTTGTGGTGTCACGATCGCCACTTCATCTCCAGGTGCTGCTTTGAAGTAAGTGATGGATGCGAGAAGGACACGGTATGGTTTGCCATTTGTCAGCACGTAATAATTCCCGTTCTCATCCTGTGTGACGACCGCGATGGCATGACGGCGATCGATCGGGCCGATTTGTTTGTAAAGGAAGGCACCATTGTCAGTGATAGTGAGTTTGAGCATATCACCTTCTACGAGTTTGGATTTCGAAGCATAGTTTGCCGGTACTGGATATTGCTTCCCATCCGTACCGAGCATAATCTGACCATCGAAAGCTCCTTCGATGACCGTGCCATTCATCGTATCTAGATCCACTTTACGCGGGCGTCCGGACTTCTTCTTTCCTTCCAGCTGAAGGAGCATTGCCTTCGCACCCTGGATGGTTTTCTCAGCACTCAATACCATATCACGCAGAGCCTGGATTTTCATAAGTTGATCCTCCGCATTGTGTAATTCTGGATCGGTTTGGGTTGTATTATTCTGAAGCATACTTTTATTTTTTATCCGTTCCAAAAAAGAAGATATTCTTTGGAAGTATTTTTTGTTTGTATCACTTGTAATTATAGATGATTTTGTTGACAAGTGCAAATATTTTCGGTATTTCCTCTTTATGACTGTAATACGATTTTTGTCGTGATTGAGACGCAAAAAATACAAATGGCAGGGGTTTGTGATCCCGCACTAACTTTGGACAATACTTCGTCGATGTAAAAAGGAAATTTGGGTTGACCCCCACACCAATTGAGCTTAAGTATAATATAAAGAGCACATTCAGTTCCTGTTTTGGAAAATATGTATTTATTTAATGTCACATTTTCTAAAATTAAAGCTCAATTGGTGTTGGGGTTGACAAAAAGTAAGAATGTGCGGTAATATGAACCAATTCAGGAGAGGACGTATTTTCAGTGAGGAGGAGGCATTCTTGCTCAGTCCGCAAAAGTGATGACGCGGTTCATTATTGGAATATGTAAGTAAAGCAAAATGTAATGAAAATCAGTATGTCGAAAAGCAAGAAGAACTTGATTGAAAAGAAAAAGGCAAAGGATATGGAAACTTTGTTTTTTGTGCCTGCATTGGAACAGTTCCTCTTGCGTTTGCCGGCACGTTCACGCGACATCGTGGCATCCCGCTTCGGTATATCAGATGAACGCCCGAAAACATTGGAAGAAATCGGTCATATGCACGAAGTAACTCGTGAGCGCGTCCGTCAGATCGTTATGAGTGCACTGGGATTCCTTTCGCAGGAACAGAAACATCATTCATTTGTACAGGTTTCTTCGTGCATCCATTCCACGCTCGAGGAAAAAAGCGGTATCGTCAGAACAGAAGAATTGCTCAGCATACTTGCGCCATTCGGAAAACAGGAGCGTGGAGCTCTCTTGGTTTTCATCGAATGTCTCTCTACCATCAAGAAAGAAAAAGCAACCGAAGAATATGAGAGAGTCTATATTCTGAAGGAGAATTTTTCATTTTCCCGATGGAAGAAGGTAAAAGATACAGCGAAGCTCATTTTGCAAGAAGCGAATAAATCGCTTGATGCGGATGATTTTTATAATCGTTTCAAGAAAAAAGATCCTGCAATCAATCAGCAAGAATTTTTCAATTTCCTGGCGGTAGCGAAAGATATCAAACAGAATGTCTTTGGAGAGTGGGGACTCGTGGATTGGAGTGATATCAAACCGCGAGGGACTCGTGAAAAAGCCTATCTCGTTCTAAAGACAACCGGTACACCGCTTCATTTCCGAGAAATCGCTTCGCTTATCGACCGTTATGGACTCAAAAGTAGCAAGAAGAGTCATAGTCATCCACAGACGGTGCATAATGAACTTATCAAAGACAAACGCTTCATACTTGTCGGACGTGGTACGTATGCTCTTTCCGAATGGGGATACAAGAAAGGCACTGTCAAGGAAGTGCTCGAAGAAATTCTCCGCAAGTCTCCTGTTCCACTTTCTCGCGAAGAGGTATTGGTTCAGATTCTCAAAATACGCCAAGTCAAGAAATCCACAGTCGTTATCAATTTGAATACCTTTTTTGAGCGTGTCGGTAAGAATGCGTATAGCATCAAAAAATAAGAGTGCTCAAGCGCGCTTCTTTTACGCCGGCGCAGAACATGCTAGACTCAGAGAGTACAATTGTTTGCGTAGTGTTACTGAACTGGTAATAGGGTCAACGAACCCCAAAAAAAATGAATTCTCTTTTCCATAGCTTTACAAACGTATTTTCGATGATGTCTGGCGCATTTTCTTCTCTCTTGGACGTTTGGTTCATACTTTTTCCGCCACTCCTTTATTTCCTTTTCAAACTCTTTTGGGCTCAGCATGTACAAGGGCAGTATGCTTCAACCATCAAATGGGTTCTGCTTGAAATTTTTCCTCCGCGTGATTCCGAGAAGAGCCCTCTCCTTATGGAATCCGTCTATGCGGGGTTGGCCGGGATATATTCGACTCCGACTGCTGCAGAAGAATGGATCAAGGGGGCATATGTGCCGTCCTTTTCTCTGGAAATGGTCAGTATCGAGGGTCAGGTGCATTTCTATGTGCGTTCACCGAAGAATTTTCAAAATCTTGTCGAGGCTCATTTCTACGCCCAGTATCCCAGTGTAGAGATCGTCGAATCTGAGGACTATATCTACCAGGTTCCGCATACAATACCGAACAATGAATGGGATTTGTGGGGGACTGATTTCCTCCTTACCGCTGAAGATCTCTATCCGATCAAAACGTATAAATATTTCGAAGAAACGGTGACGGGAAAGATGATAGACCCTCTGGCCGGCCTCATCGAAGCAATGTCCAAAATCGGTCCCGGACAGCATCTCTGGTTGCAGTATATCGTATCACCGCTTCATCCAAATGTGATGAAGGGTCTCCAGAAAACGATCGATAAATTTTTGGGGAAATCCGAGGAGAAACATAGCGGTCTGATAAGTGATCTTTTTTCCGGTATCAGGGATATTTTTTCGAATATTACGAGAGGGATTATGGGAGGTGAACTTGCCTTTTCGTCCGGTGAGGGGAAAGAATCGAAAGACGAGTCTCCGGTCGAATTTCGTCTTACTCCGGGTGAAAAAGATAAATTGAAAGCTATCGAAGCCAATATTGGGAAGCAGATGTTTCGTACACGTATGCGTCAAGTCTATATAGGGAGGCGCGATGTATTTGACAAATCGACTGGTGTGTCAGCTTTTATCGGAGCACTCAAACAGTTTAATGATAATAATTTGAACGGTTTCAAACCGGATGACAGCACGAAAACATATTCGTCTTATATCTTTAAGGGTGAGCGTCTGCGATACAGACAGCGTCGTTTGTTCAGACGCTATATTGGGAGAGATTCTGATCCGCAGAGTACACGATTTATGTTGAGTACCGAAGAATTAGCTACCGTTTTTCATATCCCTGATATGTCCGTTACGTCACCGTCTCTGACACGTGTTGCTTCAAAGCGGGGTGGCGCACCGTCTAATCTGCCCATTCAAATGTAAACACTATGGCTATTCACGATCAAAACGACATCACTTTTTTCGCCAAGACCAATTTCCGAAATCAGGAGAAGGTGTTCGGCATCAAAACCGACGATCGTCGCAGACATATGTATGTCATCGGCAAAACGGGTATGGGGAAAACGAACCTGCTTGAAAATTTGGCTATTCAGGATATTCAGAAAGGGCATGGCATTGCATTCATCGATCCTCACGGAGATACGGCTGAAAAGCTCATCAGAGCTATTCCATCGAGTCGTATCAATGATGTCATCTATCTCAATCCATCCGACCAGGAATTCCCGATCGCATTCAATGTGATGGAGAAGGTTGATCCGGAATATCGTCACCTCGTCGCATCGGGCCTGGTAGGCGTCTTCAAGAAAATCTGGGCGGATTCCTGGGGACCACGATTGGAATATATCTTACGCAATGCCATTCTGGCACTTCTCGAATATCCGGGCAGTACGCTTCTCGGTGTGACACGTATTTTGGTAGACAAATCGTATCGTGCACGCGTGGTAGAGAAAATAACGGATCCGGTGGTGCGGAGTTTCTGGGTGGATGAATTTTCACAGTGGAATGACAGAGTGCTTCAGGAAGTGATTTCACCGATTCAGAACAAAGTCGGACAGTTTCTTTCCAGCTCTCTCATCAGAAATATCGTCGGTCAGACCGTTTCCTCTTTCAATATCCGTGAAGCGATGGATAGCCGAAAGATTCTCATCATCAATCTTTCCAAGGGACGTATCGGGGAAGACAATGGAGCGCTTCTCGGTGCGATGCTTATCACCAAGATTCAGTTGGCGGCGATGGGCCGGGTGGATATTCCTGAAGAAGAACGCAAGGATTTTTATCTGTACGTCGATGAATTTCAAAACTTCGCGACAGAATCATTCGCCAATATCCTTTCGGAGGCACGTAAATATCGTCTCAATCTGATTCTCGCCAATCAGTACGTGACGCAGATCGATGAGACAGTACGCGACGCCATATTCGGGAACGCAGGATCTCTCGTTTCGTTTCGTGTCGGTGCGATGGATGCGGAATTTCTTGAAAAAGAATTCGAGCCGGTATTTATGATGAATGACATCGTCAATCTGCCGAAGTATCAGATTTATCTGAAATTGATGATTGACGGTATCGCAGGAGATGCATTCAGTGCGACGACACTTCCTCCGATCAAACTCGAAGATGCCGGTAATGAAACAAAAATCATTCAAAGTTCGAGAGAACGATATTCGTCAAGCAGAGAAGTGGTAGAGGACAAGATCCGCCGTTGGAGCGGGATGCTCACGGCAGAAGAACGTCAGGCAATTGCCGATGGACAAAAGACTGCTGTCGTGTCTCCTTCGGTGCGACCGACCGTGGCAGTGAAACCATCACGAGAGAAAAAGTATGAACGAGAGAGCGGTGCTCCTCCTGTGGCGAAAGTTTCCAAGGCGTCGTCGCAGACACCGGCGAGTACGGAAAAAAGAGTATCAAGAGAGGAGTACACCCAGCTCAAGCAACCTGATTTCGAGCCGGCGCTTGCTCCGAAAAAAGCATCCTTTGCTTCTCTTGTTCCATCGGAAACCAAAGAGGTTGTGACGAAACCAGAACCAGAAGAAGCTCCTCGCTTGGAAGTGGCTCCTGTTTTGAAAACAGAAGAAAAGGAATTGTATCAAGCACACTGCGCAAGTTGTGGAATTGACATCCAAGTTCCCTTTGTACCGGATGGCAAACGGCCGACATTCTGCAAGGATTGTCTGCGTGATTATCAGCGTTCCGTAGCCAAGGCACGCAATGAGATAGTAGAAAAAAAGGACGCTTCGCTGAATGCGCCTTCCCTTCCTTCTGTTGCGCCGAAAGAGCGTGTGGCACATCTTAAAACATATGCTTCATCTGATGCGCCGATGTCACTTGCTCAGATAGGCAATGTCGGGCCGAAAAAATTCAAATCGCTTCATAATCGTCCGTCTATCAATTTGAGTGAGGTTCGAGCTATGATTCATGATGCAAAGAAGGGGATTTGAAATATTGTGATAGTCTCTGTTTTTTGGTAGTATGGGAGAAGTGTAAGATAAGATGATAGAGCAATATATATGAGTTTTCATAAATGGCACAGAAAGGCGTACAAGATTTGGATGGTTGTGTCGATTCTTGTTGTGATATCTATGGTAGGATTTTTGGTTGCTCCTTTCTTTCTCTATTAGGTGTCTGTCAGGCATATGGCGAAACAGAGGTGGTGGAAAAGGATAGTGATTGGGATGGTTGTTCTTTTGAGTGGCTGGGTACTCTATCTTTCCTCGAAACAAGTTGAAAGGAATCAACGTATTCAAGAAGAGGTTTCTTCTCTTGAGACAGAGGCTGTCAAGATCCGTCGCGAGAATGAAACGCTTTCCGAGAAGATCCAATATTTTTCCTCAGATGATTTTCGTGAGCAAGAAGCGAAGAAGAAGCTCGGTTTGAAAAAAGCGGAAGAAACAGTGGTGATTATCAAGCCTCAGCCGGAACAGAACAAGGAAGAAGGAAACTCTTTTGTGATGAAACAACAGGCATCGGTAGATGTCGGAAAGGAGAATATGCCAAACTATAAGAAGTGGTGGAAAATATTTTTTTAAAAATCTCGTAATAAGGATATATGTTGAATAATGTGAAAAATGTCTTCCGGAAGATCCGTATCAGTACGGTTTTGTATGCATCTCTCGCAGTGCTTATCCTCACTTTGGTGATAAGTCTGATTGTTGTCTACGCTTTTCCGGAGTCGAATGTGTTTTCGAGCCGATTGAAGAGTGTTCTTCCGTACCCGATAGTGGTTATGAGTTATCAGGATGGGATTACTTATCGCACACTTTCCCAGAATATGGTTTCAGTCAAACGTTTTTATGAGACACAGGATTTCTCAAAGATCGGTTTGCGTGTCGATTTTTCCACGGAAGACGGACAGAAACGTTTCAAGGTGCGGGAGAAGGAAGTTCTCAATAAGATGATTGAAGACAAAGCCATTGAGAGGATAGCAAAAGCACGGGGTATCACTGTGAGTCGTGATGAGGCGACGCAGGGCGTTTCGCGAAAATTGGAAGAATACGGTAGCGGTACAGAGGTGAGAAAGGAGCTTGATCGTCTGTACGGTTGGACATTATCTGATTTTGAAGAAAAAGTTGTTCTTCCAAGCCTCTACCAGGAAAAATTGCAGGCAAGTTTCACAAAGGAAACAGCGGCTTCAACCGCTTCGGTGAAAGAGAAGATTCTCGAGGCACAGAAAGATCTGCGAGCAGGTATTTCTTTCTCGGATACCGCCAAGAAATATTCGGATGGCGATACCGCACAGGATGGCGGTGATTTGGGCTGGTTCGCTTTGACAGATCTCCTTCCTGAGTTGCAGACGCTTGTCGTAGCACAAAAAGTTGGGGTTCCGGGAGATGTCGTCGAAACCGAACTTGGTTTTCATATCGTTCTGGTAGAAGAGATAAAGAAGGAAGATACGAAACAACTGTATCGATTGAAGCAGATTTTCACGAAAAAAACGACATTCTCTGATTTTCTCTCTGAGAAGATGCGCGGACTTTCCGTGTATGTTCTTTCTCCGGAGTATGAATGGAATGTCGCGGAAGCACGTGTGGAATTTCGAAAACAGGAAATGCGCGATTTTGAAAAAAATCTGTATGAAAAGGCTGATGGTGATGCGGCATTCTTGTTCTAAAGAGTGTTTTCCACCACCCTTTCGTCGATAATTTCAATGAACACTTTTCATATATGGAAATCTCACAATCATCACCGGAAAATAATACTGATGTCCAAAGAGAAAAAAATACTTCTTCATCGTGCACATCGAAGCGATGTCACATATTCCCGCTTTTCATCGTAGCAGTACTGTTCGGATTCATCGGAGGCTTTATTTCTCCGATAGCGATGACCTTTTATCAGAAGCAATTCGCACCGAATAAAGACGGTTTGGCGAACCAATCTGTTTCAAAAACTGTAGTCACACCAAACGATTCGATCACCAACCTTGTGGAAAAAAACTCTACCGGTGTCGTAAGTATCGTTATCAGCAAAGACATATCGAAAATACAAAGTTTCAGGAATAATTTATTCCCAGGATTTCCGTTTTCCATACCATTTGATTCTCCTCAGAATAATAATCAGAAGGGAAGCGATGTGACAGAAAAAACGAAGATAGGCAGTGGTTCCGGTTTTTTTGTCTCTGCCGACGGTTTGATCATAACGAATAAGCACGTGGTGACGGACGAGCAAGCCGATTACACCGTTATCGCAAACGGAGGAAAAGAATATCCTGCGAAAGTGTTGGCGCGTGACCCGAACAATGATATCGCACTCCTCAAAATAGAGGGGAGTGATTTCCCGGCGCTGACACTTGGAGATTCCGATGTATTGAAAGTCGGGCAGACAGTCGTCGCGATCGGAAACTCTCTCGGTGAATTCTCGGATTCGGTAACGAGTGGTATCGTCTCCGGATTGAAACGAAATGTGTCTGCCGGGTCACAGCTTGGTATGCAAGAAGAACTTACCGATATCATTCAGACTGATGCAGCGATCAATCCGGGAAATTCAGGCGGACCACTTTTTGATATATCCGGCGATGTCATCGGTATCAATGTCGCTATGGCACAGGGAGCCGAAAATATCGGATTTGCTCTGCCTATCAACGGAGTAAAGCGTATCATAGAGCAGGTACGCACGACAGGGAAGATATCCGTACCGTATATCGGTGTCCGGTATGTTATTTTGAATGATGCCATTCAGAACAAAAACAACCTTCCATACAATTATGGAGCACTCATACTCCGCGGACAGGATATGACCGATTTCGCCGTTATTCCAGGATCACCTGCCGATAAGTCGGGACTTGTAGAAAATGATGTCATTCTCGAAATCAACGGTACGAAGATCGACGAGACACACCTTCTTGGTACGGTCATCAATCAATTCAATGTGGGAGATGAGATAACGCTCAAGGTTTGGCACAAAGGTGACACGAAGGATGTAAAAATGAAGCTGGAAGAAAGAAAATAATACGGAATATTTGATACATAAAGAGGCTTTTCCAAGCCTCTTTATGTATCAAGCCCTGCCTACCAGCAGGCAGGTGAACGAGTGCTGGCCTGCTTCGGCCCGGATCGAGGCGAGTGAAATCGAGCGAATACCAGTTGTATTTAGCATACTATGTTATAGTAGAGAGAGATTTGATATATAATACTCGATACGGTTTTTCTCTATGATTTTTCATTTTACTATTTTTTTCTGGACAATAATCTTTTCTCTGGGGCTTGAATTCATCGCACTTCACCCATTTTTTCCGACATGGAGCTGGTACATTTTTTCCATAGCACCGCTTCTCATCATTTCGTTCATCGCCTGTCGCAGAGTCACTAAGCGCTTCACGGATGTATTTCTCCCGGGAATGCTCTCGCTCGCGGCACCGACACTTCTTTCACTCATTGATTCTTCGTCACAACGCCAGACATTCGTCTTTCTGAGCGCTCTTATGTATTACTTCGCGCTTCTCGGATTGTATCGGCTCGGTCATGCACCCAAAGATAAGACAGCTCAGGTTTTCTTGAATACCGCTTCTGTTGCTGCATTGTTCTTTTACTACACGGGGATTTTCGGTTTCTATCTGAACTTTTCTTTTCCTCTCTGGGGGCTGATGATTCTGTATTTTTTGGGAACGGCACTGACGAGCTACAAGACTTTTGTGAGCGTTGGGCGTGAAAGTATGGAGAAGAGACGTCTCATACTTTATAGTACATTGCTTGGGTTGTTTATGGGTGAGATGGCATGGGTGATGAGCTTTTGGCCATTCGGATATCTCACAGCAGGTGTTTTGGGTCTTGTTTTTTTCTTTCTTCTGTGGGATATCTCTTTTGATGCGTTTCATCAGGTCTTGTCGCTGAGAAAAGCTGTGTTAAGAATCCTCTTCTTCTTTGTTTTGATAGGTATCCTGCTTTACAGTACGCCCTGGCATATCTTGGTGTAGAGAATACCGGATCGACGGAAAGTTGTGACTGTTCGAGTTGCAAAGGAGGATAAAATATGATATGAATGAAGACATTGTAATGGAATAGTATATGCTCAAATATATCAAAAAGCTTTTTATTATCATTCTGATAGTCATCGGCATCATGATTCTCGGGGGAGTCGGAGGCGTGCTTATAAGCGCTTATATACCGAATATGACCTCCATACCCGTATTGAAAGATTTCGGAGTTTTCAAAAAACTTACCGAACGAGTCACTGTCATAAACAAGACTGAACAGGTGGTCATACGTGAAGATGATTCTGTGGAAAAAATCGCGTCTCAGTCTGCGACAGCCGTTGTCAATATCGTGGTATCCGCCGATGATAACAAAGCCGTGAAAACAGAAGCGACGACAATGACCGGAGTGCTCCTGACGAACGATGGTCTGATCGCGACGTACAGTGAAATACCGTTCACCGGCGTAGGATTTCATTACGAAGTGCTTCTTTTCGATGGCACGAGCCACAAGGCGGATTTCTTCGGATATGACGCATTCACCAATCTTCTTTTTCTCCGTCTGAATGATGGAACAAATACGCCGGCCATCGCACTTGCGAATTCTGATGACGCCCGTGTCGGAAAAAAGGTGGTCGCTCTCGGCAATTCTTTCGCAGAATATCAGAATCGGCTTTCGGTCGGAATACTGGGGAATATCAATCATACCTTCAGTCTTTCCGGGAAGACAGTGTCTTCATCTGAAAAACTGGAAGGTGTTTTCGAGATGGACTTTGATGTTTCGAAGGATTTCATCGGGAGCTCAGTTATCGGATTCAATGGAGAGATGGTCGGACTTATCGGAGTTTTGACCATTGATAATGTCACTCATACATTCCTCATCCCTTCCAACGTCGTTCGTGAATCGCTGAATCGGGCGACGGAAGGAACACTTTTGGAACGTCCGATGCTGGGTATTTACTATCTTTCAATCACCAAGACACTCGCTTTGAAAATGAACATTCCTCGTGATCATGGAGCGCTCATCTATTCACCCTCAGGGAAGACAGGGCTGGCTCTTCTTGCTGACTCGAGTGCTATGAAAGCGGGTTTGCAGGCCGGAGATATCATCGAATCGATGGACGGCACGGAGATTACCCCGGAAAATCCCTTGTCGCTTCTTCTCAGTCGGCACAACAGCGGTGATATGATAGATCTGCTTGTCCTCCGTGGTGGAGAGGAAAAGAAAATAAACGTGCAGTTGTAAAACAAACTTTTTATTGTTCTATGCGACAATCACAACTCTTCACTCGAACGAAAAAAGACGCACCGAAGGATGAGGTGAGTAAGAATGCCCAGCTCCTCATCCGTGCCGGCTTCATCAACAAAGAAATGGCAGGTGTTTATTCTTTTCTGCCACTCGGACTCCGGACACTGAACAAGGTGATACAAGTGATTCGTGAAGAGATGAACGCGGTTGGTGGTCAGGAATTGTCTCTTACTGCTTTACAAGATAAATCTTTGTGGGAAAAAACCGATCGTTGGGACGATGCCAAGGTGGACGTCTGGTTCAAAACTGCCTTGAAAAATGGAACCGAAGTCGGTCTCGGTTGGTCTCACGAAGAGCCTCTCACACGGCTTATGCAACAGCAGATTTCATCATATCGTGATTTGCCGGTACTGGTTTACCAATTTCAAACGAAATTTCGCAATGAAACTCGGGCCAAGAGCGGTATTATGCGGACGAGGGAATTCATTATGAAAGATCTCTATTCTTTTTCACGTACAAAAGAAGAGCATGAAAAAGTGTATGCGTCTGTGCGGAGTGCTTATATACGAGTTTTCGATCGTGTCGGTTTGGGAAAGACGACCTATCCTGCTTTTGCATCGGGTGGTGCCTTCAGCAAATATTCCGAAGAATTTCAGACCGTGAGTGATGCCGGTGAAGATATCATCTACATTGATGAAGCGAGTGGTCATGCTCTTAACTCCGAAGTTCTGAATGATGAGGTGCTTGCTGATCTCGGATTGAAAAGAGAGAATCTGGTAGAGAAAAAATCCATTGAAGTAGGGAATATTTTCAGCTTGGGAACAAAATTTTCAGAACCGCTCGGATTGACATTCAAAGACGAGGAAGGGAAATTACAACCGGTGATTATGGGTTGTTATGGTATCGGCCCGGCTCGCGTGATGGGAACAATCGCTGAAATATTGTCTGATGAAAACGGTCTGGTGTGGCCGGAATCGGTGGCTCCATTTCGTGTTCATCTCATTTCACTGAACACTGATGAGAAAGCGGATGAAATTTACACGGCTCTCACAACGGCCGGTATAGAAGTCCTGTATGATGATCGTGATATGTCGGCGGGAGAAAAATTCGCCGAGAGTGATCTCCTTGGTATGCCGTATCGGGTGGTTGTCGGGAAGCGTTCACTTGCGTCAGGCAAGGCAGAAGTGAAGAAACGCACGGAAGATGAATCGCAAGAAATGGCTTTCGATGACCTGGTATCATTTTTTAAGAAATAAAAAAGAATGTCTCTCTCCAAAGCGTATTCCAAGAAAGAACGAATCGTTATCTCGCTTGGCGGATCACTCCTCGTGCCGGAGGGAATCGATGCCGTATTCATTGGCAACTTCAAGAAATTCATCGTGTCTCATATCAAGAAGGGATATCGTTTTATCCTCGTGACTGGCGGAGGGAGGACTGCTCGACAGTATATCGATGTAGCCGGGCAGATCACCAAGATCACTGATGAAGACCGTGATTGGTTGGGAATTCATGCTACTCGTATGAATGCCCATTTGGTGCGTACCGTTTTCCGTGAATATGCTCATCCGCGTATCAATACCAACCCGCATGATCTCGAAGATTTTTATGCGGCACCGGAGGCGATTCTCGTGGCCGCAGGATGGCGTCCCGGATTTTCGACGGATTTTGACGCTGTTGTGATGGGAAAATACCTCGATGTGAATCGTATCATCAATCTTTCGAATATCGAACGTGTATATGATAAAGATCCACGGGTGCACGCCGATGCCGTACCATTCGACCGTATGACTTGGAAAGAATTCCGAAAAATCATCGGCAAGAAATGGAACCCTGGTATGAATGTCCCTTTCGATCCTATCGCATCTGAGATGGCAGAGAAGGAAGGTATGGAAGTAGCCGTGATGAATGGTGGCGATATGAAGAATGTGGCCAATTATATCGCAGGCAAGAAATTTATCGGCACATTGATCAAGTCGTAGTTTTTGGATGAATGATAATTAAAAAGAGATCTCAATGTATACTGTCAAAAAACTCCTGCTTGCCACACCGCGAGGATTTTGTGCGGGCGTGACACGGGCGGTGAAAGCCGTCGAAGACACGCTTGAGATTTTTGGTGCCCCGATCTATGTGAAGCATGAAATTGTTCATAATAAGCACGTGGTAGCAGAACTCGAATCCAAGGGGATAATCATCATTGAAAGCCTCGCAGGAGTACCAGAAGGGGCCGTGGTGGTGTTTTCGGCCCACGGATCGATACCAGAGCACTATGAAGAGGCTCGGAGACGTCATTTACGGCTTATCGATGCCACTTGTCCGCTTGTGACCAAGGTGCATCTCGAAGTCGGTCGTTTCCTCAAGGAAGGTTATAAAATAGTCTATATCGGACATCGCGGACATATCGAGGGCTTGGGAGTCTTGGCTGAGGCAGAGAAAGAATCGATTCCGCTCCTGGAGACCGTTACGGATGTCGCGATGCTTGATATCGGTAATCCTGAGAAACTCGTGTATTTGACGCAAACGACGCTTTCTATCGATGACACGGCGATCGTTATCAAAGCTCTCAAGGAAAAATATCCTCAAATCATCGCACCGCCACTTTCGGATATCTGTTTTGCTACGACCAATCGTCAAGAGGCTGTGAAGGCACTTGCGAAGGTGTCGGATCTTGTTCTGATTCTCGGATCCAAAAATTCTTCAAATTCTACTCGATTGATGGAGACGGCTTGCGCAGAAGGAACAGAAGCGTATTTGATAGATGATGTGACGGAGATTGATCCGAAGTGGCTCGATAAGAAAGAAACTATCGGTGTGAGTGCCGGAGCGAGCGCACCGGAAAAATTGGTACAAGGCGTTATAGAATATTTCAGAGTGCAGGGCGTGATAATAGAAGACTTCGTTGCCGGATCCGAGACGATGCGGTTTGCAGAACCACTTGAGCTTATGCACCTCAAGAGAAAAGAATGAGTATTTCTTGTCAAAGGCAGATGAGCTTTCGCTTCACTCACTTTGTTTGGTAATAAAAATGAAACAAAATAGAGAAATAGCTGTTCAGGCAAGCGATCTCGATCACAAGCGTGTTGACGGTACGCGCGTGTATTTGAATGAAATACTGAAACGTTTTGGGACACTTGATACGGAGACAAAGTTTCACCTGTATCATCGCAGTGTATTTGATCCGAGCCTTGTCCCTCCGAATTTCCCGAACTATCTGGTGAAGGTATGTTTTTTTCCGTTTGCGTGGATGCAGACGAGATTTGCTTGGGAAATATTTTGGACATCGCCAGAGAAACTCTTTCTCCCGATCCAGGCAGCTCCATTTTTCGTTTCAAGAAAAACAGAAGTAACTGCGACGATTCACGATCTTGCATTCAAGCGATACCCGGAGACATTTCCGAGAAGGCATTTGTTCAAACTCAACCTTCTCCTTGGTGTTGCGGTACGACGGGCGGACAAACTTATCGCTGTATCGGAGTCTACGAAGAATGATTTGCTGGAGTTTTTTCCGGAACTTCTTCCGGAACGTATCCGTGTGATTCATCATGGCTTCGACAGTGAATTTTTCGGCACGAGACTTTCTCCTCTCGAACTTTCCGAGAAGCTGAAAAACTACCAGCTACAATCTACAAGCTATGTTTTGTATGTCGGCGCCCTCCAGCCAAGAAAAAACCTCGTTCGTCTGATTAAGGCGTTCAATGTTGCCAAACAGACGATGTTCGAAATGAAACTCGTACTGGTAGGAGAGAAAGCCTGGCTCTCGGGTGAAATATTCGAAGCACGTGAGAAAAGTCCTTATAAAGAAGACATCATAATGACTGGTGCGGTCAGTTTTGAAGATTTACGAGTGTTGTATCAGGGGGCACGGTTGTTTGTCTTCCCATCACTGTATGAGGGTTTCGGTTTGCCGATTCTCGAAGCCTTCGCTTCTCGTGTGCCGGTACTTACTGCCAGCAATTCGAGCCTTCTCGAAGTGGGTGGCAAAGCGACACTGTACTGCAATGCCCGTAGTGTCGATGATATCGCCGAAAAATTGGAGCGTCTTTGGAGTGAAGAAGCGTTGCAAGAGGAACTTATCCAAAGAGGGGAAGAGCAATTGAAAAAATTTTCCTGGGACAAATGCGCCGAAGAGACACTCGAATATATCGAATCTTAGTCTCTCTGTTCTCCATTAAAACGCAACCTCAACCATTCGTGTTTTATAGGCAAAGGAATCTTTTAGCTATGAAATAATTGTGATTTGGAAGAGAATTGAAATGTTGATACTTGCAGAGAAGAGAATTTTGTGTCACAATACTTCTGCTGTTTGTGACGGTCAGTCGCACCCTGAGCTTGCCCTAGGGTTTTTATTTACTCCAGATTTACTGTAAGGTATGGCGAAAGACAATGTCGTGATGAGATTTGACAAAGTGTCCTTTGAATATGGACACAAGAAACCTATCTTAGATGAGGTGAGTTTCAGTATGCGTAGCGGTTCGAAAGTGACACTGATGGGTCAGAACGGTGCTGGGAAAAGCTCTCTGTTCAAACTCATCACCGGTGAAGAGAAGCCTCAGTTTGGACGTGTCTCTATCGATCCTGATGCGACGGTGGCTATCGGACGACAGACTATTCCGCGAGATCAGCTGGATTTCACCGTGCAGGATTTTTTCGACCAATTCTTCAAAGGAAAAGAGTGGGAACTCGCGATGCATATCAAGGAAGTTTTAGAGATAGTGAACCTACCGATGCCGGAATTGGAGAAGAAAATCAGGGAGTTTTCTGGAGGACAACAAGCACGCCTCCTCCTCGCATCAGCACTGATTTCAGATCCGGATATTCTGCTTCTTGATGAACCAACCAACAATCTCGATGCTGCCGGTATCGAACACCTGACCCGGTTTCTCATCGACTATGACAAGACTTGCATCGTCATTTCTCATGATGCTGATTTTTTGAATTCATTCACCCAAGGTGTTCTGTATCTTGATGTGTTCACGCATAAAATAGAGCAATACACAGGAGACTACTACGATGTGATGGAAGAGATCGCCAAAAGAATCGCCAAAGCGCAAAGTGAAAATGTGCGATTGGAACGGACGATTCAAGAAAAGAAAGATCAAGCGAACGTGTTTGCTAATAAGGGAGGAAAACTCCGTGCTGTTGCCAAGCGTATGCGGACGATGGCCGAAGATCTCGAAGAGAACAAAATGGATGTACGACAAGAAGATAAGACACTGCCAGATTTTGAGATATCGTGTGCTGGTGTCGTCGGACCGATTGTCGAAATACGAACAGTGAAACTGATAACTCCTCTCGGAGAAGCAGTGAAGCGAGTAGATCTCGTTTTGAAGAAAAATATGCACCTGCTCGTTTCCGGACCAAATGGCATCGGCAAGAGCACTTTCCTCGAGGCTCTCGCATCCGGTGATGAAGAGCGTGCTCATATCACGGAAGGGATCAAAGTCGGATACTACCGTCAGGATTTTTCGACGCTTGATTTCGACAGTACCGTGATGCAGACGCTCCTTGCCGTGATGGAAGAAAAGAGTAACGAACAATCGTATAAAATTGCGACGAAATTCCTCATTCCGGCAGAACTGATGCAGAACAAGGTGGAGAGTCTGTCAGAAGGACAGAAGGGACTCCTTATGTTCGCACAGCTGTATGCTGAGAAACCCGATTTGCTCATCCTCGATGAACCGACCAATCATATCAATTTTCGTCATTTGCCGGTCATTGCGGAAGCTCTCGACAAATACAAAGGTGCAATGATTCTTGTCTCTCACGTACCGGATTTCGTGGCTCAGATTCGTATTGATGAAGTGCTTGATCTGGAGTCTTTATTGTAAGTTTGTTTCTTTCTCCACAATCCAAAAGAGACTCCGTGAGAGTCTTTTTTCGTATGGACAAAAGAGGAAAAATATGCTATCGTATCTTTCGTGTCTGAAGAGACCGAAGTAGGAGGTACCTTAACAACGAAGGAGTACAGTATGGGATTATTCGCTTGGGAGTTGGCACTTTTGAGTGCCGGAGTGGTCGTGGTGGAAGGTTTTTTTTCTTGGCTTGAAGCAACATTTTGGTTCGGTCAGGAATTCGGCAACAGGAATCTGAAGTTGCCGTTCCTTCTTCATGGAGGTGTCATAGCAGGAGATCTCATTCTTTTGCCATATGCTTTCTTCATATGGGTTTCGCATCTCAATGTTCCGATACGTCTGTGGATCATTTTCTTTGTCGCATCTTTCATTATTGCGTGGTTTTGTCACCGAAGTCGATGGTTTGCTTCGGAAGATGAACCGGGTTTTCTGTATCCGAATCGATTCAGGAGTCGGGGTAATGAAAATGTGTGGTACCGCGATCTGTCCACATCTGCATGGATTCATTTCATCTATAGAGTTGGATCGCTTATGCTCATCAGTGGGTATATGTACACACCGATGAATGCTGAAATCGTGTGGCGGACATCCTGGATCTTTGTCATTTTTGTTCCGATAGCGGTTATTGAACCGGGTATCGTTCAGACGTGGCCACCAACGAAGAAGAGTCTGATCTTTTCTTTTTGTATCGCCACAATTTTGTGGGCGGTAGTCGGGATCGTGACGTGGATCAAGCTCTATCATTCCTTCGGGCTTTGAAAAAGCGAGGCACCAAAGAAACAAAGGAATACGAGTGTGTAAGGAGAAACTCCCTACCACTCGTTTTTTTATGGAAGGAAGAGATTTATACTTCTTCGTCAAAGAAGATCTTCCAAAAGAGAAAGCCTATGAGGAGGAACGCGATGATGATGAAAGGAATGAGAAGCGGGGGAAAGTTGGAGAGTGAGAGAATAAGAATGCCGATAGTCCAAAACAATCCGATCCACACGAGCGGATTGTTTTTCCGTATTTTCTGATCGAATGTGAGATCCAGAATGCGTCCCAAGAGGGTAAGTACGAATGAAAAAAGGAAGAGGATGAAGAAAAATGTCGTCAGATTGAGTCGTACGGTGACGAATGTCGGCAGGAGCGTCTCGAGAGTGAAAAGAGCGATGAAGGCGATATATCCGACGAAGAGCGCTTCGGTGAGCAGTGCATAGGAAACGGTAAGAACGCCGTTCTCTTTGAGACGTATGATCTTTTCTGTACAGTATACGGTGAGATTTTTCATAGGAGGTGCTATTGATTTATACCGAAACGTGAGAGGAGACGCTGTTTGATTTTTGAGAGGATGAGGAGCATATTTTGTCTGCTCTTCGAAGATTCAAAAGAAACCTGGAGCGTATTTATATCAATATCCGTATCACCTTTCTCCAAGGTTATTTGGAAATCATTGCCAAAACCGGAATGAAGAGATATCACCGGTGTTTGACAGGAAAATGATTGGCCCAGTAATCCCGGTTCAAGTGTACACCTCACTTTTTCTTCGCTTGCTTTCGAAGAAACGACGATTGGAATTTGCTTGCTTATGATGAAATCACGGTAGTCTCCGCTTTCAAGCGGGTGCTTGGAACCATTTTCGATGAGATAATAGGTATCGGTATCAGTATCGAGGAGAAGTGTACCGTCAGGATGCTCCGTGCCGGGGAGGATAATTCTGCCACGTTTGTAAATGCCGATTTCTTCTTCACTCGCCGGACGGACATCTTCGAATCTATACCCGAGTGCCAGGAGTACCTCCGGACTCCCGAAAGGGCGCATCTCCGTTTCGCTGACGATAAGGAAAACGCCATCAGCGAAAGAAACGAGGGAGCCGATACGGTAACCGATCCAATCTTCGGATATGGGGTAGGTAGTGAGAAAATCTGAATTTTCAATCTTGGCGAGAGCGTCTGGAAAACGCGAGAGATAGGCATTGTCGCTGACAAAGGGATAGAGGATGCTATCACGGAGGGCATAATAAGTATCATCGACTTTGTAGAGCGATTCTTCGGGAAAGTTCGTGAGAGGAACACCGGTTGGGAGGAAAAAACTTCGGTAAGAACGGCTGAGTGTCGCTTCGAGAGTATTCGGGAGCACTGATTTTTTTTCCAGTGAAAAGGAAATATTGGCCAAGGAAAATTCTCCAGCGGCGCTTGCTGTAGTGATGAGCGCATCATTTTGCGCGATCTTTCCATTGGTTGCGGGGATATTCTTATCGGAATGCGGATCAAGAAGAGAATTTTTGCTTGAATTCGGTGTGCGAAAATTGAAGGAGAAGGCGAGTGTCGGAAAAAATGTCTGCACAAGGAAGAGACTGGCGCCGGTGATGAAGAATCCGTACAAAAACACGCGAGCTATGAGGTACGTGCGCTTGAGATGAGGAGGAATGATGAGAGAAGGTTGAAACATTTCAGTCTATTTGAAATAAGTAATTATGTGTTTCCTTGAGAATCTTTTTTGGAAATTTGAGAAAGAGAGGATCATTTTCCAAGGAATCAGACTCAATCAATTCATTTGAGAATGTGATTTTCTTTTCGAAAATGAGACGATTGCCGAATACTGAAATATAGCGGGCTTGATCTCCTTCCGGCACGAGAAGATAGGTGTGTGTGAAAGGGGCGAGGTCGAGAGAAGAAAGGTCATTCGGATTGAAGAAATAGACCATATTTTTCCCAGCAAGATACTGGGCTGGTCCGGTCGGCATAGCGAACCCGTCGCCTGTGACATTGCTATCGACCAGTATGAGATCAGTATCGGAGAATTCCTGGCTGAAAGCGACAATCTGTTCTTTGAGTCCGCGGTTTTCTGCGAATGATACTCCGTAACGGAAAGCGGGGTATTGCAAAGCAAGAAGTGCGAGGAAAAGAGCGCTGACGAAAAAGAGTCGTTTCCCTCTTGGCATATCGATGGGGAATGTTTTCTTTTTGGCGAAAATCAGTGCTACGCCTGTTACAGCCGAAAAGAGCAGTGTAGGGAAAAGAGAAAAGAGATAGCGTCTGAGCATCCACGGATGATCGAGTGAAATATTGGGATCGACGAGGTAGAGAAACGTCGGCAGAGCGATGAAAGCGGGGAGCAACGCTATGAAACGTTTTTCTTTGATGGAGATAAGTATACCGAGAAAGCCCACGACAAACAATATGAGCAGACCGTAGAGGAGGAGAACTGAGCCGAGCGTGAATGAACTGCCGGTACTGCCCAAATCGCCTACGATAGTACCTGTGTTCAATTGATGGAAAAATTTGATCAGTGCTTTTCCGATCACTTTGTAATAAGGAAGATTGATGAAGAAATCCCGTAAGAAGATGAAAAGGAAGAAGAGACCGGGGAAAATGATGCTTTTCCAAGGATACGTTTTCCACAGGAAGCGAGTCTGCTTATTTGAGAGCAAGATGACAAAAGCCAAAAGAAGAAAGGCAAATCCCTCTATGCGCGTAAAAGCGAGCAAACTCCCGGAGAGAAGTATGCCGGCATAAAAGACGAGTTTTTCCTCTTCCAGAAAAAGGATGAGGTTCCAAACAAGAAAAACGAAAAGAAAGAGTGCGAGATTTTCACTCAAGGTGATTTTGGCGAACCAGGTCGGGAGAAAAGAGAATATGGCGAGAGCGAGTCCGAAGAACGCATAGAAAGGATGAGTGAATCTCCGCAAGAGAGTGTAGAGTGTCAGAAGAAAAAGAAAGAGGAGAATACCGTTGCCGATGATGACACCGTATAGGCCGAAGAGCGAAATGAAGGAGGCAAGCCAGGAAGTATAGCCGAGAGGAAATTGAGTGATGAGATCGCCTGTCTCTGTGTAGGCGAATCCGGGGAAATTCAAAGCTTTGCCTGTACCATAAATTTGGAAAAAACTTTCACTTGCCGGAGTGGAGAATGTGAGATGGCCGTTCTGCGCCAAGCGAAAAGCCGCCTCGCTTATGGATCCTTGGTCGCGACCGGAAAAAATCGTCGGCACAGTGAAGGAACCGATAACCAGAGCTGTGGAAAATGCGATGAAAATGACAGTTTTGAAATCGGATGTCGTACGAAAGAAGAATGCGGTACCGGAGAAG
>JAHFOO010000009.1 GCA_023261645.1 Candidatus Moraniibacteriota bacterium | reverse complement strand
GCACGAACTCTACCGTCTCTACGGCGAAGAAAACCGTATTGTGATACAGCACGACGAAATACCTGATACCGTCCGCTTTGCCACCATCGCATCAGAAGATGCAAATTTTTACACGCATCAGGGCATCGATATCTTCGCTATTCTCCGCGCACTCATTATCGACATCAAAAGCAAGGAGATACGACAAGGAGGATCCACCATCACTCAGCAGTTGGCACGCAGTCTCTATCTCACTCCAGAACGGACGGTGCAAAGAAAAATCCGTGAAATGTTCCTAGCTGTAAAAATCGATAACTATCTGAGCAAGGATGAAATCCTCGACCTCTACCTCAATACGGTTCCCTATGGGTCCAATGCCTATGGCATCGAAACAGCCTCTCAAACATTCTTCAACAAAGATGCTCACGATCTCACACTGGAAGAGAGTGCTTTTCTGGCGGCTCTTCCCAATGCACCAACATATTTTTCTCCCTACAAAGATCATACCGAGGAACTGCTGACACGACAAAAAAACATTCTTGAAAAAATGTATACGTTGGGATATATCAACAAACAACAATTGAGTAAAGCGCTTGCAACCGACATCATAATGAACGTCACGCCTCTCAAAAGATCTATCGTCGCACCGCACTTCGTCCTGTATGTCATCGACCAACTCAGAAAAACGTACACGCAAGAAAAATTGGAAACAGCAGGGTTCCGGATATACACCACGCTCGACCTCCCTCTCCAAAACGCTGCGGAGAGTGCTGTACAAGATGGAGCAAAGAAGAATATCTCCCGCGGAGCAAGCAATGCCGGACTGGTCGCTCTTGATTCAAAAAATGGGGAGGTCCTCGCTATGGTAGGCTCGAAAGATTATTTCGATTCAAGCATCGACGGTAATGTGAATATCACCCTCAGTGCTCGCCAACCTGGATCTGCCTTCAAGCCGTTCGCCTATGCTACGGCTTTTGAAAAAGGTTTCCAACCTGAATCACCGATTGTCGATAAGCCCATAAATTTCGGCCCTGATGGCTCCGGTCGCCCGTATATCCCAAGAAATTATGATGGTAAATTTCACGGCCTGCTCACGATGCGTCAGGCACTCGCTATGTCGCTCAATGTCCCGGCAGTACAGACACTCGCCCTCGCCGGTATCACCGATACCATCGACCTCGCGACGAGACTCGGAATCACAACACTGACCGACCCGAAGCGATACGGTCTTTCACTTGTTCTTGGAGGTGCCGAAGTGAGACCGATCGATATGGCAAGCGCGTTCTCCGTATTCAGCCAAGACGGTATCCGTCATGAGATAAAATCTGTTCTGAAAATTGCCGATAGGTACAAAGAAGAATCCACACCAACAGGGAACGGCTCTGACGGTACTCGTGTTCTGGATGCCGATATCGCTCAGAAAATAAATTCCATCCTTTCGGACAATGTCGCCCGTACGCCGATATTCGGAGCACATAGTCCGCTCGCTTTCCCTCCAGGAATCATCGTTGCGGCAAAAACCGGTACGACGCAGAACTTTCGTGATGCCTGGACAGTCGGGTACACTCCGTCAATCGCGACAGCCGTATGGGCAGGAAACAATGACAACCGACCGATGCAAGACGGTGCGGACGGAATTTTTGTCGCAGCTCCGATATGGCGTGAATTTATGGATGCCGCTCTCACATATTTTCCTGAAACAGGCTTCACGGCATACACAAAAAGTATCATACCGACACCGATAAATACGTTCTCCGCCGATACCAATATCATCTATTTCGACAAAAAAACCGGACGAGAAATTTCTCCGGAGAAAGCCAAAAAAATGAAAGCCAGTCGTGTGGAAAAAAGGATAGTGAATGACAATACTGAGAACCTTTCCAAAATCTGAATACAAAAAAATATCATTCTTTCCGTAAAGCCTCCATCGGAGAAAGCTGTGATGCGCGATATGCCGGAGCAATACCGAAGATAAGTCCGACTGCCATAGAGAATCCTGCGCCCAACAAAAATGATACGAAAGAGAATTGCAGCACGACATCAAAACCAAAATGTTGAAAAATGATACTGAGTCCAAAAGAGAGAAGCATACCGAGAATAATGCCGATAAGCCCACCCATAAAAGTGATGATAAGTGCTTCAAAGAGAAACTGTCGCAAAATACCACCGCTCGTCGCGCCAAGAGCTTTGCGTAATCCGATCTCGCTTGTCCGTTCTGAAACTGAAACATACATCACATTCATAATACCGACACCGCCCACCACAAGAGAAATGGAAGTAAGAGCAAGAAGAAGTATCGTAATCGATCCCAAGACATCACCGAGCGTCTTCTGTGCTTCCTTTGTCGAGCTCACTGCAAAGTCATCTTTGTTCGGATTATCGATATCGTGCCGTTTGCGAAGAAGCGCGACGATGTCCGCCACCGTTTCTTCCTCGTGTGAAGCATCTTTCATTTGAACCGATATCATCTGTACGTAATCGACTCCGAGTATTTTCTTCTGCAATGTCTGAATCGGCACATAGGTAAACGTATCGAAATTGAGAAATGCCACAGCTCCTCGTGGTGCGAGCACTCCGATGACACGATATTTCTCACCTTTGATCGTAACCGATTCTCCGACCGCCTCACTGTCTCCGAAAAAAGTATTCTTGGTTTCTGAGCCAAGGACGACCACGCGCGCCAGACTCGTATCTTCTCCGTCAGTGAAGAATCTCCCGCTTGCCAACTTCGCGTTGCGATCGACTTGTACCACATCAGCACCTGTGCCAAAAAGAAATATCCTCTTCTCAACTGAACCATACGTTGCACGCTCCTGTCCTATCGTTCCTGCATACGCTGCTGCCACATTGGACAACTTGTGTATCGCTTCACTGTCCTTTACTGTAAGTGTCGTGATCTGAGTCCCCTCCGCCCTCCCTGTTGCGTTGCCTGAAGATTGTGTACCGGTACCGGGGATTTTCACCTCAACCTGGATCAAATCAGAACCAAAACTCTCTACCTGCCCCAAGATGAAGCCTTTTACGCCATTCCCGAGTGTCATTACCGTCACCACTGCAAATACACCGATTACCACGCCAAGAAGCGCCAAAAATGTTCGGGCTTTGTGTGTCCGAATCGTTTTGACAGCGAAAGAAAACGCTGTACTTATTTTCCTTAAATCGAGATCATTCATACCGTAGTGCTTCCATAGGGCTGATACGTGAGGCTTTGATAGCAGGATAGAGTCCGAAAACAATACCGATAATGAAAGAAACGGAAAATCCGATGGCAAGGGAGGAGAGAGGCACAAGAAATTGCCAGTCATAACCGAGTTTGATCAGAATAATAGATGCGAGATAGGCAACAAGTACGCCACACACAATACCGATAATACCACCGACGATAGTAATAAACGATGATTCGATAAGAAACTGAAGAATGATATGATTTTTTTGTGCACCAACTGCCTTTCTGAGACCCACTTCACGTACACGCTGAGAAACGGAAATAAGCATCGAATTCATAATACCGACACCGCCGACAAGAAGTGAGATGGAAGCGATAGCAAGCAAAAAATATTTGAGAATATCTGTTATGGTAGTGAGAATACCGAGAGCTGCTTCCGTACTGCGTATAGAAAAATCGGATTCTTCGTTGTCTTTCATATCATGTCGTTTACGGAGCAAAATACTCATATCTGCAATACTTCGTTCGATATTCAGAGGATTGTCTATTTTCGCACGTGCAAAATTGAGATAATTGATACCGAGAAGCAATTTTTGTGCTGTCCCAAGTGGCACGTAAATGAGATCGTCAGGACTTGAAAAAGCTGCTGAACCACGTTCTTCGAGCACGCCAATCACTTTGAAAGAAATCTTCTTCAATGTAACTGTCTCTCCGATAGGGTTGCGATCAGCAAACAATTCTTTCGCTCGTGTCGCACCGAGCACCATCACACGAGAAAGATCCATCTCTTCTTCAGGAAAGAAGAAACGTCCGGAAGCAAGATGGATATTTTCTATTCCTATCAGATCCGGTGACACTCCTTGGAAACTGGCCTCAAGAGATGTCGATTGAAATTCTGCTGTTCCCGTGCCTGTCACATAACCGGACACAGCACTGAGGTGAGGGACGTTCCGTCTGACGCGAAGCGCCTCCAAATCATCATACGTCAGAGAGGTAGTGACAACGCCCAGCACAGAAGCAGGCGGACCTTTTTCTTCAGAAGCACCCGGTAAAATAGCTATGAGATTTGACCCGACATTCTCTATTTGAGAGAGGACGAGTTTCTGTGCACTCGCTCCGATAGCCATCACAAGAATCACGGAAGCGACACCGATCACCACACCGAGCACGGTCAAAAAAAATCGCAACTTCGATGCCGAGAGTGTCCGATATGAAATTTTCAGCGGATCTGATAATTTCATTTGAGAAATGTTTCCCCTTCTTTTGCTATACGACGATTGGTGACGAGCGTATCACCGATAATTTGGCCGTCTTTCATAGAGAGAATCCTCTTTGCATGTTCGGCCGTATAGGTTTCGTGAGTAACAAGAACAATCGTATGACCATTGTCATTCAATTCCTGAAGAATAGCTATCACTTGCAGACCTGATTTGGAATCGAGATTGCCTGTCGGTTCATCGGCAAAAATAATTTCTGGATTGTTCACGAGTGCTCGAGCGATGGCCACGCGCTGTTTCTCTCCTCCTGAGAGCTGGCTCGAGAGATATTCCTTGCGATGTGTCATATCGACTGCTTCTATAGCGCTCAGCACTTTCTGTTCATTGTCTTCGATTTGTTTGTCATCATAGAGAAGCGGAAGTTCGACATTCTCATAGACACTTGTTTTAGGAAGCAGATTGAACGCCTGGAAAACGAAACCGATTTTTTTATTACGCAGTCGTGCCAATTCATCATCGGTGAATTTTGTCACATCCTTGTCTTCAAGAAGATATGTCCCTCCTGTTGCACGATCAAGAAGCCCAAGAATCTGCATCAGTGTAGATTTCCCCGATCCTGATGGTCCCATAATGGAAATAAATTCTCCTTTCTCTATGCGAAAAGTCGCAGAAGAGAGAGCTTTTGTCTCAACGCCTTCATTGTGATATGTTTTTTCAAGATTCGAAACAGTAATCAAGCTCATATTCTTTTCTTACTTTTATTTCGTCTGTACCGAACCGATGGTTACTTCGTCACCTTCTTTGAGTCCTGATTTGATTTCAATCGTTCCGTCATCACCCTCGAGATCGGTGGTTACTTCTGTTTTCACAAATGTTCCGTCGGCCTGCTTGAGCTGTACGTATGTTTTTCCGCTTTCTTTCGTCAGAGCACGGAATGGCACCATCAAAACATTCTCCCGCTTCGCAGTTTCGATATCGATGTTCGCCGTCATCCCATCTTTCAAACGCGCATCCGTAGTATCCAAACGAAACTTCACTACGTATGACACGACATCCTGGATCACTGTTGCGGATTTGGCTATATCCTCGACTCGGGCAAGAGAAATCTCGTCTGCTTTGAACGCATCAAACGTCACCTGAGATTCCATACCGAGTGCGATTTTCACGATATCTGACTCCGGTATCCTCGATTCAACAACAAAACTATTGACTTCTGAAACACGGCCGATACTTTTTCCAAGCGCGACAACTTCACCCACACGAATATCAAGCTTGGTCATCTGACCATCAAATGGAGCAATAAGGACACTCTGCTTCATTTGTGATTCGAGTGTACGGACATTTTCTCTCGCTTGATCCGTCTTCAATCTGATTGCCTCACGTTCTTCCGGTTTCAGATCACTCCAGCTTTTTCCAAGTGCATTCCGGCGGAGATGCGCCTGTTTCTCATTCTGTTCGACGATTGCCAATGCGACCCTCGCCTCTTTCAACTGGGAAAAGACAACAGTACGATCGATAGAAGCGATTCGTTGCCCTGCTACCACCATATCACCCTCCTTCACATTCACTTCATCCACTGTTCCTACACCCTGAAAAGAGAGGTCGGCATATACTCTCGGAACGACTTCTCCTGTGACACTCACCGTTTCAGAAAGAGTACCGCGTTTGACGGTTTCTGTTTGTACCGGAACAGCCGTATTTTTATTTCGATAATACGAAACTATTCCCCATACAGAGAGTATGAGAAGGAGACCGATAATAACTCTTTTTTTTGTAAACATTTTCTTGTGATGAACGGTTTATATTTTTATTCTCACTTCATTCCTGTTTAGAATAAATTTCTATTTCTTGCATAATCATCCATAGCACGATTCGCCTCGGCATCTGCTATCGTATTGAGCTCCCGTCTGACATGTGTAAATTTCACTTCTGAAAAATCGAGCATCAGATTCCATATTTCCAGAAAATGAGGCTGGAGTTTCTCATTCTCGATCTTATATTGATGATTCAATTGCTTGCATGCGAGCTCACTGTCCATCCGACATTCTACCGATGTCTGTTTCGCGCTGGCTTTCCCAACAAGCGATTTTATTTTCTTCAGTCCAAAAACAATAGCCGAATATTCAGCTTCATTGTTCGTCTTCGTTCCGAGAAACTCCCCGTATCTTTTGTCGAGAGTCTCTATATAAACACCGAGGGCTGCCGGACCAGGATTGCCTCGCGATCCTCCGTCGCTATACATCACAATCTTTTTCATACGATCTCTCTTGTCAAGCAGATTTCTCCCCCATAGTAACATAATTGCCGATTTCTATCCATTATCGCTGTTGCCGGAATACCAACGAATACCATACGGCGAAGACAAAAGAAAACGGCTGTCGAACATAAAAGTCCGAACAGCCATGAGATGACATTCTCCATCATTTGAAATACACACTCCTTCGTACTACTTCATATTTTTTCGCACCATATCGAGAATCTTCAGCTGAATGGTGGTCGAACCATTCCATGTATTCTCATTCAATTGGAAAACGATATCCAGACGCTCTCCTCTTTGCAGGTCAGGAAATATTTTTCCAAGAGAAAAGCCGATGACGTCGAAACTCCTCACTCCACCGCTTGCAGGAATGAGTCTCAGTTTCAGATGTTTGCTTCCATTGCCCACCAAACGTGCTTCTTCCACACACATATCTTCTAGTGAGAAAACTGGTTCCTGATTTCCCTCGCCGAATGGAGCGAGCAACATCACGTCTCGATAGAGTGCCGGTGTTATATGTTCCGGTTTCAACTTTGCATCGATCCACAACTCTGGCTCTGTCACGATATTCCTCAGCTTCATCGCAACCAGAGCATCAAACTTCTCATAAAATTCATCGATGTTCTTGTTTTCTATCGTCATACCGGCTGCCTGGGAATGCCCGCCGAATTTTTTGAGAAGATCACCACATTGTTCGATAATTTCTATGACATTCAATTCCGGAATACTACGAAATGATCCACGGCTTTCTGTTTCTCCACGAGTGAGCACACACGTCGGTTTGTGAAATTCACTGGCGATACGCCCCGCAACAAGACCGATGATACCGAAAGGAAATTTCTCATCCGAGGCGAAAATGAATTTCCTCTCACTGTATTTTTCTCTGGCAATAGCTCGCACTTCATCCGTGGTCGTGGCGCTTATCTTCTGACGTGCGACATTGAAAGCATCCAATTCGAGCGCCAATACCCTGGCATGAGCCCGGCTTTTCTCCATCAAGAGGTTGTGTGCCAACATCGCATGCGCCATACGAGAAGCGGCATTGATGCGCGGAGCTATCTGAAATCCTATCGTATGAGCATCCGGTTTATTGTTCTCATCGATTTTGATATTTCCGACAGAAAACATCTCTTCCAAACCGACGCGCCGTGTTTTCGACAATACCATCAATCCATATTTCACCAGCACACGATTCTCTCCGATAAGTGGCATCACATCTGCGACGGTACCGATAGCGACGACATCCAGAATCCATTTCAATTGATCCTTCTCTGCCGGCAAATAACGCTCGTAGAGTGCTTGTGCCACCTTGAAACTCGTTCCTGCACCACACAACTCTCGAAATGGATATGTTTCCGTCGCAATTTTCGGATTGATGATAGCGTACGCCTCGGGCAAGACTTCCGGCACGTGATGATGATCGACAACGATGGTAGCGATGCCACGACGCTTGGCTTCTGAAATAGCCTCATGGTTGGTCATACCACAATCAAGCGTCAGTACCAGTTTGATACCTTTGCTCTCAAAAAAATCCACTGCCAACGTGTTGAATCCATGCCCTTCATTCAATTTCTCCGGAATATACACTTCGACAGAGATACCGAGGGCAGTGAGCGCCTCACGGATAATGACAGAAGATGTCACTCCATCAGCATCAAAATCACCGAATACTCCTATAGTTTCATTTTTCTTTTTCGCCTCACCGATGCGATTCACGACACGATCCATCTGAAGAAACAAAAAGGGGCTATGAATATCACGATCGAAATTCGGAAAGAGAAAATGCTCGCGTATTTGTTCGTCCTTATAACCACGAGCAGAAAGAAGCGATTCCATCACTGGGTGATATTTCCCAGTCATAGTGCTTTCCAAGATACGATCAATCCTGTATTTCCACACAATCATAACAGAAAAACTCAAAGGATAAAAAAATGAAACCCTGCCTACCAGCAGGCAGACAGGCTCGAAAAAATTTCAACGCCTCTCGTAGGGTTTTTTGTGGAAGAGGCTCACAAAAAATATCAGACACACGTAATCTCGGCATCAAAAGACTTCGCACTCTTTTTGTTCTTATGGAGCGTGAGTGTGATGCGACCACCGGCCTTCTCCTCAGAACATACAAAATCAGGATTGATGTCGAAATCCTTCGCGAATCTCGCCGCATCAAATCCGAACGCATCAATACCGAGGATATAATTCTTGGAGAGAAAATGTTCGTTTATCCGTTCGATGAGATCATTGGGGGTCGTCATATCTCGAACCAAGAAATCCTGTATACCCAATTCTGTGGCGCGCATCTTGTCCTCTTCGCGACCGAGATGTGAGAAAATCATTACGGGAATATCGGACAGGGTAACATTCTTTTTCAATGCTTCGATAAACTGGAAACCGTCCATCCGTGGCATAATGATACCGGTAACGATGATATCCGGCATATTCTCGTTTATCTGCTCCAATGCATCGAGCCCATCCTTGCCCGAAGAAACATCGAAATTCACTGCCCGCAATGCCTCGGCATACAAGGTTCGTATCTCTTCATCGTCATCGACAAACAGGACTTTGATCTTCTTTTCCATACAGTTATTTCTAAAAATTTTTACGACTTCTTTTTCTTCTGCCATTATACTACAAAACAGCCACCAAAGTAAAAGAGGCTGATCATTTCTTGAGTTTTGCAAGTTTCTCGATGAGATCTCTCTCCTCACGAGAAAGTTTCTTGGGGATGAACAAGGAAATGGTCACCAGATGGTCACCTCGTCCGAAATGTCCGAGATGAGGTACGCCCTTCCCTCGTATACGGAATACTTCACCAGGTTCCGTCCCGGCAGGAATCTTCATAGAAATATCCCCTTCGATAGTCTCTACATTCATCTTGCCACCGAGCGTCGCCTCTGCGAAAGTGATTTTCAGATGAGAAGTGATGTCGTCTCCATGTCGCTTGAATGAAGTGTGCGGACGAATATGCACATTGACAAAGAGGTCACCTGCCGGAGCGCCGTCTTCTCCTGCTGCTCCGCGTCCACTGACAGAAAGCGTCTGTCCATCATGAATACCTGCCGGTATTTCAATCGAAATATTCTCTTCTTTCTGTATCCGTCCATCGCCATGACACGTCGTACATTTCTCTTTATATATTTTTCCACGTCCATGACAGCGTTCACATACCGCTTCCTGGGCAAATGCACCAAAAATAGTCTGAACCGTACGTCTGACTCTCCCGTTTCCTCCGCAGTCAGGACACGTCTCTTCTTTGGAATGAGGCTTGCCACCGGTACCGCTACAGACATCGCAACGTGAAAGTTTCCGCAGATGAATATCTTTCTTCACTCCGTGCACCATCTCCTCAAAAGTGATTTCCACATCGACAGCAATATCGGATCCGGTCCGAGACTGACCGCGAGAACGTCCGCCCCCACCAAACATTTCAGAAAAAATGTCTTCAAAACCAGTGCCGGAAAAATCCCAGCCCGAGGCTGGTCCGCCTTGGGCGGAGAATCCTCCAGATCCGCCGAAACCTTGTCCTGCACCGCTCGACTGTCCCTGACCATGAAAGTCCTGACCCGTCTGGTCATAACGAGCACGTTTCTCCTTACTTGAGAGCACTTGATACGCCTCATTTGCTTCTTTGAATTTTTTCTCGTCTCCACCACTCTTATCCGGATGGTGCTTGTGCGCCAGCTTGCGGAAAGCTTTCTTGATTTCATCTGAAGAAGCGGTTTTCGATACACCGAGAATTTCGTAATAATCTTTTGCCATATTTGTTGCTTTAGTTTTCGAAAATTATTTTTCCAAGTTTTCTTTCCGAGCTTTTCATTTTTCCATTCCTTATCCAAACCCGAACATTTATCAGCTCAGCGTCGATAATTGTCCCTGTTCTACTCTAAGGTCTTTCTAAAGAAAGTCCCAAGTGTCACGGTCCAATTCTGGCGACGCTTTCACTCTAAATGTTACCGTTTACTGGCTAGGTAAAGCAAAAATAAAAACTCAGAAAGAGTCTCTACTTTTCAAACCTTATTCTAGCGCAAAATCAAAAAATTAGCAATCTCACCGTCTGAGTGCCAATTCAACCACTCCTTTTGATTATTCAGCAAGCTTTTCCTGTTCTATCATAACTTTGCCTATACTAAGCCATCCGGCCCAAAGAAACAAAGAAAAGAATCCATGAGCAATGAGGATACAGAGCGGTGCCACGATTGATGAAAGAGAGAGTAGTGTGAGAAAGACAAGAAATGAAAGAAAAAAAGGAATCGCTGTCGATGAGATATGTCCTGTCGCTTTCTCACCGCCAAGAAATGTAACAAGTTTATTTTGCAAAGCCGATGAAAGTATGTCAGAAATTTTCTCATTGCCCGATACGGGTCGACCTACAAGCGAGGCAATCTGTTTCCGTCCTCCATCCAGGAATACTTCTTGTGCGGTTTTTATCGACTGTATGTCAAAAGGAAGTGTGCTCTCTCGCTCAGTCGAAGATCGACTCATCTCCCTGTACGCATCCAAGACATCCTGCTCTGTCATACTTGTTTGGGGTGTCGGCACATCACTGCTTTGTCTGTCCTGTTCCATATTGAGAAGGAATTCATCAACCGTCATATCTCCTTCTGAGAGTTTGGCGAAACTCGGATTGACCATACCGACGATCTTGAAGATAATCCGTGTCCCTTCTTCGCCAACATGGAAACGTGGCACCAATTCTTCCCAAGATGCATCTTTCAGAGAAACATAGTATCCGCTTGAGACAAGAAGAGAGAGTCCTACAAAAAAGAGAAACGAACTCGCCTGCACGCTCTTGAAAAAATGGAAGCGTATACGTTCGTCCCTTTCTCGTGCGATCGAGACACTGCTCCAATATATGCAGAGTACGGACACGATTCCCGTAATGACATATTCCCACGCCTGTATGAGTAAAATTCCCGGGAGAAATACAAGCAATGCGCCGATGATTCTCATAAGCGTGGTACTCCAGATGATCGTCCCAAGAAAGAAAAATATCGTCAGGAGAGCAAACCAAAACACCGGCCACCAGATATCGGAAACTCCAGGATGCGTCATCGCAAAGATGAACCATTGCCATGCTCCCAATGAACAGAGCCCGATAAGAAGAATAAGAGAGATACCGAGTATTTCTCTTTTCGTAAAATGCTCAAACATTTTTATATTGCTTCAATTTTTTTACACTTTATAGTACTGCTTGTACCATTCAACGAAATTTTTCACGCCCTCTTCTATTCGTGTCGTCGGCTTCCAACCGAGTTTTCGAAGCTTCTTTATATCAGCGACTGTCGCCACGACGTCTCCTGCCGGAAGTGGCATCATCTTCTTCTTTGCGCTCTTTCCAACATTCTTTTCGATTGCTTCAATGAATTCCATCAGTGTGTTTTCTCTGTCACCTCCTATATTCATCACTCCGTAAGGAAGGTCTGCGTCAAGCGTCGTCAAGACACCAGAAACGATATCATCGATGTACGTGAAGTTCCGTGACATCTTGCCGTGATTATTGACAGCGATCGTCTTCCCGGAAAAGATGCTTTCAGTAAAAAGGAACAGAGCCATATCAGGACGACCCCACGGTCCATAAACCGTAAAAAATCGCAGTCCGGTGGTCGGGAGTTTATAGACATGACTATAAACGTGTGCCAAGAGTTCGGTCGCTTTCTTGGTCGCGGCATAAGGAGAAATCGGCGTATCAACACTATCACTCTCAGAAAATGGCAGTTTCTTGTTGTTGCCATACACCGATGAAGATGAGGCATACAGAAAATTCTTGATCTTATACTTCACAGCCAGATCCAAAAGATGGACCGTCCCCATAATATTGACATCTGCATACAGGCTCGGATTCTCAAGCGAATTGCGCACACCGGCCATCGCCGCAAGGTGAATGATTTTTTCCGGCTTTTCCTTCTTGAAGACTTTTTCCAAAAATTTCTGATCGCGAATATCGCCACGATAGAGTTTGTATTGTTTCTTGCATCCTTTGAGAATGACTTTCACACGATCTTCTTTGAGCTTTGGGTCGTAATAATCATTGAAGTTATCAATGAGAACGACCGTGTCGCCACGCTCTATCAACCTCTTGGCCGTCGCGCTCCCTATAAATCCTGCTCCACCGGTAATCAATATTTTCATATTATTTTCTCTTTTAAATAATCGTAGTAGGGAACATCGCTTGCATGTGTCGTCGTGTATTTCTCCAACACCGTTTTTCGAGCTTGCTGTCCCATCCTCTTCCTCACATCAGCATTCTCTATCAAGTGGGAAATTTTTGCAACCCATTCTTCCGTCGTTCCTGCGACAAGACCATCGACACCATCCGTGATAGCCTCTCTGAATGTTCCTGTCGCAGAGGCTACTGTCGGTACAGAAAGGAGTCCCGCTTCAAACCACTTCAGTTCCGATTTGGACTCGCAGAACGGATTGCCGATCTCAAGCGGTGCGAGATTGATATCCATACCGGCAACCGTGGCGAAATACTCTTTCCGTGGGAGAAATGGCACCCGGATGATTCTTTCTTGGAAACGACTCAGTCTCTCTTCGGTATCGAGCGGTCCGGCGAGAACCAGTCGCATCTGTGGATATTTCTCAAAGAGTATCAAAAGTGCATCAGTAATAGTCGCGAAATCTTTGTTGTGACTCGGCGTACCACTCAGATAGGCTATCTTCACAACAGACGCGTCTTTGCTCACCTGAGGGAGAATCTCTTCCGCAGAAGCGACATCTTCCTCCGAAAGTTTATTCCGCACGACGAAAACCTGCTTCCCTCTTTCGCGTAACTTATCAGCGAGAAAAGAAGTGCTCGTCGTGCACACCTTCACATACGGATCGGCGAGAATCTCTCCTCCCACGCCATTTTCATAGAGTTTTCTCTCAAATGTATTCATTTTCTGAAAATAATCCATATGCTTCAAAAACTCCTTGTCGTAGACGAGATCATCTGTTTCAAAAATAATTTCTTTTTTCAAAGATTTCACCTTCTCGATCAACCGTGCGACACTTTGCGTGTACAAGACCCGATGGAAAACAAAAATGGAGAATTTGTCTGCATATGTGACAAGAAAAGGATTGTCCTGAACGGTTACCGAGCACGAAAAACCATCAAACCTGAGCTCTTCAGCCATATGTTGTGTCCGATATCGAGCGCTGTCTCCCACTCCGCCCGTGATGAACAGGATGTCTCCCGGATGAACACGGTTGAAAAGCGCCAAAAACGATGTCATAATACGTCGCCCACCACGAAGCAGTCCATCCCGCTTGAGTGTCTGCCAGGCCTTACCGATTTTAATAAGAAAAAGTTTCATTGTCAGTTTTTTTAGATGATTTCTCGGTAGAGCTTCTCCAATTGTTCCGCGGATGCTTCCCAACTGAACAGTCCTGCCCGTTTACGATTGATAGCTCCTTTGGCTTCACGCAGTTCTCGAGAAGCGACCAGCGTCATAATGGCTCGCGCCAGACTCTCAGGCGTCGTATCGTCGGCATAGATACCACCATCGTCCAAATATTTCCGGTTATTCTCCGTGTCGAAACAGACTACCGGCAATCCTGCTCCCATATATTGAAGCATTTTTCCGCTCGCTTGTCGCGTATTCGACTCTTTGGGATCGACTCCGATATCACTCATATGAAGAACTTTCGGTAATGTAAAATAAGGAAGCGGACTGATAATAGTCACGTGTTTTTTGAAAATATCCCGTTTCAGATAGACGGCGATCTGGTCCACAGGAAATCCAGCAATCACGAAATGTACCTCGCTCGATTGCGCACAAACAAGTGGTATGGCTTCAAGCAGAAGCGTGATCCCCTTGTTCGCGATAAGCGCTCCTGTGTACGTAATGACAATCTTTTCTTTCGGGATATGAAAAGTATCACGGAGGATGATAACGGAGGGAAGATTCTCAAACATCGAAAGTCGCGTACCATCGAGGAGGATATGCGCCTTCTGTTCTCTCGGAATCATATTTATTCTTTCAACATTGTCCCATGAACTGGCGACCGTTCTGTCACCCAGCCCATCGATCCGGTGTTCGATCATACCAAAAAATCTCTGCATCAAGGTGGCATGCAGATAACTGTGTGAAACCATTTCTTTGGTCAAACTTCCATGAAAATCAGCGACCAATCGTATATTTCTCCAAAAAAGTGCCTGCTTTACGATGAAACCGATGAGTACGCCTTCATGTAGATGACCGTGGATGATGTCCGGTTTCCAAGTACGCGCGAGATGAAATGTTTTCCGGACAAGCATCAGATCCAAAATGATTTTCTGCCAATCGGGTCCCGCCTCGAGTTTTTTGTACCAGAAAAGCAGACGCCTGATACGTCGCACATCGATATGGCTGTCGAGGCTTCTCGGGAGATCCTGTCCGATATGATACGTTGCAATCGTCACTTCGATTCCTCGCTTTTCGAGTGCTAGCGCCTCTTCCAAAATACGGATATGCGTACCACGATCAGAGAAAAATGGAGTCGGGGCGACAACGAGAACTTTCATAGAAAATAGTTATGATTCATCACGGAAAATCGGGAAAATCCTTTGTTCAATTGTAAACGTATTCGTACGGCTTTGCAAACCACGACGCTCTTGGTATTGAGGCAAACACGGTTCTTATTGTATACTATATATATGATGAAATTCTTTTCTCGCATTGAAAAACCCGACACCTGGCTCGTTCTCTTCGGACTTTCTTTTGTCCTGTTCGGATGGTTCGCTCTTTTGCTTGCTTTGAGTGATGTTTTTTTCACTC
>JAHFOO010000006.1:54195-62178 GCA_023261645.1 Candidatus Moraniibacteriota bacterium | reverse complement strand
GGTAGAGTTCGTGCGTCCCTGTTCGGTCATAGAGAATGGTGGTTTGTTCCAATGGGAAATCGGCGATGTTTTTGATGCTTTGCGTACCGAAGAAGTAGATAGCCAGAATACCGAAGAAAACACCCGTTATACTCAGGCTGACGACCCAAATGATTTCCCATTTTAGAGAGTGCTTCATCGGTAAGTGGTGGGAGTAAATGATAAATTTTGGTAACCTTCATTCAATAGGAGAGAGACCATTTTGTCAATTGTCATTTTCATTGTACTCTAAAGAGGAAGCTTTTGTCTCTTATCGAAAATTTTATGCGTGTACCGGTCATCAAGCCTCTCTATTTCTTGCTCAAGTGGTTCGGTTTCCCTGTCATCTGGGAGACGTCCATCGGTGCCACTATTTTTCATATGAAAGAGGGCAGGCGTGAGTATCTTCTGCTCCATTATCCGAGCGGACATTTCGATTTCGTAAAAGGTCACGTAGAAGCGAATGAAACCGAAGAAATGACACTTCGCCGTGAAACAGAAGAAGAATCAGGTATCACAGATCTTCACGTCTTTCGCAAGCGGGTCAGTATCTGCTATTTCTATGTGGCCAAGGGTGCTGAACGTGAGAAACGCCTGAAGCAGGAGCGAGGAATCTGGATTTTCAAAGTGGTGCATTTTTATCCGGCACAGACGGAGACACGTGATATCCGTATTTCGTATGAACACACGGGCTTTCTCTGGCTTTCCTATGAAGAAGCGCTCGCCAAAGTCACATTCGCCAATGCCAAAAAAATCCTTTCAGAAACCGAGGGTTATCTTGCAAAATCCGATGCCTAAAGAATGAGACGCCATACGGAGTCGCGAGGCTTTACAGGAAGCATTTTTTGTCGTATGATACCTGTTCATTTTAGGAATCTCAAAAATCGAGAATCGTGCTCATAATTTATTGAATCCGCCAGCCTGCGGATAAGACATTTCCCTGTATGTTGACGCTCAAAAACATCCGAAAATCATATGGTACCGTACGTGTGCTCGAAAAGGTGGCTTTTTCGATTGGCGAAAGTCAGAAAGTGGCACTGGTTGGGCAGAACGGCGTTGGCAAATCGACGTTGCTCAAAATTATCGCCGGTATAGAAACTCCCGACAGAGGAGAAGTGAAAAAACCGAATCGTGTTTTGGTCGGATATCTTCCTCAAGAAGCCACTGCCCTCTCTGCGGAATCATTGCTCGGATATCTCCGTCGTATGACAGGACTGGATGACCTCGAGAAAGAGATGTCTCGATTGGAACCACATCTGGAAGAGAAAGAAGTGTTGGAGAAATATGAGGCGGTACGTTTCGAATACGAGCGCTTGGGAGGATATGATTTTTCACGCAAGGCCAAAGATATACTGGAAGGGTTGATGCTCTCTCATATAAAATTAGAGAGTCTTGTTGCAGAATTATCCGGGGGAGAAAAACGTAAAGCGGCACTGGCAGGAGTGCTCCTTCGTGGCGTGGATATGCTCCTACTCGATGAGCCGACAAACAATCTGGATCTTCCGGCGCTTCTGTGGTTGGAGCGCTATCTCAATCGGTCTTCAGCGACCTGTATCATCGCATCACACGATCGTCGTTTTCTCGACAACGTTGTAAAGAAAGTTCTTGAGATCGATTGGTACAAACGGGATGTAACGATGTACACCGGCGGGTGGAGCGATTTTGCGGAAATGAAAGCCCATAGTATTCGCAAACACAAAGAACAATATCGTATGCAAGAGGATGAGCGACATCGACTGATTGTTTCTGTCGGACAAAAAATGGATTGGGTGGAACGGGTGAAAAACAAGAAAGCTCCGGACAAAGACAAGATGTCGGCAAACTTCAAAAAAGAACGCGCCACGAGAAAGTTTACCGCTTCGGCCAAGGCGTTGGAAGAGAGACAGAAGCGCCTCTCTGATGTCGAACGACCGCTCATCCGTGATCCTCTGTATATCCCTTTTGATCCGGAGTCGGGTGAAAAAGAGAGTAGCATCGTACTGAAAAAAATCTGTTTCGGTTACACCGGAGGTTTCCGAGGCGGGCCTGTCGATATGAAAGTACCCTTTGGTACTCGTCTGGCTATTTTGGGAAATAACGGTGTAGGAAAATCCACTCTGCTCAAAACCATCGAAGGATCACTTGCACCGCTGTCCGGAAAAAGAGTGTGCGGAAAGAAATTGGTATTCGGATATTTGATGCAGGAACACGAAAATATTTCAGAATCCATCACTCCCTTCGAGTTGTTCAGGGATCGCTTGGGTATTTTTGATCGCGACATCATCGCGACACATCTCGCGCAATTTCAATTCGCACCGGATGTACTGATTGACAAGATTTCTTCGCTCAGTCCTGGTGAACGTGTGCGTTTGATACTTGCTCTTCTTTCGGCGATGGGTGCGAATGTCCTTATTCTCGATGAACCGACGAATCATCTCGATCTTGAAGCTATCGAGGCACTCGAAGAGGCGCTCGATGGATACAATGGAACGATTCTCCTCGTGACGCACGACCGTCGCTTCCTGGAGCGTATCCGATTGACGCAGAGTTTTATTCTGGAAGATGGACAATTGATGCCGATTGCCAGTTATGAAGCGTATGTCAAGAAAATGATGCCTCAAGTGAATCGGATATTGAAGCGATTTGAAGAGAGAAAAATCGTGTAGGGTACGGAAGGAGAGATTCTTGCGGAATCGGGTATTTTTGAGAAAAGAAAAAAAGCCTTACACTAGCCCGAAAGGCTTTGTATAGACGATACAGACGGGTTTGCCTTGCTTGGTACTTTCCAGTATACTTCCATTGTATTTATTCGAAATTGTTTTTCCTGGTATGAATCAGATTACGAAGAGACGTTTCCATTTTTCAGGAGTGATTTTGCTCGGTTTGATAGTTGGCATTATTTCTTATCCTCAGGCGGTCCGATTTATCCCGCCAGTTTTCAATGTTCTCGAAAAACTCAAGGTAAACGAGGGGCTTGATCTGCAGGGAGGCATCCATCTGGAGTATAGTGCCGATGTTTCGCAGGTCCCGAGTGACAAAGTTGGTGAGGCTCTCTCTGCCGTGCAAGCGGTGATTGAACGGCGTGTGAATGCTTTCGGTGTCGGCGAACCGTTGGTGCAGATGTCACGATCAGGTACAGAAGAACGTATCATCGTGGAACTACCAGGTATCAAGGATATCGAGCAGGCCAAGAAGATGATCAAAGAAACGCCATTCCTCGAATTTCGTGAACTTGCCGATCCGAATTCTGATGTAGCCAAACAATTCGATACGCTCAATGCGGAGACAAAAGTGACCGCTCAAGGTATTCTGGATCGAGCGAAAAAAGGCGAAGACTTCGGTGCTTTGGCGAAGGAATTCAGTCAGGATCCGGGATCCAAAGACAAAGGTGGGGATTTGGGTTTTGCGAAGAAGGGAACATATGTACCTGAGTTTGATGCGGTACTTTTCGATCCGAATTTCAAATCAGGTGATGTTTATCCGACTCTTGTCGAGAGTCAATTCGGCTGGCATATCATCAAGAAAATAGAAGAACGGGGTGAAGGAGATACTCTCGAAGTGCATGGTGCCCATATTCTTTTTGCCAAGCGATCAATTGATCAGTACCCGGAATTGCAGTGGGTGGTGACGGGTTTGACAGGCAAAAATCTAAAGAGTGCCAGCGTGGATTATAGGAGTCAGGGAGTCGGTTCTCCTCAAGTGGCTCTGCAGTTCGACAGCGAAGGAACACAACTTTTCGCAGACATTACGAAGAAGAATATAGGAAAACCGGTAGCTATTTTCCTCGATAAAGAGATTATCAGTCAGCCGACAGTACAAAATGAAATTGTTGCTGGTCAAGCTGTGATCACCGGGAACTTCACGATGCAACAAGCCAATGATTTGGTGAAACGTCTCAATGAAGGAGCGCTTCCGGTACCGATCACGCTGGTCGGGCAACAGAGTGTCGATGCATCACTCGGACAAGATGCTTTGCAAAAAAGTTTGTTCGCAGGACTCATCGGACTTGGTGCAGTCGCTCTCTTTATGATTCTCTATTATCGTTTCCTGGGTCTCATCGCTGTGTTCGCTTTACTTCTCTATTCCGCGATGTTGTTTACTCTTTTCAAACTTTCTGCTTTTACACCATTTAGCATTACCGTGACGCTTTCAGGTATTGCCGGATTTGTTCTTTCTATTGGTATGGCAGTTGATGCCAACGTACTTATTTTCGAACGTACACGTGAAGAACTTGGATATGGGAAAAATGTCTACAAAGCTCTGGACGAAGGCTTCCGTCGGGCGTGGCCGAGCATCCGCGATGGCAATTATTCAACACTCATTACGACGTTTATCTTGATTGGTTCCGGGACAGGATTCGTGAAGGGTTTTGCTATTATTCTCACGATCGGTATACTTCTTTCTATGTTTACCGCTGTCGTGTTGGTACGTGTTACATTGCGATTTCTCGTGAGTACGTGGGCTGAGAAACACCCTTGGTTGCTCGTTCCATCGAAGAAGGTTTCAAAGAGAGACGACGAATAAAGAAAAAATATATTATGTTGAATATCATTCAAAAAAGAATCTATACATACATCTTCTCTATCGGAGCTGTCATTGTGAGTATCGTCGCGATTTCTGTATGGGGACTCAACCTGAGCATTGATTTCAAGGGAGGAACACTGATGGAAGTACAATTTTCTTCCACTGCTCCAAAGGCGATGCAGGTGACCGAAGCTCTTTCTCCGCTTGCCCTCCAGAGTCTGACCGTACAACCGACGGGGGAGAACGCTTTATTCTTACGATATCTCGCATCAGATGAAACGAAAAATGAACAAGTCCTTGAGAAATTGAAAGACTTTGACAAAGATATCAAACTGCTCCGTACCGATTTCATCGGAGGATCCGTTTCCGATCAGCTCAAGAAACAAGCGATTATCGGCATCATTCTCTCGATAATCGGTATCGCGATATATATCGCTTGGGCATTCCGTCGTGTGTCAGGTATCGTTGGCTCCTGGGAATATGGAATGGGAGCTATCATCGCTCTGGCGCATGATATCGTCGTGACGGTCGGTGTATTCTCATTCTTGGGGAAATTTTATGGCATTGAAGTCGGCGTGCCGTTCATTGCCGCTCTCCTGACGATTCTCGGGTATTCGGTAAATGACACTATCGTCGTGTATGATCGTGTGCGTGAGAATTTGCTTCGTTCACGCAAGAAAGAAGACTTCGAAATCATCGTTAACCGTTCGATCAATGAAACACTCGGACGGTCATTCAATACATCATTCACGGTTATTATTACGCTTTTGGCGATTACATTGTTCGGTGGGGAAAGTATCCGTTATTTCGCTCTCGCCATTCTTGTCGGCGTGACATTCGGTACGTATTCTTCCATCTATGTAGCATCGGCTCTGCTCGTGACGCGGTACAAGATGAAAATGCAAAGATGATACAAGATGTATGATGAGTGTGTGATTTTTTAGATTATTTTTTTGTCATCTATCCGCCATCATTTATCCATTATCAATTATCAATTATCACTTATCATAAATATCTATGAAATGGAACCCATTCTCCGCCCAAGGCGGATCCGCCCTTGGAGGAAAAAAAGACGATGGTAAAAAAAGTAGTTCTGGAATGCCCGCCAGCAACGCTGGAAGCGTAGCTCCTGCGGGCTGGCCTGATACGAAAGATATGAATATGTTCCAGCGTTTCGCGATGAAACGTCTGATGAATATGAGTCCGGCAGAACGGGAGAAGATGATGAAGAAGGCGATGACACCGAAAAATATCGAGAAGAACAAAGGTGAGATCCTGGCTTCCCTGGAAACTATGCGCAAATCCGGCCAGATTTCCGATGATCAATATCGTTTAACCAAAGCCAAACTCGGTCTCAAATGATTCTTGGTGAATTGAAGAGTTTCAAATAAAAAAATCTTTATGGACAATAAAGAACAGAAAATTGAAGAACTATTGACACGTGGTGTCGCAGAAGTGATAGACAAAGAACACTTGAAGAAACGGTTGCTTGCCGGAGAAATTCTGCGTATCAAACTTGGCATTGATCCAACCAGTCCCAACCTCCATCTCGGTCGTTCGGTTCCGCTTTTGAAACTGCGTGATTTCCAGGATCTCGGTTGCCAAGTGGTTTTTATTGTGGGTGATTTTACGGGTATTATCGGTGATACATCTGACAAAGAAAGCGAACGACCAATGCTCACACGAGATCAGGTAGAGAGTAATATGAAGAATTATTTGGAACAAGCATTCAGAATTCTCGATAAAACCAAGACTGAGACCCATTATAATTCAGAATGGCTCTCGAAGTTAGGATTACTAGAGCTTGGCACTATGGCAAGCATATTTAGTCTTCATGAATTTGCTTCGCGTGAAGTAATTGCGAGACGTTTGAAAGCTGATCAAAGGGTTTCGTTCCACGAGATGCTCTACCCGTTGTTTCAAGGCTATGACAGTGTCGCAGTGAAGGCTGATGTCGAGCTCGGCGGAACCGATCAACGCTTCAATCTCCTCGCTGGCCGGACTATGCAGCCGAAATACGGACAGGCGCCACAAGATATTCTTATGACAGATCTCATTCTCGGGACCGATGGACGCAAGATGAGCTCAAGCTGGGGCAATACCATCAATCTTCTCGATACGCCAGATGATATGTTTGGCAAAGTGATGAGTATTCCCGATGAACTCATTATGAGCTACTTCGTCCATTGTACGCGTGTTCCTATGAAGGAAATAGCCGAAATAGCTGAAGACATTGTCACGGGTGGTAATCCACGCGATGCGAAAATGAGACTGGGGAAAGCAATCGTGGCTCTCTATTATGGAGAAACAGAAGGAGAGAAGGCAGAAACATATTTCATTGAGACATTTTCGAAAAAGCATATTCCTGAGGATGTTCGTGAGGTGAAGACCGAGAAGGGAAAAAAATTGACCGATATGATAGCGGAGGCCGGACTCGCAGAAAGCAAATCAGATGCCAGAAGAAAAATCGAACAAGGAGGCGTAGCGATAGCTGATGAAAGAATCACCGATGTGAGCACTTGTATCGAGGAGCGTTTCAATAATCAGGTGATGCGTGTCGGTAAGAAAGATTTCGTACGAATCGTCTTCTGACAATATCCAAAAACTGGTAGAATAGATGTATGTTACAAGAAAAAATTAAACAAATCGAACAGGAAGGGATGGCATCTCTGCAAGCGATACAAACGATTGCTCTATTGGATGTGTGGGAAGTGAAATATCTCGGTCGTAAAAGCGAATTGAGCGGTATTTTGAAAGGTCTCAAAGACCTCACACCTGAAGAGAAACGAGTTGTCGGGCCCCTTGGCAATACGGTGAAACAGTCTTTGCTCAAAGCTTTTGGAGAAACCAAAGAGATGCTTTTGGAGAAGAGTATCAATTGGGAGATGGAACGTATCGACGTGACAGCCCCGGGCGTTTTGTCATCACGAGGACATCTGAATCCGGTGACACTCGTCGAACATGAGATCGAGGATATCTTTTCTGAAATGGGATTTGTGATCGCTGATGGTCCTGAAATAGAGACCGAACACTATAATTTCGATGCTTTGAATGTCCCTGCCGATCATCCTGCTCGTGATATGCAGGATACTTTTTGGATAGAATCATCCGGTGAGAAAGAAAAATATCTCCCACGCACGCAGACATCCCCGATGCAGGTTCGTTATATGGAAACGCATACGCCACCATTCCGTATCGTCGTTCCAGGACGAGTGTTCCGCAATGAATCGACCGATGCTTCACACGAACATACCTTTCATCAATTCGAATGTCTGATGGTGGGTGATGACGTATCGATAGCGAATTTCAAGTGGATGGCAGAAACATTTTTCAGCCGATTCTTCGGCAAGAAGATCGATATCCGTTTACGACCGAGTTTTTTCCCTTTTACGGAGCCATCATTCGAATTCGATATTTCCTGTACGCTTTGTGATGGCAAAGGTTGTGCTGTCTGCAAACAAT
>JAHFOO010000006.1:0-54185 GCA_023261645.1 Candidatus Moraniibacteriota bacterium | reverse complement strand
TATAAACGAGGAGTATATCAGGGATTTGCCTGGGGCTTCGGAACGACACGTCTGGCTATGATGAAATACAAAATTACCGACATCCGATCGTTTATGAGTGGTGACCTCCGTTTTATCCGACAGTTTTGATGAGAAATTAGATATTAGGTATTAGAAATTTATGCGGTATAGTTACAACAAATTGGTCGAATTATCGGGAACGAAAAAATCCGCAGAGGAACTTTCGAAGTTATTCCTCACGCGCGCTTTCGAAGTGGAGGGAGTAGAGTCGTTCAAACATAGTTTGGAGAGTGTTGTAATCGGATTGGTACTGGAAGCGGAGAAGCATCCGAATGCTGATAAACTCAAAGTAACTCGGGTGGACACCGGCGATATGGTTCGTCAGATCGTCTGTGGAGCGCCGAATGTCGACAAAGGACAGAAAGTGGTCGTCGCTCTTCCTGGTGCGAAACTCCCTGGAAATGTCGAGATACAAGAGACTGAAATCCGTGGAGAAGCATCACAGGGGATGATCTGGTCAGAGAGGGAACTTGGATTCGGAGAAAAGCACGAGGGCATCCTAGTCCTTCCGGATGATGCGCCTATCGGGACATCATTTGCAGAGTATTCCGGCCTCTCAGATTTTATCCTTGATCTCAAAATTCTCCCGGATCGCGGTGCGGATGCATTGTCGTATCGAGGACTTGCCAGAGAGATCGGAGCTCTTGAAGGACGAAATCTTTCCTTTGAAAATGAACCACTCGACAAATATCCGAAGAATCCTATCGAGATAGAAATAGCATCCGAAAAATGTTCTCGTTACGCAGGATTTTTGTTTGAAAATGTACAGCAGGGGACATCACCGCTTTCACTTCAATCTTTTCTTCTCCGAAATGATGTACGTTCGATCAGTGCGCCGGTAGACATCACCAATTTTTTTCTTTTGGAATATGGTCAGCCGATGCACGCTTTCGATGCGGATATGATAGAGGGAAAGGTCATCATCCGTCAGGCGAAGACAGGGGAACAGTTACAACTGCTCTCCGGTGATATGATCAGTCTTGATATCGAAGACCTCGTCATCGCTGATGAGAAGAAAGCTCTCGCTCTTGCCGGTGTGATGGGTGGTATGTATTCAGCAATAACAGAGAAAACGACACGGGTATTCCTCGAAATTGCTATTTTTGATGCGGTCTCCGTGAGACGGACACGTGTCCGCCACAATCTCTCTACGGATGCATCTTATCGATATGAAAGAGGGCTGGATGCTCACATCTCATCAGATACGTTTGCTCTTTCTGCGAAATTGTTCAGAGAGTACTGTGGGGCTACAGTGGTTGGTTTTACCGATGTCTATCCATCACCACTTGAACCGAAAACGATTGTCCTCCCGTATGGCCTCACTGAAAGGATGCTCGGGGTTCCGATTGAGAAAGATTTCATTCGGTCCTGTCTCGAGGCATTCGGTTGTGATGTACAGGCAGAGAAAGAATCATTTGTCATAACTGTTCCGACAAGACGGATAGATCTCGAAGATGAATGGAATTTGGTGGAAGAAATCGGTCGGACGTTCGGATATGAGAATATTCCCGTTACGGCACCGACATTCGAGTTGTCTCTTCCCGAAGAGAATCAGGCGAAACGATTTGAACGGAAAATGAAAGAATATCTCTCGTCGGCCGGTTTCGATGAAATGATGACCTATTCGTTTTATGGTACGTCTGATGCGGAGAAATATTCTCTCGATCTCAAGAATCATCTTACCCTCATCAATCCTCTTAGTCCGGAGCTTTCACTTCTCCGCCCGTCAGTGCTTCTCACGGCGCTCATAAAAGCCAAAGACAATCTCCGTTATTTTGATTCATTTCGATACTTCGAATACGGAAGTGCCTATACGCGAGATGAAAAAACCTTCGTCAATGAAGAAAAACAATTGACACTGGTAGTGGCTGATGCGAAAAATGAAAACCCATTCGCACTCTTGAAAGGAAAAGTAGTGTCGCTACTCGACTTCACCCACCAGAGGAACATTTCCTTCCAAGCGGTGGCGCAGAAAGAAACTCTCTGGCATCCAAGTCGTTCAGCACATATCATTTCAGATGGGAACGTCATCGGTACGATCGGAGAAATTTCTCCGCGTGTTCTTGCAAAATTCGGTGTGAAGAGACGTATCGCCTGTGCCCTCTTTTCTGCGAAAGATTTGTCGTCCTCCTTCGCATCCGCCGTGGAAGCACAACCGCTTCCGAAATTTCCGTACGCTGTCCGTGATATCTCTCTCACCTTTCCTCACAAGGTGACCGTGGGCGAATTTGAGCAGTTACTTCTTGAGTCGGGAGCCCCGCTTTTGAGACACTTTGAACTTTTCGATATCTATGAACAGGGTGAAGAAAAGAGTTTGGCATTCCACCTTTCTTTTGGCGCAGATGATCGGACACTTTCAGGTGAAGAGATAGAGGGTATATTTGACCGAATTGTCGCTCTCGCTGATGAGCGATTTGAGGCTCGGTTGAAGCTCTAATGACGTTTCGTACTTGCTTGGAACGTCATTTTGTGCTATAATAGGTTGTTTCCCGTTCTTTTTCAGAACAGATTGGATTATCGCGCGACCGCTTCTTCGGAAGCGGAGTGAGGAAAGTCCGGACACTCGCTAATTTCGGTTAGCAGCAAGTAATGGGTAACTCCCATACGCCGTGAGGCGCGAGGTGCGAACAGAGATGTCTTCTTTCGAAAGGAAGGAGAGGACCTGCAAAGGTTCAGTCCTTACGGTAACGTAGGGGGTGCAACAGCTAAATCCTTACTTGAGTGCAAGGTCGTGTCTCGAGCAATCGGGAAGAACCGCAAAGATTCGTATGGTAACATACGAACAAGAGAAATGATGATCACCTTTCGCAAGAGAGGAACAGGATCCGGCTTATAGGTCTGTTTTGAAAAAGAATGAGAAAATATAATCCACTGATTTCAACGAAGTGAAACGTTCAGAAATATTTTTCAGTTCTATCCAAGTCCCCGTCGATTTTTCGATGATTGTTTTGGCTGCCATCACAGCGTATTATCTCCGCAGGATGCCGATGCTGGAAGGGTATGTTTCTCGCGTATTTGATCTGACGTTTTATGATTACCTCAGTTTTGCATTTATGGTCGCTCCTTTCTTCCTTGTTATTCTGGCTATCGAAGGATTGTATCGGATGCGTGTCACACGTCGTTTCTGGCAGGAAGCCTATGGAGTGTTGAAAGCGATCACTTTCGGACTTATCGTACTCATTATCGCCGTTTTTTTGAATCGAGAATGGTTTTCTTCACGTTTCGTCATCATCATCGGATGGCTCTTGGCGGTTTTTTATGTGGTCGTGGCGCGTTACTTCATCCAGCGTGTTCAGAAGTGGCTCTTGGTGAACAAAGAAATCGGTATTCATCGTGTTCTTCTGATAGGGTTCAATGATAAGATGAGGAGTATGCGTTCTCTCCTGATCAGAGATAAGGCGCTCGGTTATCGCGTCATAGACCAGATCGCCGATGCGAGCATCACTCATATCAGAGAAATTCGCGAGATGAAAGGTATCGATGAAATCATCATCGGTGATTCTTCGATGACGGACGATGAACAAGCGAAACTGTTCGATTATTGCCAGATCAACAACATTCTCTATCGTTTTTTCCCGACATCGATTCAGACGACACGTTTCACGATGCAGATTTGGAACGGGGAGCCGACGATAGAATTCCAGCATACCCCGCTTGATGGTTGGGGACGCGTCTTGAAACGGATGTATGATTTCGTGGCAGGTTTTTTCTTGGCAGTACTTTTCTCTCCGCTGATGATCGTGATTGCACTTCTCATCAAGCTTGAGGATCCGAATGGTCCGATCATTTATCGAAATGAACGTATTGGAGAGAATGGTGAGAAATTCTTCGTCTACAAATTCCGCTATATGTTATGGAAATATTGCATCACCAAGGAAAATCCACATCTAGAAGAAGCGCTCGAATTCGAGAAGAAACTCATCGAAGAACACAATGCACGCGAAGGTGGCGTTCTCTATAAGATCAAGGATGATCCTCGCAAGATGAAAATCGGTGCCTTCATCGAACGCTATTCACTTGATGAATTACCACAGTTCTTCAATGTCATCGAAGGCAGTATGAGTCTCGTCGGTCCGCGTCCGCATCAGGAGCGCGAAGTGGCTCGTTATTCCGAGTATCATCGTCGTCTGCTCACCATCAAGCCGGGTATGACCGGTATGGCACAGATTTCTGGACGCTCCGATCTCGCCTTTGAAGATGAATATCATCTGGATGTTTTCTATATCGAAAATTGGTCGCTCTGGCTCGACATCATCATCTGTCTCAAAACTGCAGGAGCACTCCTTCGTCGCCGTAAGAATGGCAAGTAATAGCCGAATAAAGCCATCAAAAAAGACTCCTTCTGATTTTCAAAGGGAGTTTTTTGTCTCCTCAGCTCCTATTTTCACTGATAAGTCGAACTTCGAAGTGAACTCTCTATTCGCTTTTCTTCGACAGTTGACACAAAATCTGTTTTTTCTCTTCCATTTTGATATACTATATGTAGTAATACAAAGACTACTCAGAAGCTCGACTTCTAAGTAAGAATATCCAAAAGAAACGCGACGGAATGTTGTGTGTGTTTTTTTGTAATAATTTTTAACGAAGAAAATATGTTGAGAAAATTATTTTTTGGAATGATAATTTTTGCCGGCGTATTTTTTTGTAATTACTCTGCTCAAGCATTCACAGAAATACAAAGCAACATTACAACCCAGACTGTTTGGAATAAGACAGGAAGTCCTTACATTGTTTTGAATACTATTTATGTTACCGCCCCGCTAACTATAGAACCTGGAACAATTGTTAAATTCAAAAATACAGGAGTATCACTTGCTCTTCAGAACACATTTACTGCTATCGGAACACCGTCAGAGAAAATTATTTTTACCTCTGTTTGCGACAATGACTACGGTGGAAATACGCAGAATTATGGATATCCATTCTGTTATCAAGGTATTTTGAGAGGACAATGGGGATCGATTGGGATATACAATACTGCGAATATTGTAAAAATAAAGTATGTAAGTATCCTTTATGCAAGTATAGGTTTTTCTTATATGAATTATAGTCCCAGTGTCACTTATCAAGGATTGGTTAGTATAGAGAATACCGAAATTAAACACTCTAGATCGGGAATTTACATCAGAGATACGATCCCACTTCTGAGATCGCTTGTTTTATCTGATAATAACATTGGTTTAGAAGTTGCAACTTCGATATCAAGTCGTATACCGAAAATAAGCAACAGCTCAATAATAAATAATGGAAGAGGAATACAGGCTTTCTTATCAGGAATACGAGGCAGTATGTCAGTTGATGCATCAAATAATTGGTGGGGTGATGTAACAGGTCCTTATTTTTACCATTCTGATCCACAGAAGGCAAATTTACAGGGACAGGGGAATAGTGTTATGGGAGATGGGGTTATCTTCCGACCATGGCTTGAAACTGAACCGAATTTTGACGATGTTTCTTGTACCGAGAATTGCTATTCGAACGTTTTGTTTTTACCAGGAATCGAATCGAGCCGACTCTATACCGCTGATAAAAAAGTTTGGGAACCGAGTAGCGATGCAGACGCCGAGAAACTGTATCTCGATGAAAATGGGAAGAGTATCCGAGACGATATTTATACAAAAGATGTGCTTGATAACGCCTATATTCCAATTAAAGGGAATATCTACAAATCGTTTCTTGCAGATCTGGATAAATGGAAGAATGTTGATGGCCTCATAGCAGATTATGTCGCTATGCCGTATGATTGGCGCCTTTCTTTGGATGACACATTGAATAGTGGCACAAAAACTGGAGACAATGTTTCTTATACTCATTCTACAGATACACCATATATCATAGAGGAGTTGCGTCGTCTCGCGAGTTCATCGAAATCTGGCAAGGTCACACTTATTGCGCATTCCAATGGTGGATTGGTGGCCAAAGCACTGGTGAACAAGCTGGGTGCGGAAGCAGAACAGCTTATCGATAAAATTGTTTTCGTAGCAGTGCCACAATCAGGAACACCGCAAGCTATCGGTGCCATACTCCATGGTTATGACCAGGGACTTCCTGTGAATTGGTTGCCTTTCGCACTTGCTCCGAGGACAGCACGTGCACTGGCACAGAATATGCCGAGTGCATACAATCTTTTACCATCAGATTCATATTTTTCAGGCGAAGGAAGCGGTGTCGATACGCCGGTCATTACTTTTGAAGATGGAACCCTCACTCAGCCGTTTATTGATAATTATGGGAACAAAGTCGATACGTCAACTGAACTCAAGAGTTTTCTTTTGGATAATACAGGAAAGGTTACAGCTGATTCTTCTGATATCGTCAGTCCAAGTATGGTGAATTCTGGATTATTGTCGAGTAGCGATAATGTACATCAAACGCTGGATGATTCGGTTATCCCATCATCGATTGCCGTATATCAGATAGCCGGTTTCGGAGAGGATACTCTCGGAACGATCAAGTATTGGACAGGGGAAGAATGTCTCCACGAAGCAGGAAAGATCTGCTCCTCGCGCGTACCGAAACTCGAATATACTCCAGAGCTTGTCGTTGATGGTGATGGCACAGTCGTCGCTCCGAGTGCTTTGGCAATAAGTACGAGTGTGGTGAATGCGAAACGATATTGGGTGGATTTAGCGAGTTATGACACGCCTTCAACACTAGAAAGGAAACATGCAGATATCCTCGAAGTTTCCGAGCTACGTAGTTTCATTAAAAATAGTATTCTCATAGGAATATCGACAGCGTTGCCAGATTTTGTTTCAGATTCTGAGCCTCCGGCATCTTCAGAAAAACGTCTCCGCTATTATCTCCACTCACCTCTTGCTCTCTCTGCTCACGATAGTCAGGGCAATATTATCAGCGCAGAGGATGATGCTTATCCAGATGCGGAGTATCGTCGTTTCGGCGAAGTGCAATATATTTCTGTCCCCGCAGGGAGTGATCCAACAATAGTGCTGGATGGACAATCTGTAGGCTCGTTTACACTTGAAGTACAAGAAGTGACAGGTGATGATATTACCGAAACAACAACCTTCTCCGCTATCCCGACTTCTCCTGATACCACGGTAACGATGACATTTGCCGACGGTACCATAGCTGGCGCTTCACCGCTTGTGGTGGATTATGATGGTGACGGTGCGACTGATTTCTCTCTCGAGCCCAAACCTGGTGAACGAGTAGTGTTCGATATCACGCCTCCTGTGACCACTATTGCTCCTTCAGGTACGCAGGGAACCAATGACTGGCATACGAGCGATGTGACGGTAACACTGACTGCACAAGACGAAACAAATGGGAGCGGTATCGAGAAGACAGAATATTCTTTTGATGATGGCACGAGTTGGAATACTTATATCGATCCTCTCGTTCTCTCAAATGAAGGCACAACAACTGTTCAATATTTTTCTACTGATAAACAGGGGAATAAGGAAGAAGTAAAAACAGAAACGATCAAGATAGATAAGACAGCACCAGAAGCAAAAATTGTTTTCAATTCGACAATACAGAAACTTGAAATCACCGGCGTTGACAATCTCGGACAATCTGTTTCAGTAGTAAGCGTGGAATCTATAATACAAGACACTGAATCTGTGTCGGAGGAGAAACATTGGTATTCATTCTTTTCTCAGTTCAATCGCGATGACAAGCGAGAGAAGAATGGCAGAGAGAAGAGGACTCTTCTTACCACGACTCTCACCGATCTTGCAGGACATACGACGGTCATAGTCTTTGAAGAAAAAGAAAATGAGAAAAATCATCTCAAGTATATTCTCCAATCTCTTTCGTATGATGGCATCAGTGTAGAGGCGAAAGATGCGAGTATGCAGTATGAATGGCAGAAAGATTGGCGTGGAAAATATGCAAAGCTCGATGCTCAGTTGAGAATACCGACAATGAATCTTGAATCAGAGTATTTTTTCAAGAAAAACGAGACGTGGATAACAGAGAAACCGAGAGAACTCATTTCCGATGAGAATGATGATATTAGGCATCGCTCCACCCGGGTGAAGCTATCAGGAATGATAATTCCGAGTATAATGACAGAGAGAGGGAGTATGAAAATTAATTATTGAAATATAGATATGAAGAAGATAGTATTTTTAGCGTCATTGATTTATTTAATTTATTTTGTGGGAATTTTTGTCTCTGGTTCAATCTGTCATTCATCATGGTGTAGAGTGCGTGATGATGATTTTTTTGGTCAGATATTTTTTCTTTTTTTGTCTTTTTTGCCTGTTTTCTTTTTCTCGCTCATTACCTACAAAATGCGAGATGAAGTATTTCAGGCCTGGTGGCGATTTGCACGATTCTTTGTGCCGATTATCATCATCGTTACTTATTTTCTCAACGCAAGTCATCAACAGAGTGGTTTCGGTGGAGTGGCTCAGGGAGCTTTCTCTTTTGCCATCCTTTTCGTTCTGTACGCTATCTTTATAATCACGTCACTTGTTAGAATCATCTTCGCTTATAGACGAACGAAATAATAGGTAATCAGATTTTCGGTAAAAAAAGTGCTATACTGGAGAGGTAAATTGTAACGAAAATATTATGCTTCTCATCAAGTGGTTGGCTAGTGCGGTGGCATTTCTCGTTCTCCCATACATCGTGGCGGGAATCAGCGTGAAAGGTTTCGGGACAGCTCTCATATTGGCCGTGCTGTGGGGCATAGTGAACGTGACAATCAAACCGATTCTCTTGGTCCTCACTCTGCCTATCAATCTTCTGACATTCGGAATATTCACATTTATCATCAATGGATTTCTCCTTTGGCTCCTTGGAGGGATGATCAAAGGCTTCGAAGTCCACGGATTCCTCGCTGCAGTGCTCGGAGCGCTCGTTCTCTCCGTTATCGGTATGATTACACACTGGGCACTCCACAAAGCCGAGATGTAGAAAAAAAGATGGCAGATTTATTTCCTGTATGATTTTTGCTATGAAGAAAATACTGATTACGGGGGGTGGGGGATATATCGGGAGTCATGCGGCGAAACTCTTTCTCGAGAAGGGTTTTTCTGTCGTCGTGCTCGATAATTTCTCACGAGGATATCGTGAACCGATAGAGATTCTTTCGCAGATTGGAGATATATCATTCGAAGAAGTCGATCTCCTGAACCTTGCAGATGTGAAAAAGGTTTTCGAGAAATATGATATCGACACCGTGCTTCATTTCGCAGCCCTCTGCCTCGTCAATGAGTCTGTCGAACAACCGGAACGTTATATGACGAACAACGTCGAGGGCACGAGAAATTTGCTTGAGGCGATGAATGGAGCCGGTGTGAAGAACATTATTTTCTCTTCAACCTGTGCTGTCTACGGTGAGGCGCAGACGCTTCCTGTCGACGAACATCATCCTCTTCATCCGGTGAACCCATACGGTGAATCGAAATTGACCGCTGAAAATCTCATTCGGCAGTATGGTGAAGAACAGAGTTTCCGATACGTGATATTCCGTTATTTCAACGTATGCGGAGCATCTGCAGATGGACTGATCGGTGATAGCAAACGTCCGTCCCAGCTCCTCCTCCAGAATGCTGTGCGTGGTGCAATGAATATCGAACCATTCGCCTATACTTGCGGTGATGTGGAGACACCTGATCGTACGCCCATCCGGGATTATATCGATGTGGAAGATCTCGCACGAGCCCATTTCCTCGGTTACGAATACCTCCGAAATGGTGGCACATCAGATATATTCAACCTGGGGAACGGTCACGGCTATTCGGTGAAAGAAATCGTCTCCGAGGTAGAGAAAATATTCGGCACGACGATGGAGAAATCGCAGGCCGAATCAAGAAAAGGGGAATACGCTTGGATCTATGCCGACCCGACCAAAGCCAAAACAACCCTGAATTTCCAACCGGAAAAATCACTTGCCGAGAGCATTGAAAGCCTCCGCAAATGGTATACCGGCCACCCCAATGGGTATAAAAACTAAAATTGCTTAATTAAGCCATTATATCCGGTTATTGTCTCAAAAAGTTGATTTAATTGTAACAAAATGTTACGATTAACACATTAAAATGTTACAATAAAAAAATGGAAATGTCATCTAGACAAGCACTCATATTAAATTTTATTGATAATAATACGAATGTTCAAACACAGAGTATCCGTGAATATTTAGCCGTATCATTAGGTATTGATATTTCTCGAATGACAGTTATTCGGGATATAGAAGTCCTTCTGAAGAATGACTTTGTTCAAAAAAAAGGTCTCGGACGATCGGTTGTGTATGAGATTACTCCGAAGGGTACGTTATTGTCTCCTATTGATTCAAAAGCATACTTTGAAAAATCTCCTGATCAGAGGACAAATACAAAAAAATCATTTCAGCAAGATATTTTCAAAAGTATGGAATATCTTTTTTCTACACAAGAATTTTTGCAACTGGATACGATCAATGATGAGTATCGAAAAAGAGTGTCCGCCCTTAGTCCGACAGCTCTTCGTAAAGAATTTGAACGCCTCACGATCGAACTGAGTTGGAAATCTTCTCAGATAGAAGGGAATACATACTCGCTTATTGATACAGAAATTCTTCTTCGCCAAAGAAAAGAGGCAGAGGGACACAAAAAAGAGGAAGCGATAATGCTTATCAATCATAAACGAGCGATTGAATACATCCATGAAAATGCTTTGATGTTTGAGGCGCTATCACTCCGAAATATTGAGGATGTCCACGCGATTCTTATCGAAGGGCTTGGTGTTACGAGAGGTTTGCGAAAGAATATCGTTGGAATAACAGGAACTGTTTACCGTCCACTTGATAACGAATTTCAAGTAAGAGAAGCTATGGAACAGATGATAAAAACCATAGACGGTATTTCTCATCCACTTTGGAAATCGCTTGTTTTTGTTTTGCTTCTTTCTTATATTCAACCATTTGAGGATGGGAACAAGAGAACGGCTAGGCTCGTTGGAAATGCAATTTTATTGGCGTATAATTATTGCCCGCTCTCCTATCGGAGTGTGGATGAAAGTGAATACAAGAAAGCTGTACTACTTTTCTATGAAAAAAACAACGCCTCGATGTTTAAAAAAATATTCGTAGATCAATTCGAATTTGCTGTGGAAAATTATTTTTAGGCGAAGGCGAAGGTGTGGTATAATAGGGATATTATGGTGAGAGCGCACGAAAACTATCGCGAGCTGATTTGGGTGCTTGCCAAAACAGATTTCAAAAGATAGAGAAAATATAAAGTATGAACTTCGTTTTCCGTGATTTTTATATCGCCAAGATAAAGAAATATATTCCAAAAGGAGTGTTTCTTTTTTATAATGAGGTGAAGCAACTTCTGCATATCAAATTCCTAGAGAGCAAACTCGCACATAAATATCTCGATGGATTGCAGGGGCTTGAAATAGGTGGATCTATCCATAATCCATTTGGACTCGATACCAAAAATGTTGACTATACTGCCGAAGAGAATCAATACAAAAAACTTGAGAAAAAATTCACGGGGCAATCATTGAAAGTAGATATCGTCGCTCCTGGTGACAATATTCCGCTCCCTGATGGAAGTCAGGACTTCGTTCTGAGCGCACATGTCATCGAACATTTCCCAGATCCAATCAAAGCGCTGAAAGAATGGTATAGGCTCATTCGTAAGGGAGGATATATCTTCACGATTGTCCCTCATAAAGAAAGAACTTTTGATAAAGGACGAGAACGAACAAAGCTTCAAGAGCTCATTGATTGTTATGAAGGACGCATTGCGAGGAATCCGAATCCAGATGACCATTATTCTGTCTGGATTACCGAGGATATGGTAGAGATAGTAAAATATCTCGGATGGAATATCGTCGAGGTTCAGAACGTTGATGATAAAGTAGGGAACGGATTTACTATTGTCATTCAGAAGTAACAAGTCTGGGATTTTAGAAAAGCCATTCTGGATAGGAATGGCTTTTAATTTCTTCAAATTTTTTCGATTATTTTTCTTCTTTTTTGAAAACGAGTAAATAGACAAGCGCTATAGTACCGATAAAGAAGAGAGAAAATATCAGAGTAAGACCCGTTCCTTTGAGGAATCCCGGCTTATATTGTGATAGTCGATTATTCAACTGTTCGAGGTCGCCGAAGAAACTTCCGGTGCCGTAGGCAGGCCGCATCTGAAGTGTCCTATTTTCGTATATGAGAGGGTTTCCTGCATTGGTATATGACCAACCGAGAAACTGTTCTCCTTCGCTTGCGCCGAGGTACGGACGGTCACCCTTGCGATTGATTGGTGAATAATACGTCACCTTGAAACAGTATGTTTGTCCAAGTGAATCAGAAAGGGCAGGAAACGTGAAATGATAATAGATAAAAGGGGACATATCATAAAAATGATACGTGCCCTGTGCAAGCGTCTTCTCGCAAGTAGCATCAGCGAGTTCGAAAACGATTTTTTCTCCAAGTTGGAGACTTGAATTGCCAAGAACGATTTTTATCTGGTTAAGATCGTTTTCTTTCGCAGTGAATGTTTGTGTAACTGGTTTCCCTGAATCAAGTTTCACTTGATATGTCTTTCCTGGGAAGTTATAGCTGGAATCAGGAAAACTCAAATTGACGAAGAATGAACCAAAAATCCAGAATAATCCACATACGAAAAGAGCAAGGATCCATATTTTTTCATTCTTCATTTTCTTCCAGTCAAAATGTAACATACAATCAGAGATAATAACGGGGGATAATTATATCAATCACCGCATAGAGAGAGAGCAATACCATCAAAACAAGCAGTGTTTTGATGAGAATGTCGAATTGTTTCTTGTTTCGAGTGAAAAAGCCCAAACCGACTATCATAACTATGATATGAGGAATGATGGTAGGGAGGAAATAGCGTCCTGGTTGTCCTATGAGGATTTGTTCATAGGCATCAAATATACGCCAATCAAAGAAACGTATAGCGAGTTGAAGCGCCATCATAATGCTGAAAAAGAATATAATATATTTTTTTTCAGGCAGATAATTCTTTTCCGTCCCCATTCTTATTTTTTCGAGAAATCTTTTCGGAACGAAGAACAACGTAATGCCTAATAACGCTATGATTTCCAGTGTCCAGATACCTTGTATGATATTGCCAGACAGAGGAGTGTCGAGCCAGCCGAAATTGCCCCAATAGGATTTTTCTGTACGGAGAATGGAGGTCGTATTGATAGTCTTATCAGTATATTTCGTCAGGGATATGATCGGGGAATCGAATTTCGAGGTTGCATTGAAATTTGTGATACTGACGAAATAGCTTTTCGGAACAGAGAGAATAATAAAGGCAATGAGTACAAATATCGCAATACCTACATACAGGGAAAACTTTTTCAACGAAATATTGAATCGTTTATAAATCAGATAGCTGAGAAGGAACGGTGTGATTGCGAACAAGACAATACCGGGTCCTTTGGAATAAAACGCAAGAGGCAAAGAAAGAATCAAAAGTATGATATCTTTCCAATGTATCCCATCATGGAGCAAGGAAACGGCTGCATAAATGTAGAATGAAAATGCGAGAATCAGTGCAATATCGATGTTCACCTGTGAAGCAGAGGCCGAAAACATCGGTTGAAAAGCGACAAGAGCAGAAATGATAAGACTATTTTGTTTTGAAAATCCAATTTTTTGTGCAGTGAGATATGCTAGCAAGACAACAAGTGCTCCCATAACAACCGAAAGAAAACGTACCGAGAAGAGGCGTGTCAAGATAGATTGATCAGAGAGTATTTGTTCGACTTTTGCTCCAAGAGAATAATAGAAAGATACCGTCCCGGAGGTATTTGATGGAGAGATATCTATGTATCTTTTCCAGTTATTATTGATAATCTCATTCTCATTCAACCCGACGGCAGACTGAGAAAATTCCTGAGTATTTTCTTTTTGAAACTTCACGTCATCGAATTGTGTCGCTTGAGCTGATCGGATAGTCTCTTCTGAGAAATGATAGGTAGAAATATCGATGCCATTAGCACCATCTTTCCCTTTCTCTATCGGCCAAGTCTTCTCCCTTGGTTCAGCACGCTGTTGGATAGTGGCATAGTGAAGTTGTTCATCGGGTCCTTGGAAAAACGGAAAAAGAACGCTTAAAAAAATGCCTTTGAATAAAAAGACGATGAGAATGAGAGCTAAAACGAATTTCTGATCATCCAAAACAGCTAAGAATCGGTTATTTTCCATATTTTCAGTATATCACATTCAAAAAATGATGTGTTAAAGCGTTACTTGGAAAAAACAAAGAATTGGCGTATAATAGAATGGCTATAAAAAGCCTTTTTTTATGATTTCATCAGTAGGAATAAAGCAGAAATTGTTTCGAATTGCGGAGATCGTCCATCTCCGTATTTTTGGACATGAAATGGGGGAAGAAATGCGAAATTTTTTGAATCATCTTTCCTGGTCATTTTTTGGTGGAATAATTGCAGCATGGCTTATGTTTGTTGTTACTATTCTCGCTGGACGTTTACTTGGACCAGAAGAATATGGAAAATACAATGCAGTCCTTTCTTTCGCAACAATATTGTCCATACTTTATCTTTTCGGTATGGATATTTCAAGTGTGAGATATCTTTCGGATAAAAAATTTTCTAATTCCGAAAAAAAAATATTTACGACAACATTTTTTGTCGTACTTTTTATGCAGTGTATAGTGACAATACTTTTACTTATTTGGCATAGATTCTTCTTAATGGGCATTCCTGTTCCTGAAAATCTTTTCATTTTTGGAATTCTTTTTGCGATTGTCATTTCTCTTAAAACCTTAGTTAACGGTTTTCTCCGTGCATTTCATGAGTATAAAAAACAAAGTATATATAGGATATTAGATGCCGGATTTGTTCTATCTAGCTTTATTGCGATTGTTCTAATATATCAGCGGCAAGTTGCATCTTCATATATACTTTCTTTTATGTTCGGCGGGGTGTTTTTTATCTCATTTTCTTTTTTGGTGTTAAGACAGTATTTTTCGAAATTTGATTTCTCGATATTGAAGAAAATATTTTATGAATATAATCGACATCTTTTGATTATGTCATTTATTGGCGTGGTTCTCGTCAGCGATAAACTTGTTATCGGGAAGCTTCTTGGATTTGAAGTGCTTGGTTATTATGGTGCATATTATGCATCATCACATCTTTTTGTTTCAGAAATTGGAGGTATATTCATGAATGTATTTTGGCCATCTGTTATCAAGAATGAAGAATCGATGCTTGAAATTGTTCGGAAGTTAACGAAATTATTTATATTTTATTCCCCAATCTGGGTAATTTTTATCAGTTTTAGTACATTCATTTTATTTTTATTTTTTGGTTCTGCGTATTCTATTCGATATGATTATATTATTCTATTCTCAATGAGTGCTTTTTTCGGATATATGTTTTCAATTTTTGTAAGTTTCCTCAATATAAATCACATTAGGAAATCAATTTTTATGGTTGGAATATTTACGAGTTGTTCTCTTTTGTCGCTTCTTGTTTCGAAAAACATAGGCGTATATGTTTTTGTACAAATTCTGCTCCAAATTGTATTGATTTATCATATCAGAGCCACTCTGTTAAAATACGAGTATGAAAAGATTTAAACTAAGAGATTTGTATAATTTTATAAAAATTATACTAGAAAAATTAATGGGATTAGATTTTTCATCTATAATTTCATCTGAAGAAGTGGGGTTGGATCCAAGATTTTTCTATAGGTCGTCTCCTTCTGGTGGGAAATATTTATTCGATATTTTGAAGAGAATTGATATTACCGAAAAAGATTCTATAATTGATGTTGGTTGCGGGAAAGGAAGTGCAATGAGAACCATGCTTAAATTTTCATTTGGCAGAGTCGATGGAATGGAAGCGTCTGAAAAAATTGCAGAAAGTGCTGTGAATAACTTCAAGAAACTGAAAGAGGGTCGTGTAAAAATATTTGCTTGCGATGCAACTGATTTTGACAAATATGAAGAGTGTAATTTTTTCTATTTTTATAACCCCTTTCCTTGTCAGGTCATGTTGAGGGTTATTGAAAAAATAAAATTAGCTTCCCAGAATCTAGATAAAGAAATATTTATCATATATAATAACCCTATTTGTCACAACGTAATTGTGAACAATGGGTTCAATATAATCAGTGACTTTCCAGATGAGTGGGGCAATAAAATTTACCTGTACTCGAATAGTCTTACAAGTTTAAGAATTTAATTGAGCGAATACGAATATTTTTTCGCTTTAAGTGCTCGTGTTTTAATATATATTTATTTTTTATGAATGAACAGCTCCATTATAATATAAAGGCACACGATAAAATTTCTCAGAAATATGAAAAAGAACATATAGAAATATATAACGATACAGAACAAGCAAGATTGAAAGCTTGTATCGAAGAATCCTTCGAAGAAATTGAGACCGGGTCGAAAGAAATAACTGCTTTAGATTTTGGTTGTGGTGCTGGAAATTTAACGCAGCATTTGTTACGAGTCGGGATGCATGTTACTGCAGCGGATGTTTCAAAAAAATTTTTAGAGCTAGTTAGATATAAATATGCTAAACAATTTTTCGATAAACTTTCCTTTCTTCCATTAAATGGGAAAGATTTATCGAATGTTAAAAATGATACATTTGATTTTATCGCGACATACTCTGTCTTGCATCATATCCCTGATTATCTATCTCTTGTTAAGGAGCTTACCCGCGTTTTGAAACCTGGTGGAATTTTGTTCATTGATCATGAATCGTCTCCAAATATATGGGAACAAAGTGATGATTATAAGAAATACAAAGCATTGCTTGATTTGGAAATTTTAAAAAAAACAAAGTTTGAAAGAGTTAGACATTTGTTTCTGTTATCGTATTGGATAGATGCATTCAAGGCGCTGATAAATCCAAAATTTAGATCGGAAGGAGATATTCATGTGTTCCAGGATGATCATATTGAATGGGATAAATTAACGGAAACACTGGATAAGAATAGTATGAAAATTCTCTTAGAGAGAGACTACTTATTATTTATAAAACATTGTCCAAAAACTTTGTATGATGAATATAAACAGCGTTGTGACGATACCAGATTGTTAGTGGCTAAAAAGGAAAAACACAGTGAAATACATAGCAAATAATTTCCATCGAGTATTTTTTACTAACTGTTATTTATGAAAGCTCGTTTGTGTATATACAATGATAGATATGATGTTTCAGAGATGATTGTTAATCAATTGGCTAATGATTTTTTGGTTACCTCACAACAGCGCCGCCGTTCAATATTCCGAGACGCTTGGTACCTGCAACAGTTTGATCTTGTTCACACTTCTAATCCGCAGGCTGGTTTATTGGTATGTCTTATTGCAAAGTTTTGTTTTAGAATACGCTACACGATTACGCTCAATGGGCTTGCATGGGTTGAGTATCAAGAAATGCCTACTCTTCTTCGATGGGCTTCTTTTTCAATACTTTGGCTCGGTTTGCACTATACTGATCATCTCTTTCCTTTATCTATCTTTACAAAAGAAGAATATCTAAAAAAATTTCCTTTTTTAAAGAAAAGAGAAATTACTATTCCTTATCTCTCTTATACTCCTCTACAACCTTGTTCTCAGCCGTCTACAGGTCATCAGATTATCACAGTTACTAGTTTTAAATATCGTCACAAATGTTTTCCTCTTCTTAATCTGAGACCAATTCTTGCGAACCTTCCTGAGCGTTACACTTTTTTAATAATCGGGAAAGATGGACCTTATCGAAAAGTTTTTGAAAAATTATATATAGATGAACCTCGTGTTAAAATTCTGACCAATGTTGAAGATATGCATACATATTATTGCAGATCTCGTATCTATCTTCATTATTCAAATTTAGACACTCTTGGACGAAGTATTCTTGAAGCAGAATTGCTGAAGCTTCCTTGTGTGGTAGTGGAGGGATATCATGGTTCATCAGAGGCTATACCAGGACAAACAGTGAAAAACGATCCAGTAGCAATTGCTGAAGCTCTCCTTGAAGCAGAAAAACAATCAGATAAAGACTCTGAATTAATAGCTATTTGGGTTAAGGCTAATTTTTCACCATCAGTCGTTGCCGAGAATTATAAGAAAGGTTTTTTTAGAGCTCTCGTTCGAGATAGAAATTGACGGTAAAATTTTATTTTGGAACTAAACAAATAATTAATATGATAAGATTTATTGAAAAAAGAGCAGGCTTTTCGTTCGCCAACTATATTTTGCAGGATCCTTTTCTGTCTAAAGATTTTTCGCAATTACATTTTGTAAATTTGAAAAATTTAGATACTCATCGATTTTTTAAAGTTTTGTATAAGACACCCGTTATTTACTTCAACAATAATCTAGAGGATATTTTTGGTAAATTTAATAAAACAACTCGAAACGAGATAAATAAAACAACAGAGAACAAGGATTTATTTTTCGAAAATGATTCCTCTAATTTCGAAGGGTTTTATGAATTGTACAGAAATTTTGAAAATACAAAAAAAAGATTAAATAAGATCCCTTCACTAAACAACTTAAGGAATCATTCAAAACTATTTTTAGCATACTATAAAAAAGAAATCGTTTCTGCTGTGCTCTGTTATGATAATGGAAAAATACTTAGAGCAAACATAATTTGTTCCAAACGGTTAAACAATGGAGATAAAGAGTTTCTAAAAACTGTTAGCAACTCTTCGAGGAGACTCATCTTCGAAATTTGTAAATATGGAGTTGAGAATAACTACCAAATGTTTGACTTTGGTCAAATATGTACTGATAAAAATGATGATAAATTTAAAATAACACAGTATAAACTTAACTTTACTCAAGAGTTAGTTGATAGTGTCCATTACTACAGAATAAATAACCCAATATTGAAGCTTCTTGCTTTGATGAGAGGGGTCAAATATTTTTAAGAAATTTATAGAAATATTCTTTTCCATACCAGTAAAAAGTAAAGAGTAAATTGAGAACACTTTTTTTTGGAGTCAAGTCTACTCTATTTAAAAATTCAATATTATTAGCTATAAAAAAATCTAATTGTCTGATAAAATTATTGTCAACGCTATTCGGGTGAATGCAGATTGTCCATGTGCCAAATGATTTTTTCTGTGGCCTCCAGATTTGTTGAGGAATCCAATATAATTCATATTTCTTGAATGGGAATAGCGCGATGCCGTCAGTTATGTATTTAAAATTCAATTTTTTGAGTACCTTGCAAGTATTTTTATCAAAATTATGAGCAGGGGCCATCCACCAGACTGGCCTTTCTCCTATTTTTTCTTCTAAGATGGTCATTCCATTTTTTATTTTTTTGAATTGTTCATTATAGGAGAGGCCAGTAAATTCACTATATTTATTGAGTCTAATGATACCGGATTTATTGGTAACATATTTATGTTGATAGCCATGTTGGGCAATTATCCATCCTTTTTGATGTAAATCACGGATTATTTGCCAGAAATCTTCTCGTGGAAGATCTATATTTAATTGCGTATCTTGATTATTTGGAATAACCCCAAGTATTGGTTTAATATTATATTTTTCGAAGATGATTTGAAGTTTGAAAAAATTATCCCAATTCATTGTTGGGCAGATATCGTCTAAGCGAAAAAGATATTGAAGTTTAGGAAATTTCATTTTTTTAAACTATTACTTAAGAAATCAGAAAATAAGGAAGTTGTTTTCTTGAGATTGAAATTTTCCTTGATAGATTTTTGTGAGGACTGCCCCATAGTCATTCTTAGATTATCATTTTTTATTAAAGAAAGCATTCCTTCTAATAGTATCTTTGAATTTTTTATAGGAACAAGCAGTCCTGTTTTTTCATTTTCTATAAGAACTTTATTTTCTGGAATATCAGTAGTGATAATAGGTAGTCCTGATGCCATAGCTTCCATAAGAGCATTTGATTGTCCTTCAAAGAGGGTGGGGAGGATGAAGAGATTGGATATCCTGAGAAGTTGAGGAACGTCAGTTCTTTTTCCAAGAAATAAAATATTTTTTTTGCTTTGATAGTTTTTGCTTTGATTTTGTAGATTTTCTTTTTCAGGACCATCACCAACAAGGAGGAGTCTGAAATTAAATGGTTGAATGGTTTTTGCTGTTTCATTGTTACTTGTATGTAATTTCTCAAAAGCTTCCAAGAGATATTTATGACCTTTATTAATATGAAGATTGGAAACACAGATGATGACAAAATCATTTGGATGAATCCCAATGGATTTTCTGAGTTCTAAATTTGGTTTGATGGAATCAAAATATTCCACGTCGATGCCATTGGGAATGACGGTGATTTTTTCTTGGTGTATGCCGATATTTTTAACATAAAAATCTTTGACCGCCTCAGAATTGGCGAGGTATCGATTGACGATCGGTTTGGTGAGCCATTCGAGGATACGGGCGATAAGATACTTCGGATGATTGTATGTGGTGCGGAGAAAGGGAATGATGGTCGCTTTGGTCGCATTATGGAGTGCGAGGCGACCAAGTACATCAGCATGGAAGAGATATGTGAGAATGATATCAGGATTTCCTTTTGTGACGATTTTACGAAGACGAAAAATACCAGAAATATCAAGGAGTCCGTCACAATGAATAGTTTCCACTGCAATACCGACAGAAACAAATTTTGAGGCAAGGTCGCCGAGTTCTTTCAGAGTGATAATTTTATGCTCAAAATCATCGAGGAGAGGAAGTGTTCGAAGAAGCATATTCTCGCACCCACCATTACCAAGGGATTGGATAATATGAAGAATTCTTTTCTTTTGGCTCATACATGTCTTCTGCTAAACAAAAAAAATCCTTATTCCGTTCCAATGCAAGTGATACCGGCTTCTGGATGTTCGTAGGCATCAATATTTTTCAGAGAAGCATCGGTAAACCATTTTCTTATTTCCTCTACGTAGTAGTAATTGCTCTTTGGTGTTGCAAGAACATCAAAGGCATCATTGAGCTTCATATTGAAAGAGAAATTGGCATAGTAAGCGAAGGGGAGTTTTGTAGCGAGTGATTTGAATCCCATCATCTTGAGGAGTTTCCCGAAAAGATTGATGAGATGAACAATAAATCCAGGAATGTAGCAAAGTTTGAAGAGAATTGGCTTAGGGAGTTTTTTCAAGAAATCACGAAGCGGTTCATAGAAATAGAGGGCACGAGCATTGTTCCGTCTGTTGTAAACCCAAATAAGCATCTTTCCGCCTGCCCTGAGAGTTTTCGGAAGACGGGAGAATCCGTCTTGCGGTTTGGGAAGATGGTGGAGTACCCCGATCGAATAGGCAATATCGAAAGTATCAGTAAACGGCATATGATAGATGTCGGCCTGGACAACACAAATGTTCGGAATATCTTTGGTCATCTCATAGGCGACTCCAACAGTTTCTCCAAGATCTGTTCCAAATGAAACCTCAGTTTCTGAGAGTCCTGCCCACTTCGTGAAGCGTCCGGATCCACATCCGATATCGAGTGTCTTTTTTCCTCTCAAATCTTCTTCTTTTAAAAATGGTGAGAGAAAATGAAAGAAATTGCTTTTCTCGTAGTTATTTTCTTTATAGATATACTTCCATTCGTAGGCGAAACTTTCAGCTGTTTTCTTCTGGTGTTTGACGAAGACATCAAGATCAGGAATATTATCGATAGCTTTCTGCCACTCAGCGTGAATATTTTCGGGTAATTTTTCTTTCCAAGTTTTGAAAAAGTCTTGATGAGTTTGGAGGATGTTTGTCTTCAGCTCGTCTATGAGTATTCTAGGGATACCGTTTATGATTGGGTACCAGGAATCTACTGTTGTGACGAGGCCGGAAATTACGTGCGATTCCGCTTCTTCGAAGACGGTAATATCAAACGGATTATTTGAGACTGGATCAGAGAGATACGAGAGATGATTTCGTCGCATGGTTTCTAAATTTATTGATTAATTTAATTATTATATCATGCCGGAAAGTATTCCTCAAACCAGAGTTCGAGGGTAAGAAGTGCCCAAATGTGAGGTGAAAAGTTTATATTCGTATTACAGTGTTGATCGAGGATATGCTGGATGTATTCTTTCTTGAAAAGACCATCTTTTACGAGACGACCATCGAGAAGTTTTTCTCTTGTATAATCTTTGAGTTCAGTGCAGAACCATCTATCTATCGGAGCAGTAAATCCCATCTTTGGTCGGAACATCACCTCATCCGGGATGATGCCACGAAGGGATTCTTTGAGAATATACTTTTTGTTATTGAGACCCTTGAGTTTCAAGTGAAATGGTATTTGTGCGGTGAGTTCCAAAAATTCATGATCTAAGAAAGGAGAGCGTCCTTCAAGAGACACTGCCATAGTGTCTATATCCACCTTGGTCAAGAGATCATCTGGAAGATACGTCATAAAATCGGCATAGACTGCTTGCTCTGTTCGGTTCTTTGATCCTGACTTTTTGAATTCTTGAGCGATGATATCGTAGGTGTCCTGATCCTGAATTTTTCGTTTGAATTCATCGGTGTAGAGTTCGGATTTCTGTTCATTGGTGAAGTAGGCGGTATAGGAGAGATAGCGTCTACGATAATCATCGGAGAGGCTTTTCGAAAAACGGTAGAGACGGTCGAAAAATGTCGTACGGATATTCTTGGCGAGGAATCCAGTGAGTGGTCTTCCGATGAGACGATTGAGGAAGTCAAGGCGGTCGAGTAGCGTAGAAATTTGAAATGCGCTGTATCGGCTATAGCCAGCGAAGTTTTCATCTCCGCCATCGCCATTGAGCGCCACGGTGACGTGCTCGCGAGTGAGTTTGGCAACGTAATAGGTAGGGAGGGCGCTAGAATCAGCATACGGTTCCTCATACTGCCTGACGAGCATCGGGAGGAGATGAATAGCATCAGGTTTCACAATGAATTCTGTATGATCCGTTTTGAATTTCTCCGCGATTATTTTCGCATATTTGAGTTCATTGAATTTTTCTTCTTCAAAACCTATCGAAAATGTTTTTATCGGAGTTTTGGAGTTCTTGGCCATGAGAGCTACTACAGCACTGGAATCAATCCCACCAGAAAGGAACGCGCCGATAGGAACATCGGAAATCATCCGAAGTTTGACTGATTCTTCGAGTTTATCAATGATACGTTTCTTCCATTCTTCTTCTGAAAGATCGAGCTTCTTTCCATAATCAAGTTTCCAGTAGCGTTCTTTTTCTACCTTCTTAGTTTTGAGGTCAATATACAGATAATGAGCTGGCTGGAGCTTCTTGATACCGACGAAGCCTGTCAGTGGGGCAGGAACGTACTGAAGCGTCAAGTAATGGTGTATAGCGATGTAATCAGGCTCTTTGTGGTATTCGGGCTGTGTCAGGATAGCTTTGAGCTCTGAGGAGAAGAGAAAGACGTTGTCATCGATATAGTATTTGAATGGTTTCTTGCCGACTCGGTCTCTCACACAGAAGATGCTTTGTTCTTTCTCATCATAGATGGCAAAGGCGAACATACCTCTCAGATGTTGTACGCATTCTTTTCCATACTTGTCATAGAGAGCAAGAATGACTTCGGTATCAGAGTGGGAAGCGAATACATAGCCATCCTTTTCGAGCATCTCACGCTTTTCTTGGAAATTGTAGATTTCTCCATTGAATACAATTTCGTAACGGTCTTTGTATCGCATCGGTTGATGTCCGAGCGGAGAGAGATCGATGATCGAGAGCCTTCTGTGGCCGAGACCTACTTTCTTGTCTGGAGAAATATATGTGCCGCTATCATCCGGACCACGGTGTTTGATGACATCACTCATCGTCTCAATTTCTTGAGATGATATGTCTTTTTGGTTGAATGAGATTTTACCAGCTATTCCACACATAGGACAGTCAAGAGATAACAATTAACAAAAAGAAATCAAAAAAGTACGTTATTTCTTATTATCGAGGAGTTTGGAGAAAATTTCAAGGTATTGATTCATTGCATAATCCCAAGAAAATTTATTTCTCACCTCTTGATAGGCATTTTGGCCGAAGAGCAGGCGTTTTTCTGGATGATCGATCAAGTCAGAGAGTTTTTTTTTCAGTTGTTCGATATTTTTCGGTTCGATGAGATACCCATCGCCATTTCCGGAAATGACTTCCGGTGTTCCTCCGACGTTGGTGGCAATGATGGCTTTTTGACAAAGTGCTGATTCAGTGACGGATGTCGGAAGCCCTTCAGTATAGCTCGGATTGACGACGATATCGGCAGTCTTGAGAATACTGATGGCTTCATTGAATGGAAAATTACCGAAAAAAATGATCTGGTCATCAAGGTGATATTCCGATGCCATTTTTTTCAGTCTCGCTTCTTCTGGACCACCACCGATGATGAAGGTGATAATATCGTTTCTTTTTAATTGAGCGATAGCGGTGATGAGATCGTGCGTCCCTTTGCCATCAATCAATCGTCCGATAAAAGCGATGATAGTTTTGTCTCGATATTTTTCTTGTAGTTCATGGTTCAATTCAATATTTTCTATTTTTTCTGTATTTGTCCCGCGATAAATCACATTACAATCATTTCTTCCGGAAAGTTTTCGTACAAAATCAGCTGAAGCATAGGAATTACCAATGACACAATCGGCTGATTGAAGAATGAGACGTCCGAATGTCCAATCGTAGAATTTGGCAAATATGGTCTTCATACTTTCGTTGAATCGAGCGAAGTCGGAGCCGTGCTCGATGTGGAGAAGTGGAATGTGGTGTTTGTGTGAATACCAGAGCGCCATCAAAGAGGGGAAGAAAAATCGGGTGCGGGAAATGACGATATCATAGTTCTCAAGAGAAAGAGAGTGCCACTGTCGCCAAAAATCTGCGAGCCAGAATTTCGGCATCGGATAATTATGTATCGGTTCGAAAGCATGGAAGCGTATTATTGTGACGTTATTGTGAATAGTTTCATTTTCCGGAGCATCTTGAGGAAGACGTGGAGTGAAAACAGAAATAATCACATCTCGTTGTGAAAGATGTTTGTTGAATTCATCACTATGGCTTTCGAGTCCACCGATATGCGGTGGATAGAATGGTGAGAAGACGAGGAGTTTCATAAAATTTTCCAGATGAATATTTTCTCTTCTGTGTTGGAATAGATGAGTTTGAATCGGTCAGGAAATTGATTGAAGATGATCTGATCTTCTTTGTTCTCGAATTTCTTCATATACGGACGATCGACATAAGGGTTCTTCTGACTGGGAGCGGCATAGTAGATATAATACGTTCTGTTTTCTTTCAGTATTTTTTCTTTTGCATTCTTAGCTTGTTCTGCTAATTCTATCTGGTCGAGGATATTTCGTACCCCCTCTATATTTGAAGCGACATTTTGGGTATCGATATTTCCAACGGCTGTCTGAAGTGAGAGGATGTTTTTTTTCTGATCTGTTTCTGAAAATGGATCTTCTTGGTTCCTGAACTCTTTTTCGAATATTTCTTCATCGAATAAGAAGTTCGGATCTTTGACACTGACGACCGATGATCCTGAGAAAAATCTGAGGAGACGTCCGCTCTCGACGGTGAGAATGACTCGGTTCTGAGGGAGGTTTGTCTGGATCCATTCAGTAGAAATGATCTGTTCTCCTGTGATCATATATTTTTTGAGCGTATTGATATAGACTGCCGCACTGATATTGGCAGTAAATCCTAGAATAATAAGCCAGAGAAAGAATCGATTTTTCCCGAGAGGAATCGAGAAAAGAGGAATCAGAAAGAAGAGAGCTATCGTCCCTGCAAATACCCAGGATCGATCTGGAAGGAGTGCGATTCCCGTAAGACGTGGAAGGATTTCTGCGATAATGAAGAAAACAAGAAATATACTTGTAAGTACCTTTCCTTCTCGAGAAAAGAGAAATGATTGAACAACTTTATTTTTGATGAAGATAAGTATACCGAGAAAGGTGATCAGGAGGGGTGGTCCGATATAGAAGAGATAATATTTGGCAACACCATAGAAATCACCCCAGCCCATCTGGTTGCCATCGATATTGACATAGTACTCTGGGAAGAGGAAGTTCGGGTGAGCATTCCAGAGAGATGGTGTAAGTGAAGTGATACGAGAAATGATGAACTGTAAAGGACTGTAGAGATAAGGAAGTGCGATGAAGAGAAGAAGTAATGCGATGAGTCTGTCTTCTTTTGTTTTTTGAAAAATGATCTGACGGTAGTCCCAGAGAGAAAAGAGAATCCAAAGAGCCAGTGGAATAGCGAGTGCCTCGTGGTAGGAAAAGCCGAAGAACAGAACGATACCGCCAAGAAAATAGAAGAAAGCGTCTTTGGCGATGAGCGAATAGGTGAGGAAAACAAAGAAGAAGAACAATCCTATACTGGCGATGGCCTGAGGGATAGGGAGTGTGATGAAGATAAGTGTAATACCACTTGCAAAAGGAAAGAAAAAAATAATGATTTTCTGTAATGGGTGTGAAAATTTCTGAGCAAGTAATGCCGAAGGGGAGAGGAGAAATAAAAGAAAACTCGGTAGAAGATATTTGAAGTAGGCATAGAAATCGATATGAGCTCCCTGGGTGAAGATATATGTTAATGAGGAAAAAAGTGGACGCGGTTCACTTAAGAGTGTTATGGATCCGTTCTGAATCTGTGTTCTATACAGCGTTATCCAATAATATGGATCGAGGTCTGGAAGCGGATAAAAGGCTGTAATAATACTTATGATGATTGTAACGTAGAAGATAAATGGTAAGACAAAATCTTTTGTAAAGAATGTTTTAAGGAAAACTTCTTTATTTATTGGAGTTTCTAAAATATTTTCATGAGTATTTTTTTTATAGAAAAAGAAAACTCCAGCGGTAAGAATAAATATCAGTAAAGCATTAATAAATGGAAGTGTTGGTGTGAGAATCCTGAATTTTGTATACTCAAGTGTGAGAAAAAGAGGGATAAGAAAGAGGGAGCAAACAAGAGAAACATTTGTGAATTCAAGAAGAGAAAACTTTTTTTTCAAAAAATATTGAATAAGGAATGTTAAATTTATTCCTGGGAGGAAAAAAATATAAAAAAGTTCTATGAGAGATCGAGCGACTCTTGTCACTGTGAAAGTATCAAGTGGAAGGAAAAAAACAGCACCAAAGAGAAAAAGCACAACAAAATTTGTTTTGAGAATCCAAGGCATAATTTATCAGTTCTTTTGTTCCTTTTGAATATCTGAGAGCGCACGATCGCGTGTGACAATAGAAATCTGTTGTTCGAGGTGTTCAATAGCAGAGAGGAGTTTGAAAATCATCAGGAAGACGAGGAGAAAACCGGCGAGGATAACGGCATTGATATTGCCTTCGATGCCGATGATGCCGGCAATCATATTGCTAATATCTGGGAAGGCAACAACTACTGCCATACCGCCCCAGACAATGATGCGTGTAGCAAATTTTAAGAAAGACTGACCACTCTGATGTTTGAAATATCTTCCGATGCCTTGATAGAGCATAAAAAAGGCTATGGCAAGAATGACGATTTGGTAGAGATGAAGAGGCATATGATTTTAATTGACGGTTACCATACAATAAAAAACGGAAGTTATGAGAGGAGATTCCAAATGATTTTGTAGAATGTCTTCAGGCCATTTATAAAACCCTGTTTCTGGACTTTTCCCATCGAGTATTCAGTATAGCGTACTTCTATAGGAACCTCTCTATATTTTAGCTTATAAACGTAAATTTCACGAATGACTTCGCTGTCGTACTCATAACGATCGGTTCTTGTATTAATAAGTTCGGAAGCGTGGCGAGAATAGGCTCGAAATCCTGATTGACTATCCGAAACCCAGAGACCGTAGAAGTACCAGGTGATGGCGTTTCCGATATGATTGGCGAGTATTTTGTACCAGGGCATTCCAATGGGGTTTTTGAGACGGGTGCCCAAAACGACGTCGCAGTGATTCTGCTGTATAGGTTCTATCAGTCGAGCGATATCGCTTGGACTATGTTGGCCGTCACCGTCGAGAGTGACAATGATATGAGCATCGAAGAGTTTTGCTGCCTCGATGCCTGTTTTTGTTGCAGCGCCTTTGCCACGATTGATGAGATGTTTGAGTACGACTATCCCAGGAATTTCTTTGGCTTTCTCATAGGTATCATCGGTACTGCCATCATCGACAATAATGATATTTTCATAACCGGCACTACGAATTTCGGCAATCACACTCTGTATGATGGTACCTTCATTGTAGGCGGGGATGACTATCCAGGTTGTTTGAGGCATAAAAAAGAGCTCGATAGAGATAGTACTCTTCTATCGTAACATCAAAGGAGGTCTTCATCAACACAGACTTCTTCTGAGGAAATTGGCGAGTATTTTCGGTGCGTGATCGGAGGGTTGGAGCGTTTCCATCATTTGGAAGCAAGGCTTCCAAATCGAAGTTATAAGAAATGGCTTATAAGTAGTAAAGTTCACACTTCTGTGCCAGTATTTATTGACATAATAGCCTGAATAGTATATATTTGAGTCACTATATTAACGTAAATTATTATGAACCTAGTGAAAAGAGCTATTTATGATACTGTTTTAGCGTCCCTTTTTAAGGGGAAAATAGTAGTTATTTACGGTGCTCGGCAGGTAGGGAAAACTACTCTTGTAAAAGAGATTCTTCAAAAATTCGAAAGTGATTCGATATATCTAAATTGTGATGAATCTGATGTAAGGGAGGCTTTGACAAATAAGACATCAACCGAATTGAAAGCGTTTATCGGTTCTCGAAAACTTATCGTCATAGATGAAGCTCAAAGAGTAGAGAATATAGGGTTGACATTGAAACTTTTTGTGGATAACTTTCCGGAAATGCAAATTATTGCTACGGGATCGTCTTCCTTTGAACTATCTGGGAAAATATCCGAACCACTTACCGGAAGAAAGAATGAGTTTTATTTATACCCATTTTCTATTGAAGAAATGCTTTCTGTATATTCTTCTCTTGAAATAGATCGATTGCTTGAGCAGTGGATGGTATATGGCATGTATCCAGGGATTATATTCGATAATGATCGTGAAACACGAGTGCGAGAACTTGCCACGAGTTATTCTTACAAAGATGTATTGATGTATCAAGATATTCGCAATCCAGAACTTCTTGAGAAGTTGCTTCGGGCACTCGCCTTACAAATCGGAAGTGAAGTTTCATATACGGAATTGGCACAGATGATGGGGGTAAACAAAGTGACAATTGAGAATTATGTTCGAATTTTGGAACAGGCATACATCGTTTTTCGTGTTGGACCGTTTTCACGTAATGTGAGAAATGAACTCAAGAAGAAGCGAAAAGTTTACTTCTACGATCTCGGTATGCGCAATGCTTTGATTAACAATCTTAACCCGATTTCATTGCGAAACGATATAGGAGCACTGTGGGAAAATTTTCTCGTTGTTGAGCGCCTCAAGAGGAATTCAAACAAGGGTATTTTCGCCAATACTTACTTTTGGAGAACGACGAATGGAAAAGAAATTGATTATATCGAAGATGCGAATGGTCTTATCTCCGGATTCGAATTTAAATGGAAGAAAGAAAAATTTTCTATTCCAAAGGAATTTTCTGTTGGATATCCAGAGAGTAGTGTAGAGCTTGTCAATAAAGAAAATTATCGTGATTTTGTTGTAGGTTGATTGCAAACGGCTCAAAAACTGTGAAAGAATGGAACTGGAATCATTCTATATCGCCCATATCCATAAATCTCACCTAACATTTGGAATCTCGGCTTCCAAAAAAAGTCTTCATCAACACAGACTTCTTCTGAGGAAATTGGCGAGTATTTTCGGTGCGTGATCGGAGGGTTGGAGCGTTTCCAGAAAAGAAATGATTCTGCATTAGAGACACCATAATCAGTCTATATTAAGCCATAAAATGAGTGTATTGACAATACCGTATTATTGTAGTATGATTCTTTTATTGATATAATAATATGAATAAAAGAAATGAATTACTTTGAATTTAAGAAGAAAATTGAAGAATTACCATTTTTTGAAACCAAAGAATTACGGCTTGTTCTGGGTGATGAATTTACCAGCAGTATGCTTATCAATCTGAAAAACTGGGTAAATAAGGGTCATCTCATTATGCTCCGAAGGGGACTGTATGCTATCGCCGATGAAGTGGAGAAAGTGGATTCGATGAGTTTGGCGACCAAACTGTATCATCCCTCATACGTGAGTATGGAAAAAGCGCTCAATTTTTATGGAATTATCCCCGAAGCCGTATTTACTGTGACTTCTGTAACAACGAGAAAAACAAAAGAATTCAATACGAAACGGGGAAATTTCAGTTATCAGAAAATCAAGAAAGAGGCCTTTGGCGGGTATGAAACAAAGAGAAATGGCAAGATTTCTTTCAATGTGGCTGTGCCGGAGAAAGCGATGGTAGATTTTTTCTATTTGAAACGGAATATTTTGAATGGAGAATTGGAGCAATTCCGAGGGTATCGTTTCAATGAAGAATTCAAGTTCGATGCAAAAAAGTTGTCTCTGTTCGCTCAAGCTTTCCAGAATAAGAAAGTGTTATTCTTAACTCAAAATTTCATCAAGTACTATGTTGCCAAATAAAGATTTTTTCAAGAAATATGCAGAGGAGAGAAATATCCCATGGCAAGATCGGAATATCTTGTTGGAGTATTTGCAAACCCAGATTCTCAAGGCACTCTCTCTCAGCTCGTTCAATGACAGTCTCTCATTCCTCGGTGGCACCTGCCTCCGTTTCGCATACGGGATCAATCGTTTCTCTGAAGATTTGGATTTTGATCTGATAAAGAAAGAAGGGTTCAATATCGAAGACTTGATGACTACTGTCAAGAATCAACTCGAATTACAGGGATTTCAAGTTGACGCGCGGACGAAAACAACCGAAAATATCCATATTATTTTCTTTCGATTTAAGAATGTTTTGCAGGAGTTCGGTCTGAACGTTCAGGGGAATGAAAAGATTCTGATCAAATTTGAAATCGATTTCAATCCCTATAAAAACATTCATACGGAGACGAGGTTTTCTGATAGTTTCAATGAACGCTTTCCGATGGTGGTCAATTCTCTCGATACGCTGTTCGCTCAGAAAGTAGTGGCTATTATTTTCCGTCCTTATCAGAAGGGGCGTGATTTCTATGATCTTGTGTGGTTTTTGAGTCAGAGGGATCTGGAGCCGAATTATGAAATTTTCAAAGAAAAGAAATTGGAGATCGGTAATCGTCAGGAGTTGATTGAATTTTTGAAGAATCAGGCAGAGAAGAGCGATCTGGCACAAGCAGTGAAAGATGTCGAAAGATTCTTGTTCTACCCGGAACAAGCGAAATGGATTTTGAAGCTTCCTGAATATTTGAAGAGTTTTGAAAGATAAATAGACAGACCTCCTCATTCAAATAGGGAAATTAAAAAAAGCGTTCATCAACACATACTTTTTCTGAGGAAATTGGCGAGTATTTTCGGTGCGTGATCGGAGGGTTGGAGCGTTTCCAGAAATGTTTCGAGAGATCCGCCCGCGTATTCGGGGTGGAGGGTGGCACGGAAACATACTTCGTCTTTCTCCAGTTCGGGGTGGAACTGTACGCCGTAGATATTGTTCTTGTGACGGAACGATCCGATTCCGCATTTCAAGCTGTGTGCCAAGAGAACACATTTTTCGGGGAGTGATGCCACACTGTCTCGATGCATAAGAAATGAGACGAAGCTGTCAGGAATATCGTGAAAGAGGGGGTCTCGTCTGCCATCCTCGGACAGATTGACTGGGAACGAGCCAAACTCAGCCTGCTCAGGGTCGTCGAGTACTCGTGCACCGAGGAAATATCCGAGCATCTGATGTCCGAAACAGATACCAAGCGTCGGAAAATCATTGTCGATGATATAGGTGATGAGTGGACGGATCCGATCGATCATCGCCTGGTGAATCGTCTCTCGTTTCCTATCGACATTGCCACCGAAATAGAATTCCGATGATCCTCCGAGAATGACACTGTCGTATCCATCGAGGAGATGTTGCGGATCTTTGTTCCAACTTGAAGATGCATCGAATGCATTGAGAAAATGAAATGTGATATCGTCCGAATTCGATCTGATGAATTTGTCCGGAAGGCAGGTCTGTTCGTGAACCGCCGAAGCATCGGTGCGGAACTGGATGATAAGAACCGAGTGTTTCATATTTAGTATAAAACCGGCTGGATACCGGTTCTTGTGAATTTTGATTTTCTCACTGAGCGAAATTCTTCTCGAGTTTTTCAACACGATAGGTGAGCGTATTGTGATCGATTTTATCAACTTTTTTATTCAGATTCGCCTTGATATCTTTCACGTCGGTCTTTAGTATTGCAACATCGTCTTTAAGCACCGCAACGTCAGTTTCAATCACATCCAGCCTTCCATTAACGTTTTTAAATCCTCCATCTATTTTTTCATCCATTTTATCAAACCCTTTGGCTACCATCAGTGCCAAGGCGTCTAGCGTTATTTCTTTTTTTGTAGAGTTATTTTTATTCATATTTGTAAGAATATTTAATCTTTTAGTAGTTTTTTAGTCTTTAATAATTTTAAGACAGGTTTACCACAATCAGAGCAGATTTCTACCGAATTAGAAAAAATACCGCCTACACCTATATGTATGCTTTTTGAATCTTTTTTTATTGTCTTTTTGCAGATATCGCAGTGAGTAATCTTTATAGGTGGATTATACTGCTTTGTTTTTCTAGTGTCAATTTGAAGTGGTTTATTGCCTAAACTCGGTTTCTTCGCTATTATTGAGGGGTAGTATGTAACTGCTTTACTTATCAAGTATGCAAGAAAATCAAGTGTATTTATCGGTTGTTGTCCCACTCTATAACGAAGAGGGGAATGTCGCAGAACTACATCAGAAGATATTCGAAGCAGTGAGCAAGATCGGGAAATCATTTGAAATCATTTTCATCGATGATGGTTCCAAGGACAAGACGGTAGAAATCGCCCGAACACTTTCGCCACTGAAACTCATCGTGTTCCGCAAGAACTTCGGTCAGACGGCTGCATTTGATGCCGGATTCAAATCCGCCGTAGGAGAAATCATCATCACGCTCGATGGTGACCTGCAGAATGACCCGGCTGATATTCCTTTGCTTCTGGAAAAAATAGACGAGGGCTATGACGTGGTATCCGGATGGCGTTTCAATCGTCAGGATCCGTGGAGCAAGAAAATCCCTTCCCGTATCGCCAATTTCCTCCGCAAGATTCTCATCCGAGACACGATACACGATTCGGGATGCAGTCTGAAGGCCTATCGTCGTGAATGTTTCGATGGCGTGGACCTCTTCGGAGAAATGCATCGTTTCATCCCGGCTATTCTTGAAATGGATGGCTTCCGTGTGGCAGAGGTAAAAGTCTCCCATCATCCTCGTCTTCACGGTGTGACCAAATACAACTGGAAGCGTGGTATGAAAGGACTCGTCGATATGATGTCTATCTGGTTTTGGCGGAAGTATTCGTATCGTCCGCTTCATCTGTTCGGCGGTGGTGGCGTACTTCTGTTCTCGACCGGTACTGCCATCCTCATTTGGATGCTCATAGAAAAAATCGTTTTTCACGAAGCATTGGCACAGCGTATCTGGCCACTCGTCGGTATCTTCTTCCTGCTCATCGGCGTACAACTCTTCATTTCCGGTTTGCTCGCTGATATGGTGGTGCGAAGCTACTATCAGGGCCGCAGTAGGATGAACTACACCATACGACAGATAACAGACAACAAATAACAGTCAACGGAATACGAAGAACAACAAAGCAGATAACAGTTAATGAAGAAGAGAAGGCAAAGACAGACAACAAATAACAGTCAACGGAATACAAACATGGAGAAGGATATTTTGAAGGAAAAAATGGATAAACTCGCGCAGGGTGTGTATTCTGTAACAAAAACTTTTCCTAAAGATGAAATATACGGACTCACTTCACAAATTAGAAGAGCCTCATTGTCTGTTGTTCTGAATTATATCGAAGGTTTCGCACGAACAGGAAATAAAGAACTGAAGAATTTTTTACAAATTTCCTACGGTTCTCTGAAAGAAACAAAATATATATTGTTCTTCTGTACTCGTGAAAGATATATATCAAAAAAAGATTATGAAATACTCATGTTGTTAACAGACGAGATAGGAGCTATGTTATGGAAAAGAATTCAGAAGGTAAAAGAACGAATAGCCGAAGATAGTTCAAAAAAATAAATTGTGTTTTATGTTAATTGTTAGTTGTTAAATGTTAACTGATTTTAATGTATGAAAGTTACTTTTCTGGGAACGGGGTATGTCGGACTCGTATCAGGTGCGTGTCTCGCAGAGAGCAGTCACGAAGTGATCTGTGCGGATATCGACAAGAAAAAGATTGCGATCTTGAAGAAAGGTGGCATTCCGATCTATGAAATCGGCCTCGAAGAAATCGTGAAACGCAACGTCGAAGAAGGTCGTCTCTCATTCACCTCGGATCTGAAGAAAGCTATACAAGAATCCGAAGTGGTGTTTATGGCGGTCGGTACTCCGGAAGACAAGGTGACCGGTCAAGCTGATTTGCAATACGTCTTTGCAGTGGCTGAAACATTCGGGAAACACCTGAACGGATTCAAATTGTTCGTCGATAAATCGACCGTGCCGGTCGGTACGGCTGAGAAAGTAGAAGAAATTATCAAGCAGGTTTCCAATGGCAAGTATCCTTTCGAGGTCGTATCGAATCCTGAATTTCTCCGTGAAGGTGCGGCTGTGAAAGATTTTCTCAATCCTGATCGTGTCGTCATCGGAACGAAATCAGAGAAGGCTCGAAAAATGATGGAGCAGATCTATCGCCCGATCGCCCGCAATGGTCGTCCGATCCTGTTTACGGATGTGCGTAGTGCAGAAATCATCAAATACGCAGCCAATGCCTTCCTCGCTATGAAGATTACGTTCATCAATGAGGTGGCGAATTTCTGCGATGTCGCCGGTGGCAATGTGAAAGAAATCGCCAAAGGACTCGGATATGATTCGCGTATTGGAGAGCGTTTCCTCTATGCCGGTATCGGTTATGGCGGATCGTGTTTCCCGAAAGATGTGAAGGCTTTCCTCGAAACCGGACGTGAATACAATTCTCAATTTCAAATCATCGAAACCGTGAATGATGTGAATGTCGCTCAGCGTATCAAGCCTTTCGTCAAACTGCAGGAGATTTTTGGAAAGAAATTGAAAGATAAAACGATCGCCGTATGGGGACTGGCCTTCAAACCGCGCACTGATGATATCCGCGAAGCGCCTGGTATCGAGAACATCAAGCTGTTTCTCGAAGAAGGGTGTAAAGTACGGACATTCGATCCTGTCGCTATGCCTAATACCGAGAAAGTGCTCACGCACAAAAATCTCACCTATACCAAGAAAGCCACAGATGCTCTGAAAGGTGCGGATGTTCTGGTGATCGCTACCGAGTGGGATGAATTCCGCGTGGTGGACTACAAGAATATGAAAAAATTGATGAAAGGCAATACTATCTACGATGGACGCAACGTCCTCGAACGTTCCGAAGCCGAAGCCTCCGGATTCACTTACTTCGCTATCGGAGTTTAGGGATAAGAAATATTTTGCAGAGGAGATAAAAAGAAAAAGCCCCCAATAGGCACGGGTCCTATCAGGGTCTAATTCATAGTGATACCTGTAGTGTACTCTTTTTACAGGAAAAGTCAATAGAGCGTTATTATCTGGTTATTGGTGATTCTATCTATTATGAAGATACTATTCTTAAACTACGAATATCCTCCACTCGGTGGTGGGGCAGGGAACGCTACCGCTTATTTGCTCAAAGAATATTCACATATTGCTGAGCTTGAGGTACATCTCGTGACATCATCTGCTGATGCCGAGGAACATCACTTCTCTGTGGGAAAAAATATCAACGTGCATTCGATACCGATAGGAAAAGATGGGAAAAACCAGCACCATCAATCAGAAAAAGACCTGCTCACCTATGCGTGGCGAGGGTATCGTTTCGCAGACATACTCCTCAAAAAAGGAACATTTGATGCCATCCATGCTTTTTTCACCGTGCCGTGCGGGTATATGGCGATGCGATTGTCGAAGAAATACCACATACCGTACATCGTGTCTCTCCGTGGAGCCGATGTGCCAGGATACAGCGAGCGTTTCACACTGCTCTATTCGCTCCTACGACCACTGACGCGTACGATATGGGCTCGTGCCTCAAATGTTGTATCAAACAGCTCTGGACTGCGTATACTGGCTCTCAAGACCAATCCTACACAAGAAATTGCTATCATTCCCAATGGTATCGATATAGCAGAATTCAAGCCTTCGGGAGAGAAAGAAATCGATGGTTATGTTCGCATCCTGTGTGTTTCTCGACTGACGACGCGTAAGGGTATCAACTATCTGATCGAAGCAATGAGACTTCTGCTCGTGACAGATACGAATCGGAAAATCGAACTCTGGATCGCAGGAGAAGGGGATGCCACAGTATCACTGAAACAATTGACTCGTGAGCTCGGTATCGAAAGCAAGGTGAAATTCTTCGGACTGGTGGCGCACGAGAATCTCGCCAGGCATTATCAAATGGCTGATATTTTCTGTCTGCCATCGCTGAACGAAGGAATGAGCAATACGATGCTCGAAGCTCTGGCATCAGGTATGCCTATCGTCGCGACGGTGACAGGAGGGACGGAAGAATTGGTGGGTGATGGAGAGAATGGATTCTATGTCGATCAGAAATCACCGGAAGATTTGGCAGAGAAATTGGAAAAGCTCATAGCAGATGCCGATCTCCGCAAACGATTCGGTGAGGTGAGCAGAGCTCGTGCTGAAAAAATGAGCTGGAAAAATGTCGCTTTGTCCTACTATGGTTTGTATCAAAAAATAGTAAAGAAATAAATGAAAAAGGCACTGCTGTTGGCGCTGAAAATCATCGTGACTGTCGGACTGATATTCTGGCTCATTGAGCGTGTCGACTGGGGAAGTGTGCTCGCAAAACTGACGGAGGTCTCGTGGCCGCTCCTTTTTCTGTATATCGTATTTCAATTATCGGGTAATCTCATCTCTGCCAAAAAGTGGCAGATTATCGCTCGCTTCAAAGGACTGACATTCTCCTTGAAAGAAGCTTTCTTCGCATATCTCACCGGATCGTTTATCAACAACTTCCTGCCATCGACCATCGGAGGGGATACCTATCGTGCGCTCTGGCTGGCCGAGAAATCTGAAGCCAAGGCAGCTTCATTCTCGACGGTTGTTTTTGACCGATTTATCGGACTGTGGACGATAGCGCTCCTCTCTTTGCTCTCCAGTCCGGTACTGTTTCCTTTTATCAAAGAGAGTCCATCGCTTGCGATTACGTACGGTGTGCTCATCGTTTTCTTTGTCGTCGATCTCATCATCACGTATGTGTATTGCAAGCAATGGTTCCATCGGTTGGTGGCGCGTCTGCCATTTTTCAAGTTGCGTCGCTTTCTCGAAGAGATCATTTTCTACACGAAAAAACATATCTGGCTTCGTACGAGCCTCTGGTCAACGCTGTTCATTTTTGTCGGACTCGTGCTCTCGAACTTCACGCTGTTTCACGCATTGGGGAGCGATGTATCTATCATTCCTTTCGCGAGTGTGATGTTCCTCGTCGCCATCGTTTCATCGGTACCACTCTCGATCAATAACATCGGTATCAAAGAATGGGCATACATCACCTTTTTCAGTCTGATAGGCATAAATATCGAAACAGCGGTGACTGTGGCGCTTCTTTCTCGTTTTATTCAGATGTTGCTTTCTTTCATCGCTCTGCCACACTATCTCGCAAGTCGTGAAAAAGAATAAAATTTTTTTGAAATGAAAAGCCCGAGGAATCCTGGATAGGTTTCTTCGGGCTTTTTTGAACAAAGAGCAACTTTCGATGAAGTTGCTTGGAGACTTCACTTCCCAGTCGGGGAGCGGTGCGTTTGCAGACGAACCATATACTGCCCATTCATATAGGCAAAGGCGTAGTGTCCGTCAGTCACTTCTTGACGTATGCCGATCGGAGACAGTTCTTGATACAGGAACATCAGCACTCCATCTTCCTTGCCACCGATGATTGTTCCGGTGATGGGTGTCAATGCTTTAACGAGATGAATGGCGAACCATCTCGTGAAGGTGTCGCTATCATCCTCCGATAACGGAATGTTCGTTAGTCGAGAAGGACTGGCACATTTGGTGCTGTGGATTGCTGAACGGATGGCCGACAGAATGGCTTCTTCCACTTTTGGTCGGAGATTGTTCAGATGACGATGAGGAGACCATCTTTTCATATTTTTCTTGTTGCTCGCGTAGATGTCAGTGAGCAATCGGAGGAATTTGTCACTCGGGAATGCCCCGAGTTCATTTTCTGTCGTAGCTACCTGTGTCATTTCTCTCTCCTTGGTTGATTGTTAAAGAGCAAAATACTTCCTATGTGAACTGACAATTATATCACAAAAACTATTTTTCGTCAAGCAAGCTTTTCCAAGTTTTCAGTTGTTGTATCTGCACGGTTTGTTCTGATTTTTCTCGGTTTCGTACGCCTGCTGGCAGTACGCGTATCTTGCCATCGTCAGGAGCGAGGGTATAGACGGTCAGCGTACTGAATTTCTTCTCTTCCACGATATTGAAGGCTTTTTCTGTACCACGCGTACCGTCTGTCGGGTACTGAATCAGAAAATAGTTTCCTTCTGCATAGAGGGTATCATAACTGATAGAGTCGAAATAGGGTATGCCTCGTTTGTTCAGATGATACCAAAATATTGGGTCATACTCGTGATAGGTGCTGATATAGATAGGGTAATGATTCATTGCCTGCTTCGATACGAGATAATCGGTAATAGCGAGTTGTTCTTGGAGCGTCAGACGTTTATCATTCGGGAAAATATCTTCGGTTTCTGTAGCAACATCGTTTCGTGTCGGGTCATTCAGTTGGAGGAAATGGTTCTCTATTCTTGTCAGACTCGGGAGGAGAAAAATAAAAAGGGTGCCGATGAGAAATATCCGTTGATGAGTATTTTCTCTCGGTTGTATCTTTTCCAGGAAGAGACCAAGCAGGACTATGGCGACCGGTGCGATAAGAAGATAGAATCTCGGGTAAATTTGGAAATTGCTCGAAATGAGAGAATAAAAATATGCGAAAGGGACGCCTACCCACAAAAGTGTCAAAACGAGGAAATCTTTTTTGTTCTTTATTTTCTCTTTCACGATATTTCGCATAAGGATGAGTACTTGTGCGAAGAAAAGAATGATAGCCAGTATGCGCCAGGGCAGGTCGGCATCGTTTTGGAAACCATTTCCTTTGATACGGCCACCACTGATACGGTCTATACCGGAATTGACGAAGAAGTATCCTGATGCGGTGTACTGCAGATCTACGACTGATTTATGGAAGAATTTTCTGAGCGGACTGCTTGGTTTGGATATTTTCTTCAAGAAGAAACTGATATTTTCTCCATTCGTACTGATATCGGAAAGTATCATCGGAGAGTAGATGAGAGTGACGATGCCGAATGCTATAACCCAGGTTTTCCAATCAAATCTCGGCCGTTTATAGAGCAAGAAAAGAATCGTGATGACAGGAACGGTGAAGAAGGCATTGAAGTGAATCTGCGAGGTGAGAGCGATGGTTGCGATGGCGATGAGAAACCATCTTGCACGATTGTTTTCGGTCTCGGAAACGGCGCGTAAAAGGGCATAGAAAGACAAGAGAGTGAGAAATGGCAGGACATTCGGACTCCACGAAAAACGTCCGTAGAGTACCAGATATACCGACATCGAAAAAATAGCGACGAGTGCAAGTGATAATGACGTACTGAAATATCTCCGGATGAAGAAAAAGAAGAGCGGGATGGCGAGAATGGAAAAGATGAGAACCAACATCGCGTGACCGGTAGGCGTATTGCCGAAGACGAGAGCGCTCACATACTCCATATAATAAAAAGCCGGACCGAGGCGGAGCGCCCTGCCTCCTCCGGCGGTAGGGCCGAGAAGTGGAAGATTGCTGATACCGTTATCGATGGCTTCTGAAACGATGCGCGTGTCGTATGACTGGTCTATCTCGAAAAGCAACCAATCTGAAAAATGATACGTACGGAGAAAAATACCAATAAGAATGATGGCAGTCAAGATAAGGGCTGTTCGTTTGTTTCCTTTGTAGAAGGTGATGAGAGAGGTGAACATCACTTCGTATTTTTATCGGATTAAGAGTGCAGTATCATTCTCTTTGCCTTTGGGCACGATTATTCTCTTCTTCTCAGTGGAAAAACCGCTGTCCATAATATTGATATTCGAAGATTTGTCTCCTTTGACAGAAAGGCAAACAAGGGTGTAGAGCGGGCAAGGCGTAGTGTGAATATCGATGTTGGTGCTATCTGTTATGGAGAAAAGCGGATCATCATACTTGAATGTCAGGTTCGTGTTCTGGAAACGTATGTCATCCGCGTTGGAGAGTTCTGGGCCGCCCCGCGTGCCGAGAAATGTTATGTTTTCGAACGAAACATTGCTTATGGGGAGTTCCGGGAGACCATCGACGGTGATGGTTCCACGGGTCTTCTCGGCGGAAATATTTTTCAGATGAATATTCCGAAAGAGCGGTATCGCAGTACTATCGATTTTGAAAGGAAGTCCGTAGTCTGTCGTTATCTGGATGGCTTCGATGCTCACGCTTCTCATTTGCATATCCTCTATCCAGATATTCTCGACGATACCTCCGCGTCCTCTTGTCGCTTTGACACGGAATCCGAATTGTACTGAATTGACAGTGGTATCGTGTGCAAAGACATTACGCACATCGCCGGACATTTCGCTCCCGATGGCGATCGCTCCGTGAGCCTCTTTGATGACATTGTTACGGATGATGACATTTTCAGTCGGGATATGAAGCCTCATACCTTCTTTGTCTCGGCCTGACTTGAGGACGATAGCATCATCACCGGTTCGGAAGGTAGAGTTTTCGATAAGCACATTCGAAGAAGAATCGACGGCGACGCCATCGGTGCTCGGACCCGGATCAGTGGCAATATCGACGCCACGTACGATGACATTGTCGCTATAGACAGGATGGATGGTCCACATCGGTCCATTGACGATCCGTATATTTTCGATAAGCACGTTGTGACAATTGACGCATTCGATGAAAGCTGGTCGCAGTCCCTGCTCCTTTATTCCAAAAATTCTTTCTGCCACCGGCACATCATCATCACCCATTGCATAAAGTGCGTTTATAGATTTTGAGCCGAACTTCCACCACTCTAGCGCTCCTTGTCCATCGACTGTACCGAGTCCGGTGACAGCGACATTGGTCGCATCCTTGGCATAGATCGGAGGGGAATAATTGTAGTATTCGATACCTTCGAACCGCGAAAAGACAACTGGGAGATAATCATCGGGATCGGCACTGAAAAGGATCGTGGCGCCTCGTTCGATATTGAGGTCTATATTGTTTGTGAGATGGATCGGTCCTGAGAGCCATATTCCCGCAGGAACATCGATTTTTCCTCCACCCAAAGCAGAGCAGGCATCGATAGCTTTTTTGAATGCCAGCGTATTCATCGTTTTTCCGCCTGCTACCGCTCCATAGTCATCGATGGAACAGACGCGATCCGGGAAGACAGGCTCATTGATGACGAGCGTCGTGTCCGCGAAAGGGGTTTCAATCGATATTTCTTGGGAGGGATAGTGGATGACTGGAGCTTCTTTCGTCTGCAGAACTTGCTTCTTCAGAAAAATATCCGAAGAAGATATCGTATCGAAGGACGTCTTGGTAAAAGAATATATTCCGATGATGACGAAAAAAACGACGATAAAAAATAAAAATAACCTCCATTTTTTTGAAGGGAAGCGATCCTCGAATTTTTTCCGTATCGGAGAGAGGAATTCCATCAGGGTTTTTTGGTGACTGTATCGATCGAGAAGACTTTCACGTAATTATTCGGACGACCGCCGAAAGTGACTTTGAAATCAGTGTCTTCCGAAGCATAGGACGTTTTGAAATCTATCGGTGTATGTGCATTTCCGGACATCTTGAGAGTGCGTGATCTGCGTCCGGAAGACACGACGACATAATCGAAATTGACTCCTTTGACGCGCTTGTCAGTAAATCCGATGATACATTTTCCCTTGAAGACCGCGCAGACCGCCCCTTTGTCGGACCACACGATGAGTTTCTCCGGTTCTGGGAGACTGTTCAGATATGCTCCTGCTTCGAAGCTTCCGTCGCCCATATCTTTGAGATTGACGAAATATTTTTCCGGAAGAAGCAGAGATGTGTAGGCGAAATAAAATGGTTTGACACCGATGAGGCTGATTGTTCCGATGATGAAGATGAGTAGGTACGCCATATATGATGGCAGATATCTCTTCACCTTTTCGAGCGAAAGGATATGTGCGAGACCGATGGCAGAAATGATGAAGGCGAATGGATAGAGCGTGATCTGATACCTTACAGTGGCGACGACATTGTTGACAGTCGATGCGAGATAATACAGGAGGATGAAGAGTGTGAGATAAAACACGATTTTCGCTTCATATGATTCTTGCCATTTTTTCTTCCAGATCAGCACCAGGGCTGTGACAAGGAAGAACAAAGCGAGTGGTGAAATGGCAAAAATGAGACTATAGATATCTGCGACCGTCCTATCCGCGTAAAGGAGGAGACGCGATCCCTCTCCGGTACCTTTGGGTGAAGCGATCGTTCCGTTGGTATCGAGTATCGACATATCGGTATAGGTGTTGAGGAGAACGAATGTGATGCCGATGAGGAACAATATTGAGACGGTTTGAAGAAGCATCGTTTTATTCCGAGAGAAAAATTCGAGGGTTTTCGTGGTGACAATACTTCTGAACAGGAAGATATCCGCGAGGATCAAAGCGATGATTCCTACGAAAAGAGGCCAGGTCGTTTTGAAGGCTTTGCTGAGAAATGTGCCTTCGAGGAGTATATTCGGATTGACCCAGGTGGCCGGATAGAGGACGAAAAAAGTGAGCATTGAAATCCCGACGATAATCGCATAATCTCTGAGGGATTTTTTCAGATAGGCTACGATTTCCGGTTTTTCTTTGAGAAAGATGTATTCGAGAAAAGGAAGGAAGAAAAAAAAGATATAGAGAATATTGGAGACGTATTTGGTCAGAAGAGAGAGGCCGAGGAGCAGTCCGCTCGTATAGAGGTATTTCTTCTCTGTATTCTTCTGGAAGACGAAATAGGAGAGAAGTGATAATGGCAGGAATATCCAGAGAAGCGAATCCGGGTTGATGATGAGGGAAATACCGAGAAGGATGGGGGAGAGACCGATGAAAGCGAAGGCTATGATCGCTGTCGTCTCATCGAAAAGTTTTTTGAGGAAAATATAAAAAAATGGGAGGAGGAATATACAGAAAAGATAAATCGGCAGACGGAAATAGAAGTTGATGTCGTTTATGTCTTTCAGTTGCGAGTCTGTTTTGACATCGCCTCGCAGATTTTTGTAAGGCATAGGATCCATTTTGATGAGTCCTGCACCGGAAAGAATAGCCACTGTTATGCCTGGTTTGTCGTTGACACTGGTTGTCTTCCATTTGTGGGCTTTGACACCGTTCCAAAACTTGGTAATACGGCCGTACGTCCAATACGGTTCGTCGACGGAGGAATAATTCCCGAGGCGCGAAAGGCCGAAACCGAGGTTGGTCAAAAGGATGATGGTGATGAACAGAGGTGCGAAATATCTCTTGAAAGATGTTTTCATACTGTGAGCGAGAATACGAAAGAATTTTTGACGGCATCTGTTGTCTCATAATACAGGAAATGTGGTATTTTGCAAAGGAAACAAGGGCAATATAAGGAGATTCTAGGCTTTACGAAGAGTACTACTCGTGATAATATTCAGATGATAGTTTCGGGATAATTTTTTCGGTATATGTATGTCCGGATACGGTGATTATTTGAAGAAGCATTGGGTGGTAATAGCGCTCCTTGTCGTCATTGTGGGAGCCATTTTTGTACGTGCCTACCATTTCGACGAGTGGCTGTATTTCAAGATGGATCAGTCTCGCGATGCTCTTCTTATCAGCAATGCTGTCATCAATGGGCCGGAGTATCTGCCACTTCTTGGTGCGCGGGTCGGAGCCGTGAAACTCGAACACGGGATGTTGCGACTCGGCCCGGTGTATTATTATTTCCAATACCTTTCCGGTAAGATATTCGACTCCACTCATCCGTCAGTCTTCGCGTATCCCGATTTGTTCTTTTCGATTGCAGTCATCCCACTTCTGTTCCTTTTTCTGAGACTCTATTTTTCTCGGCGACATTCTCTGTATATCACGGCGATGTACGCTTTTTCTTTTCTCATTATTCAGTATTCTCGTTTTGCCTGGAATCCCAATTCCTTGCAGTTCTTCATCATTCTCAGTTTCTATGGATTACTCCGGTTTTTGAATGACGATCGTCCTTCGTGGAAGAAATGGTGGCTGATCTTGTGGGTCACGGGTATCACTATCGGTTCACAACTGCATTTCTTCGGATTTTTCAGTTTGCTCGGTATTTCCGGATTGCTCATTCTCTTCCATCTCCGAGTGTGGAATCGTGACAGTCTGAAGGCTCTTTTTCAAAAAACGGCACTGAAACAATTTTTTCTCTTCTTTGTTATCGCCTTGGGAGTATTTCTTGTTTTCTATACCCCAGTCATCATCAGTGATGTGATGAAAAATGGTCAAAATACGCACAACTTTTTCGAAGCTTTGGGATCGAAAGGGGAAAAGAGACCATTGGTTGAAAAAATAAAGAAGGATATAACCGAGAATCTTAATTATTATTGTCTCCTTACGACATCGAGTTGCTACAAGAATGATCTGGAAAAGAATGTCTTGCCTGTCGGAGCGACGGCACTCGTGATGTCCATCGGTCTCCTCTTGGTGCTCTATCGGCTCCGGATCATGGAAAACAAGCAATCCAGAGATTTCCTGGCGCTCATACTCTTGTGGTTCACGGTGTTCACTATTCTGACGATTCCCGTCGCCTTCCAGCTCCGTCCACGTTTCTATATCGTCGTTTTTGCAGTACCATTCATTCTTCTCGGTTTTCTCTATGAGTTTTTGGAAGAGCGATTCGGGAAGAAGGCACTGGTTGCGACAGCGCTCATCACGATGGCCGTACTCGCCATCAATATGCGCGGGACGGCGCTCTGGTTCGCGGAACAGGCGAGCGCCCAGGTGCGAACTACTGAAATCGATCGGACACTCATTCTGAAAAACAAAGACGGTGTCACGCTCGGACAACTCCAGGGAGTGACTGACTGGATGTATGCTCGGCATCAGGCTGGCTCGACACTCTTCTATTATGTGAAACCGGAACATGTGAGACCGATTGAATTCTTGCTCTATTCAAAACACGAAAAGGATTTCAATTTCATGACTATGAAGATAACGGCGGAACCGAATGCTCAGTATTTCGCAGTGACACCCGCGAAAAATGGCATCGCCCCCGTAACCAAGAAATTCAGCGAAGATCTCGTCGTGTTGGATCAGAAGCAGTTCGGGCAATTGATGGTGTACGAAATAAATTTTCCGAAGAGACAGATATTCGATGAATATCGATTCAGCCGGAAAGGCGGGAGTACGGATAGAATCTTCTGGGGAGACGTGTTCGGTATTGCGAAGAGCGGGGATGCGGTACAGATTGATGGGGGAGAGTAAGAGACTTTCTGTATAGAATAGCCTGCTTCTCTCTTTTTACAACAAATAATGAAGGATTTCTTGAATACAATTCCGAAACATATCTGGATTCTGGCTATTCTTATTTTGGTCGGTATTTTTTTTCGTGTGTATCATTTCGATGAATGGCTGCAGTTCAAAGGGGATGCTTTCCGTGATGCTACGATGATTTCCAACGTGTATAGAGAAGGGGTCGAATCACTGCCTCTCCTCGGTCCGCGGGCCGGAGGGACGATGCTCCGGCTGGGGCCAATATTTTATGATTTTCAATATATATCAGCGCTCCTTTTCCAGAGTGTCAGTGCGCCTGTGTTGGGATATCCGGATCTTTTCTTCTCGATACTCGCTATTCCATTGTTTTTTCTTTTTTCCAGACGCTATTTCTCTCCTCTGTGGTCGCTTGCAATGGCGGGGATGCTCGCCGTTTCTTTCCTTGCGATAGAATACGGTAGATTCGCTTGGAATCCCAATTCCACGCTTTTTTTCACGCTCGTTTTCTCGTATGCGATACTTGCACTCTATGATACGGATATGGAGTCCAAAAAACGACGACCACTCTGGTGGGCTTTTGTTGCTGGCATATCGCTTGCCATAGCCTTACAGCTTCATTTTAGCGCTTTCCTCGGTCTTCCTCTCGCTTTGATACTCTTTGTATTGCTTCATCTCAAGGACGCCAAAAAAGTTCTTTCATACAAAGTCATTCTTATTTTTTTGGCTAGCGTCTGTCTCGTATATCTGCCCGTATTCCTCAGTGAATATTTCAAACACGGAGAGAATACGCGATTGTTTTTCTCAGCTATTTCGAGCAAGGCTTCCTCACAGGGGATTTTCCAAAACATCTTCCAAGATATGATTATGTTTGCGAAATATTCTGTACGTATTATGCTCGGTATCGTGGATCCAGGAAATAAACTCATCTTCCTCGCAGGCATTTTCTTCGGAACTGGGTTTCTGGCGAACATACTTTTGCTTCGTGGCGAACAAAATAGAACAAAGCGGAATTTTCTGCAGTGGACACTCATATTGATAGGAGTTTATTTTCTGCTCTATATTCCGTTGGCAACTAAAATTGACCGTCCGAGGTTCTCTCTGCCGTTTATGATGATGCCATATCTCTATTTCGGATACATCTTGGTATTCCTTCGAAGAAATATATGCTATCCGCGCCTCGTTACGACCTTGACGATTTTCGGTCTCGGTATCATTCTGTTCAGCAATGCGTATGCTACGACAAAATGGTTTTTTGAATTGAGTGATGCACAGCAAACAGCGACGAGTACCGGAGAAAAGAATAGCAAGGGAAAAAGTTTTTGGCTGACGTGGGGACATTTCGAAAGAGTTGCACAGGTAATCAATACATCTTGCACAGAACGAGGCCCTATTTTTTTCTTTATGTCCAAAAGCATCCGGGAATATGATCATTCCATCGAATACGCATTGCTTCAAAGGAATCTCTTTTCAGTCATAGGTTCTGAAAAGAAATATTTCCAGACCGGTCCAAAGGGATGTTATTTCTTCATCTCACTTCCGAATGAAGCTACACCGGAATTTATGATGAATGAAACTCGCGATGCGGTTGTCGATGCTGGCGGTATTTTGGTTACTCGTTTTTATCCTACGGATATGACAGAGGCATCCGTAGTAAAAGAGAATAGCAGAGAGACAGCTTTTACGCCCGAGAAAATAACAAGAAACAGCAGGGTATATTGGGGAGATGTCTGGAATTTGATCCGTAAGTAAGAGGCAATGAACATAAGAAAGAAATTTAGAGAAAGGAAGTGGGAATGGATCACAATCTTCGTGATTGTTGCGATAGGGATTTTCCTTCGCACCTATAATTTTCATACGTGGCTCCATTTCGGATCTGATCAGGCACGGGACGCCGTACTTGTGGAAAAGGTTCTGAATAATACCGCGTCTTGGCCGCTCTTGGGTGCTGATGCGAGCAATACGCATTTCAAACTCGGTCCGATCTATTACTATTTTCAGATAATTTCGGGAGAGATATTCGGGAGTGATGTTGCTATTCTTGCTTACCCCGATTTGTTTTTTTCCATTTTGGCAATTCCTCTTTTCTATTTTCTTCTCAGAAAATACTTTGAAAAAAATCTATCCCTTGCTTTGACAGGACTTTACGCCATTTCATTCTATACGATAGAGTACTCGCGTTTCGCCTGGAACCCGAATCCCATCCCTTTCTTTGTGATGTTGTATCTGTATGCGATGTTGAAATTTCTTGAGCATCGTGAAAAGACACATTCTGTGTGGATAGTCCTTCTGGGAATTTCTCTCGGTGTGGGAATACAGCTTCATACGCTTTTACTGCTTTTACTACCGGTACTTTCTTCGTTGATATTTCTTTTTCTGTTGAAGAAGAACTGGAGAATGTTCGGGAAAATAGCAATAATAGTTTTTGTCGCCCTTGCGTTCAACTTCGGACAGATAAAGAGTGAATGGGAAACGGGCGGTGCCAACGCGCAGCGGTTTTTGGTCGCTTCCACGGATAGGTCTCAGAGCGGGGTGAATAGATTTATACAGAATTTGCAGGCGGACAGTCTCTCTCATTCGGAAGCGAACATTCATATTCTATCTTCTCTTGGAGATACGGGAAACTTCATTTTCTTGAAACTTCTCAAATATCCGGAAAAGACAAAAAATCATCTTCTCTATGTCGTATATGTAATCGGTATTGCCGTGAGCATACTCTTTTCCGTTGTCGGTTATGGATTGCTCCTTGTCCGTATTCGAAAAGAAACGATTCTTCGCCGTAAGTATTTCCTTGTGTTGATACTCTTCTACAGTCTTCTCTCTTTCTGTATCCTTTTTTCTGTTGCACGCGATGCTCCTTTGCGATACTTCATTCATACGACATTCATACCGTTTATTCTCCTCGGACTCTGGATCGATTGGTTGAGAGAAAAGCTTGCACATAAGTTCTTTATTCCTACTGTCATATTCTTGTTTGCATTTTTATTTTTGGCGAATGCTCACACGCTCATAGCACAAGCACATAACCTCTCAACGGGTACACAGGGGGATTCCGGGTTCGTCGTTTTGGGTGAAGCAGAGCGCATAGTCGATTATATGATTGAGAAATCTTTCCCTGAGAAGGAGGCGATCTTCTTCGGTGGAGCTCAGTACGCATCCACGTATTATAAATCGTTGAAATATTTGGCAGAAAGAAAGGATTTCAAACTAATGTACATCGAGAGAAAAACCATCCCGACGTCTGAAAGACATTATTTTTTCATGACTAAAGCCTTGGAAGCTGGAGATTCATTTGAAACCAGTCACTATGTGTTGATAGAAAGCGTGAATTTTGGGAGAATGAGTTTACATCAATTAAAGAAACAGTAATCTGTTATGAAAAAATATTTCTCAGTATTGAGTCAAAAATTTTCCTGGCATGTCTGGGCGCTTATTGTTCTTCTTTGTGTCGGTGTTTTTTTCCGCACTTATACCTTTCACGACTGGCTTCGGTTCAATGCGGATCAGTCGCGAGATGCTGGAATAGCGAGCGATGTGATCGATGGGAAGACGGATATACCGCTCCTCGGACCGAAAGCGGGAGGGACGGAATTCAAGGTTGGTCCTGCCTTTTATTATTTCCAAATCGCCTCTGCGAAGATATTCGGGAACTCTCCGGACAAGATGGCCTATCCCGATCTCTTGTTTTCCATTCTCTCCATACCGCTTCTTTTTTTCTTTCTCCGAAAATATTTCGACGTGAAAACAGCACTCTCCCTTACGGCCATTTTCGCTGTTTCTGCTTATGTGGTAAAGTACTCGCGTTTCGCCTGGAATCCCAATTCACTCCCGTTCTGGTCACTTTTGTTTTTGTACAGTCTGCACGAGATTGTCATCGCCAAAGAGAACGCTTGGAAGTGGTGGGCAGTGGTCCCGGGCGTTGCAATCGGGATCGGCATACAACTCCATTCACTCTCGTTTCTCTTGTTTCCTGCTGTGGCACTATGCCTGTTCGGATACCTTCTATATAGGCAGAAAAAAAATATCTGGAAAATTGGCGTTGTCGTATTTTGTATGGCTATCTTCCTCAACATTCCTCAGATAGTGAGTGAAATAAAAACAGGCGGAGAAAATTCCGGAGCATTCCTGAAAAGTATCGGAACGAAAGAAAAGAAGGGGAGCGGACTCATACAAAATATCGAAAAAAATATCGTGTGTTTCTCGCAGAGCAGTGCGTATATCTTGTCTTCCTATGATAGCTCCGATACCTGCGAATCAAAGACAGTCACACGTGGGTATGGTCTGCCTGCCTTCGCGTCCGGTCTCATTTTGTTCGTAGGCGGTTTTTTCTTGACACTTCGTTCGTATAGGAAGGAAACGGAGTATGCGAAAAAAACATTCCTCTGTATAGTTATTTGTTTTACGAGTCTGACGTTCCTGCTTCTCATTCCTCTGGCGAATGAAATTTCGATGCGATTCTTCCTGGTTTCCCTTTTCGTCCCGTTCGTTTTCTTGGGTGTGTGGCTGAAGTATATAAGAGAGGTGTTTCCGAGAGTCGGATCTGCTCTCGCGTGGAGCATCGTCATTGTTCTTGTCGGTATGAATATCTTCTCTGTCGAGAAGACTTTCGCTACGTATGCGTCCTATCTCACGGATTCAGATGCAGGGATGGACAACGTTCTCCTCAAGGAAGTAGAGCTCTCCTCAGCGTTTATTATCACTCATACTCCGGACGCAAAAGTAGTGGCTGTCGACGGCGATGCCAAATACCTTTTCAAAGCCTTGAAATCTATGCAATACTTCACAAGCAGGTCCGGCATCAAACTGGTTCAGAAAAAGAAGAACACTGATCCGTCCGTGCCGGTCTTCCTTATAGAGAATAGCAAGAGCAGAGACAAGATTTTGAGCAGAGAGACGAATGTGGGTGAATATCTCACATTCGGCAGGTTCACGATATTTTCTTTGAAGCCTTGATCATCACAGTATGAATACGATAGTGAAAAAAATAGGAGAGAGATTGAAAAAGGTGCCACTTGGCTTCTGGGTTTTCGGTGCCATTCTGATAGTCGGTATATTTCTCAGGACATACGAATTTCGTGATTGGATGACCTTCAACCCCGATCAGGCACGGGATGCGCTCTTGGTACAAGATATGATCGATGGGAAGCAGTGGCCACTTATGGGTCCTCAGGCCGGCAATACCTTCTTCAAGCTTGGGCCGATTTTTTACTATTTTGAATATACTGTTGCATTGATTTTCGGTTCCTCTGCGGAAAAAATGGCGTATGCTGACCTCTTTTTTTCCATAGCGACCATCATTCTGGGATATTTTTTCTTCCGGAAGTTTTTTGAAGAAAAGATCGCTCTTGCAGTGACATTTCTTTTGAGTATCTCTTTTTTCGTAGTGACCTATTCACGGTTTGCTTTCAATCCGAACTCCATTCCGTTTTTCACGCTGTTATTCTTCTTCGCTTTATTGGCGATCATCGACAATGCTCCCAAAGAAAAACTCAGATGGGCGATGTTGCTCGGCGTAGCGATGGGAATAGGCTTTCAGCTTCATACGATACTTTTCATCAGTATGCCACTGCTCGCGCTCCTGGTACTTGGTTATCTTTTCGTACAGAAGCATTTTATCTGGAAAAGTGTCTGTGTGACACTCCTCTTCTTTTTCCTTGCAAACACAGGACAACTTCTCTATGAAATAAACAACAATGGTGCCAATATACGGTCGTTCTTTACGGACGCACAATCGAGTACAGAGGGTGTCGGGAAAAACTACGGGGAGGATTTCTCGAATGATGTGCTGTGCCATATCCAGGGTGCTACGTACATCGTCTCTTCTTTGGGAAGCGGGGACAAATGCAATCTGACCGGTCTCGTGAGCCGGATCGAGAAAAAGGGAATCAGGTCCAATATCGAGAGAATCGCCATCGCAATTTTCGGTACGATATTCACTCTGGGTGGTTTCATACTTTTTGGGCTCTTTATAAAAAAAGAAGTCGATCCGAGACGAAAACGTGCTTTTGTCCTGGTAGCGATCTACTCCGCCATCATTTTTCTTATTCTTTTCTCTGTTTCTTCATCCCTCTCCATACGATACTTCATCGCGATCGAGTTCATACCGTTTCTGCTTGCTGGTTTGTGGATACATTTTTTCTTGTATAGAATCCACAATAAGTTTTCCATCTTGTGTGCCGGATTGTTCGTAGCAACACTCATTTTTTTCAATGTATGGACTATCAGAGATGCTGTTGTCGCATTTCGTAACGGAACCGCCAGTACGGACAATGTCGCTTATTTCGGCGAGGTGAAGCAGATGAGCGAGTATTTCTTGGAAAATTCAAAGGGATCCGGAATAATCTATGTGGCAGGGAAGAAAGCATATCTCTCCCGGTACGGAAAGCCACTCGAGTATTTCGCGAAGCAGCAGGGCGTAGTAGTGAGCAAAGTATACAAACCGGAAAAAATTACGGCCGACGATTCGTTCTTCTATATACAGAAGCATATTTCTCCGGAAAAGAAAATACCGGAAGTCATAGATGGATTCATATCAGAGAAAGCACAAACATTCGGCAATGTAACGATAATCACGCTTAAAAGAAATCCTTGAACTCACTCTCTGAATATCTTCAAAGAGAATACTTATAATTAAAATGCTCTACCCTATGAATTGGAAACAAACGCTGCAGATACTCGCAATGATTATCGTCTTCGGGACAGGACTCCGTCTGTATAATCTCGACAATAACTCTTTCGTTTCGGATGAATTCCTCGATATCAATTCATCCTATGGCTACACGCAGACGGGGCAGTGGAGGGCTTGGGATTTCAATTTCGAAAAGGCCTCAGAGGTGAACCAGAATGTCGCCCGTGACGAGCGAGCCACCATCTACAAGTGGCAGGTGGCGGAGCTTTTTCATTTTCTCTCGCCGACAGAGAGAAATGCGCGACTCATAAGCGTGCTCTGGGGAGCAATTTCGATGGGTGTGATTTTCTGGTCAGCGCTTGTTTTCACAAAAAGGAAGGAAGTCGGACTCATCGCATCATTTCTCTTCGCTGTTTCTGTGAGCGGTATCATATTTGATCGAACACTGCGTATGTATGCGATGTTTTTTCCGATGTATCTTGCGACTTCGACACTTGCGTTCCTTGCTTTGGAAAGGGCATACACCGGAAAAATAACGGCACTGAGGTCTTTGTGGGAGAAATTCGGAGTGAATATCTGTTGTGCTGTGCTAGCAGGAATATTTCTTGTGCTTTCACTGATGACACATCAGCTCGCAGGAACGTTCGTTTTCTTCATCGGTACGTATCTCGCAGTGAGAGCGTTCCAGGAATTCACACATGGCAAAGGACTTTATAACAAATATTTTATTCTGTTCGCTGTCGGGGTGCTTGCCATCATCGTTGTCGCAACATTCTTTCCAAAATTCTTTCGTTCGTATGCGGCCGGGCTCATCTTCTTTGATAACAATTATGGATATGTGAAATATATCCTGAGAGAATACTATCATCCGTTTCTCGGAGTGATGTTGCTCTCTTTCGGATCATGGTGGCTCGCGAAACGTGAGAATATGACCCGTGAGTCGCTGTGGCTGACACTTTCCCTCCTCGCACCGCTTGCGATGGCTGTGTGGCTCTGGCGACGCAATATGGGAGCCCAGTACATCTACTTTGCAGAGTCATTCGCGATGATTCTGACAGCCGTAGGGATTTTCGGTGTCTGGATGCTACTTCGTGAGAAATTTACCCTGACAAAGAAAGCGAAATCTTTCATCGCTCTCGGTCTATTGCTTCTGGTTGTGCCGAACTTCGGCTATTTCTTGGAAGAAAATAACACGTATCATGAGACATCCTCCGGGAGCAATCCGAATTATCAAAAAGTGTTTGCTTATTTCAAAAAGAATCATCTGGCAACAGATGTCCTCGTGACGCGCAATATGCGTAATTATTATTTCGCCGGTGCCGATGTACCGGTGTATGATCTCGGTGATGAGATTTCCAAGACACGCCTATCACAAGGAGAGGTAGAAAAATTGATGACAGAGTATAAGACTGGTTGGATCATTCTTTCTGATAATGACTATGACTATGTCGCCAAGGGTATGAAAGAGTTTCTCGTCAAAAATCTTACGCAAGTAAGCAATGATCAGGTACGCGGAGCAATAGATGTCTTCACGTGGAGTCGATGATATACGATGAGCACCATTCAGACAGAAAAAACCGGCGATACCAAGAGGTATTGCCGGAGTTTCTTTGTGACGGATGTCACGTGTGAGTAGAGAGTCATGCCATCTGCTCATACGATGCTTTTTTGTGTTTGTGTCCGCACATAAGCTGGTCAGAGATCTGTTCAGCGATGTGTTTCCGTCCGCTTCTCGAGAGCATTTTCGCCACTACAAGCATCATATATACAGTATCATCGTCGCTTGCCATCTGACCCAATTCATTCCTGAAGTTTTCATCACGCCATTTCACAAGTGATATGTGCGATATCGTATGACGTACTTCACGTTCCATTTTTTGGAATAAAAGCACGAACTCCCGAAGCATATTCAATTCAAGCTTTTGAATGACCGTGTTTGAACTGAGGGAAGTCAGTACCCTGTTGTGGTC
>JAHFOO010000005.1 GCA_023261645.1 Candidatus Moraniibacteriota bacterium | reverse complement strand
CTATCAGTGGCGGAGTATTGACGATCAACATACTTGATACTGCCGGAGCAGGCATTCCCGGAGTCAGTGTCCATCTCGTCAACCCATCCACCAGTATTGATGCCGTATATCTTACGGACGCTACGGGAAACGTGACACTACCGGGAACACCGACTAGTACCCCTCTCGGTGATCAGGATTATGCACTCACTGTTTCCAAGACGGGATATTATACGGCTATCAATTATCCGCCGGCACCGACATCGACTTTCGATCCGGTGGATGAATATGTGTCAGTCGTAGACGGTGTATTGAATCCGGTCACAATGGTTTTGACGGAAGCTACCAATCTCACCATACAGACAAAAGACCCTTCCGGTACTGCTCTGCCCAATATCGATTTCACGATAAAAGGCGGGAAGATTCTCGGTACCACGTTACCTGCTCCCGGAACGGATGTGTATTCTCTCGATCAAAGTGCGAATACCGGCGGATCAGGGTCGCATACTTTTTCTTCTCAGAGTACGGGTACGTATACCATCAAAACATCATCCGCCCGATATGAGTTTTGGAAACTGAATCCGAGCAGTGTCACTCCCGGTGTGGTGAATATCGTCAGTGGAGGGAATCAGAATGTTGATATTGTTTTATTGGACACTCAGATCGGTTCCGTCAAGGCGATCATACAGAATCAGGCAGATGGGACACCTCTTGCAGGAGCGAGCGTCCATTTGACGAATACGCTCCTCAGTTATGATGCCACAGAGATAGCCGATCAGTACGGGGTAGCATATTTTTCAACGAATGCGACAGGACTTACGGCAGGAACGTATACGATGGATACATCGATGGCAGGATTTGCCGATACTTCTGAATCTGTTGTTGTGAGTACATCCCTTGTTACAAAAACAACTCAATTGACCGCGAATTAGTATGCTATACAAGAAAAAATACAAAGGACTGACGCTTGTGGAATTGATGGTCTCTATCAGTATCATGCTCATCGCAATGGAAGGCTTTACACTTCTCTTTCTTAAAAGCTGGGATACGAACAAATTTATTCTTGAAGAGGGGATTGCTTCATCATCGGCTTCACATTCGACAAACAAGATCATCAAGGAACTCCGCAGTATTCGTCAGGCAGACGATGGTGATTTTCCTATCGAATCGGGATCAGATTTTGACTTGAAAGTATATCTCGATATCGATAGAGACGGTGTTACGGAGCGTGTGCATTATTTCCTTGATCTGGCTACCGATCAGTTGAAAATGGGTGTGACTAATCCGACCAGCACGACTCCTGTTTCGTATCCTGCAGGCGATGATACAGTCACTGTTTTGGCGAATTATGTCGTAAATGAAAGCACCAATCCGGTATTTTTCTATTATAACAAGAATTATCCGGGAGATACGGTGAACAATCCTCTGAAAAGCCCGTTTACTCTCTCCGATGTTCGTCTTATACGAGTGCATCTGCTCATCAACATCGATCCTGTCCACGCTCCGAACAATGTCAACATCGAGTCATTCGTCGATCTGCGTAATCTGAAAACGTATGAATAATGTATTGAAAAGGAACATCAAAGGATCGGCTCTCGTATACGGTCTGATCATAATGACAGCGGTAGCAATCGTGCTTACCTCTATCTTGACGTTCATCACATCACAGACGAAATATGCCCTGCAGACCCATTCGCGTGAGCAGGCTTTTCAGATTGCGGAATCCGGCATCGATTTCTATCGTTGGTACCTCGCTCATCAGGTGGAAGGGAGGACGGCTCAGCAAATAGCCACTTTTTGGGCAAGTGGTAGTCCGTACGGCGTTCCACCGACACCATACGAGGTTGAATATACCGACGGAGGCGTGAGTATAGGAAAATACAGATTGACCGTGACACCTCCGAAAGCCGGATCGACCAGCATCTCCATACGATCAGAAGGGTGGACCTATCGCAATTCGGCTGACGTGAGGACACTTGTCGTACGCCTCCGTCGTCCATCGTGGAGCGAGAATGCGGTGCTGGCCAATGATTTTATGCGTTTCGGTGAAGGAACGGAAGTCTTTGGAAAAATAATGTCCAACAAAGGCATCCGTTTCGATGGGTTGTCTCATAATGTGATTTCAAGCGCTGTTGCTACCTATGATGATCCGGATCATGGCGGAGGAAGCGAGTTCGGTGTACATACGCATTTGGCGCCGACAGATCCTCTTCCTCCCGCAGCCGTGCCTGCGCGAACGGATGTTTTCGAAGCGGGGCGATCATTTCCTGTAGCGATGGTAGATTTCAATGGTGTGCTCGGAGATTTGAGTTTTATGAAATCGGAAGCTCAAGCAGGACGGGGGAAATATTTCGATAACAGTGGTGTCGGTCGACAGATTACGCTTCTCGTCGATGGAACATTCGATGTTTGTACGGCAAATTCATTCAGTGCATATACGAGTTATTACGACAGCACGCATACGAACGCTATTTCAGATTATCAGGGAGTGGTTTCCGGGGCATCAGGAAGTTATAATGGAACGAACGGTTCCGCTTGTATCACGAGTGCCTGCTGTGCTTCGAGCTCCTGCGCTCTCATCCAATCGAATAAATCAGCCAGGGGAAAATGTGTGAGCAAAACGAATTATCCAATCGTGGATAACGGTGTCATCTTCGTGGAGGACAACATATGGCTGAGCGGAAAAATCAACACGAAAAGGATCTCTGTCGTCGCAGCCGATCTGATCGGGGGACCTGCTCCTTCCGTCTATATTCCGAGCAACCTCGTCTATACCAATTATAATGGAAGTGATATTCTCGGAGTCATCGGGCAGAAAAATATCGAGATTCCACGTGATAGTAGCAATGTTCTCCGCATCGATGGGGCACTTCTCTCCCAGCAGGGACGTGTCGGTCGGGAATATTATGATGGTCGGATCAAATCCACTATTACAATATATGGTGCCCTGGCAACGAATATCCGTTACGGTTTCGCTTATACTGATGGTACGGGATACACGACACGTAATCTCTATTATGACAACAATCTCCTCTATTATCCGCCACCATATTTTCCGACGGGCACACAATATCAGATGGATCTCTGGGAAGAGCAGTAGAGCAAGTGGTCGGGAACAGAGTGAGGAACAAAAAACAAGAAGAGAAGGGGAAGAAGCTGTGCTATAATAGCAAGAGTGATAGAGAAAATAAAAACAGAGATACAATGAGCATTCTGCAGAAAAAAATTTTTGATCTTTTTCCGAGCGCATTCGGACTTGATTTGAGCGACCTTTCCATAAAGGCTTTGTGGCTCAATCGAACAGGGGATTTGGACTCCATCGTTAGCTTCGGATCAGTACCTCTTCCTGTTGGAAGCGTGGTTGATGGTGAAATCATAGATAGAGAGGCTGTCGAGAGAGCTATCACAAGTTTGATCCAGATAGTCGGACCAAAGAAACTCAAAACACGAAAAGTGATCTGTTCGTTGCCTGAAACAAAGGCATTTCTCCGTATCATTTCACTTCCAGAAATGGAAAAGAATGAGGTTCGAGAAGCTATCAAATGGGAAATCGAAGCGAACATTCCGTTGACACTCGATCAAGTGTATTATGATTGGCAGGTTCTTGATAAGAACTTCACGCAAGAAAAAGGGAAGATGAGCGTGCTCGTGGTGGCGGTGGCTCGCAGTGTCGTGGATCAGTTTCAGACGGTGCTCAGCGCGGCTGGATTGGAAGTCGTCGGTCTTGAAACGGAATCCATCGCTCAAGCACGCAGTTTGCTTGCTGAAGAAAACGAAGAACGGACGACGCTTATCGTCGACATCGGTGACCGGCGTTCAAGTTTTCTTATCGCCATCGGCAGTACGCCCTGTTTTACATCCAGTGTGCCTCTTTCTTCGCAGATGATCACAGATGCTATTTCTAAATCACTGCATATTCCTTTCGAAGAGGCGGAGGAGATAAAAATCAAACAGGGATTGGGTTCGCTTGCTCTGCAAAGTCCGGTTTTGAAGGCAGCTCTTCCGGTACTTGAAAACATCGCTGTGGAAATCGAGAAATCTATTGATTTTTATCTGAACAATTTGCAGTATTCCAAAAATATTGATGCCATTGTCCTTTGTGGCGGAGGATCGAATATGCAAGGACTCCTCCCTTTTTTTGCTCGCAGACTCGGTCGCCCGGTCGAATTCGGTAATCCGTGGGTGAATATCAGGCTGGGCAAACAATTACCGCTTATTGATCGCAATCACTCCGTACAGTATTCAACAGCTATCGGCCTGGCTCTTCGAGGCCTCGATGAATATGAAGACTTTGCTTAACCTCCTTCCGGAGGAAAATAAAAAAGATATCCAGCGTAAGCTTCACTTCCGTTTTTTTCTGTGGCAGATTTTCCTCCTCTTTGCTCTTGAAGTGCTGTATATGGGCATATTGGTCGGTACGTATGTCGTCCTCGATTCCCAGTTGCAGAGTCTGAAGAATATGAAGCAACAGGACGAAAAAGTGCGCGGAGAGCAGACAACGCTTTCTTTGTATCAGCAGAAATTCAAAGATACGAATACATCCACTGAAGTGGTCGGAAGAATTGAGAAGAACCATCTTTTTTTCACGCAAGTATTCTCTCTTTTGGATGAGTTGTTACCGGAAGGAATCGTCGTTGACCACTTGACTACCAAGGATTACACGGTACTTCTGACCGGTAAGGCGACGAAACGGGATGATTTGCTCACCTTTGATGCTCGCCTGAAAGAATCTCTCTGCGTAGAGAATATCAATGTGCCAATCTCGAACTTGTTTTCCCAAGACAACATAGACTTCCAGATTGATTTCGGAATAAAAGAAGAATGTTTGAAAAAAAGCTTATGATTCTTTCCACACCCTCATACAAGAGACACTCGTCATTGATCGCCCTGTTTGTACTGTTCGTTGCGATGGGGAGTATCGTTTGGTTCGGTATTCTGCCACTCAAACGATCTCTCGATACGAAGATGCGCGGTATCCAGGAATATTATGCCGATCAGGAAAATCAACAGAAACAAGTCGGGCAGTTGCCGGAATTGAAAGATCAGTACGATGCCATCAGAGGAAACGAACAAACACTCGATATCATCATCACTGAAGATCAGATAGTTGATTTCATCAAGACGCTCGAAAATCTGGCAAATGATACGCATATACAGATGACCATCACTTCCAAAGAAAACGGACAGATTATCGAAAAAGTACCGGCGAAGGCTGTTCCTCCGAAAGACGGGGAGGTAGACGTCAAAACGGATGCCAATGATACGAAATCAAAAGTGACAAGTATGGTAGACAATGCGCCGTTCGATCGGTATCTGCGCCTCAGTATCAAAGCTGAAGGGTCGTATGAGAACATCATTTTCTTTTTGCAAAAGATGGAGACCTTGCCAGTCGGGTTGGACGTCATAGGGGTTGAAATAAAGAGAGTGGATGAATCTGCTATGAAAAATACTCCTGAAACAAGGAGCAATCCTTTCTCTCTTCTTGGTGATGGGAATATTATTCCAAATGAGACGGCACCGACGGTGACGCAAGCTCCCTTGGAAGCGACGTTTGATATGCTCGTGTATGTGAATAAAAAAAAGTAACCTATGAAAATCCCTTTTTCTTCATTTTTCATAAAAGTAAAAGATCGTTTCTCTCTCGGAAACACGCTTGTTCTGTGGTACCGTTATTATAAAATGCTGGTTTTTATCGGTTTCTTTTTGGTTCTTTCATTCGGCGGATGGAACTATTATTACAGCGTGTATCGATATCGTTTCAGTGATGAAGAAAGAAAACAATATGTGGACTCATATTTCAAAGAAACGACATTCAAAGAAGCTCGATTCAATGAGGTGGTGGACAGTCTGAGAGCGCGGGCGCGTATGCATGAAGAGACGCCTGATATCAAACGCAATATTTTCGGAGGAGATGGAACCTCACCGAAAAATTGAATCTTTTGCCCCAGAAGAGATCTTTTTTGTTGTGAAATGATATTGACGGTGTCATTTTTCTGATGTATACTGTCTGCTTCTCTCAAGCAGGAGATTTTTGTAGTAAAAATATGTCACCTCTTTCTCGTAAAGAAAAATTTGATACATTGTTTCCTAGGGCACCGGCATTCCGTTTCCGTCAATTTGAGGAGGCTCTTTTTGATGTTGTCTTGAAGTCTGTTTCTGATATTTCGAATATGCCACTTGCGATGCGTGAGACTCTTGCAGAAGAAATACCGTGGCTTTCCGTACAGGAAGTACGAGTGTTTGAAAGCGTGAAGAAAGATACTTTCAAGGCGGTCGTGGAAATAGGAGGAGGCAAACGGGTAGAGACGGTACTGATGCGGAACGCCCGAAAACAATGGACGGTGTGTGTCTCTTCGCAGGTCGGGTGTGCGATGGCCTGTACTTTCTGTGCTACTGGTACGATGGGATTCACTCGCAATCTCACCTCTGATGAAATCGTCGATCAAGTGCGTTTTTGGATGTATTTTCTTGAAAAGAAATCCACGCTGAAGAATCCGAATGGTGAACCGTATAGTGAGGAGTCTCGGATTTCGAATGTCGTATTTATGGGGATGGGCGAGCCTCTGGCCAATTATGATAATGTCAAGGAGGCACTGCATCTCCTTCTCACATATACGGATATCGGAATGACGCGTATCACGGTATCGACCGTCGGACTCCTCCCGATGCTGAAGAAACTACTTGATGATTCGTCGTGGCCGGCTGTCCGTCTGGCAGTGTCGCTTCATAGTGCGGACGGGGATACTCGCAAGCAGATGATGCCGAGTTCGTACGATGGGTTTCTCGATAGTTTGGTGGAGTGGACCGAAGCATATTTCCGGAAGTTTGAGAGCAGGCGCCGACATCTGACGTTCGAGTATGTGATGCTTTCGCAGGTCAATGATACACAGATGCACGCCGAAGCGTTGATCAGATTCGCCGGCCGAGTCGGTAACGCTCGCATCAATCTCATTCCATATAATTTCACGGGAAGCGTGTATCGGGACAGCTTGCCTGGTGACTTTGATCGTTTCCAAAAACAGTTGGAAGATGCCGGTGTCGTCGTGACACGTCGGAAAACGATGGGAGACGATATCTCCGCTGCTTGTGGACAACTCATCGTAGAGAAAGACTCCATTTCACTATAAAACTATGGCACAGACATTTTTCATCAAAACTTTCGGTTGTCAGCAGAATATTGCTGATTCGGAACGTATCGAGAGTTTGTATCTCTCCCGTGGTTTTTCGCGTGCCGAAGTCTTGGAGGAAGCGGATATCCTGGTACTCAACACCTGCGTTATCCGTGATAAGGCGGAGGAACGCGTCTATGGTATGGTACGCAGTTTGACTGATCGTCTCGGAACAAAGACGCCACATATTGTCGTTACCGGTTGTCTCGTAGGAGCAGCAGCCCGCGAACCTTCGGGGAAGATGATGAAGCGACTCACATCGCGTTTACCTGATGCGGAATTCCTTCCGATGGAGGAAGTCGGTTTCGAGTATCTTCCGGTGCGCGCCAAAGGGAAAATGGCATCCATCATCATTTCCAACGGTTGTAATAATTTTTGCGCATTTTGCATCGTACCGTTTTCACGCGGGAAGGAACGATCGCGACCATTCGAAGAAATCCTCGATGAAACAAAGAAGGCTGTGGCAGACGGGTATGAGGAAGTCGTACTTTTGGGACAGAATGTCAACTCGTACGGGGCGGATTTTCTGCAAGAGAAAATAAAAGAAGGGGAAGCATATGAATTGCCCGATGGCAGGAAGGTGGAGCCCGTAATGGTGAAACATCTGAATCGTCATCGTATCCCGACACTTTTCCCGTATCTCCTCGAGAGTATCGCAGAAATTTCCGGACTGAAAAAGGTCACGTTCATTTCTTCGAATCCGTGGGATTTTTCCGACGCATTGATCGCCGTCCTGGCGCGTCATCAGAATATCGATCGAATGCTTCATCTGCCGGTGCAGTCAGGGAGCGACGCAGTGCTCAAACGGATGAATCGCTGGTACACTCGCGCCGAGTATCTTGATCTGATTGACCGTATCCGCGCCAGGATTCCGGAGATTGCTTTCACGACAGATATCATCGTCGGGTTCCCGGGAGAAACACGGGCGCAATTCGAAGAGAGCATCGATCTGGTAAAACGAGTCGGTTTCACCAAGACATTCATAGCCTGGTATTCACCGCGTCCCGGGACATCCGCTACGAAAGGGTTGGAAGACGATATTCTCATCGAAGAGAAACAGCGTCGTTTCCACGAATTGGATGTCATTGCCTTCAAAGGGAATAAGGCCTGAAAAAGTCATTATTCGTACTGAAAGCTTTTTGCAGTATTGACGAAAAGAGTATTTTGGTGTATAATAGACTGTTACCATAAAGAGTGTGCTAATATAGATGGTGACAAGTACCTTATTTTTTCTTTTTAGGAGAGTTATCATGACCCTTTTGGCCTATTATGCCATTGCTTCGTTGGTTGTCACGACGTTGATCCTGATCATTTTCAGGATTAATCCTCGGGAAGGGTGGGACGATTGATATCTTTCCTGCCATCCAGCCGCTTTGAATATCATTTCGAAGCGGCTTTTTATTTGTCTTGTCGGTGGATGATGAGAAGTGCTACTATGGAAGAGTTCTCATATCACCCGTATCTATGTCCCAAAAAATGCTGACAATCATCTCTTGGAATGTGAACGGCATCCGTGCCGTGCACAAGAAGGATCTTTTTTTGCCGTTCATCGAGAAATATCAGCCGGATATCTTGTGCGTGCAGGAGACGAAGGCCCTTCAAGGTCAAGCAGAAATCGATTTGCCGGACTATGAGGAATACTGGAATTCGGCGGAGAGAAAAGGGTATTCCGGTACGGCTATTTTTACCAAACAAAAACCGCTCTCCGTCATCAATGGCATTTTTCCGGAAATAGCAGAAAAATTTCATCTGGCAGATGATGGCTATGGTGATCCTTCTGGGGAGGGTCGAGTGATCACAGCGGAATATTCTGATTTTTTTATCGTGACGGTTTATACTCCCAATGCCAAAGAAGACTTGAGTCGTCTTGCTCTTCGGCATAAACAGTGGGATCCCGCCTTCCTCGCTTTCTGCAAAAAATTGGAAAAGAAAAAACCGGTTCTTTTCTGTGGCGATCTCAATGTCGCTCACACTGAAGATGATCTGGCCAATCCGAAAGAGAATGTCGGGAAGCACGGCTTCACCGATGAAGAGCGGTCAGGTTTTTCGAATTTTATCACGGCCGGCTTCGTTGACACGTTCCGTATATTCCACCAAGGCAATGGGTTTTATAGTTGGTGGTCATATTTCGCCAATGCCCGAGTTCGCAATGTCGGTTGGCGGATCGATTATTTTCTTGCCAGCAAGTCACTTGCACCGAGGATTCATGATGCTTTTATTCTACCAGAGGTGATAGGTTCGGATCATTGTCCCGTCGGAATTACGATTGCCATATGAGCACTATTCCACTAGCAGAACGGATGCGTCCGAAAACGATAGAGGAGTTTCTCGGTCAAGAAAAAGTTTTCGGCGAGGGCTCGTTTCTTCGTGATGCCATAAAGCACAATCAGGTGCCATCGCTTATTCTGTGGGGACCGCCGGGAAGCGGGAAAACGACATTGGCCAGAATTTTATCGCATGCCCTTCAGGCAGAATTCATCGTTCTCTCTGCAGTGAGCAGTGGCAAGAAAGACTTGCAGTCGGTACTCCTTCAGGCAGAAGAGAATCACAAAAAGGGCAAACAAACGATTCTGTTTCTTGATGAAATACATCGCTGGAACAAGGCACAGCAAGATGCTCTTCTTCCTTTCGTAGAATCAGGCATATTGACACTCATCGGCGCTACGACAGAGAACCCCAGTTTCGAGGTAAATGCTGCGCTCCTCTCGAGGACACGCGTGCTCGTTTTGGAGAGGCATACCATTGAAACATTGGTACTTCTTTTGAGACGGGCAGTGACGAGCGATACAGAGCTTGCGAAGAAGAAGATTTCAGCAGGAGAAAGTACGCTCGCCTTCATTGCAGAAGTGTCAGGCGGTGATGGCAGGCAGGCACTCAATATTCTCGAGGCCTGTGCGATACGTGCGAAGAATATTACGCCGGAGTTGGTGGAAAAAATAGTCGAGCGCTCGCACATCCTCTATGACAAAGGCGGTGAACAGCATTACAATATCATTTCAGCACTCCATAAGTCGATGCGCGGGAGCGATGCGGACGCTGGCTTGTATTGGCTTGGACGGATGCTTGAGGCAGGAGAAGACCCTCTCTATGTGGCACGGAGATTGGTGCGGTTCGCTTCGGAAGACGTTGGGTTGGCGAATTCATTCGCGTTACCGCAGGCAGTGGCGGTTTTTCAGGCCTGCCAGATGCTCGGGATGCCGGAATGCGAAATCCATCTTGCACAAGCGGTGGTCTATCTTGCGAAATCGAAGAAATCAAACGCTCTCTATAGCGCGTATGGAAAAGTCAAAGACGATGTGGCGCATTTCCCGAACGAACCGGTGCCTCTTCATTTGAGGAACGCCCCGACCACGCTTATGAAGAATCTTGATTATGGCAAAGGTTACAAATATACGCCGGATTTCAAGAATGAAGAAGAGGCGAAGCAGGAATATCTCCCCGAGAAACTGAAGGGGCGGAAATACCTGAATATTCAGGAGAAAGAATGATCACAGATAGTCTACATTCTACCTTGAATAGCAATCCCTCCAATCTTGTAGAGGAGAGTAACCAAAAGAATTTTTTGTTGGTTGCTCCACTTGTCTGAGACGGCTTTCTTTGTTCGAAAAATTTCTTATGCCTGCCCGAATCGCTACGCGAATGCGTTGCGGGCGGGGATGCCGTAGAGTGAGGGAATATTTTTCGTATACAAAGAACAGCTTTTGAGTCTGGAGCAGAGACAAAAGATTGCTTTTGGTCACTCTCCAATTGCTATTCAGAATAGGATTTAAGCGGGTGGGGTTGACACCCTCTTATTTTCGTGTTATCGTGTTTAAAGCCTGAATACGTCAGGTATAGAAGTGGAACCCCAAAATAATGGGAGTTTCTTTATTTTTTGAAGTTAAAAGAGGAGTAGTTTTGAAAGTAGAATCGAAAAAAGAGATGAACCCAGAAGGGTTTTATCCCGAGGTGTTGGAAGCGTTCCTCTCGACGACGAAGGTTTTCCTTTTTGAAGAGCATCCGATGTTGCTTCGAGTCATCGGCTTTTTGGAAGAAAGGAAAACCATCTCGGCGCTCTGTCTCATCAAGGTGATGAGGAATGAGCGGGGCGTGCCTCTGCCGAAATCATTCGGAAGAGTTGAACAACTCGTGTACGCTTCAATATGAAAAAACCTCCGCTATGACATCGTTCGTGGCGGGGGTTTTCATTTTGTGTTACAATACGACATCATTTGATACACACACCTATGTTTTTGAAAAAAAGGACTAAGGCCAAGAATTTCAGTCTGCCGGACCAAGAAGGAATTATGCATTCACTCGATGAATATGCGGGCAAGTGGGTGGTATTGTATTTCTATCCCAAAGACGATACTCCGGGGTGTACCGTTGAAGCCTGTCAATTCCGTGATAATTTCCCGAGATTCAAACGCTCTCAGACAGTGGTGTTGGGAGTGAGTGTCGATTCGGTGAAAAAACACACCAAGTTCGTCACCAAATATGACCTCCCGTTCACGCTTCTCTCAGATGAAGAAAAAAAGGTGGTGAATCTCTATGGTGTCTGGGCCAAAAAGAAATTTATGGGACGGGAATATATGGGAATTCTCCGAACGTCATTTCTTATCGATCCTTCCGGAATGATCGTGAAAGTATACGAGGATGTGAAACCTGATGGGCACGCGGAGGAAATATTGCGTGATATACGAGAGATGAATAAGGAATAAGGAATTTTTTGGGACTTTGCTTTCAAAAATATATTTTTCGGCGTATCGTATAATTTTTCTATCGGAGAAACAGACTATGAATATCAAGATCGGAGAAGCAGGTAGGCCAAAGAGAGGAGTATTGATCGTTCGGTTGGAAGAAGAAGGGAGGGATGGTGTGATAGAGAGAGAAGAAGGAAGAGAAACACTGATACTTGTCATAGGCGAGCGAAAAATGATGACCAGGCGCACGCTCATTCTTTTGGCACGTAAAGTGGTACGTGAAGCTCTGGCGAAAAAATATATCGAGATAGTCCTCGATTTCAGACAATTTCACTTCACACATCTGGAAATGCACGCTTCTGATGTGGCAGAATTACTCGTGATGAATTTCTTGATGGCAGGATTCTCTTTTCAGGAATTCCTGACGGAACCGAAAGATGGTTTTCCGAAGATACGAACGATCTTCCTTACTGATGTTTCTTCAAAAGATATCAAGGAAGGTGTGGCAAGAGGAATGATTATCGGCAAAGAAGTCAATCGTTCCCGCCATATCGCAACGATGCCTGGAGGAGTGATGACTCCGGAAATATTGGCTCGTCATGCCAGGACCTCGGTCAAAGGTCTGTCAGTGAAAGTGACTGTCCTTGATGAGAAACAAATGGCACTACGGGAGATGGGAGGGATATTGGGAGTCGGTATGGGCTCGGAAGCGAAACCGTGTTTTATTATTTTGGAGTATTGGGGAGCGGGTAGGCCTGTCTCTGGTAGAAAAAATAAACCAGTTGTCCTGGTCGGCAAAGGTGTGACTTTTGATACCGGCGGTATCAATTTGAAGCCGAGTGATTCTATTCTCGGTATGAATATGGATATGTCAGGAGGAGCATCGGTGATCCATACGATGGCTGCTGTCGCGCGATTGAAACTGAAGAAGAATGTTGTGGCGCTTGTTCCTGCCGTGGAAAATATGGCATCGGGCTCAAGTTATCGCCCTGGCGATATCCTCCGTTCGATGTCGGGAAAAACCATCGAAGTATTGAATACGGATGCTGAAGGGAGAATTATCTTGGCTGATGCTCTCATTTATGCGAAAAAATATGACCCATCTTTGGTCATCGATGTGGCGACACTCACTGGGGCGGCTCTTGTTGCTTTGGGTGAACGAGCTTCTGCGCTTTTTACACAAGATGAAAAGTTGGAACAACTCTTCCGTCATCTCGGCGAAGAGAGTGGTGATTATGTGTGGCCACTCCCGCTGTGGGATGAATACGATCAAGAAATCAAAGGCACATTTGGTGATGTCGCCAATCTCGGAAAGACACGCTGGGGCGGAGCGATTACGGCAGCCGTATTTCTCAAACAATTTGTCGACAAAGCGTATCCATGGGTGCATCTCGATATTGCACCACGGATGACGACACTGCCCGATGAATTTCTCTCCAAAGGATCTGCCGGGGCTCCGGTTCGTTTGCTTGTGAAATTACTCGAAAAATTTTAATTCGTATCAGTCTCTTCAAAAAATTTCTATGAAGATTATTTTTTTGAATGCTTGGGACGGAAAAATGAAGGAAAATCTGACCGAGTTTCTGAGAGAACAGCTGTCAGACACAGATATTTTTTGTCTGCAAGAAACATATCGTGATTCCGTTTCTCTGTGGCAAAGCACATTTGTGAATCATAGAAATATTACGGCCGATAAGTGTATTGTTTCTGATGAGGATTTTGCACAATCGATATATATTCGTGGAGATATGAAAGTACTTTCTTCCCAGACTCTTTTTGACAGAGAGAAAGGTTGCGGACTGGGAATATATTTGGAAATGGAGTATAAGGGAAAAATTTTGCATATCTGTAATTTTCATGGTGTAGCATTTCCCGGTGATAAGCTCGACACTCCGAACAGATTGAAACAATCAGAGAGGTTGATCGACTTTATGAGAGAGAAGAACGGTCCCAAGATTATCGGCGGAGATTTCAATCTGTTACCAAATACGAGAAGCGTGAAAATGTTCGAAGAGTTCGGGTATAGGAATCTTATTGAGGATTTTGATATAAAAATGACGAGGAATCATCTCGTCTGGGATCGGTTTCAGGGAAAGAGACAATACTATGCAGATTATGTTTTTGTCAGTCAGGATGTACAGGTGGAGAATTTTTCTGTCATTGATAATGAAGTTTCTGATCATCTGCCACTTATCTTGGAAATAACGGATATTCACCCGATTTTACAGGCACTCGTTCGGTAATAATAGGATAGATTATTTTTTGTGCACCAGGTATTTATAAAATGGCTAAAAACAGCCATTTTTTTGGTGCATAACTTGTATGTTGACGGTTCCCATAGGGTGGCGTAAAATGGGGACATGTTGAATCAATGTGGGTTGAAGTGGGGAAAATAATAGAAAATGCAGAGATATGTTTATCGGAGAATATTCACATACCATAGATCCAAAGAAGCGTCTGGCGCTTCCTTCGAAGTTTCGTTTGGAACTCGGAAGCAAAGTAGTCGTGACACGTGGACTCGATAATTGTCTCTTCGTATATCCGATGAAAGTGTGGGAAGAATTGGCATCGAAACTCGGTACATTGCCGGTCGGTGAAGCGGGCACACGGAGTTTCATTCGTGTGATGCTTGCCGGAGCGACGGACGTAGAGCTTGATAACCAAGGAAGAATTCTCCTCCCTGAATATTTGAAAAAGGATGGTGGTTTGAAAAAAGACGTGACGATTGTCGGACTCTTCAACCGATTGGAAATCTGGGACACAACGAGATGGAATAAATACAAGGGTCAGGCAGAGAAGAATACCGGCAAAATCGCGGAAGATTTGGGTAAATTGGGAATCTATTAAATGAATATCTAATATCTAATACCTAATATCTAATACCTAATAAAAACAAAAAATCTTAATTTGAAATTTAAGAATTTATTAGAAATTAGAAATTGGGAATTAGAAATTATGACAAGACATATTCCGGTATTGCTCAGAGAGGTTATGGAAGGTTTGTACCTTAAGAAAGGAGCTGTCGTCGTAGATGCGACGCTCGGCGGCGGCGGTCATACGCGAGAAATATTGAAACGCGTGTTACCGGGGGGTACGGTCATCGCCATCGATGCCGATCTCTCCTCGCTCGAGTCTTTCCGTACGCTGGCACAGACAGATGATCTGTTTTGTCAGGCACTTCGAGAAAAGGCACTTGTGCTCGTACACAAGAATTACTCTTGTCTCGGAGAGGTTCTTGAAAACGAAAGTATCGAATCGGTCGATGCTATCCTCGCCGACCTGGGTTTCTCTTCGGATCAGATAGAAGCTGGTGATCGAGGATTCAGCTTCTCACAGAGTGGACCACTCGATATGCGGTTGAATCAGGAAACAAAGCTTACGGCAGGAGAGATCATCAATACATTTTCTCTTGAGAAAATCGCAAGCATTCTCCGTGAATATGGAGATGAGAGCGAGAGTAGGCGCATCGCATCAGCAATCGTCAGTGTGAGAGGAGAAAAACCATTCACGACGACCGATGAATTGCGAGAGAGTATCGAGAAAGTTTATCCCAAAGGGAAGAGACAAAGGATGAAGATTCATCCGGCCACACAGACGTTCCAAGCTCTTCGTATAGCAGTCAATCAAGAACCGGAGCATTTGGAGCAGTTCCTCAGGCAGGCGGTAGAACGATTGAAGACGGGTGGGAGAGTCGCCGTGATCACGTTCCACTCCGGAGAGGATCGAATCGTAAAACAGTTTTTCAAAAAGCAAGCGATGGGGTGCGTTTGTCCGCCGGGGTTCCCTGTCTGTCGTTGCGGGAATGAACCGAAAATAAAGATACTTACGAAAAAACCGATCATACCGACAGATGAAGAAGTGAAAAATAATCCGCGAGCCCGCAGTGCCAAATTGAGGATAGCGGAAAAGCTCTGATCAGGGGAATAAAATTCTTTCCCTGGTCTCAGAAAAAAACCTGCCTGCCGGCAGGCAGGTAAAAATAAAATTATATGCAAATACATTGTCGTGAGACAACACACGCAAAAAGAGGAAAGCTCACTGGCGAACTTCCTGGTTCAGTGCACATAATGATGCTTGGTGTGCTCCTGGTTATTTTCGTCATCGGCGGGGGCTATCTCTATTCTGTGAATCAGAGTGCGGTGCAGGGATATCATATGAGAACGCTGGAGAAAGAAATAAGCAAGCTCAAACAAGACAATGCAAACCTCAAGATTTCCGAAGCGGATTTGCGATCACTTTATCGTATCGAGACGGCGGAAGGAGATCTCAAAATGGAAAAAGTGGATACTGCTGTCTATCTTGAAGAACGAGGACCGGTTGCCTTGAAATAACCGTGGGGACTTTCTGGAGATTGATGATTCGTAGAAGAAAAGACATATGCAACGTCCCGGAAATGTGCAATTGAAAAGAGCAAAGAGAGAGGCCAGTCCGAGAGAAAAATTTGATCGTGTTGGCGTTATTATGGGAGGAATATTTCTTGTCGGTGCATTTTTGATAGTACGTCTTTATTTCATTCAGGTAGTTAGTCATGATAAATGGGTGGCGATTGCTGAGAATCAGCACAATGCTTCCCAGGAACTCTCTGCTGATCGCGGAGAAGTGTATATTCATGATGGTGAAGATCGTTATCCTTTGGCGGTGAATCGTGAGTATCAGATGGTTTATGCATCGCCGAAAGATGTCGTGGAAAAAGATCGAACCGCTTTGGAACTCTCGCGTATCTTGGGATTGGATGCGGGTGCGATCAAGGACAAACTCGATCGTCCGAATGATCCTTTTGAAATCATCAAGAAACGTTTGAATGATGATGAGATAGCGCGTATTAATGAATTGAACCTGAAGGGGATAGCCTTTCTTCCGGAAAAATATCGTTATTATCCGGCAGGAGAATTGGCTTCACAAGTGATCGGATTTACGGGTTTGGGAGAGAGTGGCGGAGGAGGTGGTTATGGCATAGAATCATCGAAGGATAGTATTTTGCGAGGCGAGACAGGTACCGTTTCACAAGAGAAAGATGCTGCCGGAAGATGGCTCCCTCTTTCTGATCGGCTGATCGTATCTCCGAAAGATGGTGACAGCCTGCTACTTACTATCGATCGTGTCATCCAGTATGAGACCGAGAAAATCCTCAAGGATTCTGTCGAGAGATATGCGGCGGATAGCGCCAGTGCAATCGTGATGGATCCGAAAACAGGGAATATTCTCTCTATGGCATCATTTCCACAGTTCGATCCGAACAATTACTCGGAAGAAAAAGATTACTCGGTATTTCTCAATCCGGCTGTCAGTATGACGTACGAACCGGGATCGGTGATGAAGCCTGTCACTATGGCTATGGGTATCGAAGAAGGGAAGGTATCGCCGACGACGGAATTCGTTGATACCGGATCAGAAAGTATCGCCGGGTATGTGATTCACAATTCGGAGGACAAGGTATATGGGAGAAGTACGATGACGAAAGTATTGGATCAGTCTATCAATACGGGCGTGATTTACGTCGAAAAACTTATCGGAAATCAGACGTTCAGTGATTATTTCACACGATTCGGTTTTGGGAAACGGACGGATATAGACTTGCCGGCAGAACTTGCGGGGAGTACAAGGAATCTGGATAACACTCGTTCCAGTATCAGTTTTTTCACGGCATCGTTCGGTCAGGGGGTGACGACGACACCGCTTCAGATGCTTGATGCCTATGCGGTGTTCGCCAACGGAGGCAAACTCATCAAACCGAACATCATAGATCGCATCATTCATCCTGATGGTCAGGAAGAGAAGATACAACCGGAAGTAATCCGTCGAGTCCTGAGCGAAGAGACGAGCCGCACTATCGGTACGATGTTACGAAGCGTCGTTGTCAATGGACACGGGAAACGAGCAGATGTTCCCGGCTATCAAGTCGTCGGGAAAACGGGTACCGCTCAAGTGGTCAAGAGCGGTGCGAAAGGATATGAGGACGGCTTGAGTATCGGTTCCTTCGTCGGATATGCGCCACTTGATGATCCACGCTTCGTCGTATTGGTGAAACTGGATAATCCAAAAAATGTGGAATGGGCAGAATCAAGCGCTGCGCCGACATTTAGTCAGATTATGAAATTTCTGTTAGAGTATGCCAAGATCAAACCGACAGAAGAAGTGCCGGTAAAGATGTAATACCCTTTTATGAATGTGAACAAAAAGAAATTACTTGAAAGAGCTTTGCGTTTTATGGCGCGTGTGGTACTCCGGAAATATCATCCGATTATCATCGGTATCACCGGATCAGTAGGCAAAAGTTCGACCAAGGAGGCGATAGCGCTGATCGTGTCGCGGACGTATTTCATACGCAAAGCGGAAGGAAATTATAACAATGAAATCGGCATACCACTCACTATCATAGGTACGAAGAGCGGAAAGTCATCCCTTTTTGCTTGGGGAAAGATAGTTTGCAAGTGGCTATGGATGGTGATTTTCCCCGTGCGTTATCCGGAAGTGCTCGTTCTTGAAATGGGGATCGATCGTCCTTTGGATATGGAATATCTCCTCAGTTTTGTTCCGGTGAAAATCGGAGTGGTGACACAGATTTCTTCCAGCCATATCGCTTTCTTCGGATCGATTGGGAATATCGCGAAAGAGAAAAGCAAACTGCTTTCAGCTCTTCCTCCGGATGGTTTCGCCATTCTCAATTCTGATGATAAGAATGTTGTAAAGATGCAAGAGAAAACGAGGGCCAAGGCTCTCACCTACGGTTTCGGTCTGGATGCAATGCTCCGTGCCGATAATCTTTTGTTTCATCGTGATGTGAAGCGAGTGGAAGGATTCAGTTTCAAGTTGAACTATGAAGGGAAAACAATCCCTGTGCGTTTGCCAAAAATCATCGCCAGACATCATATTCCAGGAGCTTTGGCAGCGGCAGCAGTCGGAGTGGCACTGAAAATGAATTTAGTGGAAATCGCAGAAGCTCTCGAAAATTTCGAACCATTGCCTGGACGGCTCTGTCTTCTTCCTGGGAAGAATGGGATGATACTTCTCGATGATACGTACAATGCTTCTCCGGTTTCAACGAGAGCGGCACTGGAGACATTGGGAGAATTTATGGCACCGCGGAAAGTAGTGATTCTGGGTGATATGTTGGAACTCGGTGCGGATGCAACACAAGAACATACGATACTCGTGACAGATATCGTGGCTTCAGGCGCGCAGATTGTTGTGACTGTCGGGAAGCATATGCGATCCTTGTATGATGCTTTGCTTTCATCGGGCTTCCCAAGTCGTCAGGCATACTGGTTTCCTTCCCCGTCCTCAATACTTGAGAGTCTGCCAAGTATCGTCCGTTCCGAAGATCTGATTCTCATCAAGGGTTCGAGAGGTATGCGGATGGAAAAAATCACCGAAGCACTCCTGATGGATCCCAGTGCGAGAGAGAAGCTCCTTTGTTGTCAATCAGAGGAATGGCGACGTCGTCCATTCATCGAGCCGGCAGAATGGGAGAATGTGTGACGTGAGACTTGCATGCTCAAGGAAAAAAAGTTATAGTATATTCAAGAAGCAGATAGTGAGTCTTCTTCGGTAATGTTTAATCCGTACTATCAAGTCTTATGACAGATAATGTGAAGGACAAGGATTTCATCGAGTATGCAGTGAAGATGCTCGTGGATAATCCAGATGATGTGAAGGTGGAAAGGAAGATCGATGAAATGGGAGTACTCATAACACTCGACGTCAACCCGAAGGATATGGGGATGGTCATCGGCCGTGAAGGTATGACTGCCAAAGCATTGCGGACACTTCTCCGTGTGATAGGAGCTCGTAACAATGCTCGTGTGAATTTGAAGATCAATGAACCGGAAGGATCCGAACGACCGCCGAGAGAACCTCGCGAAGCTCGTGAAAATACTTCCTTCGCATCTCCTGTAACTGCTGAAGCGCCGAAGCCCGTAGAAGAAAAGAAGACGCTTGATGATGTGATGAACGATATTCAAATCTAGTAGAAATATTTCGCAAACCACCCGTAACGGGTGGTTTTTGCTTTTACTGAGAGGATATTTTATAATAGAGATATGAAGATGGAAAAAACATTTTTAGAGGGAGTGATGATCATCGAACCGGATGTGTTTGCAGATGAGCGCGGTTTCTTCGTGGAAACGTTCCAAGAGAAACGTTATCAGGAAATCCTGGGTACCAATACCCGTTTCGTACAGGACAATTTCTCTTCTTCCAAGAAAGGCGTACTTCGTGGACTGCATTATCAAGTACCGCCATTCGGTCAGGCGAAACTTCTGCAGGTGCTCCGAGGAAAAGTGCTCGATATCGCTCTCGATATCCGCTACGGATCACCGACATTCGGGAAATCAGTGGCGGTGGAACTTTCCGGAGAGAATCATCGACAATTTTTCATTCCGGAGGGATTCGCCCATGGATTTTTGGCGCTTGAAGACGACATACTTTTTCAATATAAATGTACGAATATCTATTCCAAGGAACACGAGCGTGGGGTCATATGGAACGACCCGGCACTGGAAATCCAGTGGGGGATTGAGAGCCCGATGGTCTCCGATAAAGATCGAGAACATCCATTGCTGAAAGATATCCCAGGAGAATATTTCTTTGAGAAGCTAATAAGCTAATGAAACTGTAAGTTATGAAGCTACTTATTACTGGAGGAGCCGGATTCATAGGATCGAATTTCATCCATCATATTTTGAAAAAGTACCCGGAGTACCAAATAATCAATGTGGATATTCTGACGTACGCAGGTAATTTGGAGAATCTCAGAATATGGGAGAATGATGCCCGGTATCGTTTTGTGAAGGGGGACATAACGGACAGTGTCGTCGTCGATTCTCTCGTGGCAGAGTCTGATGTCGTGGTGCATTTTGCCGCAGAATCACATGTCGATCGTTCCATCGCAAACCCATACGTTTTTATTGATACGAATATCAAGGGAACATTCGTGCTCCTTGAAGCGGCTCGTAAGTATAATAAACGTTTCCATCATATCTCCACAGACGAGGTATTTGGTACCTTGGGACCGAAAGATGCCCCGTTCGATGAGAATACCAAATATGACCCTCGGAGTCCGTACAGCGCTTCCAAAGCATCTTCCGATCATCTTGTTCGTTCATACTTTCATACGTATGCTCTCCCGATCACTCTTTCCAATTGTTCCAATAATTACGGGCCATTCGCACATCCGGAGAAATTCATATCACTTGTTATCACGAATCTTCTTGAAGGTGGTGAACAGATTCCGGTGTATGGTGACGGGCTGCAGGTGCGTGATTGGCTCTACGTCGAGGATCACTGCAAGGCTATTGATCTCATTATTCATACGGGTGTGATCGGGGAGACATACTGCATCGGTGGAAAGAGTGAACGAGAAAATATATGGATTGTGAAAAAAATTCTCGAACTTCTTGGAAAAGATGAAAGTATGATCGAATACGTGAAGGATCGAGCCGGTCATGATCGTCGTTACGCGATTGATTATTCGAAAATAGAACATGAACTCGGTTGGCATCCGGAAGTGACGCTTGAAGAGGGTCTCAAAAAAACGGTAGTATGGTTTCAAGAAAATGAGTCATGGTGGAAGAACGTGAAGTCCGGTGATTATCAGGAATATTACAAAAAACAGTATGGCAAATAAAAAAGTTCTGATTCTCGGGGCAAAGGGAATGTTGGGACAGGAATTGGTCCAAGCATTTTCTCGTGATGGAGAATACACTGTAACAGCCTGGGACGTTGACGACGTCGATGTGACTGATTTTGTTGTGGCAGAGAAAAAGATTCGAATTCTTTCCCCAGACAGTATCATCAATGCCATCGCCTACAATGCCGTGGATAGATGTGAGGAAAGTGATGAAGAATATCGAAAGGCAATGGTGCTCAATGCCGAAGTTCCGGGATTTCTTGCACATCTTGCCAAAAAAACGGACAGAATATTTGTTCATTATTCGACGGACTATGTTTTTGATGGAACGAATGAATCGGGTTATGCCGAAGATGCGGAGCCGAGACCGCTTTCGTGTTATGGAGAAAGCAAGTGGGCAGGAGAGAAAAATATCCTTGCAGAAGCCGGAAGAAGTTACATCATCCGACTTTCGAAACTGTTCGGTAAGCCGGCGATGAGTGCTATCGCAAAAAAAAGCTTTTTTGATATGATGCTGATGATTGCGAAAACCAAGGAGTCCGTGCAAGCGGTGGACGATGAAAAAAGTTGCTTCACCTACGCTCCCGATTTGGCAGAGGCGACGAAAGCACTCATAGAAGACGAGGCTCCTTACGGGGTGTATCATCTCCCGAATAGCGGTAGCGCGACCTGGTACGAAGCACTGCAAGAGCTCTATACACAGGCCGAAATTGGAGCTACAATACAATCTGTGGGAAGTGATGTTTTCCCTCGTTCCGCTAAGCGTCCTCATTGTTCAGTACTTCTCAATACGAAGCGTCCGATCCTCCGAAGGTATCAAGAAGCACTCAAAGAATATCTCGCACATATGGAATAATTTTTTCTCGATGTTGAGTTTGATGGGATAAATTGGAAATTGTACAAAAACATTATGATGAAATATGAGTCTATCAAAAAGAGAGATAAACAGGTATACGGTGCGCTGAAAGGAGAAATGAAAAGACAAGAAGAGGGATTTGAGATGATCGCATCAGAGAACTATGTGTCTATCGCGGTGCTCGAGGCGCTCGGAACAGTTTTTATCAATAAATATTCTGAAGGATACCCTGGTCGGCGTTATTATGGCGGACAGGAGTTTACCGATATTGTAGAAACACTGGCTATCGACCGGGCCAAGAAACTTTTTGGAGCAGAACATGCGAATGTACAACCACACGCAGGAGCTCCGGCGAATCTGGCAGCATACGCTGCGATACTCAAACCGGGTGATACGGTCCTTGGTATGGATCTTTCTCACGGAGGACACCTGACGCACGGACATCCTCTCACTCTGCCGGCACAGATCTATCATTTCGTAGGGTACAAGACGGAACCGGATGGAACTATCGATTACAAAAAATTGGAAGTGCAGGCACTGAAGGAAAAGCCACGATTGATTTTGGCTGGATTTTCCTCATATACACGGCAACTGGATTATGCGAAATTCGCCGCCATCGCAAAAAAAGTCGGTGCTTATTGTATGATGGATATGGCACATATCGCAGGACTTGTGGCAGGGAAATCCGTGCCCAGCCCCGTGCCATATTTCGATATCGTCACGACAACAACACACAAGACGCTTCGTGGTCCTCGTGGTGGTATGATTCTGTGCAAAAAAGAATTAGCCAAGGCGGTAGACAGAGCCGTATTCCCAGGGATTCAGGGTGGACCGCTGATGAACACGATCGCTGCCAAGGCAGTGGCTTTCGGAGAGGCGCTTCAGCCGGAATTCAAAAAGTATGCCAAACAAGTTTTGAAGAATGCGAAAATGCTCGAAAAGGAAATGCGTAAGTACGGAGCAGAACCGCTTTTCGGCGGTACGGATAATCATATGATTATGCTCGATGTTGTGGAAAGCTACGGTATTTCCGGCAAAGTTGCTGAGAAATTGCTGGATACTGTCGGTATTACGGTGAACAAGAATGTCATTCCTGATGATCCGCGTGGACCGATGGATCCGAGCGGTGTACGGATCGGCGTACCGGCCATCACGACACGAGGACTCCGAGAGAAGGAAGTCAAAGTGATAGCTGACTGTATTCATATGACACTTTCCTCGGGTGGTGATACCAAGATATTGAAGGCTGTGAAGATTGTCGTAAGGAAGCTCTGTCATGCTTTCCCTGCGTATAAAAAATAATTTCCTTACGAACCATTATGAAAGGTATTCTTCTTGCCGGTGGAACAGGAACACGGCTGTTGCCATTGACCGCCATTACCTCGAAACAACTTTTGCCGGTGTATGATCGGCCAATGATCTTTTATCCGCTCAACACGCTCATCAAGGCCGGTATCAGAGACATTCTCATCATTGTCGCACCTGATCATTCCGGGCATTTTTTGAACCTTCTCGGCTCGATGTTCCGCAAATTCGGAGTGAATATTTCTTTTGTAGTACAGAAACAGCCACGTGGGATCGCTGATGCCTTTGTTCTTGCCGAAGACTTCATTGACAATGAATCCACAGTGCTTGTTTTGGGAGACAATATTTTTGAGGATGATTTCAGTGAAGCGATTCAGACATTCGAATCGGGGGGACGTATTTTTGCCAAGGAGGTGCCGGACCCCGAGCGTTTCGGAGTAGTGGAATTCAATAAAAACTACGAAGTCATTTCTATCGAAGAAAAACCAGTTGTGCCGAAAAGTCAGTTCGCTATCCCGGGAATCTATATTTTTGATAAGGATGTCGTGGAGGTGGCAAAAAAACTCAAGCCATCAAAGCGAGGCGAATTGGAAATCACTGATTTGCATAAGCACTATTTGAAGAAGAAGATGCTCGATGTACGAGTGATAGATGGAGCGTATTTCGATACCGGAACGCATGAATCATTGTTTATGGCCGGTTCGTATGCAAGAGATCATGACTTCCATAGCCGGTTTCATCCGATGGTCAACGAAGCCATTGCCGAGTTCAATACAGAGTTCAAGAAAGTAGTTTCTCTTAAAAAATAATTTTTTTTTCACGTATTATGCATGGTATACCACAGCGAAAAATCAAAAAAGCCATTCTGCCGGTCGCCGGTTTCGGAACACGTTTCTTGCCGGCCACCAAAGCTCAACCGAAAGAAATGCTTCCTGTCGTCGATAAGCCGGTCGTACAGTATCTCGTGGAAGAAGCAGTAGCTTCCGGTATCGAAGAAATCATCTTCGTGACGGGTCGAGGTAAGCGGGCTATAGAAGACCATTTTGATGTTTCTTATGAATTGGAAGATACTCTTGTAGAAAAGAACAAGCAGGATCTCCTCGAGGTCGTCCAAAAAATATCGACGCTTGCAAAGTTTTCTTATGTGCGTCAGCCTATCCCTTTGGGAGATGGACATGCTCTTTTGCAGGCAGCACATTTGATTGACGACGACGAGTCCGTGTTGGTGATTTTCGGTGACTGTATCTATGATAGCGAAGTTCCTGCCTCGCGTCAGTTGATCGAGGCGTATGAGAAATATCAGACACCGATTATCGGACTTTCCGAAGTAGCTCTGGAAGACGTATCGAAATTCGGTGTCGTCGCCGGTGAGAAGGTCAGTGAGAGTGATTGGAAGGTGACGCGCATAGTGGAGAAGCCGAAACCAGAGGATGCTCCGAGCCGATCGGTAGCTGTAGGAAAATATATCATCACCAACGATGTGTTCAAAGTACTTGCAGGAATGGAATCAGGGAAATCCGGCGAAATCCGTCTCGCAGACGCCTTTGATAATATGCTCGAGAAAGGACTGCCGATACACGGACGGACACTGGAAGGGGAATGGCTCGATACGGGAGACAAGTTCAATTTCCTGAAGACAACAATTCATTTCGGATTGAAGCACCCGGAAATAGGAGAAAAATTCCGTGCGTATTTGAAAGGACTTTCGCTCTAGTTTAAAAGATTCATCTGAAAAGTTTTTTCTTGGTAATTCTCTGACTCATTGATGCTATGTATTGGATTTATCTCGCTCTCTTCGTTTTTATCGTCTTCACACCGAAAATCATTCAGGATGGGTTCCTTTTTCTTCGTGAAGAAGATGTGGAATCACTCATCATACTTTTTTTCGGTATCCTCGCCTTTATTTTGTATTTGGCGAAAGAGAAAGCATTGTTGAAAGTTTTCCGAGAAAAGCTTCACCTTCAGAGAAAAACCAACGATATCACGAAAGATTTGTCAGATTCATATTCGTATATCGGCGGGATGAATCGTAAGTTCGATATCGTAAAAAACCTCATCTTTCGTCTTCCGGAAGATACTTCCGATGCATTGGCCAAGAAAGAGCCGGAGATGTTCCAGTCCATCATTCAGGCGATACAGCTTCTTTCTAAAGGAGAATCGGTTTCGCTCCGTTTCGTCAATACGAAAACAGCGCAATTGGAGAAAATAATAGAGAGAGGGTCTTCTGAAAAGTTCGATTTTTTTGATGCGAAGAAACTTTTGGTATCCAAAAAGATATTTTGGGAAAATACCGACTGTGCGGTCGTACGTTCTCCTCGAAAAGCGAAGAATATAGCCGTGTATATTATCTTTCCCAAAGCGACAAATCAGATAGAGGATGTGGAAATGTTCAAGATCCTCGCTTCACAAGCACTTCTTTTGTACTGCATCGATTGATATGTTTCAGTTTGGAGACGCCATTCTTTTGAGAGAGACAAAGATTAAATGATGTTCACTTGAATATGCGAATAGGTATCGATGCCCGATTTTATGGTTCGATCGGCAAGGGACTCGGTCGTTATACTGAGAAACTTATCGAGCGTCTGGAAACTCTGGATACGGAGAATGAGTACATCATTTTTCTATTACGGGAGAATTTTGATGACTATGTACCGAGGAATGGACATTTCAAGAAAGTTTTGGCAGAATATCCGTGGTACAGCTTTTCGGAACAGATTTTTTTCCCGCTCCAACTCCTTTCCTTTCGATTGGATCTGGTTCACTTTCCTCACTTCAATGTTCCGTTTCTGTACCCGAAGAAATTCGTGGTTACCATTCATGATCTGATATTGCTCCATTATCCGACACTTCAAAATACCACGCATTCAGGGACTTTCTACAGGATGAAGTTTTTCGCTTATCGTTTCATCATCGCTTGTGCCATCTATCGTGCCGAACACATCATCACTGTATCGCAGTTTACAGCGGAGGATATTCTCACAGAGTACCCTCGCGCTCGAGGAAAAATATCAGTGACATATGAGGCGGCCGATCCTTGGTGTCAATTTTTGCCTCCGGAGAAAGAGAAGCTACTTTTCGATAGATTCGGATTATCACAAGTGTCGTCGTCCGATACAAAGAAAGAAGGAGTGCGTGATATACTGAAGCCGTATCTCTTGTATGTTGGCAATGCGTATCCGCACAAGAATCTGGAAGCTCTTTTGAAAATAGCTCCGAAATTTCCTCTGTATGAATTCGTCTTGGTCGGCAAAGAAGACTATTTCTATGCTCGTTTGAAGAAAATGGCGGAGGAACAGAAGATACGGAATATTATTTTTACAGGATTTGTCGATGATTCCGAATTGAGTTCTCTCTATCGTTTTGCCGTATGTTATATCTTCCCATCGTTCTATGAGGGATTCGGGTTGCCACCACTCGAAGCGATGACACGAGGGATCCCTGTACTCGCCTCCTCAGCCGGTTCGCTCCCGGAAATCCTCGGTCAAGCCGCTCTCTATTTCGACCCTCATAAAGAGAAATCGTTGGAAGAGAGGCTGACCGAAGTGCTTTACTCAGAAACGGTACGAAAGCAGTGCATACAGCGCGGGTATATCCGAACCCGTATATACAGTTTTGAGCGTATGGCAGAGGAAACATTGAGAATCTACACACAGAGCATCAAAAACAAAGAGTAAAAACAATATGCCTTCTCCTTTCAAACGGCAATCCTCACAGCTTTCCGATATCCGATTCGTTCCTCGTCCGGAGGTTTCTGTGCGACCAAAAATGGAATACAAGCAGACAAATACTCAGTCCGCTCCTCTTTTCTTCGGAGCACCTATGCCACGATTTGAGCCGGAGCATTTGAAGTGGTCTTTGCAACGCTCGATGAAGAAGCGATCATTTCCATCGATGATGAAGAAACATATTTTTCTTGTGTTTCTTTTGTTCCTTTGTGCGGGGATAGGCATAGCATTCATGATATATAGGGCTCAGAATGTGAAGAATGTGGTACTCGCAGATGGCGAACAAGGATATGAAGACCTTGCCTCGGCTGTAGAGAGCATCCGATCCGAGCAATGGAGCGAGTCGCTGTCTCAATTCAATGATGCCTACCAATCATTTTCACACGGCACGGAGAGTCTTTCTTCTTGGGGAGGGCCAATGCTTACTCTCACGCGATTCGTGCCAGGACTCTCCAAGATAGCTTCCGGAAAATCTGCTTTGGAAGCAGGAAAACATTTTGCCTTGGCAGGGATTTCTCTCAATAAAATTACGGCGGATTTTACACTCTCCAAAGAAGCCTACGCGCAAGGAAATATGATTTCGCTCCTTGATTTTTTGTCTCGAGTCAAAACGCCTTTAAAAGAGACGCTTACGGAACTTGAGGCGGGGAACCAAGCGCTGAAAGGAGTCGATATAAAAAGTGTTCCGGAAGACAAGCAGGAGAAGTTCCTACTGGTTCGCAAAAGTCTTCCCACGCTCATCGGTCTCATCGGGAATTTCAATCAACATGAAGCGCTTTTCGAAGAACTTCTCGGCGGGAATGGTCCTCGAAAATATCTTTTCCTTCTGCAGAATAATCAGGAAATGCGTGCTACAGGTGGCTTCATCGGTACATATGCGCTGATGGATGTGAATGATGGTGTTGTCCGTCGCTTTTTCGTCGATGGGATTTTCAACCCTGACGGTCAATTGAAAGAAAACATCGTTCCACCAAAAGCCATACAGAAGGTGAGTGCTGCCTGGAGTCTGCATGATAGCAATTGGTTTCCGGATTTCCCGATGTCTGCCGAAAAAGCGATTTTCTTCTATGAGAAGACAGGGGGGCCGACAGTCGATGGTGTGATCACACTGACGCCGACAGTGATGCAACAATTGCTTTCTGTGACCGGACCGATTACGCTCCCTCAATATGGTCTTACGGTGGATGCCGATAATTTCATTCCGATCATCCAAGAGCAGGTGGAGACGAAATATGATAAAGAGGAGAATCAACCAAAGAAAGTACTTGCTGATTTGACGACTCTTTTGATCGAGAAAGTGTTCGCATCACAAGACAAGGTGACTCTGTACAGGATAGCGAACGCACTTGTGAAAGGTCTGAATGAAAAACAGATGCTTCTTTATATGCGTCACCCGGAGACAGAGGCATTGATCGATGAAGCGGGTTGGTCTGGACGAGTACTCCCTACGTCCAAAGATTATCTTTCCGTCATCAATACCAATATCAATGGATACAAAACGGACGGCGTGATAGATGAGACGATCAAACATACGGCTGAGATCGGTACGGATGGTTCTATCATAGATACGGTCGCTATCACACGTACACATCGCGGTGGCAACACTCCGTACATATGGTGGAACAAAGTAAACGCTGATTATATGCGTGTCTATGTTCCGGAAGGTTCCAAACTTTTATCGGCACAGGGAGCTACGTGGGAATTCCCGGAAGCGCCACTTGATTATCAGGCACTTGGTTTCAAACGGGATGCCGACGTGGAGCGTGAAGAAAATTCTCTCTCTATCGATGAAAAGAGTGGAACACGTGTGTATCAAGATGCAGGGAAAACTGTTTTCGGAGCGTGGGTGTATGTCAGTCCGCAAGAATCTGTCACAGTCGAGTATCGCTACCGATTGCCGTTTACTATCGATATGAATCAGATTCGCCAAGGCGGAGCTGATTCCTACGCGATACTGTATCAGAAGCAATCAGGATCATTGGGGAGCAAACTCTCCTCGTCTGTATTGTTTCCGTACGGAATTGAGCCGGTTTGGCAGACGAGCGGAAATCTGATACCGTACAGTCGACAGTGGAAACTTGAAACCGATCTGAAAACCGACGTATTTGCCGGAATGGTTTTCGGTACTGCCAAGTAACAGGAGGTAAGTGAGACGAATTTCATCGTACCATCTTCGTATAGGCAGAAATAAAGTGATTGAAAAGGTATGGTAAAACGATGGTTCAACAATTTCTCTTTGTGGACGAGCACTCCGAGCAAAACGGTCGGAAGTGCCGCCCTTCTTATTGCTGTTGCTTCCGTAGCCAGTCGTTTCCTCGGATTCTTACGTGATCGTATCCTCGCTTCTCAGTTCGGAGCAGGTGATACACTTGATGCCTATTATGCCGCTTTTCGTATCCCGGACTTACTCTATAGCCTTTTGGTATTAGGAGCACTCAGTGCTGCTTTCGTCCCGATTTTCACCGAGTTCCTTGCCGAGAAGAAAGAAGAAGAGGCATGGAAATTAACGTCTGGAACATTGTATCTTCTACTTCTCTTTCTCGGAGGACTTTCATTTCTTGGTATCGTGTTCGCTCCGTGGCTGACCGATCTTATCGCTCCAGGATTCTCTCCGGAAAAAATGAATACGGTTGTGACGCTCACGAGAGTGATGCTCCTCTCTCCGATTTTTCTTGCTGTCAGTGCCGTATTCGGAGGCGTACTCATTTCTTTCAAGCAATTCGCTGCTTATTCATTGGCTCCTATTTTCTACAATGTGGGTATCATCTGTGGTGTACTTTTTTTTGTTCCATTCATCGGGCCGGTCGGTTTGGCATGGGGTGTCGTATTTGGTTCATTCCTCCATATGATGACTCAGTATCCATCACTTCGTCGATCAGGATTCCATTTCAAACTTCATTCCATAGACATCTGGAAAGATACTACCGTACGTAAAGTCATCAGACTTATGATTCCTCGTTCGCTCGGTTTGGCAGTCAACCAGATAAGCCTCCTTGCGGTGACGGTATTCGCTTCCACTCTCGCTTCCGGGAGTCTGGCGGTATTCACTTTGGCGAACAATATACAGAGCGTACCTCTGGGATTGTTCGGCATCGCATTTTCCGTAGCGGTTTTTCCGTCCCTCAGCTTTTTCGCAGCCAAGAAGAGAGAGGAAGATTTTTTTATGATATTGACAGAGACATCACGGCGCATTCTCTTTTTCGTTCTGCCTCTCTCACTTTTTATAATCATATTCCGCGCTCAATTCGTACGTGTCATTCTCGGTGCGGGGAATTTCGACTGGGAAGATACGATTCTCACTTTTGAAGTTTTGAAGTTTCTCGCCATCAGCCTTTTCGCTCAGAGCTTGATACCTCTCTTTGCACGGGCATTTTTCGCTTTGCAGAACACCAAGACGCCGTTTTATATCGCTCTGTGGAGTGCACTAGTGCAAATCATTCTCATTCCTTTCTTGTTGCCAAAGTACTCTGTGCTCGGTTTGGCTATTGCTTTTTCAGTGGGCAGTATCTTGAATTTCGTACTCCTCTATATCACTTTGCGTAAAAGATTGGCATCGTGGAACGATCAAGAGTTTCTCATTCCTATACTGAAAATCCTTTTTGCTACACTCTGTTCCGCTCTTATCGCGCAGGTTTCCAAATCGATTTTTGCGCTGACAATCAACGAACTGGATACATTCGCCAAAGTGTTCTTACAACTTATGACAGGATTGGTCATAGGTGGTGTATCATTTGTCGCCATCTGTCATTGGCTTAAAGTGGATGAACTCACGATGGTGAAGCGTTTCCTTTTATACAAGATTTTGCGTCAGCCGGAAACAGCCGCTCTCGCCGAAGACCATCCGGAACGCGGGGATTGGTAAAAATTGTATGAATTGAGGAATACTCATCCATTCTAAAATTATTGGATACATAAAATCTTCCAGCGAAGATTTTTCTCATAAGATTTTCTTGATCCTGATAAGAATCAGGAACCATGCTCAAAAAAATCTTAAGCTCCAATAATTTTAAATGGAGAATATTCCTCCTTGTTTTTTGTGTAATCGAGCTTGCTTTTGAGGCGTTTTTGCTTTACTCTTACGAAATGAGTGAAAATATACGACAACAAAATATCCGGAATTTTTGCATTATCGCCCACATCGATCACGGTAAGTCTACGCTTGCCGACCGTCTTCTCGAACTGACCAAAACGGTGGAAGTACGCAAGATGAAAGAGCAATTGCTCGATCAGATGGATCTCGAGCGTGAACGCGGTATCACGATCAAGCTTCAGCCGGTGCAGATGCATTATGATTATAAGGGAGTAAAGTACAATCTGAATCTGATCGATACGCCGGGACATGTGGACTTTCACTATGAAGTATCACGTTCATTGGCCGCTGTCGAGGGGGCGGTTTTGCTTGTTGATGCTACCAAAGGGGTGCAGGCGCAGACGCTCGCCAATTTGTATCTTGCAGTCGAGCAAGGACTGGAAATTATTCCTGTTATCAACAAAATCGATCTACCGAATGCAGAAGTGGAGAAAACAAAAAAAGAAATCGTGCACATTCTTGGCTGTAAAGAAGAAGATATCCTCCTTGCTTCCGGCAAGACGGGCATCGGCGTGCAAGCTGTTTTGGAGCGGGTGATCGATCTTGTCCCGGCACCGAGTGGAGATGAAGAGAAACCCCTTCGTGCCCTCATTTTCGATTCCGTTTACAATACATACAAAGGAGTAGTGGCGTATGTGAAGGTGGTTGACGGATCCGTGAAGCGTGACGATATGCTCCATATGCTCGGTACGGAAAAAGATGGAGTGACCGTGGAGGTTGGATTGTTTCATCCCAATCTTGTCCCGACAGACATACTTCGTGCGGGAGATATCGGCTACATCGCCACGGGACTGAAAGAAGTCGGTCACTGCAGAGTAGGGGATACGGTGACATGGAAACCCAAAGAGCGGGAAAAGATCCTTGTCGAACGTCTTCCTGGGTACAAAGAAATAAAACCGGCGGTATATGCGAGTTTCTATCCTGTTGATGGTGATGATTATACATTGATGCGAGACGCACTCGATAAATTGAAACTGAATGATGCCGCTTTCACGTTCGAACCGGAAAGCAATCAAGCATTGGGAAGAGGTTTTCGCTGCGGTTTCTTGGGATTGCTTCATTTGGAAATCATCCAGGCTCGGCTCGAACGTGAATTTGATCTCAGTCCGACGATCACGACGCCATCAGTCGTGTATGAGATCGAGCTTCATGGTGACCCGAAGCGTATCTCGCTCTATTCACCGACCAACCTGCCTGATCCGACGAGTATTGAGAAGATATATGAACCGTATGTCGCATTGTCTATCGTGACGCCGAGCGAATACCTCGGGAACGTTCTCAGTCTGACCCAATCGATTCGTGCGGAGTACAAGAATACTGAATACATCGACGAAGAACGAGTCCTTCTTTCTTTTGAAGCACCACTGATGGATGTGATTGTGAATTTTCATGATGAACTGAAGAGCGCTTCTTCGGGATATGCTTCGATGAACTATGAGCCGGTAGGATATCGTGTAAGCGATGTAGTGAAATTGGAAATCCTCGTCGCCAATGAGCATATCGATGCCTTTGCGCGGATGATACCTCGTCGTGATGCCTACGGTGAAGGAAAGAGAGTGGTAGAGAAATTGAAAGAAGTCATTCCGAAACAGAATTTCGCCGTGGCTATACAGGCTGCCATCGGTGGCAAGGTTATCGCTCGCGAAACTATCGCCGCCTTCCGTAAGGATGTGACAGGAGGTCTCTACGGTGGAGATTTTTCACGTAAGAAAAAACTCCTTGAAAAACAGAAGAAAGGGAAGAAAAAAATGCGTGATATCGGCAAAGTATCTATCCCAAGCAGTGCTTTTCTCGCCGTCCTCAAGAAATAATTCTGATTTTGCTCTTTATGACGATTGTAGGTATAATGGAAGCGTAATATGTTTTACAAATAATGCTATGGCGGTAGAATTTACGAAAGAGAATTTTGAAGCAGAAGTTTTGAAGAGTGACAAGACGGTTCTTGTCGATTTTTGGGCACCGTGGTGTGGACCTTGCCAGATGATGGGTCCGGTCATCGAAGAGCTCTCTGTCGAAATGACGACGGCCAAGATCGGCAAGTTGAACGTCGATGAACACCCTGAAATCGCACAAACGTATGGCATTATGTCTATTCCGGCGATCAAATTATTCAAAGGTGGTCAGATAGTCAAGGAGTTTGTCGGTGTGCAGGCAAAAGATAAACTGAAGAATGAAATAGAAAGTCTCTAAGTGGACAATTTCTATGGTTCGTCATTAAAAACAAATATAATGAAAATTCATAAAGAAAAAATTGATTTGGAAAGCAAAACCCAAATCGAGTTTATGGATATCACCGATCAAGTGCAGGAGATCGTCGATCGTTCGGGCATACGAGAAGGACAGGTGCTCGTGTTTGTGCCACATACCACTATGGGTGTTGCCATCAATCACAACGAATCGATGCTTATCCAGGATTTTATGCGTATTCTGTACAAAGCTGTTCCTGTCGATGATCATTATTCTCATGACCTTTTCGAACTTCGTCGTGAATCCACTTCAGACGGACGGAGTAATGGTCATTCTCATTGTAAAGCCATCCTTCTCGGCAACAGCGAGACCGTTCCTGTGGAAAAGGGAAAATTGTTCCTGACAGAGCGACAGAGTATTTTTGCCGTAGAGTTCGATGGTTCCCGTAAGCGAGACATCTTTATTCAGGTAATCGGACTATAAGTTTCCAGTATTTATGGAGAGCGGACTTATCGAAATTCTTACTCGCAATGGGTATCTCAAGTCAGAACCGATTATCCGGGCGTTCAACGAAATCACTCGTGCGGATTTCGTGCCGTCAGAGTTTGAGGAACAAGCAGGAGCGGATATAGCACTTCCTATCGGCTTCGGACAGACAATCAGCCAACCATCGACGGTTGCGATTATGTTCGAACTGCTCGATCCCAAGTCAGGACAGCGGATACTGGATATCGGTAGCGGTTCAGGATGGACGAGTGCGCTCTTGGCGCATATTACCGGTGGCAGTGGCAAAGTCGTCGCTGTTGAAATCCTTCCGGAGTTGCATGCTATGACTCAGTGTAATGTGGAAAAATTCAATTTTGTACGTTCCGGTCTCGTGAAGTGTATTTTGGGCGATGGGAATGAAGGATATGAACCGTTACAGCCGTATGATCGTATTCTTGTCTCCGCCAGTGCCGACGAAGTTCCTGAGGCATTCAAAAAACAATTGAAGATCGGAGGAAAGATAGTCATTCCCATCCACAATCATCTTGTATATCTTGAGAAGCGCGGAGAAAACGATTTTTATAAAGAAGCATTTCCTGGGTTTGCTTTCGTTCCTCTTATTCAGAAGTCATTTTAATTCTTTTGCGTGTGCGCACATTCCTCATCATCGCTTTGACACTTTCGCTTCTCACTGTCGGGGCATTTTTTTACCTTTCTTACTCGGAAGGGCATTCTTATGGGGCGAGAAAGGATGATCAACGTTTCGAAGTGAATCAGGGGGAAAATATTTTCAGCTTGTCACAACGTTTGGAAAATTCCGGTCTCATCGCTTCACGTTTCACTTTTATGTGGTATCTCGCTCGTACAGGGAAGACTCATTTTCTTGTTGCCGGAACATATAGTCTGAATGGCAGTCTGACCGTTACGGAAATCGCTTTTATGATTACCGAAGGCAAAGTGATCCCTCGTGATATAAAAATCACTTTTCCGGAAGGCTGGACTCTGAGCAAGATGGCAGAACGTTTGACAGCCAATGGTTTGCCGGGGAAAGAATTTCTTGCACAGGCAGAAAAACCGCTTCCAGAATGGAGAGCACAATTCGATTTTTTGGCGAGTTTGCCTGCCGGGACTTCTCTTGAAGGGTACTTGTTCCCTGATACGTATTTTTTCGCTCCTGAGGCGACTGCGGAAAATATCATCACTGCTCTGCTTACGAATTTCGGGAAGAAATGGGAAAGTATCGCCAAACAATCAAATGAGAATGGTGGGGCGTTTGATCCGAAGCGTATCCATTCTGTGGTGACACTCGCGAGTATCATCGAAGAAGAGGGTCGGACGAAAGAGGAACGCGATATGATCAGTGATATTTTTCGGAAACGGATCGTTCTCGGTCAACCGCTTCAGAGTGATGCTACCGTCAATTATATTCTTGGTACGACACGCCTTCAACCGACACTCAAAGACACGGAGATAGTTTCGCCTTATAACACGTATCAGAACAAAGGTCTGCCACCGGGACCGATCAGTAATCCGGGCCTCGTCTCCTTGCATGCAGCCTTGTTTCCAAAGAGCAATCCCTACTATTATTTCCTCGTCGATATCAATACAGGAGAAACGTTTTATGCTACAACCTTCGAGGAACATCTGAAAAATAGGACTCTGCACGGATTGTAAGATACCGATATCGCTCTTGTAGTATGAAAATAGCGCTGGTGCATGATTATTTGGTGCAGTACGGTGGAGCGGAACGTGTACTCGAAGCGTTCACCGAGCTTTTTCCGTATGCGCCGATTTATACCTTGATTTATGATAAAGAGGCGATGCACGGAGTATTCAAAGATAAACGAATCTACACATCGTTTCTCCAAAACTTGCCATTCTCGCGCAAACGTCATCGTTTCTTCCCACCGCTGATGCCTCTTGCCATCGAGCAATTTGATTTCAGCAAATATGATATCGTATTGTCGGATTCATCGAGTTATGCCAAGGGCATCATTACTCGTCCCGAGACGCTCCATATCTGCTATATGCACACGCCGATGCGGTATGCTTGGGACGATTGTCAGAAATACACCAAAGACTTTGGTTTTCCTCGGTTCATCAAACGACTTGTGCCGTTTTTTATGAGTTCGATCCGTCTTTGGGACAGAGCATCGGCGGATCGCATCGATCATTTCCTGACGAATTCACATTTCGTCGCGAAGCGTATCAAAAAATATTATCACAAAAATGCTCAAGTCATCCATCCGCCGGTGAATATCGATCGTTTTTTTGTTTCGGAACAACAAGAAGATTATTTCCTCATTGTCGGCCGTCTTATCGCTTACAAACGACACGACATTGCTATAGAAGCTTTCAATCGTCTGAAACTTCCGCTCAAGATCATCGGGCGTGGACCGGAACTCGAACGTTTACGGAAAATGGCCGGTCCGACGATAGAATTTCTCGGTCGAGTACCAGAAGAAGACCTGCCGGAGTATTATGCCAAGTGTCGCGGATTTGTTTTCCCCCAGGAAGAAGATTTCGGCATCGTGGCTATCGAGGCGATGGCATCCGGACGACCGCTCATCGCGTATCGGGCGGGAGATATCGTCGAACATCTGGAAGAAGGAAAGATGGGAGTATTTTTTGATGAGCAGACACCAGAGGCCATCATCCGTGCCGTGGAGAGTTTCCGTGACGATGATTATGACTCTCTCTATATCAGAAGCAAAGCCGTCCCTTTTGACAAAGAACGATTTAAGGCTACAATGAAGAACTACATAACCAATGCTATGGAAAAGCATTTGGAAATGAAGAAAATTTCTAATTCCTAATTTCTAAACAATGATACAATGTATTAATTTTGAAATTGTGACATTAGAAATTCCTGTTCGCTCGGCAGACGGGGTTTAGAAATTAGATATTAGGAATTAGGTATTATAAATTCATATTTATCAAGTATGGAATTCAAGGAATATATCACTTTTTTCAAAAAACAGATCAGATGGTTTTGGATGACCATTTTTCTGTTCGTTCTTATCGCCGGTGTATGGCAGAAGGATCAGCCTGAAAATTTTCAGGCGACACTGCTCCTCAACATCGGACGTACTGGTGTTCAGAACACGCCAGATTATACGTTTGATGGTTTTTACCGTTTGCAGGCAGATGAGCGATTTTCTGATACGGTCGTACGCTGGCTCAGTTCCCCACGTGTGGTAGAGGATATCTACACTGCTGTCGGCATTGATTCGAAAGCTCTGAGTACGCGAACACTCAGCAGTACTTTCGGAGCTAAACGGCTCTCTTCACAGATGATAGAAGTGACTTATAGTAATGCAGATGAAAAAGTGTTACAGAAAATCTCCGAAGCGACTATTATCACTCTCAATCGATATACGGACAGTCTGAACAAAGAGAGTAAGGAGTCGAATTGGTTCGTCGTGATAGGGAGTGACCCGGTGATTCGCGACGTGCGTGTCACCTTTCCTTTCGCTCTCACTATCGGACTCTTACTAGGAGTATTCATCGGTTTTTGGGTGGCTCTTGTAAAACACTATTTTACAGACAACAAACAACAAAACAGATAACAAGAAACAGTGGGAAAAAAGATAAAAGCTCGGTAATGGTTGATTGTTAATTGTTTTACTGTTGACTGACTTATATGCGGATAGGGATTGATATACGGTGTTTGGCAGAAGGGAAACGTACCGGAGTAGAAGAATATACATTGGCTCTCCTGTCCGGTCTTTTCAAGCGATGTCCTGAGAATGAATACATTCTCTTTTTCAATGCATGGAAGAAGACTCCTGATTTCTCCTGGGCGACGAAATACCCGAATGTCACAGTGAAGATGTTTCATTTTCCGAACAAACTCCTCAATTTTTCGCTGTGGTATCTCCGTTTCCCGAAACTCGACACGCTCGTCGGAGGTACGGATATTTTCTTTCTTCCCAACCTGAATTTTGCTGCTGTTTCACATAAAACGAAACTGGTGGTAACGGCTCACGATCTCTCATTTGAACTTTTCCCGGACACTTTTTCACTCAAAAGAAGAATCTGGCACTTTTTCATCCATTTCAAAAGGCTTGTTTTGTCCGCTGATAGAGTGATGGCCGTATCAGAATCGACCAAAAACGATCTCATCGATTACTATGGTGTTCCGAAGGAGAAGATAACTGTCATCTATAGTGGCATAGGAGAACAGTTTCATACGATGAGTCACAATGATACGGACCTCATCCGAGTACAAGAAAAATACCATCTGCCATACAGGTTCATTCTGTCTTTGGCGACACTTGAACCACGTAAGAATATTCCCGCTCTCATCTCTGCCTATGATGCCCTCCAGGCGCAGGGTCACCCGACGCTGAGTAAATATTCGCTTGTCATTGCTGGCACTCGTGGATGGAAGTACGAAGAAACCTTTGCAGCCATCGCTCATTCTCCGTATAAAGACAAAATCATTCTGCCCGGGTTCATTGCGGATGAAGACAAGACTGCTTTGTACAATCTCGCCAGTATCTTCGTCTACCCATCTTTCTACGAAGGGTTCGGATTTCCACCGCTTGAGGCGATGGCTTGTGGTGTGCCGGTTATCGCCTCTCATTCCTCATCGCTCCCGGAAATAATGGGGGATGCCGGTATCCTCATCGATCCGTATCAGCCCGATGAACTTTTCCAAGCTTTGAAACAGACACTGCTTGACCCTGTACTCACCGATACCCTTCGTAAGAAGAGCCAAGTGCGAGCGAAAAATTTCCGATGGGAAAAAACCGTGCAAGAAACGATCAGTCTTTTCCATTCTCTGATCTGAAAATGGTTGAATTAAGAGGGTATTGGTGGGGCAGACAAGGAAACAAGTGAAGCGAAAGTTTATTGTGATGATTTCAATACTCACGGTATCACGATGAATACTTGTGCCGACACTCTGATTCAGCCCTGGATTATGATATCGGGAAGACTCCTGTGACCGTGCGACAGTCCTTCACAGTGAAGGAGCGAAACTATATGTCATTCATAGGAATTTTCCTTTCCTTTTTGTCATTTTTATGGTATTTTTGTACTATATTTATGGATAAGAAATCAAAAATATTTTTTCTCGTATTTTTTCTGTTGATTGTTTCATCGATCGCTGTGACATACTATCGATTTATGGTACAGCGTGATTATATGATCCAGGCGGAGGCTGATTGTGATCCGTATACAGAAAGTTGTTTTGTTTACGTATGTGATCCTGCCACAGAAACAACGTGTACCGGTGATCCTGTACAAGACACCTCCTATTACAAACTCATCGATCGCAATGCCAAGAATATTCCTGCCTGTGATCCGGCTGACGAAACTTGTACGGCTCTCGTGTGCGGAGAAGGAGAAGCAGATTGTGCATATACCCTCTGCGATCCGGCCACAGCCAAGGACGGTGAAGCCTGTAACGACCCGGTTGCTTATACTTTGGAAAATCCGATAGAAGAAGGAAGCGGTGCAGATACAGAAGGAGACACGACCGGTGGTGAAACAGATGCTTCTGAAGAGATTGCTCCAACAAGAGAATCCCTTGTCCTTTTGGATGAAGTGAGTTGTAAAGCCGGAAATATTTTCGTTTCTGCCGATGTTTCGAACAAAATTCCTGTTGATGCGGATGGAAACTATGAAGCCACATTTTCTCCTGAAGAAGCACAAATTATTTCTTTGACGAATGTGCAGGGTCAGATATGCGCGAAAGCCGTCTCTCTCCCAGTATATGAGGGGAAGGTGTATATGGATGCCAAGTCCACCGCAGAGACTTCGGTTTTCCAGACAGAGGGGATTTCCACGACTGTTCCTGAGGAAGCTACGAGCAGATTGGCACTGATAGAGGAATCAGCATCATTTCCCGCGCTTCTTGCGTATGTCCAAACAGAACTTCCAACAAAAAATATTCCTATTTTGACAGCCCAGCCGGAGTTTCAGAATCTTGTGAAAAAATGCACAGAGGAAGTCGTCTCAAAACTGCCTTGATAATTTTTTGCAGAAAGCTGTTTTTCATTGAAACACTCAGATAATCTGGGTGTTTTTTGTTCTTGACTTTTTGTGGAAAAAGGTGTATAATACATTTTCGTAACTTAACAACTTTTTCAACTACCATAGGAGGGGCGTATCATGCTCAAAACAGTCAAGAGATTGGCTGCGAAGATCGTGGCCCTGCTGAAGGATATTTCGGATGCTTTTTTCAATCTCAAAGAGGGAGAAAATATACAAGAGAAAAGCAAGAAGGTCGCCAGTACAGTTACTCGGCGGATTATTTACGGGTTCGCTGATTATGGCGTCGAGATTTTTATTTTCTCCGCGAACGTTGCGCTGAAGGCACTTGGAATTCCTCTTCTATATGCTTTCATAGCAATGTGGATTATCAACATCCTGGTCGCTGGAATATTTATGATGATTTATTTCAAGACTGGGCATGATGTATCGCTTGGCGAAGATCTGCGCAGAGGCGTCGATGCTATTCACAAGAAATCACTGATTGCCGGTCGGCTTTCGATGCTTGGGATAATTATTCAGGCATCAGTGTGGTCTGGACCGGAACAAATCATAATCTTCTTCAAAAAGGAGATTGGCAATACGTTTCGGATGGTGATGGTTATGCTGTTTCTGACTGCCATTCAGACGATTGTTTGGATGTTCATATACCGATCCGGGTACGATTTCGTGAAGTGGTTAGCATAAGCAAAAGGGGGTTTTCGAACACGTTTCGAAGACCCCTCTTTTTTTTGCAAAAAATGGGGATTTGGGGTAGAATGTAGATGGATTTGACTCGTCTTATTTTTTTATTATGCACTTTGGAGAACATCTGATGATTGATGGGTATGGGGGAGATTATGATAAGCTCAATGATGAGAAGCTTGTTTTGCGTTGTCTTGATGAGCTTCCAGAGAAATTGGGAATGAAAAAATTGTCTAAACCAGAGATTTATTTTGCCCCAGGAAATGGAAAAAAGGACCCTGGTGGGTGGAGCGGTTTCGTGGTGATAGCCGAGAGTCATATCAGCATCCATACCTTTCCTGCCAAAGGCTTTGTCAGTATTGATGCCTATACCTGTATCAATGGTCTCGACACAGAATTCATCATCAATTATTTCAAAGAAGCCTTCGGTATTACGGAAATTGAGAAGAACTTTGTGAAAAGAGGATTGAAATATTTATCGCTTGAAACTCTTACAAAAAATTAAACGAGATAATTTTTTTAAATCATACGTCTATGCAGAAAAAGGACTATTTGAAGAAAGAAGTAGAACATTTTGATATAAAAGCTATTGATACTCGTCCGATTATTGATGCGATGAATGGAATGTCCTTTACCGCACGCGACACCGCCAGAGCGACAAATATTTTCAATAAAATGTTGGGAGACAAGGATTGTACCGTTGTCTTGGCCGTTGCAGGAAGCACAAGTGCTGCTGGGTGTATGCAGGTATATGTGGATATGGTAAAGAATAAGATGGTTGATGTTGTGGTTGCAACAGGCGCGACTATTGTTGATATGGATTTTTTTGAGGCTCTCGGGTTTAAACATTATCAAGGAAGTCCTGAAGCTGACAATCAAGAACTTCGCAGCCTTCTGATCGATAGAGTGTATGATACTTTGATTGATGAAGAGGAAGTCACCGCATGTGACAAAACAGTACAACTCGTTGCAGATCAGATGGCCCCGGGAGTTTATTCCTCACGCGAGTTTATACGAGAAATGGGGAAATATCTTGTAGAACATTCAAAGAAAAAAGATTCTCTTATACAAGTCGCTTATGAAAATGATATTCCTATTTTTTGCCCGGCATTTTCTGATTCGAGTGCAGGCTATGGCTTGGTTTGGCATCAGGTAGCACATCCGGAGAGTCACGTTTCAATTGATTCTGTAAAGGATTTCAGAGAGCTGACGAAGATAAAAATGTTAGCAAAGGAAACAGGCATCTTTGTAATAGGAGGTGGTACGCCGAAGAATTTTATTCAAGATTCTGTTACGTGTGCAAATGGTCTTGGAAAAGATGTTCCGATGCATAAATATGGAGTTCAGATCACTGTTGCCGATGTTCGCGATGGCGCGTGCTCAAGTTCGACATTCAAAGAAGCAGCGTCATGGGGGAAAATCAATCTTGCCAATGAACAGATGGTATATGCTGAAGCAACGTCAGTATTGCCTCTTATGATGAGTCATGCCTATCACACTGGTTTGTGGAAAGAGAGAGAGCTGCGACGATTGAGTAAGATTTTTGAAAAATAGCGTCAAAATATATAAAAATGCAGTCTTTTATGGAAAAGAAAATAGATGAAGAGGGTTATTGGGCAATGACTGAGTCGGTTTTTTATTGTCTTTTCGATCAAAAAAGAACAAAGGCTTTTAGATCGGCTATAAAAAATACCGTGAAGAAGGGTGACATTGTTGTTGACATGGGAACAGGGTCAGGTGTTCTCGCGATGTTTGCAGTGGAAGCCGGTGCGGAAAGGGTTTACGCGGTTGAGCTTGATAGAAATAATATAAAAACACTTGATGAAATATTTAAAATTAACGGATATCAAGATAAAATTGTAATTTTAGAAGGTGATGTAACTAAAATTAAATTACCAGAAAAGGTTGATGTTGTAATTGGTGAAATGATTGCTACTGGATTGATAGAGGAATTACAGGTTCCTGCGATGAACAATATTTTAAAATATGCTAAAAAAGATGCGAAAGTCGTACTTAAAGAGTACGAGAGTTGTGTTGATTTAGTCAGTCATAGGGATTATTTGTATGGCCATAAATTTAAGATGGTAAGATACGAAATTCCAGGAATAGCTGGCTCAAAATCAATAGCTTTTTCTGACAAAATAGCTTACTCAAAAATTAATTTCTCAGTTTTTAATAAGGATAAAAAAATCAGTGAGAAAATCAGGCTTGTTGTCCATAAGGACGGAATTATTAACGGAATAAGAATAACGGGAAAAACGTTTTTCTGCGATGGTTCAGATTTTGATTATTCTGTCGCGTATAGTTTTCCAATAATTTTGCCTATCGACGACATCAAGGTTAAAAACGGTGATGAGTTTGTTGTAAGTATTTCTTATACTTTGTGTAGCGGATTTAAGACTTTGAAATATAGCATAAAAAAATAATAAGTAAAAACAAAATTGTTTGGTAGTTCTTTATCAAGCAATAAATATACAACGATTATGTTAACTTGTCCTTGGGAAGATCCTAGTTATCTAATTTTTTCTAGTAATGTTCCAGACATTCTTTACTATTCGCATATTCCTGCTGTTTTAGTAGCTTTGTTGCTAGGGGTGTTCATATTTTTAAATAAGAAAACATCAGCTACGAAAACTTTGCTATCGCTGGTTATTCTTTTTTCCTTATATGCAGTATTCGATTTGGTGGTTTGGGCAAGTAATAGGGGTGATGTAGTTCTTTTTCTTTGGTCGCTTCAAATTTTGATAGAGCCATTTATATTCTTTTGTAGTCTATATCTGATGTATTTTTTCGTGGGTTACAAAAATATTTCATTTAAAACCAACATAATATCTATCTTGTCGATTGTCCCGTTCGTCATGTTAATCCCAACAAAATACAGTCTAAGCGGGATTAATCTAATGATATGTGATGCAAACGAGGGCCTTGTTATTATTTACTATAGTTACATTGTAGAAACACTACTTACATTATGGATAATAGCTCTTTGTGTTAAGGCATATAAAACTTCGCAAGACGTTATTGACAGGAAAAGAATAAAATTTTTCGGAATCGGTATGGTTTTATTTTTGTTTGCATTTTCTTGGGGCAATATTGTTGGGAGTTTTACTGAAGATTGGACAATGGCGCAGTATGGTCTTTTCGGGATGCCAGTGTTTATTGGGTTTTTGGGATATCTCATTGTGAAATTTAAAGCCTTTGATATAAAGCTCATTGGAGCACAGGCGTTGGTAGTGGCACAGTTTGTTCTTATTGGTTCGATGCTCTTTTTTTCCAAGAATCTGACAAATCAGATTTTGACAGTAATAACACTTGTGATTACATCTGGTGCCGGATGGTTTCTTATAAAATCCGTGAAGAAAGAAATTGAACGGAAGGAACAGCTTCAGAAAATATCTGATGCTTTGGTCATCGCCAATCAGCGGTTGAAGGAATTGGATCTGACCAAGTCGGAGTTTATTTCTATCGCATCGCATCAGCTCCGCACACCGCTGACCGCCATCAAAGGATATATCTCCCTCCTTCTCGAAGGTTCGTACGGCACCATCTCTGCTCCGGTTCTCGATGTTTTGAACAAACTTTACTCGGTGAACAGCCGTCTCGTGCATCTCGTCGAGGATCTGCTCAATGTCTCCCGTATCGAGGCAGGACGCATCCAGCACAGTTTCGCGCCGACACAGCTCGAGCCGATTATTGCGGAACTTGTGGATATGTTCAAGCCATCGGCTAAAGAGAAAAATCTGACACTGACGATGAAACTCCAGAAAACTCCTCTCCCTCTCATCACCATCGATCCGAACAAAATCAAAGAAGTGGTGTCCAATTTGATTGACAATGCGGTGAAATACACCAAAGAGGGTGGTGTGACGGTGTCGCTCGAAAGCACGACTGATATGGCACGTATCATCGTCTCTGATACCGGCATCGGCATCCACGAAGAAGACAAGAAGAATCTCTTCCAGAAATTTCTCCGGAGCAAGGAAACGACAAGAATGGTGGTGTCTGGTGCGGGCCTCGGTCTCTATGTCGGCAAGAGTTTCATCGAGGCGCATAATGGCAAAATCTGGGCCGAATCAGATGGCCCGGACAAAGGCTCCCGTTTCATCATCGAACTTCCGATCATCAATCCAAAAATCCACATCGGCACGTCCGATCAACCGACTACTGCGGAAAGAGTTTGATTGTGAAATATTTTTTCTTATTCCAACATATTTTTCTATTGAGATGAGGCACACTGTTTACGAACAATGATTTATTTTAAGAAAGATATATTATTGACAAAAGGAAAAAAACGTAGTTGAATGGGGTCGCAGGAAATTCCCTGTGTTTTTTACCAATTGAAAGGTTTATTATGAATGAGAAGTTCATGGTGCCCACGTCGCAACAGCGACTTGCGGTTTCCCGCAAGCTCTCGAGCGATACCTACGGTGGCCCCAAGTGCTGCTATACCTCTTGCATGCGTTGCCGGAGCACGAATGCCAAGTCGTCCACAGCCATCCAGGTGCAAGTCGTCTGATCACTTAGTGATGGGTCAAAAACAAAGAGACGGTGGGCGAACGAGCCAGAGCCGTCTCTTTTCACATCAAGGAGACAACTATGTATCGTTTATCAACATGGAGTCACTGCTTCTTTCGAGAAAACGTGGCTGCACTGTATCACGCTTTAACAATGGAGGTTGTATACCTTCCTCGCGCATCAGGAGAAGCCATTCTTCACGGAGGACGAGATGTTTGTTCATTAGACATCTGGAGCGAAGAGGTTGGCGAAGCGTTGCCATATCTCATCGAGAAGCGATTTCTTGTTGCGCCAGATAATCATGATTATTCCGAACTGGAAAGTCAACGTGTCGCGCTCGCAGCCAATCAGCCGCTTGATGTCATGTACCTTCTAGTGACGGACGGGTGCAACTTACGTTGTACATACTGTTTCGAAGAGTCGCCTGGTGCCCCGAAGTTCCGGGCACGTCAGATGGACGAGTCGACGGTAGATGCAGCAATTGATACCTTCGCTCGGCTGACCGGACAATATGGCAGTGTCAATCCCGAGAAGCTTATCCAGCTTTACGGCGGTGAGCCACTGATGAACAAGAAAGCAATTCGTCGGGCGGTTCGCCGACTAGCGGAACGGAAGGAGAGTGGTGATTTGTCATCCGAGACCAAGCTGGTTATCCTCACCAATGGCCTCCTTCTTGACGAGGAATTCGCTCAGTATCTTGCAACGGAAAAGGTGGCACTTGGAATATCTCTCGATGGGCCGGCACTATACACGAATACCTATCGCATCGCGAAGAAGAAAGGTGTGGATACGTTTGTGGGTGCGCGGCGAGCCTATGAGATTGCTCGGGCGGCTGGTATCGAAGTTGGTCTTTCGGCCACGCTCACGCCAGATGTTGTTGCTCATTTTGATGAAGTACTTGATTTTTTCATCAATGACCTTCGAGTGGAAAGCGGGATCAATTTCAACATCCTACACTTTTCGCCAGCGGCTCCTGTGGATGACGAGTACTATGATCGGGCAGCTGATTGCATTCTCCTGGCTTTCGAACGTTTCCGTGATCTCGGAATCTATGAAGAACGGATGATGCGAAAAGTTCAGTCTTTCGCGGATCAAGATCCGATTTTTGTCGATTGTGGCGTAAGTGGCAACCAAATTATTGTTGCCCCGGATGGCGCTATTGGTGTCTGTCAGGACTTTGTGAAGCCACGAACCTATTTCCACGGGTCAGTGCATGATAAAGGTGACCCGATTGCTTCTGGATTGCACGCTGAATGGCGAACACGTTCCCCATTCTATATAGATGGGTGTCAGTCTTGCCCAGCCATTGCCATCTGTGGTGGCGGTTGTCCAGCAAGCGTCGAATTGAGTACTGGCAATCGTTGGAATATTGATCGTCGTATTTGTCCGCACAGTCGTAAATCACTCGAATGGTTGATTTGGGAGACATATGCGACTACAGTTGTTTGAATACGAGGTTTCTTGTATACTAGTGGCGAAGAGAGAATTCTCTTCGCCACATTTTTTTATGAAACATCCGAGTGTACGTTTTTCGAGGAGTTATAGGAAGGACATTGTCGCTGTGAGCGGGTTTCTTTGTGACGCGCGTTTCGATGGTGGTTCAGCTCTTGAGGAAGCGGTTTTTTCGGTTATGCCACAATTGCGTACTACTCTTAGTGATTGGAAGGTAGGACAATCTATTCCCTTGATTGTACAGCAACAGATTCGACATTTATATAAAGAAAACAGTCAGTCAATCGAGTATGACATGCGTATTGCTAAATATGTGTGGCAGAAATTAGCTTCGACTTTTTTTCAGCTAACGGATGAAATTTTTGAAACATTTCTTTGGCCGAAGGGGAAATATATCGCCTATCCGACAGTGTGGGGCATGTTTCCACGCTATCTGGATGACAAGACTTTTCAGATTCCTGTTCGCTTTCGACGGAAAAAACTCATTCCTGTCGTAATTGCTCATGAAATGCTTCATTTTATCTGCTATCATCATCTGTTCCGGACCCGGCCCGAACTCAAAAAGCAATCCAACCAGTTTCTCTGTTGGCATGTGACCGAACTTTTCAATTCAGTGGTTCAGACGACTCCGTGTTGGCGTCGAATATTCGGAGCTGTTCCTATGGATTATCCAATACATGAAAAGTCGCTGCGTAAACTTCGGAGCAAGTATCAATTAGTGAATGCAACTAATCGTGAAGTATTCATAGATGATCTCGTGAGAACTGCAGAATCTCTCGTAAAGAAATAAAAAATTTGTCTTTATTCATCGAAGTGCATAATAGCAAAATCTGGGCTAAGAATCCCTGCCCGCCTATGGAGGGTGATGGTCCTGACAAAGGTTCGAGATTCATCATCGAACTTCCACTTAAAAACACAAAAATCCACATCGGCACTTCTGATGAACCTTCCCATTCGGAGAAGAGGTAGTCAGAATCGAATTTTCCTTAGCCTTGTTGACGAGTGAATAAGACGAGATACATCGTGGACACTTTTCCTTCCAAATGGGAGGATAGGAAATTGTTGACGACTTCCTTTTATTTGTTGTATAATTTTATATGTAAGTTATATAAACACAAATACACCATGGAAACAACGCCACACATAGCAATATTTAAAGGGAAAGAAGTACGGAGAATCATTCATGAGAAAGAGTGGTGGTTTTCGGTTGTGGATGTAGTTAGAATATTGACTGATAGCGCTGATGCTCGGGATTATTGGTATAGAATGAAAGTTAGAGTGAAAAATGATGATGGAATTGAGTTATCGACAATTTGTCGACAACTGAAATTGGAATCAGCTGACGGGAAGAAATATGAGACAGACTGTGCTGATACCGAAGGTATTTTTCGTATCATTCAATCTATTCCGAGTCCCAAAGCCGAACCATTCAAGCGGTGGCTTGCTAAAGTAGGTTATGAAAGAATTCAAGAAATTGAAGATCCGGAGCTAGCAACAAAAAGAACACGAACGCTTTACAAGTTGAAGGGGTACTCTGATGGGTGGATTGAGAAGAGGATGAGAGGAATTGCTATCAGAGAGGAATTGACGGATGAATGGAAAAATCGTGGAGTGAAGGAAGATAGAGAATTTGCAATTCTGACTGCTGAGATATCCAAGGCTGCTTTTGGAATGACACCAAGCCAGTATAAGAAATTCAAAGGACTCAAACGAGAAAATCTGCGGGATCATATGGATGATTTGGAGTTGATCTTTTCTATGCTTGGAGAGGCTTCGACTACAAAGATAGCGAGAAGCAAGGATGCAAAAGGATTTGTAGAGAATAAAGTCGCAGCAAGAAAAGGTGGAAAAATAGCTGGTGATGCCAGGAAAAAACTTGAACTTGAATCAGGGAGTAGGATTGTTTCAAGAAAAAATTATTTGAAGATTTCGCAAAAAAAGAAAACATTGAATTAAGGATAGGGAGAATTCTTCTTATAATTGACAAAGGCTCCCGTTTCATCATCGAACTCCCACTCATCAATCCAAAAATCCACACCGGTACGTCCGATCAACCGACTTCTGTCGAAAAAGCTTAGCTCTCATGACAAAATTCCTGCCCGAAATATTCTCTACTATTCCTGGCAGATTTGTTTTTTCGGCTCTTTTAGAGTAAGATACTTAATAGATATGTAATAAGTAACTATTCAACATCTCACCGCCTTGTTTTAGAGAAGATATTGAATAGTCACTAAAAAAATATGCCGAAAGTGCTTTTTGTTGAAGATGATCCGTTTATTGCGGAAATTTATAAAAAGAAGTTTGAAAGCTCCGGCTTTGATGTATTGAACGTGACTACGGGGAGAGCAGTACTGAAAGAAGCTCTTGAACAGAAATTTGATTTGATCTTACTCGATTTGGTTATTCCGGAGCTGAGCGGTACGGAAGTGCTCCGTGAACTGCGTACCAACTCGGCTTATGATCCAGAGATAAAAATCGTCGTGTTCAGCAATCTGAGTTCCGAAGAAGACCGTGAAGAATGCCTGAAGCTTGGTGCCAATGGTTTCATTTCCAAAACAGAATTTTCTCCTTCGGAAGTTGTGGGAGAAGTGAACCGTTTCATCAATCAGTTCAGTGAACAAGGAAAGAACTCTCTTCGTCAGGAAAAAGCGCCGGAAGATCAGATAAAAAATGGCAAACGAATCCTGTTCATCGAAGACGAAGCGATATTCATCGATATGTTCGGCAAACGACTGAGAGATGAAGGATACGAGGTAACAGCTTGTCATGATGGAGTGTCCGGACTTCATGCAGCTCTGGACGGTACGTTCGATCTTGTCATATCTGATGTGATGATGCCGGGAATGGATGGACGAGAACTGGTGATGAAACTCAAAGAGGCAGAATCGGAAAACAATACGCCGATATTCCTTTTCTCCGCATCCCTCGATGATAGGGATGTGCAAGCTCTCATCGATTCCAAGATCGCAGAAAGAGTCTTTCTCAAAACACAGATCACTCCCAGTGAGCTCACCTACGCTGTCAATGATTTCTTTAAAAGTCAGGAGGTGTAAGACATTTGATGATAAAAACTCTATGTCTATTCATAGACAGTCTTTGTTGCAACTTCTGAAAAGATATGAGCAAACAGTTCTTTCTGATGAGAAAGAAGTTGTTTCAGAATTTATGCAGTATGTTTTAGAGAATCAAGACTGTTTCGAACGAAAACCTATGGATGATGCCAAGCATATTGCTGCCTCGGTCTTACTTATCACACGAGATTTCAAGGAGGCGCTTTTTTTGTGGCACACAAAGATAGGCAAGTGGACTCAGCCTGGTGGTCATGCTGATGGCAATCCTGATTTAGAGAGTGTAGCTCTTAAAGAGCTCGAAGAAGAAACAGGTATTGTAGGTACTCAACTGGTAAGTTCTGTTCCTTTGGATATCTATCGTTTTGACTATCCGCCTGAAATCTTCGGTTATCGGAAAAGTATTTACAATCTTTGTTTTCTTGCCTTTCTGCCAGATGGACAAGAACCGAAAATAATGGAACCGGAGAAGTGTAAGGAAATGCGCTGGGCAACACCAGAAGAGGCAGTGGCAATGATCCAGGTAGTCCATCATGAAGGGGTAGCAAGACTCATCAAAAAATGGCAGGTTCTTACAAAGAAAAAAGAAGCAAGGACGTAGCAATGCTTCTTTCAAAGTTCAATCTTTCCGAGCGAGAACCCAGAGGTGGCTTTCGGCGCTGCCAAAGTCTTTCTCGTTGGCCGTCTTCAATATCGTGAAACCGCTTTTCACGAGCATCTTCATATTCGTCTCGGCATCAAAGAAACTCCAGGCCATTATCGAATAAGAAGCGAGTTGATATTTTTCGAGACTTGTTTCAGACACTCCTTTTTGCTATGATGAAACCATTCATATAAGCCATTGTCATAACATCTATGGAAGCATTGAAGCGTATTCTCATTTCGGAAACATCGAAACACCTCGGAAAAGAGATGAAACTGGCCGGTTGGATAGATGTCAGACGTGATCATGGAAAACTCATCTTCCTCGATTTGCGTGATATGAGTGGCAAAGTGCAGATGGTCGTGCTCCCGAATCATCCAGAGGCAATAGCGGTTGCACAGACCCTCCGTTCGGAATGGGTGGTTGAAATTATCGGTAATGTCAATCCTCGTCCTGAGAAACTCGTAAATAGCGAACAAGAGAATGGCGCTATCGAAATAGAAGTGCTGTCTATCGCTGTACTCAATGAAGCGGAAACCCCACCATTTGATATTTCTTCCGATGGCAAGGAAATCGGGGAAGAACTCCGTCTCAAATACCGTTATCTCGATTTGCGCCGTCCGCGGATGCAAAAGAATATCCGGATGCGAGACAAAGTGATCACTTTCTTTCGAGAGTATATGCATCGTGAAAATTTCGTAGAAATCGAAACACCGATGTTGATGAAAGGTACGCCGGAGGGATCGCGAGAATATCTCGTGCCATCTCGCTTGGAAAAAGGGAAGTTTTACGCATTGCCACAATCACCACAACAGTACAAACAATTGTGTATGGTGGCAGGATTCGAAAAATATTTTCAGATAGCTCGTTGTATGCGTGATGAAGATTTGCGAGGCGACCGTCAGCCGGAATTCACACAGCTCGATTATGAGATGTCTTTTGTGACACAGGAAGATATCCTGCAGTTCACTGAAAAGATGTTTCTTGAGATGGTGCAGAAACTTTTTCCCGATAAACATATTTCACAAACACCATTCCCACGTATCACGTACAAAGAATCGATGGAGAAATATGGCAATGATAAACCGGATATGCGGAGAGATAAAAACGATCCGAATGAATTGGCTTTTGCGTGGATAGTGGATTTCCCGATGTTTGAGAAGATGGACGATGGTTCTATTCAGGCTGCTCACCATCCATTTTGTTCTATCAAGGAAGAAGATGTCGAAAAATTTATGCAGGGAGAAGATTTGTTCAACATCCGAGCAAATTCGTATGATCTCGTACTGAATGGCTATGAACTCAGTTCGGGCAGTATCCGTATCCACAAGCGGGAGATACAGAAACAAGTTTTCAAATTGCTCAACATTTCTGAAGAAGAACAGAAAGAGAAATTTGGCCATATGTTGGAAGCTTTCACATTTGGGGCTCCTCCTCACGGAGGGTTCGCTCCTGGCATCGATCGTATCGTGATGCTCCTCCAGAATGAGCCGAACATCCGTGAAGTCATCGCTTTCCCGAAGACAGGTGAAGGCCGTGATTTGATGACGAATGCTCCATCTTCGGGATTCACCAAACAGCTCGTTGATCTTGGTATTCGTGTCACAGTGGAAGACAAAAAGGAAAAGCAGGATAATTAAGAAAATACTTTGCTATGGTAGAGTGTATATTCTGTAGAATTGTAAGAGATGAGGTGTCTTCGCATAAAATCTGGGAGGATGAGAGTCATTTAGCTTTTCTTTCTATCTTTCCGAATACTGAGGGAGTGACGGTAGTTATTCCGAAACTGCATTATACAAGTTATATTTTTGATCTACCTGATGACGTGATAACCGGACTTATATTAGCAACGAAAAAGGTCGCGAAACTTTTGGATGAAAAATTAGAAGATGTAGGGAGGACTGCGATGGTATTTGAAGGATTTGGTGTTGATCACATACATGCCAAGCTTTTTCCGATGCACGGAACGGCACATATGGCAGAATGGAAACCCATTGAGTCAAAAGTAGATAAATATTTCAATACATATGAAGGTTATATTTCTTCTCATGATTACAAACGAGCAGATGATGAAAAATTAGATAATCTGGCGAAGAAAATAACTTCGTAATATTTTAAACCGAATAGGACTTTGATGCAAAAAATATTTCCTAAAAAATTAGAAAAAGGAGATCTCATTCGTGTTATCGCACCAGCGAGCTCGTTGGCTATTATTTCTGAAGAAAATAGACGCATTGCGAATGGGCGATTCGAAGAATTGGGACTTCGATTGAGTTTTGGTAAACACGCTGAAGAAATAGATGAATTTCGTTCTTCGAGTATCGAATCACGTGTGAAAGATATTCATGATGCTTTTCAAGATCCTGAGGTGAATGCTATTCTGGCTGTGATCGGTGGATTTAATAGTAATCAGTTGCTTCAATACATCGATTGGGAATTAGTTAGAAATAATCCGAAGATTTTTTGTGGTTATTCTGATATTACCGCACTAAATAACGCTCTCTACGCCAAGACGGGACTCATAAGTTATTCCGGACCAGCATATGCTTCATTCGGAGAGAAAAAAGGTTTCGATTATACTTTAGAATATTTCAAAAAATGCCTTTTTTCAGAAAATCCATATGAAATAATGCCATCAAAAGAATGGAGCGATGATGGTTGGTATAAGGATCAAGAGAATCGAAAGTTTATCAAAAATGAGGGGCCTTGGATTATCAATGAAGGGTCTGCTCGCGGTACCCTCATCGGAGCGAATCTGTGCACACTCAATCTGCTTCAGGGTACGGAATATTTTCCTGATCTCAATAATTCTATTCTCTTTCTCGAGGATGATGAAGACACTCGTGCAGTTCTCTTCGAGAGGGATTTACAATCACTCATTCATCAGCCAGGATTTGCTGGTGTGAAGGGATTAGTGATAGGGAGATTTCAACGAGAGAGCGCTGTTTCGAAGGATAATCTTATGAAAATTATCAAAACAAAAAGAGAATTAGATAATATTCCTGTTATTGCCAATATCGATTTCGGTCATACGCAGTCGATGATTACTTTTCCTATAGGCGGAGAAGTTTCTTTTTCTGCAAATGAAGGAGAGACCAAAATAGAAATACTCAAACATTGAAGTTTCTTGAAAAGAGAGTAACGATATGAACATCGAATACGAAGCGACATCTCAGATATCTTAATACAGTATGAAAAAGAAAATAATTTTTTTTGATGGAGATGGAACCATTTGGTATCCAAAGGCAACCAAACGAACTCAAAAACCGCATTGGATATATAATGACATTATAACAAGAGATAACTACTTAGAACATTTGGAACTTACACCAAAAGTTCAAGAGACACTTGAGGTATTTAGTAATAAGGGTATTTATCTTGTGGTAATTTCAGCAAATCCTGAGTCAGAAGAGGTGGCTTTGAAAGAGATGAAGGAAAAATTGGAATATTTTGGTATAGAAAAACTATTTTATACATCTAGGGTTTCGGCAGGAGATGATCCAGAAGGGAAATCAAGTATTATTCTGGAAATCTTGGAAGAGCTTAATCTTAAAAAGGAAGATGCCCTGATGGTCGGTGATAGTTACTATTATGATTACCTTGCTGCAAAAAATATTGGAATAGATGCGCTCTTCATTGAAAATACAGTTTCTACAATGCCTGAAGTAGTGCCATTTGATTTACAAAGTATCGAAGAAGTAAGTGATCTACTAAAAATTATAGAATAAAATTTTATACTATGAAAAAAGGTCTGATTGTCCACACACTTATTTTGAATGATAAAAAAGAAGCCCTAGTTCTGAAAAGATCAGTTGAAGAAAGTATGTATCCAAGTATGTGGGATACTCCTGGTGGAACATTGGAAGATGGAGAAGATCCGATGGTTGGTGCGCGAAGAGAAGTACAAGAAGAAACCGGATTGATTGTCGATGATCTGGATCTTCTTTCCTATACATCAAATGTTGATGTGTCAAAAGATACGCAATTTATCAGACTTATTTTTATGGCTTCATATGGAGAAGGCACAGTGATACTAGACCCAAATGAACATCAAGATTATCAATGGATAGGTCTGGAACGAATTCACACGATTGAAACAGTCGATTATCTTCCGAAAGTGATTGAACAGATTCGACGATTACAGTAAGGAATTACAGCCTTTCCTGGAGTATTTTGAAGAAATGAGATAGAATGAGGGATGTCCTGTTTTTTTTGTTTGTTTTTTCTTCTATGTCCCAATTTGAACGTTTTTTCAAGAAATTCCAAAAAGGCATCATTGAGCGGTTTTTCAGGAATCTGACTCAAGATATCGGTATTGACCTCGGCACGGCCAACATCCTCGTCTACGTGCGTGGCAAGGGTATCGTTATCAATGAGCCTTCTGTCGTGGCTGTCAATCAACGGACAGGTCAGATTTTGGCTATCGGACGTGAGGCCAAAAAAATGGTCGGTAAGACTCCCGGTCATATCGTTGCGACCCGTCCACTCGTCGATGGTGTCGTGAGCGATTTCGAGGTGACACAGCAGATGCTCCGCTATTTCATTAACAAAGTGACCAAGGATAATTTTTCTTTTTTACGTCGTCCGCGGGTGCTGATCGGCATCCCATCCGGTGTCACCGAAGTGGAGAAGCGTGCCGTAATCGAAGCGACACTCAATGCCGGAGCGCGCCAGGTATTCCTCATCGATGAACCGATGGCGGCGGCTATCGGTGCGCGTTTGCCAGTCATCGATGCGACGGGCAATATGGTCGTCGATATCGGCGGAGGAACGACGGAAATCGCTGTCATTTCTCTCGGGGGAGTCGTCCTCTCGCGGAGTCTGCGTATCGCAGGAGATGAGATGAATGAGGATATCGTCAGATATAGTCGTGATGAATTCAATATCCTGATCGGTGAGAGAACGGCGGAAGAAGCGAAAATCGCCATCGGAAGCGCGTATCCTCAGCGTGAACGACTGACATTTCCTCTGCGTGGACGCGACCTCGTCTCCGGTCTGCCCAAAGAAGTCATCGCTACGGATGAACATATTCGTGAAGCGCTTTCGCGATCGACACGTATCATCGTCAATAGTATCAAAACGATTGTGGAAGAAACTCCGCCGGAACTTTTGGCAGATATTATGCACCGAGGTATCATCTTGGCCGGTGGTGGCAGTCTCATCAGAGGTTTGGACAAGCTGATCGCCAATCAGACGAGTATCCCTGTCCGTTTGATGGAGGATCCTCTCACGGCTGTCGTGCGTGGCACCGGCATCGTTCTCGATGATATGGAACATCTGAAAGAAGTCCTCATCGGAGAAGAAATCAACAGACCGCTTGGGTAATTCAATAGGTTGCTTTGTTTATGGCTGTCCGCAGAACATTCACTCAAACAAAATTTTTCCGAGCGCTTATTGTTTTTTGTGTATTGTGGATTGTTCTTTCGTTCGGTCCGGTATGGATGCTCGCACCTGTGCGTACGGCCGTGATGACGGTCACAGCTCCGCTCCAAAAACTTTTTTCGGTAGTAGCATTTGAAGTGAGTGATACCTATCATTTTTTCACATCTATCGGCGAAATCAAGAGTGACAACGAGCGATTGGAAAAAGAGCGCTTGCGCTTGCTCATCGAGAATGCCCGACTTGCTGATGTGAGCAGAGAAAATGAGGAACTCCGGAGAGAAATAGGATTATTGCCGAGAGATACTTTTACGCTCAAATCGGCTACTATTATCGGTCGGGATGTATCCGGTCTGGGGAACTGGATTTCTATTGACCAAGGATCATTCGCAGGAATGAAAAAGGGAATGTCGGTGATCGTCGATAAAGGCGTGCTCATCGGGAAGATAGCAGAAGTTTTCCCTTTGACATCTCGGGTGATGCTCCTTTCCAATCCGGAGAGTCTTATCAGTGGTACAGCTCTCGATACGGAAGCGACCGGAATCGTCAAAGGGGAATATGGTCTGGGACTTCTTTTTGATATGGTGCTTCAGACAGATACGCTGAAGGTCGGAGATTCGGTAGTGACATCGGGATTTGGCGGTGACGTACCGAAAGGGTTGCTCATCGGAACTCTGCAGGATACCCATCTATCTGGTGATCGGCTTTTTCAACAGGCGACCATTGTCTCTCCTGTACGGTTCGATCATATCCGTTATGTTTTTGTTATACAAAACACGCTCTAAATAATATGAAAGTATTTTTTTTTCGTTTATTTTTCATCCTGGTACTTGTTTTCTTTGAATTCTCTTTCTTGGACGTCCTTTTCCCATGGATTTCTGCTCCGATTGTCCTTATCGATTCGGTCGTAGCATGGGCACTCCTTGTCAGTTTTCCGCGCGTGCTTTTTATGACCATTCCGCTCACAGCTTTTTTTGATATCGTCGCTTCCGAAACGCAGGGGATGTTCACTTTGTACGCTGTACTCCTCGTGTATGTGTTGAGTTTTCTCTCTCGGCGACTTTTGCTCGAATACCGTGGCATCAATATGGCCCTATATGCTTTGTTTGCTTCTCTCGGTGTTCTGGGATTTACGTTTTTTGAATTTATTTTCTCCAGAGGAAATCCATTCTTGTGGACGAAGGAGATAGTCGCCACCCTTTTCTTTCTTGTGCCTTTTCGGGATGTTTTTCTCTCGATGCTTCTTTGCATCCCGCTTTTCGTTTGTGTATACTTCCTCATCAGGCGGTTTGAGAAATATATGGACTTTATCGCCCAAGGAGAAACTCTCCGGATGAAATAATTCACTTGAGCACTATCTGCAATGTCACTTTTCGTCAAAAAAAATAAATATGAGCTGGAGAGACGCGGTATGGAAATCGAAGATGCCGTGTTGACGATGTCTGAGGCTGATGCCGACAAAATCGAGTGGCCACTCAATCGTTTTTTTATAAATTTCTTCTGGTGGTTTATGATCATGGTGTTCTGTATACTTTTCTCACGTGTCGTCTATCTGAATGTTTTCAAGGGAGCGGAATATCAAGAGATAGCCGAACGTAACAGTCTCCGTGCCATCGTTATTCCGGCTCCGCGCGGTATCATCTATGACCGTTTTGGCAAACAATTGGTTTCCAATACGCCGAGTATGGACGCGATTATCGTGCCGATCGATATCCCGAAAGAAAAAGAAAAACAGGATGAAATGGCTCGCCTCCTCACCCAAACTTTCTCATTGGATGAAGGAATGCTTGATGATATTTTCCAGAAGATGGATCAGCGTTCGCTCCAACCAATCCTTCTTAAGGCACAGGTGAGCCAAGAAGAGACGCTTCTCTTCCTGAGCAGAAGTCTGGAATTACCAGGAGTGAGTCTCTACAAAACGACACAGCGTCATTATGCCGATAGCCTCATATTTTCTCATCTTCTTGGGTATGAAGGGAAAATCCGCAAAGAAGAACTTATCTCTCATCCTGATTATCTACTGACTGATTCCATCGGCAAACAGGGAATAGAAAAAAGCTACGAATCATCACTTCGAGGGACACACGGTTTTCAGCAGGCGGAAGTGGATTCTCTCGGGCATGTGAAGAAAGAGCTCGGTATCGTAGCTCCTGTTCCTGGGAGCGATCTGATACTCAATATCGATGCTGATCTGCAAAAAAAGATTTCTGATAGTCTGCAAGCACTTCTTGAGAAAGAGAATCTGAAGCAAGCGGCAGCGATAGCGATAGATCCGAGGAACGGGGCTGTGCGTGCCATAGTCAGTTTGCCGAGTTTTGACAACAATCTCTTTGCCACAGGAATCTCCTCGAAGGAGTATCAATCTCTCATCGATGATCCATCGCTTCCTCTTTTCAATCGTGCGCTCTCCGGAGAATATCCACCGGGATCGACGATCAAACCAGTTCTTGCATCTGCAGCACTTGCGGAGGGTGTCATCACTCCCGCCACTGTCATCAATGGTTTGGGTGGCGTGCTTCGGATAGGTAATTTCAGTTTCCGTGATTGGACAGCTCACGAGCCGAGCACTGTCCGTCAGGCGATCGCGCAGAGCAATGACATCTTCTTTTATACGATCGGTGGGGGATATGGCGGTATCACAGGACTCGGTATGGATCGTATGAAGAAATATGAGAATCTTTTCGGGTATGGGAGCAAGACGAATATCGATATGCCGGGAGAAGCAAATGGTTTCATTCCCGATCCGGAGTGGAAGAAGAATACTGTCGGAGAGCGGTGGTATATCGGTGATAATTATCATGCAGCCATCGGACAAGGATTTCTCACAGCGACACCTCTTCAGATACTCAACTCCGTTTCAGCTATCGCCAATGGAGGAACACTGTATGTTCCGAAGGTCGTTTCTCAGATACGTTCTGCAGGCGGTGTGGTGACGAAGGTTCCTACAGAAATTCTGAGGAAAGATTTTATCAGCGAAGATATCCTCCGCACCGTACGCGAAGGGATGAGAGAAACGGTGACAGAGGGAACTGCTCAATCTTTGAAAACCCTTTCGGTGGCAGTCGCCGGAAAGACAGGTACGGCGCAATTCGGCAATAACAACAAGACGCATGGTTGGTTCGTTTCTTTCGCGCCTTTTGAGAATCCCAGTCTGGCTATGATTGTGCTTGTAGAAGGGCAGGGAACGGAAGGATATAATACGGTGCCCGTCACACGAGATGTCTATGATTGGTATTTCTCTCAAGCAGACATTTCTCAAAAATGATGAGCAGAAGAGAGAAAGATTGAGTAGTAATTATACCGATTAAATGGCTGAAATGAGCATTATTCTTTGAAGAGAAAGAAGGTATTGACATTTGCCCTATTTTTGGTACTATGGATGGACTTTGTAGTATCTTCTCTCCCTTAGGAAAGAAGATTTTGTTTAATAAATAAAATGAATGCAATATCATGTCGAGAATTTTTACTGAGGAGGGTTTGAAAAAATTGAATGCCGAGCTGGATGAACGCAGGATGAAAATTCGTCATGAAATCGCTTCTGCCATCAAGGAAGCGAAGGAACAAGGCGACCTCTCCGAGAATGCGGAATACAGCGAGGCCAAACACCATCAGAACGAGAATGAATCCCGCATTGCAGAACTCGAAGATATGTTGAAAGATTCTGTCGTCGCTACCAAACAGAAAAGTTCTTCGATGATCGGCATCGGCTCGAAGATTGTGGTCAAGGTGAACAACAAAGAGCTTCACTTCGAGATTGTCGGTTCCAATGAAGTGGATCCGGCTTCGGGCAAGATTTCCAATGAGTCTCCTCTCGGAAAAGAGTTTATCGGCAAGGGCAAGGGCGATACGGTAGAAGTGAATGTTCCGGCAGGCGTCATCAAGTATAAAATCGTTTCGATCGAGTAGTGTTTGATGATGTAGTGTTTCTTCATAACTATCCCGGGCGAAAGCTCGGGATTTTTGAAATGAAGATATTCTCCTCTCTTTCTCTGAAACTTGTATTTTCACTAAGATAGGGTACAATACGCTTGTATGGGCGAGGTTTTCAATGAAAAAATATGCGTGAAGATATTATTTCGATAAAAAAAGATAAACTTACCAAATTGACGACAGCATTCGGTACGGCTTATCCGGAATCAGTTGTTCGGACGCACACGAATAAGGATGTGCTCGATCAGTTTGATCGTTTGAGCGGTACTGATGAAAAAGTGTCTGTTGTTGGTCGTGTCCGGTCGCTCCGCGTGATGGGTAAAATCGCCTTTTGTCATCTCGAGGATGGATCCGGCAAGCTTCAGGGATTTTTCTCTTTGGAAACGCTGGGCGATGAAGCATTCCTTCTGTTCAAGGAAACGGTTGATCTCGGTGATTTCCTTTCTCTGACCGGTCTGGTATTTTTGACAAAACAGGATGAAAAAAGCGTACGTGTCGAAAAGTGGCAAATGCTTTCGAAATCTCTCCGGCCGATACCGACAGAATTTTATGGATTGAAAGATGAAGAAGAACTTCTTCGTCGTCGGTACCTCGATCTCCTCATCAATCCGGAAATACGAGAACTCTTTGTAAAGAAAAATATTTTTTGGCAGACGATACGGGCCACACTTGTGGGAGAAAATTTTCTCGAGGTACAGACACCGGTGCTCGAACACACTCCCGGAGGAGCGGAGGCTGAGCCGTTCGTGACGCACCATAATGCACTGGATCAGGATTTTTATCTGCGTATTTCACTGGAACTTTCTCTCAAGCGTCTGCTCGTCGGTGGCTATGAGCGCGTGTTTGAGATCGGGCGCGTTTTCCGTAATGAAGGCATCGATCGGGAACATTTGCAGGAATTCGATCATATGGAATTCTATGCCGCATATATGAATATGGAACAGGGTATGGCGTTGACAGAGAAATTGTACAAGAATGTAGCCCGTGCGATTCTTGGTGATACAATGCTGTCACAATATGAGGAAAATATCATCGATTGGAACAGTCCGTTTTTACAGGTGGATTATTTCACGGAATTCAAGAAAGAGACAGGTATCGACCTGTCTTCCGATGTCGGTATTCCGGAATTGAAAAAGAAAGCGGATGAACTCGGTATCAAATACGAAAAGAATTATGGCAAGGGTCGTATGATCGATACTCTGTATAAGAAAACGGTGCGTCAAAAGCTGATCCAACCTTGTTTCCTGATTGGTCATCCGATAGAAGTTTCACCGCTTGCTAAACTCGATCCGAATAACCCTCGCAAGACACTGCGTTTCCAGCCGATTGCCGCAAAGAGTGAACTCGGTAACGGATTTTCGGAATTGAATGATCCGATTGATCAGCGTGAGCGTTTCGAAGAGCAGATGAAGCTCCGCGCCGCAGGGGACGCCGAAGGGATGATGATTGATGAAGATTTCTTGCAAGCGCTCGAATATGGTATGCCTCCGGCGTGCGGGTTCGGTCTGAGTGAACGCCTCTTTGCCATCCTGATGAATCGGTTTGTCCGAGAAACGGTTATTTTTCCATCAGTGAGAGCGAAAGAAGAATAAATAGTCAAGATACTTTTTGGTCGCTTAGCTCAGTTCCCGCCTAAGGCGGATAAAGGTTAGAACACTGCAATTCATGCCTGCCTGCCGTAGGCAGGTTGCTGGGTAAGGTATAATTACAATCATTGGTCGCATAGCTCAGTTGGTTAGAGCGTTCGATTCACATTCGAAAGGTCCCTGGTTCGAGTCCAGGTGCGACCACTAGTCACTGGTTCGAATCCACTAGCGACCACATATTAATTAAAAAGGCCTAAAAAGCTAAGAGTATGTTAGATATCCAGTTCATCCGAGACAACAAAGATGCTCTAGCAGGTGCTATCGCGAACAAACATATAGATTTGGATCTCGAAATGCTTCTGAAAAAAGATGGGGAAAGACGGAGCATCCTTCAGGAAATTGAAGAGCTGAAATCGCTGAAAAATGATATCAATGATCTGATACACCAAGCAGAGACGGAAGAAGCGCGGGCGGAAATCATTGCCAAAGGAAAAGAGATCAAAATGAAGCTTGATGAGCGAGAGCCGTTTCTCGAAGCGATACAGACCGAATTCGATGTCCTGATGGCCAATGTGCCGAACATCGTTTCGCCCGATACCCCTCTCGGTAAGAGCGATGCGGAGAATGTCGAAGTGTTCAATTCCGGGGCGGTGCCGACATTCGCATTTCCCCCGCGGACACATATCGAACTCGGGAAGATGCTTGATATTTTGGATCTGGAACGGGGAACGAAAGTGTCCGGCTATCGCGGATATTATCTGAAAAATGAAGGGACACTCCTCGTGATGGGATTGATGATGTATGCCATACAGAAATTGGCAGCCAAAGGATATACTCCGATGATTCCGCCGACTCTCGTCAAAGGTTTCCCTCTTTTTGGGAGCGGATATTTCAAGGGTACAGAATATGACGGGAATATCGATGAAATCTATCAGGTCGCTACCTCAGATAAGGAAGCGGACGGAAGCCTTGCCAAAGAGGAAAAATTTCTGGTCGGTACATCCGAACCATCGCTCCTTGCATATTATTCGGGAGAGGTATTGGAAGAGAGAAATCTGCCACTCAAGCTTGCTGGATTCAGTCAGTGTTATCGAAGCGAAATCGGTTCCTATGGGAAAGATACCAAAGGAATGTATAGGGTGCATGAATTTATGAAGGTGGAACAAGTCATCATCACCACTGCCGATATCGAATCCGTGAATACGATTCAAGATGATATGCTTGCTCTCTCCGAAGAGATGCATCGCGAGCTCGGACTTCCATATCGGAAATTGCAGATCTGTAGCGGTGATATGAGCGCGGGTAAATACAGAGCGTTCGATTTGGAAGCGTGGATGCCGGGAATGAACCGATATGGTGAAACGGGATCATCTTCGAATTTTCTCGATTGGCAGTCGCGTCGTTTGAATGTGAAATATAAAGACGGGAAGACGGGTGAGAAAAAATATGCGTATATGCTCAACAACACGGCTCTGCCGAGTCCACGTGTTCTCATCGCCATCCTCGAAAATTATCAGCAGTCCGATGGGAGCGTGGTCGTGCCGGAAGTACTCCGTCCATTCGTGGGCAAGGATCTGATAGCAGTGAAGAAATAGTGCGAGTTTCCTCCTTTGTTGACGGTAGAAAGTTTTCTTGTTACAATCACAGTGCGTTTTGAATGTACAAGAACGCTTTTTTCTTTGTTATCTTTTCATTTTCAATGGGTGCGTAGCTCAGTCGGTAGAGCAGTGGCCTTTTAAGCCAACGGTCGAGGGTTCGATTCCCCCCGCACCCACCATAAAAAACAAGAGACTCCTTTTGGGAGTTTTTTGTTTTCATACAAGAATACACTTTTACGGAAATATGATACAATAGAGGAAAGTTATAGCTTTATATATACTATGAAAAAACAATTTCTTGGGGTGATGGTTGGCTCTCTCCTTCTTTCTGGTTGTTCCTTGGGAGGTGTTCCCGTATCACTGACTGGCAATCAGAATACTACGACATCATCGGAAACAGATGCTTTCGCGACCAAATCGACACCAGGGAGTCTCTGGAAAACGGATGATAGCGGGAAGACATTCGCAGTGAAGTCACAGATCGATGCGAAATCCAGCATCACCAAAGCGGATATACTTTCCATCGCGTATCATCCGACGAAATCAGGGACGATATATGTCGGCACGGTTGACAGCGGGATTTTCAAAACAGAAAACGGAGGGGACCAGTGGACACCGATCGTTTTCCCTCCGAAGCGGATCTATAGTTTCATTCTTGATAAGAATGATCCGGATAATCGTATGTTCGCTTCCGGTATGGTAGGCGAATGGGGCAAGATATTTCGTACTGATGATGGAGGCGCAACCTGGAGAGATGTATATACTGAACCGGGACAGAAGATACCTATCACGGCACTGGCACAACATTTTCGAGAGAGGAATATCATTTTCGCAGGGACGGCAGGGGGGACGGTCGTGAAGAGTATCGATAGCGGAGAGACATGGGCAAATGTCGGAAACAAAATCAATGGTACTGTATCGGATATCACTTTTGATTCCTCGAAGAGTCTTGTGACGTATTTGCTCGTATTCGGTCAGAAGGTATACTATTCTTCGGACGGAGGCGTACAATGGATCGATTGGGAAGTACAGAAACAAAAAGAAATAGCCGATCTCCAAGACAGAGCATCTCGGGCGTTTTCCAAAGAAAATAAGAATGAAGGAGAGAATCTTCAAAATCAAGCGACCGATCTGAGCAAACGCAGTCAAGAGAATATGATGCCACGAGGCATAGTGTCCATCGCAAGCGATCCGAGTGAGTCAGGTGTTCTCTATGCAGGAACGAATGCCGGACTCTTCCGTAGTGCGGACTTCGGGAAATATTGGGAGGAGATAAACATCATCGAGAGTGCGAAGAAATTTCCCATCCGTTCGATAGCTATTAACCCGCAGAATTCGAATGAAATAGTATTCGTCGCAGGGAAAGCATTTTACAAATCGATTGATGGAGGTGCTACGTGGATGACGGCGGGATTGAATGTGGATAGAGGCGTGTCATTTGTCACCTATGATCCATTTGATCCGAAGTACCTATTTATCGGATTACGGAATTTCAAATAATTTTCTCTTGTAATATCATTAGTTGCAAATATATGATGAAAGCATTGATTGCCGAAAAGATACCGAGTTTCGAGAATGCTGTCGAGCATTTTTCTTCTGAAGCGGCGAAGATCCGGACGGGAAGGGCCAACCCAGGACTCGTAGAGGGACTGATGGTGGATTATTATGGCACCAAGACACCGCTCCGGCAGATAGCCAATATCATGATACCAGAAGCGCGTCAGATTCTCATACAACCATGGGACAAGGGGAGTCTCGTCTTGATTGAAGCGGCTCTCCGGGAGTCTGACCTGGGCCTGAATCCTGGGAATGATGGTTTGGCTTTGCGAATCACATTGCCGGCATTGACCGAGGATCGTCGCCATGATTTGGTGAAAACCCTCAATAGCAAGGCCGAAGAAAGTCGTATCGCTATCCGTACGGTTCGAGAAGTCCTCTGGAAAGATATTCAGGAGAAAGAGCACGCAGGTGAGATTTCAGAAGACGACAAATTTCAAGGCAAGGATGAACTGCAGAAAGTGGTGGATGAATATAATAAAAAACTTGAGACAATACGCGAGAAGAAAGAAGAAGAAATACTCACCGTTTAAGAAAACGGAATATCTAATATCCAATACCTAATATCTAATTTCTCAAAGTCATTAGGAATTAGAAATTATAATTTAGAAATTACCCTTATGCTGACTGTTCTTATTTTTCTTATTCTCCTCGGACTTCTCGTTCTTGTTCACGAATTGGGACATTTCTTGGTAGCTCGTCGAAACGGTATCAAAGTAGACGAGTTTGGTTTCGGTTTTCCGCCACGAATGTTCGGTGTGGTGAAAGATGATGCCACTGGGCGGTACAAGATCATTTGGGGAAGTAAAGAGGTGGAGAGTCCGGAGACGGTGTATTCTTTCAATTGGTTGCCTCTCGGTGGTTTCGTGAAGATCAAAGGGGAAGATGGTCAGAACCACGATTCGGACAGTTTCGGCGGAAAATCGGCTTGGATTCGTGTGAAGGTGCTTGGAGCAGGAGTCTTTATGAACTTCGTTTTGGCATGGGTGCTCATATCGATCGTGTTTACTCTGGGGTTGCCACAGCCGATCGATCCGGGACAGCGAGCAGAGTATCCGAACGCCAAGATTCAGATTCTCGAAGTGAAGAAGGGAACACCGGCAGAGAAAATGGGACTCCAATTGGGGGATGAAGTGGTCTCGATAGCCGGAGAGAAAATCACTTCGCTCAAACAAGTGACAGACACGATTCTCGCGAACAAAGGGAAGATCCTCGAAATGAAAATTGACCGTCTCGGCAAAGAGATGACGCTTTCGGGAACACCTCGCACAGAGTATCCTCCGACTGAAGGGAGTCTCGGTATTTCTTTCTCTGAAACAGCCATTGTCTCCTATCCGTGGTACCTGGCGATCTATCATGGCGCCGAAGCGACATATAATATCACTATCGCCATCTTGCAGGCCTTTGGAAAAATGATCGCCGGGCTTTTCGGTGAGAAGACAGGTGTTCCTGTCGATGTCACCGGACCGGTAGGTATCGTCATCCTGACCAAGCAGATGAGTGATCTCGGTATCGCTTATCTCCTCCAGTTTGCAGCCCTCCTCTCCATCAATCTCGGTATCATCAATATCCTTCCTATTCCTGCTCTCGATGGCGGACGGATATTGTTCGTTCTCATAGAAAAGCTGAAAGGTTCTCCTGTCAGCCGGAGAACAGAAGGGATGATTCATCAGATCGGATTTATCCTCCTTCTCCTTTTGATGTTCTTCATTACCGTACGTGATTTTTCCAATTTTCATATTTTTCAGAAAATTGGCAATCTTTTCTCCTAAAGAACTTCTGTGGGGGACAAAAAACAAGAATAAACCCTCAACAGAGGGTTTATTTGTTTCATCCACTTGACATTTCTTCTATTTTTTGGTAATATAGCCGGTTATGTAATTATTATGAATTCATATGACAAGTCAACAACTTCTCTGGTTGCTCCGTAAAAAATTTGGCATTATACTTCTTATTGGGGCTCTTTTCGTCGCGTTAGGATTTTTTGGACTCATAGTTTTTACGAAGCCTTTCCAGTCGCAAACAGATTTCTTGTTAGTGCAGACAAATACTCAGAGTCAGGATTTCTATACGCAGTTCAAATCATCCGAGTATTTGGGAAATGTTTTGAGTGAAGCCATTTATAGCGAACGGTTCATCGATGCTGTTGTAGAAACAGGTAATGTGAATAAAGAATTTTTACCGTTCGATAGAAAAGATAAGTTGGATGCTTGGAAAAAGATGGTAGATGTTCAAAAAAATCTCAATCTGAGTATCATTGTCGTGACAGTGAAGAGTGATACCGAACGTGATGTCAATCGTATCACGGCAGGCATTTCACAAGTCCTCGTCGAACAGAACAGTCTCTTCCGCGGAGGCGACGAGAAGAGTGTCGAAATCCGTATACTCTCCGGACCGATCATCGAACGAAGTCCGAGTATGACAAAAATGATAGAAGTTCTCGTGACAGCTTTTTTCGCGGGAATATTCGTAACAGCACTACTTATTGTCGTGCGATATGAATTGCGTTTTAAATCTCTTCCGAGGGAGGAAAATGTTCCTCTGAATGAAATTATAGTGTAAGCATTTCTTCTACTGAGGAGTCCGACTCCTCAGTATCTTGGGAAGAGAGCGGTATGGTCGTCATCGATTGTCCTGCTTTCTTCCGAGGATAGAAAAGAGAAGAAAAGATCTTTAAAAATTTGTGTTCAGTTTATTCAACCCCAAAGGAGATCATGATGTTACGATTCATTATTGTAATGGTACTCGTACTCCTGACAGGGTGTGCGAGTTTGAGGAAAGATGCTGGTTTCGAAGTAGAGACGAGAAAGGCGGATAGCGGTGGTGTAGAGGTCCCGTGGCACAGTATCGCACTTCGTGGTGATGTGTCTCAGGTGACAGGCTACACCGTAGCAATCATTCCTCTTCCTGCGCCTCTTCCTGAGGCTTGGAAGAATGAAATTATTGATTCTGCC
>JAHFOO010000001.1:155335-255834 GCA_023261645.1 Candidatus Moraniibacteriota bacterium | reverse complement strand
CTATACCCGATCTGCAAAATAGCAATCTTGTACTGCTCGCCAGTCAGATCCTCCATAGCTTTTTTATAAGCCGAAAGTTGAAGTTCATATTCTGGCCAAACATACTGCGAAGTTTTGAAATCAATGATCCATTTTTCATCTCCAATTTTGCAGATGAAATCTATCGTGCCAGCAAAATTATTCTTCTCGGAAAATATTGTAGTTTCCGCCACGATAACTTCTGGCCTCACTGATTCAAACCACTGAGCAAATGACATCACGCATGCATATTCATCTGCCGACAATTCCTCGGGCTTTCCTTCAATTCCATCGAATTGAGCATCAAGCCTGATCTCTGCCCCATTGAGCAGATCCTCGATTGCCTTGTGAACTCTTGACCCTTTGTCACCTGCCGATTGTTTCAACGATTCAGCCTCATCCCAACCCTTGCCTGCAAGCCATTTATAAAATGCTATGCCCTTAGGATAATGACCTGCAATCCAAGTAACCGATGGAACAAATACTACCTTGGGTATTCCTTGCTCATCTTTAACTGCTTTCACATACCACCTCTCATCAACGGTAGTAATTTGGACTATCCCGTCCTTAACTTCCCTGATTTCTTTTTTCATAAATTTATTAGATCTTTCACCGCCGTCCTCGCATCGCTCAACACGAGAAAAGACGGCTGTGAAAGGAGCGATTAATAGCCTTCATATTCTTTAAGCAAAAGTAGCTCATCAACTTGGCGTTCAATTTCCATATCGTGAGCATCCTGCTTTTTATCAATCCATTCAGTCAACAGATTAATGCCTGTCTCTTGGCAGACAAAAATAATGTTGCCTAATATGCTTTTGAGCGATTGTGCTGACATAGTGGTTAAATTAAAATAATTAAGTTTGGCTACCCTTCACTTATCGACCCGTAAGATCGGAAGCCTTAATTATTTTTGAGAGAACAGCCGGAGAGGTACTCAAGCACTGGACTTTTTCCCTCTCACAATTAGCCAAAATGACTGTGGTTGCTGTCCGAAACGAAGCGTGTGCCACAGGCGAACCCACAACACCGACATCTTGGACTCAAAAATAAAAACACCCGTAATGGGTGCTCTTTGCAACTTAACTATTAAATTGAAAAAAGCACCCACATATCATGAGTGCTTTTCCCTTGTATAAGCCTTTTTTTGAAGGTCGGCGGAGGCGCAATACTAGCGCTTCGCCCACTGTGGTGCGCGACGAGCTTTCTTGAGTCCCGGCTTCTTGCGTTCTACGGCACGGGCATCACGAGTAAGGAATCCCTGGGCTTTGAGGACAGGTCGAAGAAGAATATCATGTTTGATGAGACAGCGTGCTACACCGAGCTTGATAGCATCGGCTTGACCATGAAGACCGCCTCCACGAACAACAACGGATACACGGAAAGCTGTTTCCAGTCCCGTCGTTTTCATCGGTGAAAGCGCCATCGTTTCGAGCGCTACTGTGCCAAAATACTCACGGATAGGTTTCTTGTTCACAATCACTTCTTCTGCCTCCGTGCTCGGATACAGACGTACCTGGGCAACAGCCGTTTTGCGACGACCGACAGCATAGACATACCGTTCTTCAGAAACAGATACTTTCTCAGCTTTGACGGGAGCAGGAGTGGCAGAAACGACTTTTCCGCCTGAGGCGGATCCGCCTTTGGCGGACTTGTTCGCTACTTCTTTGTGTTCTTTCACAGCCTCTTTGACAACTTTAGACACGACCTTCTTGGAAGAGACCGTCTTCTTAGGAGTAGCTTTCTTTGGTTTAACGATTTTTTCGGTAGTAGCCATATATCTTAAAAATTTCTAATATCTAATACCTAATTTCTAAACTTCAGAAAATAATTTTGGGATTGGATATTGGGATTTGTTTAGGAATTAGAAATTAGTAATTGTTTTACTCGTGGGTTACGTGAATAATCTTCTCCTGATGATCGCTCCCCTTATTGATATGAAGTCTTCGAAGCATTTTTCCGCGCAAAGCATTTTTTGGAAGCATATTGTATACCGCCTGCCAAATAATCTTACGAGAGTCTTTCTTCATTTGGTCTTCAAAATTGATGGAAGTGATACCTCCTGGGTACCCACTGAAACGATGATACATCTTCTTCTTGTCTTTGCTCCCGGTGACCGTTACCGTATCGGAATTGATGATAATGACAAAATCACCACCATCGATATGCGGAGCATAGCCTACTTTGTTCTTACCCATAAGCACACGGGCTATTTCTGTCGACAATCGACCAAGCACCTTCCCTTTGGCATCAAAGAGATGGTATTTCCGATCAATCATTGTTCTTTTATTCTGTGCCATACGTTTCGTTTATACAAACTCAATAATTGCCATTTCTGCAGCATCACTTTTGCGTCGTTCCAATTTCACGATACGGGTATATCCGCTGATACGCCCTTCGAAACGAGCACCGAACTCACCTAAGAGCTTCTTCGATGCCATCTCAGGAATTATACCCTGAAATTCACGGATGATGGCGACACGACGGACAGCATCATTTCTCCCCACTTTCGCCTTGTTGACGATCTGATCGATGAAATTCTTGATTTCTTTCGCTTTGGCCTCTGTCGTAGTGATGCGCTCATGTAGAATAAGACTCCCAAGAAGGGTTTTGATGAGTGCTCTTCGTTGATTTCGTCCGCGACTGAGGACGCGTCCGGCATGTCTGTGTTTCATATACGCTCTTTATTCAGGAGTATTACTCTGCCACTTCCTCTTTCTCGCTTTTGGCAGATTTCTTCTTTGTTGCCTTCTTCGGCTTTCCACCTTTGGTGGGCTTTCCTTCAACAACTGTTTCTTCGATCTCTGGGATATCTCCTTCTACTTCAGTCAGTGAAGAAAATTGGGAAACGAGTATGGCAACACTTTTCTCGAAGGCTTCTACTGGGGAGATACTTCCATCCGTCACTACTTCGAGCGTCACTTTATCATAATCCGTTCTCTTGCCGACACGCATATTTTCGATCTCATAATTCACACGTTTGACCGGAGTATAGATAGAATCGATAGCGATAACGTCGATTTCATAATCTTCATGTTCACGGCTTTCCACCGGAACATAACCAATTCCTTTATCGACTTCCACTTCCATTTCAAATTCGGTTTTCTTGTCAGTAATCGTTGCAATAATCTGATCAGGGTTCACCACTTCGACATCGGATGGGGTCTTGAACTGAGCTGCTGTCAATATGCCCTCACCCTTGCTCTTCAAAGTGATCTTCACCGTCTCATCTCCATGAAGATTGAAACGAACCTGCTTCAAATTGAGGATAATCTGCACAACATCTTCCATCACACCCGGAACGGTAGAAAATTCATGAGAAACTCCTTTGATCTTGATGGATTTGGCGGCAGCTCCGTCGAGAGAAGAGAGGAGGACGCGCCGAAGAGCGTTACCGACTGTCGTTCCATATCCAGGATAGCAACCGAGGATTTCAAACTTACCGTGATTTGTTCCCAATGCCGTGTATTTCGGCTTTAAAGGAGAAGTGATTATCTGCATACCGTTTTGTGGTTTCGGATGGACTGTCGGACCTGTTTCGTATGGACCGTTCACCGGAAACATTGTTAGGTATTAATTAAATTATTTCGAGTAATATTCGACGACCATCTGTGCATCGACTCGTACGCCGACATCTTCACGTCCTGGCATCGCGAGTACCTTGCCGGTCTGTTTCTCTGCATCGAGTGACAACCAATGCGGTACATCTTTCTTGTTCTTCAACAGTTCTTCCTGATCTTTGAAAAATTGCTTTTCTTTCTTGATTTGTTTGAGAGAGATGATATCGTTGACGCGAATTTCATAAGAAGGAATATTCATACGCACTCCGTTCACTAAAAACATTTTGTGACTCACAAGTTGCTTGGCCTGAGCACGTGAAGCGGCAAACCCGAGACGATAGATGACATTGTCCAAACGACGTTCCAAACGAGAGAGTAACTGATCTCCGGTGACACCCGGAATATTGCGGACTTCATCGAAATGATGACGGAATTGACGCTCCATAACACCGTAGAGACGTTTGATCTTCTGTTTCATAGCCAATTGTCTGCCGAATTCGCTACCACCGCGTGATGGAGTGTGACCGTGGATACCGGGAGCATACGGACGACGTACCATAGCACATTTTGGCGACAAACAACGATCTCCCTTGAGGAAGAGTTTCTCACCAGCGCGACGGCAGAGTTTGCATTTGGAATCGATATTATTTGGCATAGTTCTTTTTCATTGAGTCAGTTTGCGATTTCTCTCTTCGAGAATTGTTAGATACGACGTGGACGACGTGGACGACAACCATTGTGCGGGATAGGAGTGATATCCTTGATACCGATCAGATTGAATCCGTTGTTTGACAGAGCACGAATGGAAGCTTCTCGTCCTTGCCCGACACCTTTGACGAATACTTCCAATTCCTGAAGGCCATACTTCTTCACTTTTTCAGTGACGTCCGCGACTACCTGGGTAGCTGCATAAGGAGTCGATTTCTTGGCACCCTTGAAAGAGAGGTGTCCAGAACTCGACCAACCCAGAACGGCACCATTCAGATCGGCAATCGTGATAATCGTATTGTTATAGGTACACTGAATACTGGCCCGTCCTTTCAAAACCTGACGCTTTGATTTCTTGACCTTTTTGACAGCAGACGTCTCACTCGCTTCAGTCTCTGGAGCGACGGTTGCTTCTTCGGTTTTCTTCACTTCTTCTTCCATAATTCATTTTCACTGACTTAGACTGTCTTGATATTCTTTCTCCTTACTGTTTCTTCGCTCGTATGAGCTCTCTGCATCTGCAGACTTATGTCTTGTCGGATGATTTTTTGCGTCCACTACCCATCGTCTTGCGAGTGTTCCCGCGTACCGTACGTGTATTGGTCTTCGTACGCTGACCACGGGATGGCAATCCTTTCTGATGGCGGGTTCCGCGATAACAACCGATTTCTTTCAAACGCTTGATATTGTTTTTGACAACATGGCGCAACTCTCCTTCAACACGGAGTTTCTTCTCGATCAGATCACGCAAACGGTTAGCATCATCTGAAGTGAGGTCTTTGGTCCGTGTATTCACATCAATCGTCAGTTCTTTGAGGATCTTCTGACTCGCGGAAAGACCGATACCGTAAATGTAAGTCAAAGCGATTTCTATTCTCTTGTTATCTGGAATGTTGATTCCGGCGATTCTTACCATAAAGTATTGAAACAGGATGTTTTATTAGCCTTGGCGTTGCTTATGCTTCGGCGTGATACAAATGACAAACACCTTGCCTCGGCGCTTGACGATCTTGCAGTGAACACAAATTTTCTTTACTGAAGCTCTTACTTTCATAAATTCTTTTCAACTTTTTCAAAAACGATATTCTTTATATTATTTGTTGCGGAGGATGATCCTTCCTTTGCTCAGATCGTAGGGACTCATCTCAAGCGTCACGCGATCCCCAGGCAAAAGACGGATGTAATGCACGCGCATACGACCGGAAATATGAGCCAAAACCTCATGACCATTATCGAGACGAACACGAAAAGTCGTACTCGGTAAAGTTTCAAGAACCTCCCCTTCGACTTTGATCAATTCATTATCTTTTCCCATATATTGCCCTCGCTGTACGATGCACAAAATTTAAAAAACTACCTTTGCTTTGACAACAACAAAAAAAGAGGAGTCTTGTTTTTTGTAAGCAAACCTCATTCGTGAAATACGGCTGATGGTTGTCCTCTCTTCTGAATCTATACAATTTTTCAAAATGTAGTCTTATTGTAGCAGGTATTCTATTCTTGTCAACCCTCACACCAATTGAGCTTTTTGTATAAAAAACAGCCGTTTCAATCAGGCCATTTTCAAGAGAAAATTTACTAAAATAACAACGTATTTCCAAAAATGAAGCTCAATTGGTGTGAGGGTCAACTGGTGATATATCACCACCCTGAGCTTGTCGAAGGGATTCATAAAAAAGCTACAGTCAGCCGACTTCTGCAATATGCGCGAAGGCGGATCATTTCCCAAAACGGCGTCCTCGCGAAGCATAATCAACGAGCGCCTCTCGCAGGGATGCCTCATCAAAATCCGGGAAGTATTTCGGAGAAAAATAAAATTGCGTATTGGCGATGTCCCACATCATAAAACCGGCCGAAAGATGCGGTTCCCCTCCTGTTCGGATAAGGAGATCAACAGGCGGGAGATCATGCGTCATCAGATTTTTCTTGATCATTTCGTCTGTCACCGTCTCTCCATCTTTGAATTGTTCGGCTACTTGTTGAAAAGCGGTTCGCATATCGTCGTCACCGCTATAGGCCAGGAGGAAATTCAGAAAATACTTGTCATAATCTTTCGTAGCGAGGATGCAATCGTGCATTATTTTTTTGAGTGAGGCGGGAAACTGTTCTTCCCATCTTCCGATGAAACGAATCCGTACCTGATCTTCGTGGATATCATCACTTTCAAGCAATTGCTTGAAATATGTCTCATAGATACGCAGGAGTGCTTTGCTCTCGAGTACCGGTCGCTTCACGAGATTTTCCAAAGATGATCCCCAAAAAGAGATCTCTTTGACACCCAAACGCTTGGCTTCACGGATAAGCTTTTCTGTATTCTGTGCTCCTGCTTCATGGCCTTCCCATGGTTCCAGACCTCGATCGGTCGCCCATCTCCGATTGCCATCCGGGACGATGACGATATGACGTGGAAGTTCTGTCGGTTCGATTGTCGGTTCTTGATAAGACATAGGACACAGGTATAAAAATTAATATTCACGTTCCATCATATACTCTGCAATAGAAAAAAGAAAGTCATAGGCTCGTGGGTCGAGGGTGTTCCGTATTCCTTCGAGCGCATGTTTCCCCTCTTCGATATATGCCATTGCAAGTTTCTTCGTACCATCGAATGCACCGGTAACTCGTATAATTTCCTGGAATTCCTCTCTATCTTCCTGTTTCAAGTCACCGCCGAGAGCAAGCAACGCTTTGATGCGTTTTTTCTGTTCTGCTGTTCCATCTCGGAGTGCCCGAGATACGAGCACTGTCACTTTGCCTTCCTCTATGTCGGAACCGATCGGCTTACCAAGTCGTTTCGCGTTACCGAAGATTCCGAGGATATCGTCTTGGATCTGGAAAGCGATTCCGAGAGGAAGAGCATAAGCAGTGAATCCATCCAATATCTCCTTTGACGCCCCGGCGAGAAGCGCTCCGAGATAAAGCGGTCCTTCGACAGTGTATTTCGCTGTTTTGTTCCTATACATGGCGATGATTTCTGTTTCACTCGCCTCTCCCATATATTCCATATAGACATCTCGTGCTTGTCCTATGACCGTAAAAGAAACGATGTCCTGTAATTTCGAAAGGGCTTTGAATTTCTGCTCCAATGGAAAATCGGAGGAAAAAATAATATCATTGCCAAAAGCGCCGAGCATATCACCGATAATGATTGCCATAGCGTCACCGAAATGTTTCGTATCTTTTCCGCGGAACAACATCTTCCCAATATCGGAATAATGCTGATGGAGCGTGGCAATACCGTGACGAGTATCATCCTGATCGATGATATCATCATGCACCAGAAGGAATGCGTGGATCAATTCAATGCTCATAGACGCATCGAGTATCTTCTCTTCCTCCATACCACCTGCACCCAGATACCCATAGTACATAAAAGCGGCTCTGAGCCGTTTACCCCCGGCCAGTATGAATTCGCGTGAATACCGGAGGGCATCCGCTACGAAAAGGTCCTCTTTCTCTGTCCTTTCGATTGCACTATCAAAATACGCCCCGATTTTCGGATCGAGACGTTCCTTGAATGCCTTTAATTCATTCTCAATTTGCATACTCCCTCATTTACAGGTGCCAGAAACAATAGAGAAAGTATACCAAGAAAAAAATCCAAAAACAAGTCTCAAGCTAAGCTTTTAAGCCTATTCCAAAACACAAGGTAGTCTTTTTTCACAAGAATCTTCCTGGGAGGCTTGAAAGCTTTTTGAGCATGCCTGCCTGCCGGTAGGCAGGGTTCCGTTGTTTTCAACGGATCAAAAAGATTTCACACAGGGAGTTTTCTCGCTGGAGAAAATAACTGTCTACCCAGGAAGGTTGCTTGTGATAAAAAGATTCCAAAAAAAATACTAAAACTGCAGAAACTGATTGTATTTCATATACAACTCGTATGTGGCACGCAAATCCCTCGCATTGTAACGGGCGATATTAGCACTCTTTCCATTTTCAAACAAAGCTTTCACATCATCACCATCAACACCCTGTGCCTTCGGACTTGCTATTCCAAAAGCTCGACACCAGAGATGAAGTCCTCCTTTCCTCCGTAGAGCTCCATAGAAAGTAAGCTGATCAAAAAGATCGATGTGTCGAGCATTGCCCGGCTGAGCATTGAGATAACGATTGGCAAGAAGATTCTTACTCGGACGAATACCATGCACCGCGGAACGCACCATAAGAAATGGCACATCGAACTGTCGGCCATTGAACGTCACGAACGTATCATATTTCTCCGCGATATCCCAAAACTTCTGAAGCATCTCTTTTTCATTCATCACTGTAAATCTATAACCATTTTCTTCGAAACTTTTCTCCTCTTTCTGTGGAGATGATTGAAAGTAAACCGCTCCTTTCTCACGTTCTCCGTCATAGATACCGATAGCCACAATCTGACCGGTGAGCGGTGAGAAACCCATACCATTTTTCATATCTGCCAGTGCTCCGGGATACCTTTCATCGCTTTCTGATTTTTTCTTGATCCAACGTGTCAAGACATCCTGACTGGTTTCATCAAGCGTATCAAAATCCTCTCCAACCGTTTCGATATCAAAAATGAGGGTATGTCGCATAGAGGGTTATCGTGACGAGCGATTTCTAAAAATGAGGAATGACCGTACGAGTTCATCGATATTCTTCTTCTGTATGATCGCCTCGCTGTCGTGCTCCTCGACATAGGAAGCGAGAGCCGATTTTCCTTGTTCACTTTCATACCATTGTTCGAATTCTTGCCCATACGTTTCGATTGTCTTCTCTCGTTCCGATTCCGGCACGTCCTCGTCATCGGGATGTCGGTTATGATAGTCAAGATTGGCGAAGTAAAACTGTACGAAATTCTTAGCCAGCATAAATTTCTCTTTCCTCTTTGTCTCACCATTATCCGGAAGTGAGGGGTTCTGAATCGGATATTCGATGCTATTCATATGTTTCATATAAAATACTTTGTTGCCATTATTGTAACACAAAAACAAAAACCCCTGACCCGAAGATGGAGAGTTTTCGTTCCATTTGTAGCTCCAAGGGGGTCGGACGACCTGCGCTCCGCCGATTGGCGGATGCGCTCTATAGGGCTTCCGCCCTCTAGCCCCTGAAGCAGGGTCACCCCAAGCGGGCAAACAAATGTTTTCCCGACCCCTGCCTACCGGCAGGCAGGCCTTTCTCGTCCGATTCCCCTTGGATACATAATAAAATCCCCCGCCAATCAGGCGGGGGATTTTATTAAATGTAGCCCCAAGGGGAATCGGACCCCTGTTACCAGGATGAGAACCTGGTGTCCTAACCATTAGACGATGGGGCCTCATAATCCGCCCACTGGCGGATTTAATTTCTAATTTCCAATTACTAATTTCTAAACAAAATCAAAATGAAAAAATATCCATTTTAACTTTAGCAGGGGTGGTAGGAATCGAACCTACGCAAACGGATTTGGAGGCCGTTGTACTACCATTATACGACACCCCCGTGTCTTCTGTACTATAACAATATTGTATCAAATAAACAAAAGTCCGCCATCCACCAACGGCGGAGGCGGAGTGAAAAGCAAAACCAAAAAGATTTATTTGCTCTCAGTGTGAGGTGAATTCTTCTTACAGAAACGACAATATTTGGAGAGTGCGAGCTTTTCTTTCACTTTCTTCTTATTTCGCTTGGTGTAATGCGTGATACGACCGCACAAGGAACATTTCAGTTTCACCATTGTATCTTTTATCTGTCCCATATTTCTGTCGATTACTAGGCTGTTTACAAAGCTTTTTCACTGTACGCGAAAATGACAAGTTCGTCAACACTGAGCCGTTGATCGGGATTGAACCGATGACCTCGTCATTACCAATGACGTGCTCTACCAACTGAGCTACAACGGCTTCTTTTCTCTCGAAGCACTCTACATAGACTATCAAGAAACATATGCTCTGGCAAGAAAAAAACAGATTCGGTCACAAATATTTTTCCTGACGGAAAAATTTCGCGACCCCGTCTCACGGTATTCGCCTTGCTCTACGAGCAAACTCATACATCGTTCCGACCTTCTCATCCCTCTCGAAAGCCAAGCAGTTGGCTTTCTCCTACCAAAAATAAAAAACTTCCTTTCGGAAGTTATTTATTTTGTGGGTAGGGAGGGATTCGAACCCCCGAAGGCCGAAGCCGAGAGATTTACAGTCTCTTGTAATAGACCACTCTACCACCTACCCATATTTATCTCTTCACATTCTTTTGAGCCACCTGTCAGACTCGAACTGACGACCTACGGTTTACAAAACCGTTGCTCTACCAACTGAGCTAAGGTGGCATTCCCCTATTTTACTTTTTTTCTTTCCAAGAAACAAGTCCTGGAGCCCGTTCAGATTTTGAACTGGCTCTTATCCCTTTTGTGAAAGTATCTTTTCCAAGCGACGAATCTTGATCTTCGCCATACGCTGAACCGGACTCAATTTGAGCACCTGTCGATAACAATCTTTGGCGTCTTTCATATTGCCAATTTCCAAATAATGATCGCCCAGTTCTTCGTAAGCGGTGAAATCTTTCGGATTCACGGCGATACGAGTAATCAAATCTTCTTCGCGGGAAATATCTGTTGCTGTCTTCCTGTAGGGTACTTCCGGGTGAACAATCCTCTCGCTCACCATCGGTCGAGGGATGGTTTCTGATGTTTCAGACTGTGTCAGTCGTGCATCACGGCGCTCTCGAGAAATCTCCCTCGTCTCTAGCGTACGAAGATGAGAATCTGGAGAAATTATTTCACGCGAAGAAACAATGGTGTCTGTATGTTTTTCTTCATCCAAGTCTTTCGATATCATTTTTACATCACTGTCTTGGAAACGTTTCCGTCGTTCTTTCAGTGTCTGTGTCAGATCATTCAAGGCATTGTGCATCTGAAGTGACAGAACCTTGAAACGATGCGCCATCCTTTCAAGAATACGCAGAAAAAACTTTTTTGTACGGAGAAAAGGCACTCTCTGTTCCACACCATCTTCCAATTGGGAAATCTTTCTGGCAATAAACGGATCAGCTCCTTTGCGAGAAAGATACCACAATACGAAGAGCAGACTCGCGATAACGATGATTGGTGGAAAGATGAGATACCACATGAAACTTGAGTGAGAAAACTGATTACATTTCGTAACGTACGAAACTGCCTACCTGAATATTTTCTCCGATTTTTTGGATTTTTTCAGCAAGCAATCCTCCGACGGTCTTACTTGGATCTTTGACGAAAATCTGTGTCAGAAGAGCATTTTCATTACGGAATTTTTCTTCTTTACCTGCCATGATCTTGTCCATTATCTCTTTCGGCTTGTTTTCTTTGACAAGTTGTTCACGCCAGATCTCACGTTCTTTTTCTACCAATTCTTCCGGCACTTCCTCCGGCTTCACATATTGTGGAGCGGATGCGGCGATATGCAAAGCGATATCGCGACCGAGTTCACGGAAGTCTTCATTCAAAGCCACAAAATCCGTCTCACAAAAAAGTTTCACCAAAACGCCGATGTGATCATTGGAATGAACATAGGAAACGATGATGCCCTCATGAGCTTCACGTTCGCCTTTTTTCAAGGCTTTATCCTGACCGCGTTTACGAAGAATGAGAATAGCCTGAGCTTCGTCACCTTTTGCTTCATCCAAAGCTTTCTTCACGTCTACGACGCCAGCACCAGTTTTCTCACGTAACATCTTCACCTGTTCCATTGAATTCATAATTTTGTCTCATTCATCACCGTTGCTCATTCATCACATCGTCCCTAAACGACAGTGATAAGCAATTGTGACAAGTTTACTTTTTAATTTTCCGCACTTAATCCGCACTCAAACAGTTCATTCAATACCCTACAAAAAAATCACTATACTACCTTTTCTTTCACTGTTTCTTTCGATGCGACCTTGGCTTCAGCGACTTTCTCTTTGGTTTCGAGAATTGTTTTTCCCAAATATCCCAGAAGGAGACGCAGTGATGAAAGAGCGTCATCATTTCCTGGAATAGGGTAATCAACAAGACTCGGATCGGTATTTGTATCAGTGATGCCGATAACAGGAATATTCATTTTTCTTGCTTCATGAAGGACAAGTGTCGCTTCTTTGACATCAGCTATCACGATAGCTCCCGGCAATTGACCCATATGTTTGATACCACCGACTTTTCTTTCAAGTTTCTCAACTTCTTCGCTCTTCTTTGCCTGTTCGAACTTCGTATACTTCTTGAATTCGCCCTGTGAGAGCTTATCCTGTGTTTCGTTTAAATACTTCGCACGGGAGTTGATACAGGAAAAGTTCGTCAAGGTTCCTCCAAGCCAACGATCGATCACATACGACTCCCCCAATCTCATAGCCAGTGATTGCACGGTATCCTGTGTCTGCTTTTTCATCCCGACAAAAAGAATCGGTTTACCGTTTCTCGTCACTTCAGCCAAGAATTTCCCGGCTGTTTTCAGTTTCTCTGCTGTCTTCTCAAGGTTTAAAATATTGATGTTCTTGCGTGTCGTATAGATGTATTCATCCATTTTCGGATGACGGCGCGATTTCAAATGACCAAAATGGACACCCGCTTTGAGCAAGCCTTCCAGGCTGACGTCTATCTTTGCAAAATCAAATGAAGCAAAATAATGTTCACTTGCTTCTTCTGACTTTGACTTCGGCACGATACTCTCTTCGGCTACTGCTGTAGTCATCTCTGACATAATGTTACTTCCTTACAATAATTACACCTACTTTCCCTTATACAAGCCTTGAAAGCACTGTAAGTACAGGCCAGGAACAGGCTCCTTGGAAAAATATGTTTGATTTCGACACTCTTACTCACTACAAAAGAAAGATAAGAGGAAAATACAGTTATAAGCGTAACAGAATAAAGGAAGCCTGGCAAGCCCCTGAGTATCTTTCTTCAAAAAGACTCTTTTCCTCCGCTTTTTGACGATATTCCTCACGAATACGAACTGGGACTTGTCAATTCCTTCGACCCGTGTTACACTCTATCTTACATTACTCCATATATAAAATTACTTTCTATGAAGCAAGGAATCCACCCAACCTATTTCAAAGAGGCGACCATCACCTGTTCTTGTGGTACTGTTCTTGAAACCGGTTCGACTGTAGAAACGATGCATACGGAAATCTGTTCGGAGTGCCATCCATTCTATACCGGTAAGAAAAAATTCATCGATGCGACCGGCCGTGTCGATCGCTTTAAGAAACTTTCAGAGAAATCCATTGCCAAACAGTCTCTCATTCTCAAAGCTTCCAAGGCCAAAAAGGCTGAAACGAAAAAAGAAGAGAAACCCGCGAGCAACAAATAGCGATTTCCCAGACGCTTTCTCTCAAGTTTTTGAGGATATATTCACTACCGTATTTGATCGAGAGAAAGCGTATACATCCCCCATACCATTCCGGACCCGGCGGAAAGGAGATGGGATTTTTTGCTTTTCTACCGTCATTTGTGCTAGTCTTCGAATAAACCAAACACATACCTATGCAGAATCTCTTCAAGGAAATCGAATGTGAACACCAAGAAATTATGGAGCTTTTGAGTGCGCCCGAAACGATGCGTGATCAGAAAAAACTCGCCACTCTGGGAAAAAGAAAAACTGAACTGGATATCATCATCGAACGCATCGAGCACCTACGAACCATCGAAAAAAATATGCGTAATAATGCCGGGTTGACACAGAGCGATGAAGAAGAAGAGCTCAAGAATATGGCAATGGAAGAAAATCTTACTTTGGCCGAAGAAAAAACAAAACTTGAAGAAGAGCTGAAGCATTTGCTTCTGCCAAAAGATCCTGCTGATGAGAAAGATGTCATTGTTGAAATTCGCGGTGGAGCGGGTGGTGATGAATCAAGTCTTTTTGCTGCAGAACTTTTCCGTATGTATTCACACTATGCTGAAAAACAAAACTGGCGCATAGTGATGCTCCACTCAAATCAAACGGAAGTTGGCGGTTTCAAAGAAGTCGTCTTTGAACTCAATCGTGGCGTAGGCAGCATTCCTGTCTATCAAAAGATGAAATATGAATCCGGAGTTCATCGGGTACAACGTATCCCGGAAACGGAAAAGTCCGGGCGTATCCACACATCGACAGCGACAGTGGTCGTCCTTCCTCAAGTCGAAGAAGTGGAGATTACTATCCGTACTGAAGATCTCCGTATCGATACATTCTGTTCATCCGGACCCGGAGGACAGTCGGTCAATACCACATACAGTGCCGTGCGTATCACGCATCTCCCTACCAATACGGTTGTCTCTTGTCAGGACGAAAAATCACAGATAAAGAATAAAGAGAAGGCACTCAAAGTCCTCCGCTCTCGTCTTTTCCAGCTCGAAGAAGAAAAACGAAACAAGGAACAAGGCGATGCACGACGTACCCAGATTGGTACCGGTGATCGAAGCGAGAAGATTCGTACCTACAATTTTCCTCAGGATCGGATCACTGATCATCGTATCAAGATGTCCTGGAGCAACATCCCTCAAGTCCTCGACGGAAATTTCGAGCCGATCATAGATGCTCTCGAAACAGAAGATATGCGGCTCAAACTTGAACGACAGTCAACGAATAACGGTTGACAGTAAATGAAGAATCTCAAAATAAAAGCGTGCATTGCTTTTTATTATTTGCTCTCTGCTTGCCTGTTCGGTAGGCGGGTTCATTGATCGATTATGACTGTCGACGAACTGCAAAAAATTTACCTTCCATCGTCTTCCGAGGTGCGTGTCGCTCCGGCTGATTTTTTCATTCTGCTCGCTCATATAACCAAAAAAGAGAGGGCTTTCCTGCTCGCTCACCCGGAATACTCTCTCAGTGCATCAGACGAAGCGATAGTACGAGATTCTCTGGCTCGTCGCCTACAGCACGAATCAGTAGCCTCTATCGTAGGACACAAAGAATTCTATGGATATGATTTCATCGTCACTCGCAATACGCTGATTCCTCGACCAGAAACAGAGGTACTTGTCGAATTGGCAATAAAATCGATAAACAAACAGCTCACCGTCGATAGAAAACAGAAAATTGCCATCGTCGATGTCGGAACAGGAAGCGGAAATATCATCATCTCTCTTGCAAAAGAAATCACAACAAATAATCTGCCATCAGATATCGCCTATTATGCCACCGATATTTCGACAGGAGCACTCGCTATCGCGATAGAGAATTCCAGACGACAGAATGTTGACAGTCTTATCCAATTCCATGAAAGTGATCTTCTCGAATCGATAAAAGTGGAAATATCTTCAAAGGATGCAGTCATCATCGTAGCCAACCTTCCCTATTTGTCAGAATCCATCTATGAAGATACTTTACCGGATGTCCGTAACTTCGAACCGATAAGCGCACTCGTAAGTGGAGAGTCTGGTCTCTCTCATTATTACCGTCTGCTCCGATACATCAAAAGGTTTCTTTATCCAAAAAACCCTCTGATCATTTTTCTCGAGATCAGTCCGGAACAGGCACCGATTCTCAAACACTTCGTCCTTTCGCTTTTCTCATATGCGAAAGTGCATATACACACAGACCTTGCGAAGAAAGACCGCATCGTAGAAATCATATTATAGGGAACACTCTCTGTTGAAAACAAAACAAAAAACCCCGATTTACGGGGTTTTTGTTTTGTTGAACCAAAAGAACAGAAAACGTTTAAACTATTTTCGTTTCTTAGTAGCTTTCTTCTTGGTTACTTTCTTGGTTGCCTTCTTAGCTACTTTCTTCTTGGTTACTTTCTTTGTTGCCTTCTTCTTGGTTACTTTTTTCTTGGCTGCCATAATAGTCACCTCCTTCTATACCACTTTCTCTTCCCGTGTTTCATAAGTTTATGAGACAGAGAGAGAAAATATGGAATTATTTATTTTTATTTCACACAACAAATATTTATTTTGTGCGTGATACAGAAAAAATTTTCCTGTACACTTTTATTATACTCTTTTTTTACGAATTGCATAGAGAGAAAAAATATCTGTCAAGGGTAACGAGCAGAATCAAAAAAATATCAGAAATAAAAATGACAACACGAAATAAAATTTTCAATCGAAGAAAAATATTGGATCGTTATTCTTCAAGCATCATACTTCTTCCGTGATATAAAAAAGAGTGCTGCTCTTCCCAGTCAACAATAAGAAACTTTCTGTCTCATACTCTTAAATTTTCATATGCCATCTCCATTTTCATATATAGATATGCTCTGTGATGATAGAAAGAATCAATTTGCAGGAAAATACTTCTCTTTTTAAATACTAAAAATCCCTACATTAAGCTGAAAATAGGCCATTCTGTCCAGTTGACAGCTGTTTTTCAAAGACGTAGTATAAAAAGGCAGGAGGTCGATTAGTTTGTCAACGATACAAAAGATAGCCCTGACAAGCTAAGCGAAGCTTCAACGTAAGCAAGCACTTTCACAATCTTAATTATAAGCTAGAAAGAGAGGTGAAAATAATGGAACAACAAGATCCTATATTCGAAGAATCTTCTTCTGATCAGGCAAAAGCTTGGGTTCAGGAGAATCTCCGTATCATCGTGAGTGTATTCATTGTTGCGGCGATTGCCCTGGGTATCTACTCATATTCACAGCGCACGCCGATAAACTCTGATAACAATGCAAATATTCTTCTCGAAACAAAGGGTGGCGAAAATAATGCCACTCAAGTCGAAAACAAGAGTTCACAAGATGCGGTGAAGGCAGAAGTAAAAAACAACGTTATCGTAACCGCAGAATTGAGTCGTGAAACCGAAACTTCCTTTATCGAACAGGCTGAACGTGGAAACGGAAAAACACATTTGGCACGCCGTGCACTCGCTCATTACCTCGAAAAGAATACTGACTCATCTTTGACTGCTGAACACAAGGTGTATATTGAAGACTACCTCCAGAAAAATGTTAGCTTTCAGGGTGCAGTAACGACGAAAACATCGATTGAATTCTCGAAAGATCTCATCAAACAAGGCATTGAGAAATCAAAAACACTCAATGACAGACAATTGCAAAATCTCAAGAAGTACTCTGCGCGTGTCAGCGCTTATCGCTAACACAAACCGAAATACAGAAGAACCGTTCCTTTCATTGAAAAATATCATAAAACCCCGCAACGGCGGGGTTTTATTGTTTGAGAGTCGTCTGTCTTTCTTTCAGGCGTATTTTCCGATCCACGAAGAAGAGTAAAGCGAAAATGATACAAGATACCAGAAGCAAGGCGACAAATTTCCCCAAGGCTTGCGTAGAGAGAGCGATAACCGCGATGAGAGCAGTTACAAGAAAGAAAAACCAAGCAATACGTCGCTCAGACCAGCCGAGTTCTAAGAGTTTGAAGTGAAGATGACGCTTGTCCGGTTGAAACAGAGATGTTCCTTCCCGTAACCGTTGCCAAAGGACAAACATCGCATCAACGATAGGAAGCGATAAAACAAGGAGTGCTGTGGCGATCTTCGTACCTGCGATGACCGCGAGCGTGGCGACGAGAAAACCCAGAAACATCGACCCGACCGTTCCTGCGAGAATACGTGCCGGATATATATTGAAAAAGAGAAATCCAATAACGACACCTATGCCGATAACCGCAAGAATAGCGATGGGAGGCTGATAGACTTCCGGTTTCAAACTGAGCAAGAAGATGGTCACGAGAGTAATAAGAGAAACTCCCCCACAAAGCCCATCAAGTCCGTCGAGCCAATTCATAGCGTTCATTACGAGAAAAACCCATACGAAGAGAAGAAGAAATCCCGGCAATATAAAAGTATCGGGAGGGATGATCCAGACGCCTCCGAAAGGATTAGGAAGGGAGCTGATACGCATACCGAAAATAAAGATGAATACTGTCAAAGCCACTTGAAAAAAAACCTGGATTTTCCAACCAAGTTCCTTCAAATCGTCCCATAATCCAAAAATGAATATGAATACACTCCCAAATAACAATCCATAGAATTCCCGTGTCAAAACGAGATGCGTATCGAAGAAGAGAGTAAATGAAAAAGCAATCAACATTGCCACGCCTCCAAGACGAGAAATGGCTTTCTTATAACCATGCCGTTTCTCTTTCCTCCAAACAGATCGCCTGAAAAGAGGCGTGAGAAGAAAAAGAAGTATGAATCCCGTCGTCAATGTAAATGCGATGACAAGCGGAGTGAGAAAAAGTTCTGTCCACATACGTATTGAGAGAAATCAATAATTAATGAAGACAATACTGACACTTGCCAGTACGATGCCGATACTGAGCAATCCTGAGCCAAAAAGCATCAGATATGCAGCGATGCGTTCAGAGCTATCATAAAAACGGCGTGCGAAGAAGGTATGTCCGATCAAAAAGAGTATTCCTGCTATCGGAAGAATAAATACCTGCCACCAAACACCCTGAATATCCACTCCGAAATATATATTATAATGAAGTACGATGATATTTTCAGTCGGCTTGATAAAATATCCGAGTAACCCGAAACTCACCAGGCAAAAGAAAGCATTCACTCCAAGAAGTGTTCGAACGATCATGTTTTCAAAGAAAGATACCCCTCCCTCTGATTGGGCAATAGTGATATCCCAATCCACTCTCTGTATGTCTTTTGTATCCATCATATTTCGTTACACAGAAGAAAAATCTTTCTCCAAAGGAGCTGGCAGAGATTCAGGGGTTTCATGTTCTACTCCGAGACGCGCGTGTTCGAGTTGATTCGTTACTTTGAATAAACGCTTTTCTGCTTCATCATATTTCTTATGAGCATTGCCGATATGACTTCCAAGTATGTCGAATTCCTGTTCGAACTTCTCGTGTTCACGAGCCAATTTCTCCAATTGCCCCATGATTTCTTTTGCTCTCTTCTCGATCTGTAATCCCTGCAATCCAAAAAGGATCGTTCTCATATATGCGTAAAAGGAATTCGGTGATACCGGCATAATGCGCTTCTGTGTCAGATAATCGAGCAGGCCCTGTTCATCATCATCCTTGATGATAATCTCATAATAAACATTCTCGGCCGGGATATACATAAGCGCGAAATCAAGCGTTCCTTCTTCGGGAACGATGTATTTGTTGGCGATGGCATCGACATGTTTTTTCACATCAGCATAGAATTGCTTCCGTGCTATGCGTTTCTCGTCATCAGTTTTGGCAGTGATGATTTTCTTGAAATTTTCCAAAGGGAATTTTGAATCGACGCTCACCATACCTCCTTTGAGCTTGATAATAGCATCTACGACTTCACCGCTCTTGAACATATACTGCAAGGCAAAGTTCTCTTTGGGCAACATCTGAGAAAGCAGATCCTGAAGCATCAATTCGCCGAAACCGCCACGGATTTTCGGAGCCTTCAAAATTTCTTGAAGCGACGCAACCTCTTTGCCGACTTCAAGTATTTTTTCGCTCGAATGGCGCATCTGCTCCAACCCTTTCTGTACATCCGCATATGATCGGGCAGCCGTATCGAGACGATCATCGAGACGCTTGCCATTATCCGCCAAACGGTTATCCAGCGTGTGCTGAAAATTCGCGAGTTGCTGATTGAAAGCATGTGCAACTGAATGAAGTTCCGTATCGAAACGCCGGCTCATATTTTCCATTTCTAGTTTGGAAGCCTCTCCGGATGATTCTCGTCCACGCAAAGAAAAAACCAGCCACAAGACGAGACTGGCTACCAAAAACAGAAGAATGATCATTATCCACGAAGTCATAGGCTTTTTCTTGTTACGAACGGCTACTTCTTCAATCCGGAAATGAAACGTTTGAGTTCGGGCACCTTATTTGATACTTCTTCATATGGCCCCTCAAGGAATTCTATGAAGAAACGATCAAGCATATTCAAACGATAGTGCAATTCTTCGCTGTTCATCAATACAAATCGGATCTCTTTGCCTACTTCCGCTTCCAAAAGCGTGATAGCATGCTTGAGTTTGGTCCGATTGAGATTATTCACGACGAGAATCATATCTACTTTGCTTTTCGCGTAGTTGATGAACAGTCCACTGATAAGAATCAGTTTCACCTCTCCGATCACTTTCACCTTACGAAATACCTGTGATTGCGCGTGTACATTGAGTTTCGAAACAAGACTTTTCAACTCCGTATGAAAAGGGAAATCCTCATTCACAATAAAATGTTTCCTCCCTTTACGAGAGTGTTCAATGACAAATCTCATCTTGGCAAGACGGGCGAGTTCGCGTGTCGTTTCTATTTTTGAGATAAGCGTCTTTTCGGCGACAGTCGCTGTTCCAAATTCTACCCCGGGATTGAGAAGAAAAAAACGGATGAGACGGGCACGAGCTTTCGATCCGAACAAGGAATCAAAGAGAACTAAGGACATAGGATTACAATCGTTACGAAATATACCAACAATGAAGACATTCCATCTTCCCTCAAGTATAGGAAAAAAGGAAAGAAAAGTCAAAAGCGCTTGCCCAAGCATTTTCGCACGGAATACCACCTGGTTTTGAAGAAAGCTTCCTGGCCGTAGATGTGGTATAATAAAGCATATTCACCTTTTCCGGAGGCTTCGGACAGATGCGGGTGTTTGCTTCATTTATTCCTTTATCCGCTGATGCACAAGGTTTGGTAACAAAAAAGTATGCTGGACAAAAAACGCCAAGAAAAAATCAAGGGATCTGTTGAATTGGAAAAGATCATAACAGAAATTCTTGTGGCAAACGGACGTGCTGTGGAACCGTTCGTCAAGGTTTTCAATTACAGTGGTGAAAACATCGCCAAAAGTCCGCTTGGCTCTCTGATCGGTGTTTTTGAAATTGCGGAGCAAAGTGAAGATTCAGCTTATATCGTCAACTTCCTGGCATCTGTCGCAAAAAAGGAGTACTTCAGCAACGGACGACGTGGCGCTATCGAGAGTTTCGAAGCAGCTCTGCACAAAGTCAATCTCGCTCTCGCAGAACTTGTCAGACACGGCAATATCGCATGGCTGGGCAATTTCCACGGAGCACTTGGCGTACTGGAGAAAAATAACCTTCATTTCTCTGTCACCGGAAAATCAGAGATTCTTCTCTTGCGAGGCGGAAAAATCTCAGAAATCAGCACTGGCTTGGCCTCTCCTGAATCCAATATCCATCCCATCAAAACATTCGTTGAAATTTCAAGCGGTCATCTGATGCTGGAAGATAAGATCATTCTCACTTCACCGGAACTTCTCGACCTGCTCTCAATCGAGGCCCTCGAAAAAAACGCACTCCGTATGGACAAGGATCAATTCGCTCAATTCCTACGGACAGTCCTCGTAAATGAACTCAATATGGGAGGCTCTCTCATCGTCGATCTCAAAGAAAGCGCTCCGATGCCAGAACCGCACAAAGAGACAAGAAGAGTCGCTGCAGTCATCGAGAATATCTTCAGCAAGGAAGCTTTCGATTCGCACGTCGAACCAAAGGATACGGATCAACTGCCAAAAAGAGAGGAAGAACATTCAAAGCCGAAGGAGTATGTCGACCCCAAAACCGGACATATTTTCATCCAGGGAGAGACAAGAGGAGAAGCGCCTGAACATCATATTCTCGAACGAGCAAAACTTTCAGCTCAGGATTTACTCCATATTTTCAGCTCATTTTTTGCATCTCAAGAAAAACTTATACGGAAAGGAAAAAAATACGGACTACTCCTTTCTGACACTCTGGCAGAGAAGAGCGCTGTCATAACACGAAAAACAACACGTCTTCTCCGTAAGCAATGGCAGAAAGGAACAACCGCATCGGCATCCAAAGTCTCTTCTCTTCTTTTTTCTCTTCGCTCGGTGAAAATATCACAGAAGACCAAAAAGGAAGTCCTCCCCGATGCGATTATGACATCCCCATATGAAGAAACCATCGAATCCCGATTGACCTTCACAGAGAAAAGAACGGAAACTGTTTCTTCTCTCCCAGAAGAGAAGAACGAAGATATCCCTGATTTTATGAAAGAGAAACTCGCTCGTTTCTACCGAAAAAATGCCACGACCGTAACACAAGTCACTGTCGAAACCTCTCCTATCAAGCGATTTCAGACGGAAAATTCAAACATATCTGCTCTTGCCCAAAAAGTATCCAAAAAAATACCCTCTTCCTTTCATATGGTTTGGGATGTCATAGCATCTCAAACAAAAACCGTCACCAAGTCATTCTTTTCCTTTTTGAGAACACTTTCTTCACGCTATCAAAGACGCACGCTCATCTTGAGTTTCCTCTCTTTTGTTCTTTTCATCACAGGATTTGTCCTATTGACACGATCATTTTCGAAAAATACTCCTCCGCTTACAGAAACGTCTCAACCTTCGATTGAAACATCAGCGTTCCCCCTGGAAACTGAAAAGAATGCTCACGTATTCGAAACATCACCTCTCGTCATCGCCACCGAGCAGGATGCTCTTGTCACTTCCATACTTCTTGGCAATGAAACATACCTCGTCACCGCCACCTCCATTCAAAACACAAACGATAACAAACGTTATTCGTTACCGCCCGAAGCCGGAACAATACAGTTTGCTTCTCCGATGGATGATTTACGTCTCATCTTTGTCTATACTGATACAAATGAACTTTTTGCATTCGCTCCTGTCAATCATACATTCACGAAAAATACCCTCTCGTTGCCCGAAAATGCCACCGTGAAAGATATCGGCACCTATCTCACTTATCTCTATGTCCTCGATAGCGTCACCGATCAGATTTATCGCTTTCCTCGAGCAGAGGGTGGATTCAAATCAGGATCAGCCTGGCTCAAAAATACGGTAGATATCGAAGACACGGCTCAGATGGCTATCAATGAAACTCTTTTTCTCGCTCCGAACAAAGCGACTGTTTCAGCATTCTTCCGTGGCCAATTCATAAAAAATTTCGAATCTCCGACTACGCCACTTTCTCTGACAAGCCTTTTCACTCACCCCGGACTCACGAATGTCTACGCTCTCGATGCGGAGAACAAACGTGTTCTCATCTGGAATCAAGATGGCATGCTCTTGGCTCAATATTTCTCCGAACAATTCGCTTCGGCCAAAAGCATTACCGTAAACGAGAAAACAAGCGAATTCTTACTGACAACGTCAGATTCTCTCCTCTCTTTCAAATTCAATCTCGAACCATAGAAAAAAACCTCTCAAGAAAGGTTCTTTTTCAAAATTCCTCTATAAAGTGGGCTTCTCAGCAAGTTTCATCCTGCTCATAATCTCGCGATTGACGATGGCAGAATCACGACCATATCGAAGACGTGAGAGTTCTTTGAGGGCATTGGCCACCTCCTGGCTCCCGTGGGTCGGGGCATAGGTTTTCATATTGAACGGCTTGGTGAGTTCATTGTTCAACAAAAGTCGAGCAAAACAATTTCGATTGTCCACATTTATCAGGTCACGCGCAGTAAACACCGGCAGAAACTGTTTTTCCAAAAATTCAGCGTCTTCTGAACCGACACGAAAAGATACCAGTGATCCGACATTGCCGAATACTGCTTTGGCAATCTCCTCTTTCAATTGGGCAATGAATTGATGTGCCATCGTCAGTACCAACCGATACTTGCGAGCCTCCGAGAGAATCTGCGCGATAGAGTTCGTCGTGACATTCTGGAATTCGTCCATATAGAGATAGAAGTCCGTCCGTTCATCTTCCGGCGTGTCCGTACGAGAAAGAGCTGCCATCAAGATTTTCCCGACAATCACCATTCCGAGAAGTCTTGCATTGATTTCACCAATCTTGCCTTTCGAGAGATTGACAAGAAGGATCTTTTTTCCATCCATAATCTCACGGAAGTTGAGCGTGCTCTTCTGCTGAGCGATAATCGGACGCATCATATCGTTTGAGATGAACGTCGTGAGCTTAGATGTGATGTATGGCACCATATTGGCAAGAGCGGCTTCACCACCTGCCTTCTCCGCTTCTTTCGTCCAGAAATCGTAGGCAATCGGGTTGTTGCATTTGGAAAGCTTGTATTTACGGAAATCTTCATCTGCCAATACCTTAGAAATTTCCATCAAGGTCGATCCGCTGTCAGGATCTTCCATTATAAGAAGCATCGCATTACGCATATACTGCTCGAACATCGGACCTCCGGTTGCTTTCAAATCATACAGTTGATCGAAGATACCGATCATTTCATTGATAACAAATGTTTTCTGCTCCGGATGAGCTGGATCGTATTCGAGCATATTGAGCCCGATCGGACGCTCGGTATCAGACGGATCGAACAAAATCACGTCCTCTGCACGCTCTTTCGGAATGGACGTCAGAATATCTTCGATAGCATCACCGTGCGGATCGATGAAACAGAAACCTTTCCCTGAGGCGGCATCTTTTTTGGCCATCTCTTGCAAGAAGACCGATTTCCCTACTCCCGTTTGTCCGATGACATACATATGTCGCCTCCGATCGTTCTCCGTGATACGGATGTCTGTCTTCATTCCACGATAATCATTGTATCCGAGAAGCAAACCGTCTTTCGGAATATTTACCGGTGGCGGAGCTGCTCCGGATTTCAACCACTTTATTTTTGGTGTAGCAGTTGTCGATATCGGGAAATGAAAAATACTCGCCAGCTCTTCCACTGTAAGTATCATCTGCGTTTCATCATCAAAATTTCGAAAGATGAAATCATACACAGACTGTTTTTCCTTGATACGTCTTTTAATACGAAAATTATTCACTTCAGGATTTTCAAACTGCCCGAACGCATTCTCCATTTGTCCGAGAATCTCTTCCGCCCGTTCCTGTGTCGCTCCCGATGCGATCAGACGAATATTGGCTCGAAAAGCCCCTTTATTGGCTTTCTGATCGATAGATTTCACCAATTCCTGCTCTTCTGGAGTCAGATTCACTTGTTTTTTCTCATCCGAAATATTATTGTCCTTCTTTGAGCCTCTCAAAATATCAAGCATACCTTTTCCTATGGTAGAAAAAACTTCATAGAGAACTGAATTATTCTTCGCATCCTTCAAGCGTTTCCCTTCCTGCATCTTCTGAGCGATACGTTTTCCTTCACTGCGCCAACTCGTATTCGTCCGCGCAAGGAGAATTTGGATAGCAGCACCTTCTTCAATGGTATTCAATTTACTGAGAGCATTCGATATTTCATTCAATGGATCAATATCCACCGTACGATATGTACGAAGAGGAAGAGCGTATCCGTGTGCCAGATCCAGCACCGATACGGCTGTATGACTCGCCGGAGAGAAAATAGTGTAATCCGTTACTTTCTCGATTACCGCGTGAGGGAAGAAGCTGTGCACCTGTTTCTCTGCATTTTCACGGAAACGCTTCGGAATGGAAAGATAAAAAAAGATCTCTTCACTCGAAGACGGATTGGCGATTTCAAAGACGATAGTCGGTGTATCAAAAAAAAGACTTCTCAAAAAATTGCCTCTCGGTTTGAGTGTTGTGAGAGATGAGAGCAATTGCTCCATCGCCAATATCTCTTCCTTCCATACTTCCGCACTTGATTGTTGCTGTTGTCCTCCTTCGGAAACATCTTTCCGTGTCACACGAATCATTTCCAAATCCATATTTACGGATTGATTCACCTGATAACGAAAACGGAGGAAACTCCGAATGACAAGAAACACCCCGCTCAAAATCGAAACGGACGCGAACATCCAGGTGAGCGGGACAAAAATAGCATTGAAATCGAAGTCTATCATTTTTTTATTGGTATCGTGTGTTTTATTTTTCTCTTGGGAATATCAGTCTTTTTTGATAAGACCTTTCGCCAAAAGTCCATCATACAGTCTGTCCACCAATTCATCATGCATCCGATCAAGTGCATAATAGTCCTGCAAAGAACGGGCGACTTTGACGGCATAGACGACACCTCTGACTTCGGCCAGATTGACGAGCTTCTGAATCTTGCTCTCCTCATCTAAGGTGGCGCCGATATTCTTCGCATCAAGAAGATGATCATCGGAAGACTGGTCAGTCGGTGTCGTTTGAGGTATCACTTTTGAAAGAATTTCATTGTATTTTCCTTCAATATGTTCTTGTGCCCCTTCGACTTTCACTTCCCCTCCTTGTTCTGGAGAGATTCCTGATTGCCTCTCGTTCTCTTCCTGTATCGGGGAGATACTTTCTTGACCGACAATACCACCGCCTTCTCCTCCTACAATTTTTTCATCCGCCATAATGCTGAAAGATAATTGATTACATCGCTCCTTCTGCCAACTCTTCTTTGAATTTCGTCACCACACCACGAACAAAGATATTGTACCCTGGAATCTTGCTTTCGAAAAACGCTTCCAGTTCCTCTTGCTTCGCTTCTTTGTCGAGCAGTTCTTCATACTCTTTCACATTTTCGTCCCCCATTTTTTCCATCGTTTCGAGAAAAATCCGCTTAAGAAGTGCTTCTCCTATCTTGGAAAGAAGCTCTTCTTGCTTGTCTGCCGGAACACCTTCCAAATGAAACGCTTCGATAAGTTCTTTTTTGAGTGCTTCTTGATCAAGTGCCATAGTCGTTCTGTATAAAAAAATTATGGTTTAAAGAATCCTTTTATCTCTTTGCCTGTACGAAGAACCGCTGTCGCCATCCGCCTGGTATAATGATCGATGCTCTCGGAGGCTTCTACCTGAGAAAATTGTACACCAAAAGCTTTCTCGGAGGCTTCGGTAAATCTCACTAGTTCTTTCATCTGATCATAATGGAGCGGATTCAGCGTTCTGTCATACCCATAACGCAGATTTTCATTTTTGAAACCATTCATATCTCTCAATACATCGGATATTTTTGTCGCACCGAGTTTCTGCCCACTGACGGTATAATCATATTCTGTTGGTACACCGGTTTCTCCTCCGTTCATTGTGAAGATATTCATCCGGATTCGTCCCAAAGTCGTATTGAATCTACTGAAATCTTCCGGATGCTCCATCAGGTAGGCTTTCGGATCCGTCAAAGCGATATTCTCTTGTATCGCTTGCTCTGCACTTGAAGATAGGTTCATTCCTTGATCTATCGTGGTATCAGTTCCCGAAAAACCGCCTCCATCCGTTGTTCCAATCGTGTCAGATTGGTTTGTAAGACTGCTCTGCAGAATTTCATCTACTTTGGCATCCGTAAGTGTAACATTAGGATGTCCTGTGATATATTCCGCTATTTTCACATCATGAGAAGCGATGGAAGCGAGTTGTTCCGGCGATAACACTTTGGTATTCGCAAGAGCCCCTTCGACGAATTCTTTGTTTATTCCATGATCTGAGAAATTGATAGTTTCTCCCGCTTTCAACCGAACATCTCCATATTGATCTTTCAAGGCATCGATGAAATGTGTTTTCTCCGCTCCTTCGAGTTTCATCGTGTCCGCCACTCTCCCTGCTATTTTCCATACTGAATCGCCCTTTTGGACCACATAATCCTGACCAATCATATCACTTATCATATCCGGCTTCACTATCGGTTGGGTCTCAATGGGTATGAAAGGGTTCGGTTCAGCTGGTATCGGAATATTTACAGGGTGGACTTCAGATCCATGAAGAGCATCCACAATATGACTCTTCGTCCAGTCGACTGCCTCATTCCCGCCGAAGTGATCCATCGCTACCTGCGTCAGCCAGCCAGAACCGACCAGCCAACCGACTCCTACAGCCCCCATTTTACGCCATGTCTTGGCTCGTTTTTCATTCTGTAATTTTCCATTGAGTGAAGCGATATCTTTTTCGAGAAAGGCGCTCAAAGCATCAAGATTTGGTAGTGTCTCGAGTTGTTCTTGTATTTCTTTTTCTGCCTTTGTTATCCGACCTCTCTCTCCGAAACTTTCCAAAAGTGCCTCTGTACCGACTGCCGTCCCCGCTCCACTGGCGACTTTCCGTATCACAGAAACAAAAGTCATCGCTCCAAGAGCTGTTCCGCTCCCACCAGACAGTGCTGTCGCAATCGTAACGCCTGCCAATGCCCCTGCTATCAGAAGTTTTTGCTTCAATGGAATACGGTTATAAGCACGACCCAAAGCACCCAATGAATCTATTATTTTCTCAGGAAAACTCTGATTTTCTGCCTTATATTGAGTACGTTCACCGATAAGATTGACTGCCTCGTCCAATTTATAATAACGCAATAATTGTTCAGCTTTCCCTCGTTGCTGTTCCTGATTGGGAGACACCTCATTTCGTAATGCCTCCATCTCAGCATCTCGAAGATTTTGTAATGCTTCTTCATACGCTATCTGATATTCACCTTTTTTTTTGTCCCTTTCTATGCCGAGTATGCTCCTTAGCTTCTTCCAGGTAGTCGTCCTTTCGATATCTTCTTTGACATACGCAGAACGAAACTCTCCCACCAAAATACGAAGATCATCTATTTTTTGCTGTTCAGGATCCTCTGGTAGATGCACTCGATCAACTTCCTGCGTTTCGGAAAAATCTCTTTCACTCTTGCTACCACGATCTTCACGAGTGTATCCGTCTTCACGCAAAGTATTTCGCAGTACCTCCAGGTCAATAGTTCCGGCAGTGATATTATCCGCAATCCTGTCCCCCTGCAATTCCTCGCGTAACTTCGAAACATCGGCACCTTTTCGTATATCTACCATTCCATATCCCAGGAAAGCAGTGATTAAGATCCGTTTTTCACTCCCATCTGAATTTTTGGCAACCCACATATCTCCCAGAAAAAGTTCTTCGTACTGTTCGGAAGTTTTCTCATCAATCGTTTTTACTTCTTCTGCAACGTTATCTCGTTTCATTCCCGCCTCGGCTCGAGGTGGATTGAGCTCCAAATATTGATCGGCGAAAACTTTTCCAGAAGCATAGTCTTCTTCGGTATTTTCATCATAAGCACCGTCAGCACTATGAGCAACCGAAAAAGGCGCTTTTACATCTTGCTTTGTTGGAATTTCTTTCGGCACGATCTTGACATCGCTCTCTGCCAATGTCCATCCATTCTGATGTCTTTTCCAAGCGGATGCTGTCTTCACAGTACTGTCATTTCTTCCCACCAGATCACCACCACTCCGTCTATAATACGCTTTGTTTCCGTTCTCATTCATCAAGATCAGGAGTTCTCCGTCGGAGACACTCTCCACGAACGCTTTCATTCGGTGATCTTCTGATTCCTCTTGTATCGGTATCTGCTTTCGTTCCGATTCAGTGACTCTCACAGGATCGATCCTTTGTTCTGTATCGACCGGAGTAACTGCTCCGGCTCGTTTGTTCTCTTCTTCTTGTTGCGTTTTGAGCGTATTCTTATCATTGCTTCTTTTCGAATTGAAAGGGCTTCTTATACGGCTATCATCAACATCTTTGCCTGCCGGAAAGTTCTGAGTAATTTTTGTTGTCACCTCAACCTTGACTGCCGGTGTTTGAGAGTGTACTGTCCGTGTTTCCGTAGCAACAGTTGTTTTCTCGACGAGCCCCTGCTTTTTTGGCAGTTCCTCCCGAGGTATATCGAGACCGAGCTGATGTCTGACACGCTTTACCATAGGCGCCACCAATCTCTGAGCGATTTTTTCACCCTCAGCCCTATCCAAATACGGTAGTGGTTTCTTTGGTTCAGTCATATTTTTTTATTGTATCCCTGGCAGCTGATTCCTCCAGATTCATTATGAGCGCCCTGAATATCTTGTTGCTGTCCCCTCTCGGTACCGCAGAATACCTCTCCAGATACTCCGTCACCATTGCTTTCATTTGTGGCAAAAAAAACATCCGCCATAGTCTGGCTCTCTCATTTCGTGAAACAAAGACATCTTTATCCAATACTTCTCCAGAGACCTTCTGATCAAATGCCTGCCATTCAGCAGTAATCAAATCTCCAAGCATATCAACCGTCTCTCGTCCTTTCGGCTGATTCAAAAAATCATACAGTTCTTTCTTCTCTCTCGCGCCATCGATTGCCTCGTCGGATAGATGATCATTTTCCTCGGTCGTTCCAACGACTGTTTCCTTTTTTTCTACAAGAGGAGTCCCGGAATCCATATTCGGTGCTTCGGTCATATCTTTTCCCTGTGCCTTCGTGATGGCTTCTCGCAAAACAGGAGGCATCGTGTTTACAATCAAGCGAAGATCTTCGAACACGCTAAGTAAACGAATCTTTTCGGTCACGGCGTCTTTCTGTTCTCCTGGTTCAAGAGGCTTGTCATTGAGAGTATTCCATTCGATTCTCTTTCTTTCAATCTCCTCATAGAGTTTATTGTAAAGAGTTCTCTCATCCTTTTTCTCGAGAGTCTCACTCCATTTATCCAGTTCTTCAGAAATTATCAAAAATTCTCGAACAATGGAGGTTTCCAACTCTTTCAGTTGCGTTTCATCCACTTCCAAGAAATCACGCAGAGCCGTATCTGTCATTACCGGACGAGACTGTTCATTTGGTTTCTCGACAGCAGGCTTCTCTCCTGAATCCCCACGTCTATCAGTAAAGGTGATACTGCCTTCTTCGGCGGATTGTTCGGAGACAGACGGCTCGGAACCGCCGAAAGTTTTTTCACTTTCAGTAGCCTTCATCAAACGGCCACCACGTATGCCCTCAAAAAGGTTCATTTCATTTTTCTTTTCAACTTATCTTTGCTATAATTCTATCATAGAAAACAAAAAAAATATATGTTCAAACACCCAGTGCATCGTCCTCATCATATCGCAACGTGGATCATCCTCACTCTTATTCTGGTATTCGCTTTCACGGTGAGAATCTATCACATAGACAGTGTCCCTGCCGGCATCTACCCTGATGAAGCTGCCAATGGTGTCGACGCCTTGAACGCCATAGAAACCGGCGATTACAAACTCTTCTACCCAGCCAATTATGGCCGAGAAGGTCTTTATATAAACCTTCAGACACTCTCCATCAGACTCTTTGGCAACACTATTCTCGGCCTGAAACTCTGGTCAGTTCTCTTCGGCACATTCTCGGTCCTTGGCATTTATCTTCTGAGCAAAGAACTTTTCCATAGACGATCAGCCGGCATTCTCTCGGCATTTATGCTCGCCACTTCCTACTGGGCGATCAATTTTTCTCGTATCGCTTTTCGTGCCATTCTGGTCACCTTCATTCTTTCCTTCTCATTCTATTTCTTCTTTCGAGGCCTACGCACCAAGAAATTTCATGACTTTCTCATCTCCGGCGCTATCTTCGGCGTTGGTCTCCATACCTACATCGCTTTTCGTGTCGCACCGATCATCTTCATCCTCCTCCTCCCCGCACTCATCCTTTCGTATGAGAATTTTCTCAAACGCTACTACAAACACGCTCTCTTTTTCTTCCTCGGGGCTTTCATCACTGCTCTGCCGATGTTTTATAATTTCTTCATCCTGCATCCGGAAGATTTCGAATCACGCTCGGCTCAGATTTCTATTTTTTCACCGGAGATAAATCACGGGGATGTGATTGGAACTCTGGCAAGAACATTCTCTCTTTCTCTCATCAAATACAATTTCTTCGGTGATCAGAATTGGCGGCACAACTATCCGCCGTACCCGATTCTCGATCCATTTGTTGGCACATTCTTTCTCGCCGGATTCCTCTTCACTCTCTGGCAGGCCGTCACCCTCATCGGTCGGCGTATCCGAAATAAGGATCGGGATGTCCGTCTCGTAATCGACTTTCTCTTGCTCGGTTCTTTCTTCGTTATGCTCATCCCTGAATTTCTCACTGGAGAAGGTCTCCCTCACGCACTTCGCTCCATCGGGACGCAGTTACCTGTTTTTTTGATGGCTACTCTTGCGGTATCTTGGATCTTACAGAAAGCGATGCACTCACAGACAGGAGCACGTATCGCATTTTTCTCCATTCTGATCATCGCTCTTTGTGGTAGTGCTATTTTCAATCTGACAAAATACTTTGTTTTCTTCGCAAATAGTCCTGCAGCAGCAGGCTCTTTCAATGAGAACTACACCAATATGGGTCGTTATCTCCTCTCTCTCCCTGCAGACACGAAAAAATATGTACTCTTCGATGAAAAAGGAAATGACAATCATCTCAATCTCCCTGTCTATGCTCATCCTATTTATTTCCTCACCTACGGACGTGTCGCCAATATGGAAATCGTCAGGAGTGATACCGTTATTCACGGCCCTGCTCTCTTCTTGATGATAAACTATAATGATGAAATTGCGAAAAAAATCGAGAAATTTTCTCCCGGAGCATCCATAGAACGTATCGATATGAACGGACCTGATCGTCCAGGCGGAGATTTCAATATCATTCTCTTGCCAGGGAACAAATAATAATCACCTCATTAAAAAAGCATCATTAACATATTCTGTAAAAAATTTCCATTGAGACATCCATTCGTCCAGCGACGAATGGATTCCTGAAACCTTTTCGATCCGTCGAGACGACGGAACCATGCTCGAAAAAATTTCAAGCCTCCCTGAAAATCCTTTACAAAATATGTCCTTGTTAAAAAAATAACTATGGATTTTTTGAAAAAACACGCTTATCTCATCGTTGCAGGGATTCTTTCTTTGCATTTTATCCTCGCTCTCGTGATATCCAGTCAGGAATCAATGATTTATGACGAACGTGCTCATATTCCGGCTGCCTATAGCTACGTCCGCTACGGTGATATGCGACTCAACCCAGAACACCCGCCACTCCTCAAAGACCTTGCGGGACTTCCTCTTCTGGCTATGAATCTTTCTTTCCCTCTTGAATCTCCAGAATGGCAATCAGGAACAAATGAGCAGTGGTCAATCGGAGATATGTTCGTCAATTGCTCGAAACCTGATATGGGTTGCAACGATTCTGACAAAATTCTTTTCTGGTCTCGTCTGCCCATCTCGATTGTGGCCGTCATCTTGGGTATTGCTATCTTTCTCTGGACAAAAGAACTTGGAGGAACGCTTGCTGGACTTTTCGCTGTCACACTCTACGCTTTCGATCCCAATATCATCGCACACAGTCATTACGTGACGACTGATATCGGTATTGCTGCATTTCTTTTTTTCGCATTCTATTTTTTCGTCCGCTTTCTAAAAAATCCAAATCTCAAAAATGTCATCACTGCCGGCATTTTTCTCGGCCTCGCAGAGCTCGCCAAAGTCTCTGCCATACTCCTCTTCCCTTTGTTTGGATTAACGGTTATCCTGTATGCTCTCACCAAACAGAAATCTTTGAGTGATCGACGAAGTCTTTTCTCCTTCAAACTTCGTACACTCCTTGCATACAGTCTGAAATTCGCCGGAAGCGTGCTCGTCTGTTTCGCCATCATCTGGTCTCTCTATGCCTGGAATACCATCAATATGCCCGGACAGAAAATTATCAACTCTGCCGACGCATATCTTTCTCAGAAGAATATTCCAGCGGAATTTGCCCACGCCCTCATCGTAAACACAAGTGGGAATCCTCTTCTCAAACCCTTCAGTCAATATTTCCTCGGTGTCGCTATGATATTCGCCCGTGTCGAAAGCGGTAATCCTCATTACTTCCTCGGTGAAGTGACGATGGCTCCCTCAGTCTGGTATTTTCCGACTGTTTTCTTATTGAAAGAAACAGTGCCTTTTCTTTTTCTTCTCCTCCTTACGACATCCTTTACCGTGTATCGCATCGGTAAAGTTCTCATCCAAGAGAAAAAAACAAGCTTCTCCGCTTTCTTCTCCAGCTCTTTCCAAAATAAAACCACCCAGTATCTCATCTTCTTCTTTATTCTCTTGTATAGTTATGTCAGTATCACAGGGAAATTGAACATCGGTTTCCGACATCTCTTCCCGATGCTCCCATTCCTCTATATGCTCATTGCAAAAACTGCTTTTGATTCTTTCAAACGTTTCGACACCGACAAAACGACGAAGAAAATATTTTCATTTTTCCTTGGAGGCATCACTCTTTCTGTTATGGCCATTCCCATCCTGGCATATCCGAATTATCTCTCGTATTTTAATATCGCTTCCGGCGGACATAGCAATGGATACAAATATGTCAGTGATTCCAATTACGATTGGGGACAAGATTTGAAAAGACTCAGTTCGTTCATCGAGACACACAATCGATGTCAATCCGGAACAGAAAATTTCAGTGAAGAAAAAGAATGTACTCTCACAAAAGACTATCCTCCTATCGACAAAATACGTGTCGATTATTTCGGTGGTGCCAATCCTTCTACTTTGCTCGGAGAAAAATACATTTCCTGGTGGGATACAAGAGAACCAGAACCGGGCTGGTATGCTATCTCATCATTCTTTTATCAAGAAAGCCTCTATAAACAGAAACCTGCCGGTCAACAAGATTATTCTTGGTTGCAAAACGTCCAACCAGTCACCCGTGCCGGAGATTCCATCTTCATCTACTATATCCCTTAGTAGACAAGGGATAATTGATACAAAATAAAAAGGTATTTATTCCAAAAGAATTTTTTGTTGGTTGCTCCACTTGTCTGAGACAGCTTTCTTTGTTCGAAAAATTTCTTATGCCTGCCCGAATCGCTACGTGAATGCGTTGCGGGCGGGGATGCCGTAGAGTGAGGGAATATTTTTCGTTAACAAAGAAAAACTCTTGAGTCTGGAGCAGAGACAAAAGATTACTTTTGGATAAATAACTCGAAAAAACACTGAAACTACTTCTTCTTTTTCTTCTCAGGCACGTCTTTGTTGTCACTTTGTTTCTTCGTATCGGCATCGAGAGGAACGGTTTCTATATTTGTTCCATCACGGAAAACATAATATGCCCGATTTTCTGCCCGCAAGTCGATATAGGCGAGTTTTGATCGTTTCTCTTTCGGCAATTCTTTCTCAAAGAGCAGTCCGAGTGTGTTCAAAGACGTTTCAATCGGAATACTTGTATCAAAATATACCTCCCACCCTTCATCCGTTTTTGCCCGTAATTCTTCTGCAAAACGAGAGACGGTAGTATATTGTGGCAGAAGCGTTAGTCCCAACCGTTCCGGGAAAAGCTCATTCATTCCGATAACAAATGCTCCATATTCCGCATCAAAAACTTTCTCTCCGATTGTCACGGGTTTGTCGCTCGTATCGGTAACAGTGATTACAAACGCCTCATTTTCCGGAGATACCGCTCGAGTACTATCATGCGTGATGCCGTCCTCGTCTACGAGATAGGATGAGTCAAGCGAATGCCAGATGATAATCTTCTTTCTTTCCGTCACGAGGAGACTCAGTTTGTTCGGAAATAGACACTGTACGGAAATGGTTGCAAGCAATGGATATTCCCTCTGCAAACGTTCTTCCAAAATGTGCGGTCGTACGAAAAAATACGCACGTTTGGGAAAGATACCCCAGTATTTTCCTGCCAATTGATCTGCTACGAATTCTTGTAATGATGTTTCTGAAATCACGCTTGTGCCTGAAACCTCTACTTTTTCGATCAATACGAATGACGAAAAAAAAGAGAGATAGAAGAGTGTTCCGAAAAAAATAATCCACAGAGAAAAAAGTGCTATCCTTCTTCCGTTTCCATTTTGTTTCTTTTTGAGTGTCCGAGAATCCCGATGCTCCGGCAAAGCTTTCCGCAAAAAATGAAAAGATTTTTTCTTTTGACGTTTCAATCTGATTTGTTTGAATGGAGACCACATACAAAATTTGGTATGACTTATGTGTTTGAGCGAAATTCAAGACGCGGAGAAAGTGGCGACACAGAGGCTTCGTAACAAAGAAGTTTGCCAAACGCAGAGGTCATATTGAAAAGAATAATTTCTCTAACAGCAACCGTGCATTACTCTGTGTCGTTTTGAGCAGTATCAGTGTCTGTTCTGCTTCCTCGAGCAATCCGAAGAAACGTGCTGTGCGACGAATATCAGTCTCTTTGAGGGCCTGCGTATGCAGTCCCGGCAACCACCATTCCAGGAGGCGTATTGATTCAGGAACATTTTTTGCCAATTCTTCAGCCAGTCCCAATCGCTCACCGAGTGTCAATGAAGAAAGACGGAACAGTCGCCCAAGTTTCTCTTGTTCTTTCGTGAAGCTTTGCGGATTGAGCACCGCACGAATGATCATCCCCGGTCTTCCGAGCGAAAAGAAAAAGGAGGCGATAGGGTGTTCATTTTTTTCCGCAAGGAGAGCATTCATATCGCTCTTTATTTCTCCCTCTGGGACATAGTCGAAACGGATACGTTCGACACGAGAAAGAATGGTCGGTATGATACTCCCCACCTCATGAGTGATGAGAATCATCACCGCGGATGGGTTCGGCTCTTCAAGAGTTTTCAAGATGACATTCTGTGCGGCAAGAGAAAGTTTCTGTGCATCCTCTATGATTGCCACCCGAAAACGCCCCACTGCAGGAAATCGAGCAAGAAAAGAGAGTACATCACGCATCACTTCTACCCCGATACTTTTTTGCTTCGTCACACCATGTTTCGTCTCTTCTTCCGGCTTCACGACAAGCACATCAAAAGGGTACGGTTTGTTTTCGTTCGGCTCAAAGGAAGACTCAGAAACGAGCTCCATCGCGAATTCCAAAGCACACAGGCTTTTCCCTACGCTCTGTGGTCCGACAAAAAGATATCCCTGAGAAATTTTATTTTCCCGAACCAACTTCTTCAGTCGCTCTCTTTCTTTGTGATGACCGATGATGTTCATACTCTACGGTTTTTTCTCAATTCTTTATGTTTTGAATTTTTTAAGATGGAAAATCACACTTCTCTTCAAAAATAATCATACGATTTCAATCAATATGTGCCTCTATAAATTTTCTTACACTTTCCTGAAAATTTTCTTTTGTCAGATGAGCGACCGATTGTTTCATCAAGGTCTCGTCATATTTGCCTTCATTCTGTAGAAAACGCAATACTCCTTCGGCGATGATTTCCGGCGTCGACGCATAGAATAACTCTCCTGTCTTTCCCTGCTGTATGATTTCTCTCACACCACCATATGCATAAGCGATGACTGGTGCGCCGAAAGAAAGAGCTTCGGCCGCCACCATACCGAAATCTTCTTCTGAAGGAAAAAGAACGGCTCGTGCACCGTCATAAAGTTTGACAAGCTCACTGTCTTCGACAAACCCCCTGAAAATAATATTCTTTTCTGCCACTTGCTCGAGAGCTTTCTTTTCCGGACCATCGCCAACAATGATCAACGGAAGTTCCAGTTTATTGAAGGCTGAAATGATCGTATCAATCTTCTTGGATCGGGTCAGTCTGGAAACGACCAAAAAATGAGTTCTCATCTTCTGGTTTTCTCGAACATACCGAATATCCTCTTGCGACAGGGATTCAAACAAACCCAAAGCACCGGGATATACTACCGTGCTTTTGCGCCGATAGTACTTTTTCACTCGATCCTCTGTAAATTTCGAATTCACCAAAAGAACATCTGGACGTTCCGCTGCCTGTCTGTCCCACACACGGAGATAACTCATAAGCATACGTATAAGGATTTTCCTCTTCCCGCGTGCATGGAGTTCCTCCAGATACTGCTCGTGATAATCCCATGCATAACGCATCGGGGAATGCAGATACGCGATATGTTTCGTATTGAGGCGTGTAATAATACCTTTGCTCCAGGCTCCGGAAGAAGATATCACCAAATCAAAATCTCGTAAATCGAATGATTCAACCGCAACAGGAAAAAATGGCAAAAAGAATCGATAGCGTTTCTTCAAAAAATTTGGAAGTTTCGAGAGCCATGATACACGGATATCTCTCCCTTTGAAATGCTCCCTCATGCGTTCTTTATCATAGAGAAGCGTATAAATAGGCGCATCGGGAAATATCTCCGCTATCGCCTCGAGTACCCGCTCCGCTCCTCCATACGCCACCAAAAAATCGTGTACCAACGCCACCTTTTTTCCGCTTCTCACATTCATCTCCTTTTGTTGTATTTCCATACTATACGAAAAGATGAGTAATTTCTTCTGCACACTGTGACCAACTGAAACGACTCACATTTTTGGTAGCTTTTTCTATTATACCATCTCGGAACTCCTTATCCGAAAGCACCATCCGAACGCCTTCCACGATACTTTCCACACTCTCCGGATCCACATATACCGCCCCTTCGCCACCCACTTCCGGAAGAGACGAAACGTCCGACGTCACCACCGGCACACGAACACTCTGTGCTTCCAGAACAGGGATACCAAATCCCTCATAAAGCGATGGAAACAAAAAGATATCCGCGCCTCTGAGCAACTTCCACTTCTCTTCTTCGCTTACATATCCCATTTCTGTAATGTAAATAGAAGATGGAGAGTGCAGGATGGAGAATGCTATTCTCTCATAGCCGTATCCTGGTTTCCCAATCAGTATCAACCGATGAGGGATATCATATTTTCTCTTCAAAACATCAAACGCTTCGATGATTCGAACGATATTCTTCCGTTCCTCCAATCTGCCAATAAATAACAAGTAAGGCTTTTCTTGTTTCTCCGTTAACTGTTGACTATTATCTGTTAACTGTTTTTCATACCCCTCATATATCACGTGGATCTTGTCCTCCGGGACGGCATACAAACGTATGACATCTTTCTTCGTATTTTCTGAAACGCAAATAACTGTCTCTGAAGCAAAACACGAGAAACGGATAGACAACCGCATATACAGACGATCCAAAAATGAATAGCTGCCTTTACAAAACTCATATTCCAAACCATGAACAGTCACAAGCGTCTTCTTCGGATGAATGATTGGCATCGTATGTGCCGGAATGAACAACACGTCCGGCCGGTTGCGTATCATTTCGATAGAAAGCGCTATCTGAGTCCAAAATCGTGGCGCCCAGATTCCTCGTATGCTCCAGTTCGAAGGGAGAGAAAAATCAATCTCCGGAAAAACAAATTTTATTCTTCTGTTCTCCCAAGAAATTTCCTGTCTTACATACAAAACAACAGTGTCTGTCTCAGCGACGACACTGCGTAAATGCTTTATCGTTTGATAGGCATATTCTTCAATCCCCGTCCGTCGTTTCAGAAATGCCCTGGATGCATCGATACCTATGATCATAGAACAGTTAACAAAAAACAATTAACAAAAACTCAATCTTCACCGCCGACTGTTAGCTGTCAGTTGTTAGCTGATTATTTTGCCAGCATAATGCTTCGCTTATACACTTCCAAATTCTCAAGTACGATACCGGTACCCTTCACGACACAGAATGCAGGATCGTCAGCCACATAACACGGTACATTGATGGTCTTTGATATGAGCTGATCCAGATATTTCAGCTGTGCCGTTCCGCCGGAAAGCACCATACCCTTGTCCATAATATCAGCCGCAAGCTCCGGTGGCGTCTCCTGCAAGACTTGTTTGATCACATTGACGATCTCGCGCAATTCATCCTGGATAGCCTCGGTCACTTCATTCGAAGAAATAGCGACTGTTTTCGGCAACCCTCCCATCAGATCACGTCCACGCACTTCGATATGATCTTCTTTCACCTGTGCGATGGCAGAACCAATCTTGATCTTGATCTCCTCAGCCGTCCGATCTCCGATAGCAAGACTGTACTTACGTTTTATATAATCAGAAATCGCCTGATCGATACGATTGCCACCGACACGGGCACTGTGAGCTGCAACAATTCCTCCCAATGAGATGATGGCAATTTCCGACGTTCCTCCGCCGATGTTGATGATCATATTCCCTTGTGCTGCGTGAATAGGAATACCCGCTCCGATAGCTGCCAAAATCGGCTCTTTTACGACATAAGCTGTTTTGGCACCGGCTTTGAGAGCGGCATCGATAACAGCACGACGCTCCGTCGATGTCACTCCTGCAGGGATAGAAAGGACGACTTCCGGACGAAAAAAACGCAACCGCCCACTCACTCGATTCAAAAAATATTTCAACATCGCTTCCGTGACGCGATAGTCAGCGATAGCTCCATCTTTGAGTGGCTGGCTGGCTACAATCGTATCCGGAGTGCGTCCAAGCATTTCTTTGGCTTCATTTCCGACAGCAATCACTTTATTCTCAAGCAAAGAAATCGCCACAACAGAAGGCTCATTGATCACCACGCCTTGACCCGGAACAAAGACCAGTGTATTTGTCGTTCCGAGATCAATGCCGATTTTTCGTAAAAACATCGCTTTCATATCTGACAGTGAAATATTATGATACTTCTCAACTTCGAATCGATTCTCTTTATGGTTCTGTCACTCTACATATCTCTTCTGCCTCGACTCTTCTGATCCGCGCACCGATTTCTTGCAAACGATCTTCTATCCTCTCATAACCACGATCTACCTGATAGATATCTTCGATGATTGTTTTCCCGTTCGCGCACAATGCTGCGATGATGAGAGCTGCCCCTGCACGTAAGTCATAACTCTTTATCACGGTACCATGAAGCTCCGTTTTGCCGTGTACCACCACTTGATGAGGATTGAGTACCGTAGCCTGCGCGCCCATCTTCAGCAATTCGGGCACATAATTGAAGCGTCCTTCAAAGAGTGAGTCATGTATGAGCGTCTCCCCCTCTGCTTGCGTCGCAAGAACTCCAAAAGGCGCCTGCACATCGGTCGGTACACCAGGATATGTACGAGTATCGATTTTGGCGACTGCTCTTAATTTTTTTGCCGGGAGAACAGTGATCCTATTCTTTTCTACCAGAAAACGCACACCGTATTCACGCATTTTTTCCAACACAAGATCGAGATGCTCTTCGCGAGCATTCTTGACAGTGAGAGTACTTCCTGTGGCCGCACCCAGAATGAGAAATGTTGCAGCTTCATTGGCATCAGGAATGATGGTGTGCTTCCCGCCACAGAGCGCATTCGAACCTTCTATTTCGAGAGTATGTGTTCCGAGACCCTTGATCTTCGCACCTATCATCACAAGAAATTTTCCGAGATCTTCTACGTGCGGTTCGGTGGCAGCGATTTTGATAATCGTTTTCCCCGGGATACCGGCCGCAAGCATCATCGCGTTCTCTGTCGCTGTCACTGACATTTCCTGCAAAACAATCCGAGCTGCTTTCCGACCGCTGGCGTCTACCACATACTTCTTCCCGCGAGAAGATATTTTTACCCCGAGTTTTTGGAGTGCATCAAAATGAGTACCTACCGGCCTCGCTCCGATTACGCAACCGCCAGGATGATAGAATGAGAAAAGTTCAAAACGAGCCGAAAGTGATCCAAGCAACAGGATAGATGAACGAATTTTTTTCACTGCAGAAACATTTATCTTAGTCGGATCGATATCTTTGGCTGTGATAGCTACCGTCCGTTTACCACGCCATTCCACCTTCGCCCCCATACTCTGTAAAATCTCAAGCATACAGAAAACATCCTCAATAAGAGGCAAGTTGGAAAGCACACAGGTTTCTTTCGTCAGGAGAGTGGCTGCCAGGATCGGTGTCGTTGCGTTCTTGGATCCGCTGACTGGAATCTCACCTTTAAGCCGTTTTCCCCCTTCGATTTCAAAAACTTCCATATAGATGAGTATAGCCCAGAACAAGCTTTAAATCAATACTGCGCCAACTGGAAAAATCAGAGTCTGTTCCATAAAAAAAACGAAAAGACCGTACGGATAATATGTTATCGATACGGCCTCTCTGGCCTCTCTTTCGAAAGGCGAAGACAAAGGAATTTGTCTTATTTTTTTTGAAAACAAGGTTTCTTGTTTTTTATTTTTACCTGCCTGTCGGCAGACAGGTTTTGATTTTCAAAGAACTTTTCCCCAAGAGAAAACAACATCTCATCTTGTTCTCGCTTGGAAAAAGAAAACGGGTGTCTTCCTGAAGGAAACACCCGCTTTCATTACTTTTCCAGTATAGCACTTTTTTACTCTCTTGTCAACCACATCGTTCGTATTGGAAGAAAAGACTCCGTGCGATAAGAACGGGAATCATTTTCGTTTTCTCAAATAGTCATACGCTGAAAGAGCGGCTACGACACCATCGCCGGCAGAGATGTTGTTTTGTTTGTAAGGAGCATCAGTGGCGTCCCCGGTCGCGAAGATTCCCGGCTTGGATGTCTCTTTCGTCCGGTGATCAAGAACGATCTCCTCCCGTTCATTCAAAGTGACCAGCCCTTTCACAAATTCTGTATTCGGTATCATTCCGATTTCTACAAAAACTCCGTTGACTTCCAGTACTTTCTCCTCGCTTGTCACCGCATCTTTGTAAACAACCCCGGCGACACTCGTTTCACCGAGAATCGATTGTGGCACGGCATTATAGAGAACATTCACTTTTTCTGAAGCAAGCACTTTTTTCTGTGTTATCGGATCTCCCTTCAAAATCTCCGAACGGATAAGAAGTGTGATAAGAGATGCATACGGAAGCAAATCTTCCACCGCCTCCAGTCCGGCATTGCCACCGCCTACCACGGCAACATTTTTGTTACGGAAAAACGGAGCGTCACACGTCGAGCAAAAAACGACACCCTTGCCGATAAACTTTTCCTCGCCCGAGATATCCAAATGACGATGCCGTCCGCCCGTAGCGATGATGATGGTTTTTGTTTCATATTCTTTCCCGTCGGAAACAGCCACAATGTAATGTCCATCCTGTTCGGTGACACCTGTCGCCCGTATACCGGTAACGATTTCAATTCCCTCTTGTGCACGTAAATGTTTCTCCAACGATTGTGCGAATTCAAAACCAGGTATAGTCACTGTACCGATCCAATTCTCGATACTCGCCGACACAGCTGACTGACTCTGAAAATTCTCTGTCAAAAAAAGTGTCTTCATCTGCTTGCGAGCTGAATACACTCCTGCCGCCACACCTCCCGGGCCTCCACCGATAATCACTACATCGTACATACAATTTTATGAAAAAAATATTATTTCTTGAAAAAAAGGAGGAGACGACACTATTGTTATAATGTATCTCCTTTCTTTGAACTATCCTCGATAACCACCGTCAACCATAATGTTCTGACCGGTGATATATGAAGCTCCTGAGCCGGCAAGGAATACGACAACTGTCGCCACCTCAGATGGTTCAGCGAAACGACCGAGCCAGATTTTAGCACATTCGCTTTCATACTCCCCATTCGGTAACGAGTCATTCATACCCGTATTGATCCAGCCTGGTGCGATACCGTTCACTCTGATACCATACTTAGCATATTCAGAAGCGAATCCAAGTATCTGCATCGCCATCGCTGCTTTGGATGAATCATAGTGCATCGAATAGGCCGCCCAAGAATTGATACCATTGGTCGAAGTGATGAGCACTACAGAACCTTTGATATTTTTTTCCCGCATCCGTTCAAGAACCGCTCGTGTTGAAATGAAAGAGCCGAATACATTAACCGCATAGACTTCATTCCATCCGGGAATTTTCTTCCCATCAGCAGAAACGCCGGTGTTGAGTGTTTGGTCTCTCAAATCGGTATTCGGTGAAATACCAATACTGTCGACCAAAAGAGTGATCTCTTCACCGAGTGCCAAGACAGCGTCTTCAAGCATCCGTTTGAAATCGTCTTCAGTCTCATCGGTACGCTCCGAGACATGGGCCACATACACCTCCGCACCGGAAGCTTTGAGCTTATTCGCAACTTCTTCCGCTTTGGCCTGATTGCCACTATAGGTAATGGTCAATTTCTTGATACCATTCGCGACAAGAGCACGGGCAATTTCCGATCCGATACCACCGCTCCCGCCCAAAACGAGCGCATGCGAATGAGAATCAATATTGGCAAGGTACTTATTCATATTTGTTTCTCCTTTTGGTTACCATTTACTCAAGGACTACTGCATTTTGAAAAGAGATTTGAGATAGGCCTCATCAATTTTCTTCTTGCCGTCCCACTTACAGGAAATATCATCTTTGAGAAGCTCCACCCCGAGCATAGCCACCGCTTCACGGATAGCTGTGATTTGAGTGATGACTGAAAGACAATCATTCTTCTCTTCTATCATACGGCGTACACCTCTCAATTGCCCTTCGATACGTGCGATGCGCGAAAGAATAGGCGATACTTTCACTGATTTTTTGGTGACTGCCATATAAATAGAACAAAAAAATATACCCTCTATGGGTATACAGTACACCCTCTTGTTTGAAACGTCAAGGGCACAAAAATAAACGGTTCAGATCGACTTCTCCTGCGAAGAAATGTTCATCACAGCTCTTCTACCGCCTTACGAAACTGTTCGCCACGATCGAATTCGTTTTTGAAAATCCCGAAACTCGTCGCGCCCGGAGAGAGAAGAACGACGTCTCCCGGGTGAGCGCCACGTGAAGCCATCTCCACTGCTTTCGCCATAGTTCCCACGACAGTAATCGATCGATTTTTCTCCAATTCCGGAAACTGCTTCCGGAGCGCTATGATCAATTTTTCAGTGGCACTTCCATTGAGAAGAATCAGTCCTTTCGAATGATTCAAAATCTCCTCTGCCAATGAATCGAATTGCAGATTCTTATCACTCCCTCCTGCGATGAGAATGACCGGTTCTGGAAATGAACGCAGTGCGGCAATAGTCGCTTCCGGAATGGTGGCAGCCGTATCGTTGTAATAGCGTATGCCGTTCTTTTCCCGTATCATCTCAAGACGATGCTCCACTCCCGAAAAACTCTTGATCCCGCTTCTTATCTGTTCCACGGATAATCCGGAGGCCAAACCAGCGAGTGTAGAGGCCAAAACATTTCCGATATTATGTTCTCCTTTGAGTGGTACCTGTTCGAGAGGAATAAGGATGCTCTGTTTCCCTTTCTGACGGATGAAAAGCGTCTCATCTTCCCGCCAGACACTGTCACCATAGACTTCATCACTTGATCCAAACCAGACAATCTGACCTGGTGCATCTTGCACGAGATTGCGAACAGCTTCATTCTCAGCATTGGCAATGACTATATCATTCTTCTTCTGAAAAAGAAAAATGTTCCTCTTATCAGCCATATAACTCTCCATCGATTTGTAATAGTTGAGGTGATCGGGGTAAATATTGGTGAAAACCGCTATATGAGGACTCTTCTGTATATATTTCAATGCGGAAAGACGCCACGAAGAAAGCTCAAAAACGACGACGCTCTCAGGCGTGATTTTTCCGAGCAGAGAAAGAACACCGACTTGACCGATGCCGACCCGCACCACCTTCTTACCGGATTTTTCCAATATGTGTGCAATCAATGTCGCTGTCGTCGTCTTGCCTTTTGTTCCGGTCACTCCGATAATCGGCGCTTTACAAAGGGAGAAAAAAATACTTGAGTCCATTACGACAGGAACATCATTTTTTTCTGCCAACTTCACGTACTCATTGGTCCATGGAATCACCGGATTTTTGATAACCATATCTACACGGACAAAATCCTCCGGCCGATGTTGTCCGAGAATATATGTCACATTCTTGTATTTCGCCAATTTCTCCAGAGCGGATCCGAGTTCTTCGCGTTTCTTTATATCGGTCACGATCACTTCGCGTACTCCCTGCTCTATGAGAAATTTCACCGTTCCGATACCACCCATATTCATTCCCAGGCCGAACACAGTGATACGTTTATTCTTGAAAAAAGATTCTTGAATCATATGTGGACTTACCATTCAAACCAACCCTTGCTCTTCTCAAGTACTACACCATATCGTTCATCAGAGGTGAGTGCACCATTTTCGATAGCAAAGGATCCGTTGACAATCACGAAAGACATACCAGTCGCATATTGATAGGGATCTTCCATCGTGGCACGATCAGTGATTGTCTCTGGTTGGAACACTACTATATCAGCGAAATATCCCTGTTGCAAGAGTCCTCTTTCTTCAAGTTGAAATTTGACAGCCGGCTTGCCACTCATCTTGTGCACCGCTTCTTCCCAGCTCAAAGCTTTTTGTTTGCGTACATATTCAGAAAATACTTTCGGAAAAGTGCCAAAATTACGCGGATGAACCAATTCTCCCGTCTTTGCATGCGCTATCGAATACCCGGCACCATTGCTACTGATGATCGAGAACGGGTGCTGGATAGCTTTCAAAACATTCTTCTCTGAAAGAGCTTCAAAAGAAACGATAGCCTGACCCTGACTGGCAATGAGAAAATCGAGAACGGTCTCTTCCGGAGGTTTTCCTTGCAGAACGGCGATATCCGAAATTTTCCGCCGAGACAGCATCTTGCTCAGATGTGATGATGAGATGAGGATCTGCGAATAGTCTATTTCATTCTGACGCATATCGCGGAGCACGGTATTTCTCACTCCGGGATCTTTCAGACGTTCAAGCATCATCTTCCGTCCTTCCGCTGTTACCCATTCCGGCAGAAGCGTATACAAGACTGATCCTGTCGTAGTATATGGATACACATCGAATGTAATATTTATTTCATCAAGAGCCGCCGTCTCTATGAGATTGAAGGCTTCATCCATCAAATGCCAGTTATTCTTCCCGACAGCCTTGAGATGTGAAACATGAAGCGGTATGTCGGCATCCCGGGCCACAAGAATGGCTTCTTCCACCGATTTGACGAGATCTTCACCTTCATCACGTACATACGTCGCATACACCCCGCCGAGAGACACTGCTGTTCTCGCAAGCGTGGCAAGTTCTCGTGTCCTCGCTCCGCGCGCATGTGTATACACGAGTCCGGTGGACAATCCGATAGCACCTTCTTTTATGCTTTTCTTCAGCATTTTTTGCATCACCTCGATTTCATCAGGCGTGATCGTACGAGTCTTATCCTGCATAGCACCGCGACGGATCGTACCGTGTCCCACGAGGGTGGCGAAATTGACCGCCAATCTGCGTCGCCTCACTTCCTGAAGGAAGTCTTTCATCGAAAGCCAGTTGAAATTGATTTTTTCTACATCGGTCCATTTTTGAATGGAACGGATGATATCAGGATTCGCGAGCGGAGCAAGCGATGCTCCAGAATTTCCACCGATGATAGTGGTCACACCCTGATAGAGAAGACTCTCCATACCAGGCTCTGTGAAAAGTTGCCAATACGTATCGGAGTGATTGTTGACATCGATAAATCCAGGGGCGACATATTGCCCTTGCGCATCTATCACTCTGTGTGCTTCCGTATGCGCCAAATCACCGATCGAAGCGATACGGCCTTCTTTTATGGCGATATCGGAACGATACATCGGACGACCACTGCCATCGATAATCATTCCATTTTTTATCACGATATCATACATAGCTTCCGCGTATCTGTTAAAGAGCTTATTTTTCTTTCTTCGGTTCGATCATTTCACTGACCTGAAGCATAAATTGCTTGTCCTGCTGGAGTAATCTTGGAACAATAACGGTAACATCTACCGCCTCTTTGAGATCTTTCACTCTCTCCAATACTGACTTTTTTGCAAGAGCAAGTATCTCATCGTAATTTTCCAGAGCAGGCTGAATGAATCTGACATTGTGATAATCCCGCTTCACGGCTGCCAAAAGTACTTTTGACGTCCTTCCTTCAGGCAACATCTCAACGAGAGGATTTCCGGAATTGCGTGGATTATCAAGAGAAGCGATACGGAAATTGAAATCTTCATCGTGCTTGAGTGTCTCATTGTCTGCATAATGCATAGCATAAGCCGGATCTATCTCCGCCACCTTGAGCATAAAAGCTTTATTTTTCTTGGCACGAAGAGGCATCCCCTGGAGAAGTTCTCCTAGAGAACCAGTATTACCTCGCAGTTGGCTCAGATATGTCTGAAATTCGCTATTTTCTTCAATCCCAGCATCATTTATCCCCTCCACTCCTCGATCCTCTGGAACAAATATCTTTCTTTTTTGTTCAACACTTGAGACGCTATTCTTCTTCTCTTCAGGAATGCCCGTCGGTAACTCTTTTTCTGGAGTATTCTGTTTGAGAGAGGCTTCTCTCTCAATTTGCGGATGTGGATAAGCCACTGATGTGTCTTTTTCTTCCGTTAAAACGGTTTTCTTTTCAAGTGCCTCCAATTCCTTCTCCAGCGCTTTCCGCTCTGCAATCAAATTCAAGAGGTCATCATCTTTTTTGTCGGGGGAAATGGATTCATTCAGTCCATCGATTTTCTGCATTATCGCCGATTTCTTTTTTTCCGCTCTTTTCAGATTTTCTTCTTCTTTCTTTTTTTGTTCCAAACGGATAGCCTCTTCTTCCTGTATTTTTTCATACTCCCGTTCTCTGTCAAAAAGATGCTTACGTTCAGCCAAAAAACGGAGAATTTCATCATCTGAAAGAGCGCCGAACTGCATACCGGCGATTTCTTGCAATCGCTTCTTATTTTCTTCAGGGCCATTTTGTGTCTGTATTGTTTTTTCCATACTTCTTTCGAAAAATAGATTATCCGATAAGCTCTGCCATTTCTACAAGACGATTCGAGTAACCCCATTCGTTATCATACCACGCGATGACTTTCACGAGATCGCCATCCACCACTTTGGTCAGTGAGAGATCGACGGTGCTCGAATGAGGATCACCAATAAAATCCGACGATACAAGTGGTTCTTCCGAAACAGCCAGGACTCTTCGATACCGTCCCGATTGTGCCGCATCTTTCAATACCTGATTGATCTCTTCTTTCGTCGTTTTGCGTTTCAGGAGGAAAGTACAATCCGAGAGCGACACGACGATCGTTGGCACACGTATAGAAATACCATCGAAAAGACCCTCGAGTTTCGGAATCACTTGTGTCACCGCTCGTGCAGCTCCAGTCGTCGTCGGTACGATATTTTGTGCAGCAGCCCTAGCACGACGCAAATCATTGTGCGGACCATCCTGGATATTCTGATCGCTCGTATACGAGTGGACGGTTGTCATAAGAGCCTTCTTGATGCCAAAATTCTCGTCCAGTACCTGTGCCACAGGAGCTAATGAATTGGTCGTGCATGAAGCATTTGAGACGACTCCTTCGCTTACGTATTGATCCTCATTGACACCCATAAGGAATGTCGGCACAGCATCATCATCCCCTTTTGATGGAGCGGAAAGAATCACTCTCTTTGCCCCAGCCTCGATATGTTGCCCAGCAGATGCTTTGTCAGTGAAGCGTCCTGTACACTCGAGCACTACATCTACCGAAAGTTCTCCCCAAGGAAGTTTCTTGGGATCTGCCTGTGCATACACGGGAAATGCTTTTCCTTCAACAATCAGTTCCCCATCATCCACAGTCACTGATTTCCGATAACGTCCATATGCGGTGTCATATTTCAAAAGATGTGCAAGAATATCCGCACGAGTGAGATCGTTGATGGCCACTATCTCGATGTCTTCTTTTTCAAGGGCGATTTTGAAAGCCGCCCGACCGATCCGTCCAAACCCATTTATCGCTATTCTTTTCATATTCTTTTTTTATTTTTGATTTACGCTTTTCCCGCGCTTCCGAAGGCGAGAATTTTCTCCTTGACGGCTACCTTGGTACGTTCTTTGGCTTGGGTCAGTATCTTCCGTAAATCCGTCTCTTCTTCGGAAAGAAGAGCTCCGCGTAACCCACCGATAAATGCCATACGGAGAGCCGTATCGACATTGAAACAGCTGATTCCTCGACCAATCACTTCTACCACGCGACCGTTATGCCAATCAGAGGCTCCATGCATCACAAGCGGTATGTGTACACGTTCTGCAATGGAAGATAACCGCTCATAATCCGGTTCACCACGTTCACGGAAGAACCCATGAGCATTGCCGATGGCTACAGCGAGCGTATCAATACCTGTTTCTTCTGTGAACTGCACTGCCTGATCTGGATTTGTCATATATTTCTCCCAATCGATGTTCTCCATCTGCACCTCGCCCAAATAAGGTACATTGCCCAATTCTGCTTGTACGACGACACCGCGTCCGTGAGCAATTTTGACGATCTTCTTGGTTGCAGCGAGGTTATCAGCATATTCTTTGCGTGACCCGTCATACATCACTGATGTGAATCCGATATCCATAGCACGTTCCACGATTTCAAAATTTTTGCCATGATCGAGATGAATTCCAATTGGAATATCTTTCGCGTAAAATTCTGCAATATTCTTGATCAGATGGAAAATCGCCCGACCTCCGGCATAATCAAATGTTTTTTCCGTCAGCTGAACGATGACGGGAGAGGAGAGTTCTTTGGCAGCCTCGATAATAGCACGCGTTGTTTCCAAATTTACTGTATTAAAAGCTCCCACGGCGTACTTTCCTTCCTTCGCTTCTTCGAGCATTGTTTTTACATTCACCAACATATCAGAAAGTGTATTATACGAAATTATCTTCTCCAAAAAATTATTCTCTTTCGTTTTGTTTTCGTTTGGCCTCTTCTTCGAAAAGTCCCATCATTTTTATCAATTCATACGGAAAAAGACTTTCCCTTCCAACTAATACTCCATCCATCTCAGCTTCCCATGAAACCGATCCGAGAAGAGTACTTTTCACTGATCCTCCATAAAGAACGGCAATCCTTTCTGCTGTCTGCGAATCAAACATTTCTGTGAAAAATTTTCTCAAAAACACCCTCACTCGGAAAAGTTCCTCCGTAGTCGGTACGACGTCCGTTCCGATTGCCCAGAGCGGTTCATAAGCTATGATAATTTTTTCCGCCTGTAATTTTGAAAGATCCGAGAAAATCGTGCGAAGCTGTGAAGAAAGAACATCCTCTGTCTCTCCTGCTTGCCGTTTCTCTTCTGTCTCTCCTATACACACGATGGGTGTCATATAATATTTGAGAGTGGCCAGAGTCTTCTCACAGACTATCTCGTCAGTCTCACCTGCATATCGTCTCCGCTCACTGTGACCGACAATGACATATTCTACTCCATCATCCTTCAGCATCACCGGAGAAATCTCCCCCGTGTACGCACCTATCTTTTCCGGGAAAAGATTTTGTGCTCCTTTTTTTATACCCTTTGGTAAGGCGTCAAATTGTGCCAAATACACGAATGACGGGCAGATGATACCGAGTACGTGTTCATATGCTTTCTGTCCTGCCTCACGATGAAGGACTGTCAGATACTGCGACACTTCTTCGCGTGACGACATATTCATTTTCAAATTCCCCACGACATAAAATTTCTGCATATTCCGCTCTTTCGCAATTTATTTATCAAGTTGTTCCCGTAGATAAAGGGCTGCTGTTTCCGGCTCTATGGTGGAGATTTCTATGCCGGTCGAAAATTCGAAACCACCCCACGTAGCCGTGTGTGGTAGGATTTCGATATGCCATTGATACTCAGGATAATCCTTTCCATCGCAGGGCGCCGTATGTATATAAAAATTATAAGGAGGATTGTTCAACCCCTGATACAGTGCGAAGAGAGCCTTTTGCATCACTTCCGCAAGAGCAAATTTTTCCTCGTCGGTAATCCGTTCAAAATAGGGATTGGCTCGTTTTCCTACCACCCAAATCTCAAAAGCCACTCTCGATGCGAAGGGGCAAAATGCGATAAAATGTTCGTTCTCATACAATACTCTTTTCTTTGATTCACCTTCGTATTCTGTCATGATACCGTATACCTTTTGCTTGTTGCTACGATAATATCGTTTTGCTCCCTGGAGCTCCAACTGTATGTACGGGGAAATCACCGGGATCGCCAACAACTGCGAATGAGGATGAGAGATCGATGCGCCAGATTCTTTCCCGTGATTATGAAATATCTGAATATAGTTGACACTTTTCTTGTTCATCAGCTCCAAGTAACGTTCCTGGTAGGCATCGAATACTTCAGCCACTTGCCAAACAGAAAGCAACCCTAGTGATTTCTTGGCATCCCGCGTGACGATGATTTCATGATAGCCAGTGCTTGTCATAGCAAAATATGGCCCGTCTGAGATTTCACGCACCTTTCGGCCGGATGAGAATGCGGGGTATTTGTTTGGGAAAACACGCAAACTCCACTCTCCGTCTTGGCGACGATAAATAAGAGTATCCGGTTCCTGACCGCTTTCTGCTGGATTCTCAAACGGGTCATTGGTCTCATCCGAGATAGCACGTTCAGACTGCGCAAATTCTTGCGGACGTTTCGCTCGTCCAGTTGCGATCACCACCCAGTCGCCCGTCACGATATCCTGACGGAGTTCTGATCCATATGAAAGAGCTTTCTTCTTTTTTTCAATTTCACTTGAAGACATTTGTTTTGAATTTTTCTGTTTGTTATGGGAGATACAATAAAATACAATCGCATCTTTTGTCACTATTGCTTTCTTTTCGTATATTCACCAATATGATATACCCCGGTAATGAGACGCCATTTTGTTTTGAACAAATCAATCAGCACTTGAATGAAACCATTCGGTCCCGTCAATTTCACCGTAGACCCCTCTTCATTCATCCAACGTACCGGCATCTGTTTCACCTTGAAACCGAGTTTCAAAGAAAGAACGACAAGCTCGAAATCGAACCCGAAACGATCAACTACCATCCTGCTCGCCACCTCTTCTGCAGCAACACCTGACAGCACTTTGAATCCGCACTGCGTATCAGGATAACTCCACAATCCGAGAATGATACGAATGAGCCAATTCCCACCCTCGCCCATAATCTCGCGATATTTCGGTTGGTGCACCTGAAGGAACGAGCCCTCAATCTTCCGTGAACCGATGATGACGTCATAACCGGATTCAAGCTCTGCCGAAAAAGAATCGAGGTGAGTGATAGATGTCGATCCATCCGCATCAAGAAACAGTCTCCATTTTCCGGTCGCTTCAAGTAATCCCTGACGTACAACATACCCCTTTCCGTGATTTTCCTTGTTTTCAATGACACGCACATGAGGAATTTGCAAAGCATAGTTGCGAGCCACTTCTGCAGTATTGTCCGGAGATCCGTCAACAACAATGATGATTTCGTATGTATAATTCTTTCCTTTGAGGTATTGATCTATTTCCAATAGATTGCGTCCGATGCGTTCCCCCTCTTTATAAGCAGGGATAACCACCGAGAGAAACAGTTGCTCCATACGGCACGAAAATTCACGAATTACACCATTATTGTAACACAAAACAACAGAAATCACACACACCTAAAAGAGTATACTTCTTCAATGTTTTCTACCACCATCTACTGTTCCTTTTTCGCCAGCCATTCCTGCAGAATTATCCGTGCTGCCTCTTCATCGTTATTCTTCGAAGAATGCCTGATTCCTTGTTCAAGAAGATTAGTCTGAGCTATTTTGGTAGTGAACATCTCGTTTTGATATTCTACGCGTACCGAAAAATGCTCCGCCAGAAGCTTACCAAGCGTTCCTCCAGGATGTTCAGCTTCTTCTTTATGATGATAATTCGGCACTCCAATAACTACCGTACCGATACCTTCGGTCGTAATAATTTTCCCTAAAGCGGTCACGATATCTCTGTTATTCGGAAACGTAGCGTATGGAAGGGCTACACCTGTTTCATTATGCGCCAAAGCTACCCCGATATTCGTGGCACCCCAATCTATCCCTAAATAATTTTTTTTATCCATAGATATGTGGCCGAGAGAAACCGGATGAAAGAAACAATTCCTCAAAATTACAAAAAATACTCCAGAAAATTATATTCTCGTCAGTATCTCCGCACCATTATCCGTGATGACTACCGTGTCTTCGAAGTGAGCAGAGAGATTGCCATCGGCTGTAATGAATGTCCAATCATCAGAATCGATAGAGACGGCGAATGTTCCTGCATTGATCATCGGTTCGAGAGCCAGTGTCATTCCTTTTTTCAAGATGAAGTCATCCATACGGCGAGAAACATAATTCGGCACCTGCGGATCTTCGTGGAGTTCTCGACCGACACCATGACCGACAAGATCACGCACGACAGAGAAGCCACTTTCTTCGACGAACCCTTGTACCGCTTTGGCATAGGCCGAGATATGCGCACCGGGACGAAGTTCTGCTATACCCCTTTCCAAAGACTCTTTTGTAACCGCCGTCAATTTTTCCGCCAATGAAGAAACGGTACCAACCATCAAAGTACGGGCCATATCAGAAACCATTCCTTCAAACCGCATTCCGATATCTATTTTGAACAAATCACCTTCTTTGATGATCCGTTCTTTGCTTGGAATACCATGGACAACTTCGTTGTTAAGAGAAGCACAAAGCGTAGCAGGAAATGGACGCCCTCCTCCGGGATTATATCCTTTGAAAATGGGGGTACCCCCGATTTCACGAATGAGACGTTCAGCAAGAGCATCAACATCAAACGTAGTCACTCCTGGTTTGACTGTCTCTATAACCGTCTCCAAAATACGCGCCATATTCTGACACGAGAGGCGGAGACGCCTTATTTCATCCGGGGTCTTGATCCAATCCTTTTCTGTCATTTCGTGTCTCTGCTTCATACGGATGCTTCGTTATTCGGGGCGGACATATTTGAGAATAGCTTGAAAAACTTTGTATGTTTCTTGATCACCATCGATACGAAGCAATTGGCCTGTTTCTTCGAAATATTTCACTACGGGCAATGTTTCTTCCTGAAAAATCTGATGACGCTTTCTTACACCCTCTTCGGTATCATCCGCTCGTTGAGCGATATGTCCACTGCAATAACGACACGGTTTCTCTGCATCAATCAGATTTTTTCCCAAAATATATGTCCGTTTGCACCCCTGACAGGCATATCGTTTCGAAATACGTTCCACTGATACAGTCGCAGGCACATCAATAAAAATAACCTTATTGAGTGATCGATTTGATTTTTCCAGTACATCTAGTACTTTTTCTATTTGACTTTCTCTTCGAGGGATACCGTCAATCAAAAGTCCGACTGTTTCAGGAACAGATAAAACAGCATCGGTCAAAACGGCAAAAACGACATCATCCGGTACGAATTCGTGTTTTATATTGATGATATCGTTTACTTGACGACCGAGAGATGTGTTCTGAGAAGCCACTGCTCGCAGTTCTCCACCAATATCGATATGGGAGAGATGGAGCGAACTTTTCAAAAGCTCGGCTTGAGTGCTTTTCCCGCTACCAGCTGAACCAAGAAGGATATATGTATCTTTGAGAGGCATTGTTTTTTCTGTTAGAACGATTCATAACTTCGCATCGTCAGTTGGCTCTGAATATGCTTCACCGTTTCAAGGACTACTGATACGACGATGAGAATACTCACGCCACCGATAGAGAAAGATTGAATACCGGTTATTCCCTTTATGATGAAAGGTAATACAGCGATAGAACCCAAAAAGAAAGCACCGGCCAAAGTGATGCGATTGATGATATGGTAAAGATATTCCGCTGTCGTATTGCCGGGACGAATACCGGGGATATACCCGCCTTGTTTTTGGAGATTCTCTGAAATCTTCACCGGATCAAACACCACTGCAGTATAAAAATAGGTGAAAATGACCACTAAGAAAAAATAAAGTAATCCGTATACCCACTGATTCTGAAGCCAGGCACTCACAGAAAGTGCCATACCGGCAATTTTTGTGTGACTGCTTTGTGCGAGAAAGTTGGCTACCATTGTCGGAATAAGGATAAGGGATACCGCAAAAATAATAGGAATGACACCTGCCTGATTCACTCGAAGTGGCAGATGAGTGGCTGAGCCACCGTACGACTGCGCTCCATGAACACGTTTCGCATACGCGACAGGTATGGTTCGCTGACCCTCATTCACAAAAATCACACCGGCGACAGTGATGGCAGCGACGAGAACAAAAAGAAAATACGTGAAAATCTGCGCTGGATCCCACGTCGCTATGAAACGTGAAATGCCTGTCGGCATACTTGAAACGATACCGGCAAAAATAATGATAGAGACTCCGTTTCCCAAGCCCTTCTCAGTAATAAGTTCACCGAGCCACATAAGAAAAATAGTTCCGGCTGTCGCACTGATGATGATCACTGCCATATTGAACGGTGTGATATCACCCAGAATATTCTGTGAGCGAAGAAGGGAAAGCATACTGAAAGATTGAAGGGCTGCCAGAGGAAGCGTGATCCAGCGTGTCCACATATTGAATTTCTGCCGTCCTTGTTCCCCCTCCTCTTTGTACAAACGCTCCAGTGTCGGAACAATCGTCGTCAGAAGCTGCATAATGATAGAAGCGGTGATATATGGAGCGACACCCAAGAGAACAATAGAAATATTCGAAAGCCCGCCACCAGAGAAAACATTGAGTAGGCCGAGAAAAGCATTCTCCTCGAAAAGTTTTTTTAAAGCCAAAACATCCACTCCTGGAAGAGGGATATTGGCAGCTATCCGATAAACAACCAGCAGACCAAGAATAAAAAATATCTTGTTCCGAAGGTCCTTTATTCGAAAAATATTCAAAAAGGTTTCACGCATGGCAGAAAAAAATAATTTTCTTTAGACGCTCTGCAATCCTGATAATAAGGGCCATCTACCCGATTTTACTCGCCTCGATTCAAAACGAGCCAGCACCGCATTCGATAATAAGCAGTATATCCAATCGGAATACATTTCACAACAGGTGTGCTTGTGCTTGAATGCTACCACAAAAACACATTTCAAAATACATCTTATTCGGTGATTTTTTGGAAGGAAACCCGTGCCTTCTCTGAAGCGGTGACATCTTTGTCCAAAGTAAGTTTTTTCTTGAGTTCCCCTGTAGCGACGATTTTCACACCGCGAGCAAGCGCTGTCTTCGGTGCGAGTTTTTTCTCGATCAGAGTAACAATCGAAACAGTTTCACCGTTCGTGTAAGCATTCTCAATCGCTGAAAGTTTGATAACGCATTTCTTCTGATGGATCGATTTGAATCCGCGTACTTTTTTCAAACGCTCGAGAAATGTCGAACGACCACCTTCGAAAAGAGGATCAACAGAAGCACCCGAACGTGATTTCTGTCCATTGCTTCCGCGACCGGCGGTCGTACCACGCTTACCACCGCGTCCGATACGCTTACGTGATTTCTTCTTCGTAACAGTGAGTTGATGAATTTGCATAATCGATCTTTCAAGAGTTTATTTAGTACTGTGAGCTCCTTCGACTTCGCTTGAGACGACATTTTCTGATGTCGCTTTGACTGCCTTCGGAACACGAGGAGCTTTCAGCATAAGGAGCGCTTTCACAGTAACGCGTGCGACATTGAGAGGATTGGAAGCACCGAGAGATTTGGAAACGATATCTTTCACACCAAGTAAGTTCACTACAGAACGGACAGCTCCTCCGGCGATGATACCCCGTCCTTCGGAAGCTGGTTTGAGAAGTACCCGAGCACTCCCGAGTTTCGCCAACACATCATGAGAAATGGTGGAACCGGAAAGCTCGATGGTTACCATATTCTTTTTCGCATCATTGAAAGCTTTCTGGATAGCATCAGAAACATCTGATCCTTTCGCGACACCCACACCTACCTTGCCTTTGCGATTTCCGATAACGAGAGTAGCACGAAAACGGAAACGGCGACCACCCTTCACGACACGTGTGACACGAGCCAAATTGAGGAGTTTCTGATCAAACTCTGGCTTTTCGCGTCTCCCCATTTTTTTTCCTTGCTTTACCATAAAATACGTATGTTCTCGATTATTTACATCACTTAAAATATGAGTCCGTTCGCTCGAGCACCATCTGCGAGTGCTTTCACTTTACCATGATATCGATATCCCGATCGGTCAAAAATTGCTTTTTTTATATCAAGTTTGATCAATTGCGTCGCTATCTCTTTTCCTACCAACGCCGCCCCATCTACTGTGTGTTTGACGTCTTTCCCGAGAAGAGCCAGACTTGCCTGAGCAAGAGTCCTTCCTGCTACGTCATCGATCGCTTGAACGGAAATATTTTTCAAACTACGGAACACTGAAAGACGCGGACAGACAGCCGTACCGACAAGCTTGGCACGAACGCGGCGCTTCCGCTCAAATCGTTTCACTTTTTTCATTTCTCGCTTCAACATACTCGAAAGTGTTTACAAAAATTCATTAGGCTGCTGCTTTCTTGCCCTCTTTACGGCGCACGACTTCATCCACATAACGGAAGCCTTTCCCCTTGTATGGCTCAACCGGCTTGAGTTTCCTTATCACTGCGGCAAACTCACCTACTTTTTGTTTATCAATACCGGAAATTGTCAGAATGTTATTTTCAATTCTTGCCTCCAAACCATCCGGGAGTATCCGTTCTACCGGATGAGAGAATCCCAGTGCCAGAGTCAGTTTCTTTCCTGAGGATACCATACGGAAACCGACACCATTCAATTCAAGTTGTTTCTGAAAACCATTGGTCACACCAGCAATCATATTGGCGATCAATTTGGCGGTCGTTCCCCAGATCGCTCGTGCTTTCTTGGTTTCCCCGACTTTCGTAACCAGAACTTCGTTCTCGACTACGGCCACTTTCGATTCGCGAGAATGAGCGAATTCGAGTGTTCCTTTCGGTCCTTTGACAGCAACCACATTGGCAGAGAGTGTTACTTCTACTCCGCTTGGGATACTCACCGGTTTTTTTCCAATTCTACTCATAATTTCAATAGCTTATAGCTTCGTTAACTTTCAGCTTCTTTAGCTTCCTAATTTCATCAGCCGTTATTTTACGAACAAGCTAGTGAAGCTAAGAAGCTAGTGAAGCTATTCATATTACCACACTCGACAGATATATTCGCCGCCCAAACCACGTCTGAAAGCTTCTGTTCCCGTCATCACTCCTTGGGAAGTAGAGACAATCGCAATACCATAGCCATTCTTCACTTTCTTTATTTCACTCTTTTTGACATAGATACGACATCCTTGTTTGCTGACACGCGTCAATTCTTGAATGGCAGGAACTTTTTTCGTAGGAGAAACCTCTGTATATTTAAGCCAGATACACAAATTCTCATGAGCATCTTCATCTGTCTGCTTCTCGACACGACCTACAAATCCTTCGTGTTCAAGAATGGAGGCGAGAACAAATTTGATTTTCGAAGCGTGCATAGAAACCTTCGCGTGGCCGGCAGCCTGCGCGTTTCGAATTCTTGTCAACATGTCTGCAATTGGATCTAACATAATGTCTAGCTTAAGTTTACCAGGATGATTTTTTTACTCCAGGAATCTGGCCACTGTTGGCAAGTTCGCGGAAACAAATACGACACACATCATATTTTCGCAGATACCCGTGTTTACGACCACATTTCCAACACCGATTCACAATACGGGTTGAAAATTTCGGGGTTTTGAGTGCTCTTGCTGCTGTAGATGTCTTTGCCATATGAATTTCGATGTATTATTTCTCTCGTTTTACTTCTACCTGTTCGAGTGGCAATCCGAGGAGACGAAACAACGCTTCCCCTTCTTGTTTGTTCTTCGCTGTCGTGACGATATTTATCTGAAAACTGAATATATTTTGTACTTTTTCTGCGACGATTTCCGGGAAAACAAGATGTTCCTTGATGCCGATATTGCAATTCCCGCTCTGATCGATAGCGCTTCTCGGAATACCTTGGAAATCGCGTACACGTGGGAGAGCCACATTGATCAAACGATCCAGAAAGTCCCACATACGTTTTCCGTGAAGTGTCACACGAGCACCTACTTCCAATCCTTCACGAGTCTTGAAACCAGCGATGGCTTTGCGAGCTTTTGTCGCTATGACTTTCTGTCCGGTGATCACTCCCAAAGAAGCGATGGCATCTTCTACTCGTTTCGCATCTTTCAAAATCTTGCCCGTACCGATATTCACAACGATTTTTCCGACACGAGGAACAGCCATCAGGTTTTTGATACCGAGTTCTTTCTTCAAGGCAGGAATCACCTTTTCATTATATAATTGTTTCTTTGGTAACATTTTCATACGAAATCTTCTGCTCTATACTGACTTGAATTAAATGGCTTTACCGGACTTCTTGCTTATTCTCACTTTTTCTCCACCCTCGATTGTATATCCGATACGTGTCAATTTTCCTGAATGAGGGCAGACAAGCATCACATTGGAGACATGAAATGGAGCTTCTTTTTCGACACGTTGACCCTTCTCTCCGTCACGAGTCGCTTTGATATGGCGCTTCACGATATTCGCACCCTTGACGACTATTTTTTCTGATTTCGGAAAAACATACAGAACCTCTCCGCGTTTACCGGAATCTTTTCCTGCTGTGATTTCAACTTGATCGCCTTTTTTAATCTTCATAGGTAGTATATTTATAAAACTTCCGGAGCCAGAGAAACGATTTTGGAAAATCCTTTCTCGCGGAGTTCGCGAGCGACCGGACCAAAAATACGCGTTCCTTTCGGATCTATATTGTTGGCATCGAGAATGACGGCGGCATTTTCATCGAAACGGATATAGGAATTGTCTTTACGACGATGAGATCTGACCTGACGGACAATGACAGCTTTCACTATCTCACCTTTTTTCACAATACCTCGCGGTTCAGCAGATTTGACAGAGGCTACGATAATATCCCCAAGGCCGGCATAACGCCGTCTTGTTCCTCCAAGCACCTTGAAGCACTTGATCATTTTCGCACCGCTGTTATCGGCGACTATCAATTTTGATTCTGCTTGTATCATATGATCTTGATTACAGGACGACAATCTTATGGTGCGTACCGCGACTGATAGGACGACATTCTTCAAATTCTACTTTCTCTCCGATAACATACTTATTTTCTTCCACGTGAACCTTGTATCTCTTGGTCGAACGGTATTGTTTCAGATATTTCGGGTGAGTTTTGAGTGTATCGACGGACACGATAATTGTTTTATCCATCTTATTGCTCACCACTACACCACTCCACTTGGGAGTGTTCTTCACTTCTTTGATTGCCGGTATCACTTTTGCCATATACTTAATCTCCATTAATTGAAAGTAATGATTCCTGTTTCAGTGTCTCGAGACGGGCGATATCCTTCTTTATCTTCCTGTATTCGCTGTGTATTTTCGTCTCACGAGTCGCCAAATCGAAACGAAGCTTGCGAGCCTTGTCTGCCAGCTCGAGAATCGTCTTCTCTCGCTCACCTTCTGATTTTTCTCGCCATTCTTTTGCTTTCATACTTTCAACTTTCTCACATTATAAACTGTTTTACTGTCGTTCAACGAATTTTGTTTTGATAGCCAGCTTATGAGATGCCAGACGCATCGCTTCCGTCGCCTCTTTCTTCGAAATGCCGTCGAGTTCAAAGAGAACTTTTCCGGCGCGTATCTTGGCAACAAAATGGTCGACACTTCCTTTTCCTTTACCCATCGGAGTCTGTTCACCCTTCTTGGTCATCGGTTTATCCGGAAATATGCGTATCCACACCTTGCCACCGCGCTGGATCGAGCGAGTCATCGCCCGTCTTGCGGCTTCGATTTGACGAGCCGAAACGAGTCCTTCCTCTACAGCTTTCAAGCCATAGCCTCCGAAGCTCACTTTATCCCCACGGGTTGCCGGACTGCCGGACCAACCTCCACGATGGATTTTTCGATGTTTTACTTTTCTTGGCATTAACATAGGGTACTTCTGTTATTCTGTTTCTACTTTCACCTCTTCGAACTTCTCGCCTTTATAAATCCACGTCTTGATTCCGATCACACCGTAGGTAGTATGCGCTTCAGCACGGGCGAAATCGATATCGGCACGGAGCGTGTGGAGAGGAATCTTACCACGAGATAACCATTCACGACGAGACATTTCAGCACCTCCCAAACGACCGCAGATTTCTATCTTCACACCCTGTACTGTCTTGTTCCCTTCCACTTGATCGAGCATCGTTTTGAGGATTCGACGGAATGGCATACGCTTCTCAAGTTGTTCTGCTACCTGCTGGCCGACCAGCATCGCATTCGTCTCCGGACTCTTCACTTCGAGTACTTCCACTTTGAGATCTATTTTCTTCCCTGCAAAAAATTGTTTTTTGATGGCACGTGTCAAATCTTCGATACCGGTACCTCCGCGTCCGATAAGCACACCTGGGCGGGCAGTATAGATGAACAGCTTGACGACATTAGCAGAACGATCAACCTCCACTGAAGCGATAGCGGCAGCCTTCCATTTGCTCATAATAAGCGTACGGATTTCTATATCTTTACGCAGCTGCGCGCTGTACGTCTTCTTACTTCCGAACCAGCGTGATTGCCAGTTGGTCGTAATACCGAGACGGATACCAGTTGGATTGACTTTATTGCCCATAACTATGTATTGCTTTCTTATTTAAATCGATTTTCTCTGAAACACTTTCTTGATTACTTTTCCACTGGCTGTCTTATTGGTGGCTCCGGTTTTCGATGGTTCGATCTTTTCGGTATGTTTTGCAATCTGAGCAACCTTCTTCTCATCCTGTGATTCAGTTATCTCCGTTCCTTTGACAGTGACGGTCTCTGCTATCGCTTTCTTCGTCGTACGATTCTTCCCTTCTATTTTTTCTTCCAGAATGATTGTCACATTGGAACCGCGATGGAGGAGAGGAGTCGCTCTACCGAAAGCACGTGGTAACCAGCGCTTCAATCGCAAACCATCGCCGACACGGATTTCAAACACATATAAGTTGGCCACATCGAGTCCATTATTGTTCGTCGCATTGGCCATAGCACTCTTCAAGAGATCATAGATCGGCTGAGAAGACTTCTTCACCTGCTTTTGAAGCTGGAGAAGGGATTCGCGCGCATCCACACCGACAATAGAGTGTGTCACGAGACGCACTTTACGCGGGGCAATACGGAGATTTGTGAGTGTAGCGTGTACTTTCATATATATATCTACTTTTTAGCGCCAGCGGCAGGAGCGGTGGCTTTGGCTGCTTTGGCAGCATCGAGGTCTCGTTGTTTTGCAGCGGTTTCGAGATCTTTCTGCATCTTCCCTCCATGACGGGTAAACTTGCGTGTCGGAGAAAATTCTCCCAGTTTGTGACCCACCATTTCCTCTGTCACCAGAACAGGAATGAAATCTTTCCCATTGTGCACTCCGAAAGTGAAACCGGTCATCTCCGGAGAGATAGTGCATGCGCGCGACCATGTTTTGATGATAGTGCGATCACCGAGTTTCTTTCCTTCGAGCTTCTTCAGCACACGAGGATCGACATATGGACCTTTTTTGAGACTTCGTGACATACATTTCGCTTTATTATGATACTACTTCTTCTGGCGACGTTTGACGATATATTTATTCGTAACATTCTTCTTCTTACGAGTCTTCTTACCGAGTGCCGGCTTACCCCAAGGAGTCTTTGGATGCATACCAATCGGTTGTCGTCCTTCGCCTCCGCCGTGAGGATGATCCACCGGGTTCATCGCGCTTCCACGGACCGCCGGACGATGATTCATATGACGGGCGCGACCGGCTTTTCCAATCGTTTCGGCACTGTGTTCAAAATTGCTTACTTGTCCGAGCGTAGCATAACATTCTTTGCTAATCAAGCGGATTTCTCCTGAGCTCAATTTTATCTGCGCCATCGCACCATCGAGAGCCATAAGTGTCGCTTGAGTACCGGCACTTCTCACAATCTGCCCACCCTTGCCGACTTTCATCTCGATATTGCAGATGGTCGTACCGACAGGAATATTTTTGAGGAGGAGTCGATTGCCGTTGACGATCGGGGCTTCTTCTGCAGAAATGATTTCCTGACCCTGTCGCATAGCGTCTGTTGCCAACACATAGCGTTTTTCTCCATCAGCATAGTGTACCAACGCAATAAGAGCTGAACGATTCGGATCTTTCTCGATACTGGCGATACGTCCGGGAACACCCAATTTGTCCTGACGAAAATCAATGATACGATAGCGTCTCTTGGCGCCACCACCTTGATGACGGACGGAAATCTTCCCTCCTGAACGGCCAGCCTTTTTCGGAAGAGGCGCGAGAAGAGATTTCTCCGGAGCCCTGTCAGTCACGCCTTCCGGCTTGACCACTGACATATTGCGCCGTCCCGCATTATTCTTTTTGTAGATTTTGATTGCCATAATGTTTTTCTACCAAAGTAGGGTTACATACCGCCTTTAAAGAGTTCTATAGTCTGGCCTTTTGCGACACTGATGATGGCTTTCTTGATAGCACTCTTGGAACCAGTATTCTTTCCGAAAACGCGTTTCTTGGCAGGTAACCGGATGATGCGTACCTTCTCCACGGCTACCGCGTATGCCTCCTCTACCGCTCGTTTCACTGATTTCTTGGTAGCTGTCTTTGCTACTACGAAAACATATTGATTGAGAGTGTTCAGAGCATAAGCTTTTTCTGTCACGCGCGGACGAGACAAAACTCTGGTTGCCAGAGGACTCTCTTTTACCGCGAGTGCTTTCTTGGAGACAGACACTTTTGAAGAAACCGTTTTTACGGATTTCTCTTTTTTCTCTTCGGTTGTGCTTTTGAATAGTGGCATACGGTTATATTATTTCGTCTCTTGTTTGTCCCAGGCTGCAAAACGTCCCTCGAGATTCCTGACACCCGCTTCCGTTATGATCAAATACTGACGATTCAAAAGGTGCATCACGTTCAGAATTTCAGTCGGAGTATTCTCTACTTTTGGAATATTCCGGCTCATCACGATACAGGCACGCTCATCACCGGTCAGCGAGAAGACAATGCTTTTCCCCGTGATACCCAGAGCTTGTATAGTCTCAGCGAATAATTTCGTCTTCTTTTCAGGATAATTCAATTCATCAATAACGATGATCTGTCCAGAACGCAGTTTCTCAGAGAGAGCGATCATCACCGCTTTCTGACGCATCTTCTGATTTGTATCTTTTGTAAAATTACGATCCTTGGTCGGGCCGAAAGTCACGCCACCCTTGCGCCACAAAGGGCTCTGAGCAGAACCGGCGCGAGCACGTCCGGTACCTTTCTGACGCCATGGCTTGATGCCGGAACCACTTCGTTCACTGCGATCTTTCGTATGAGCGATGGCTTTTCGGAGGTTGCCAGTTTGTGCAACGTATATTTGGTGAAGCAATGTATCATTCGAAGGCACATTGAAAACAAAATCTTTCAGTTCGATTTCTTTCACATCTTTGCCAGCTCTGTTTTTTACAGTAATCTTTGCCATACTCTCTATTTCACACTCATTATCTTGACAACTCGTCCGTTCACTCCCGGCACCGCACCTCGTACGCCAATCAGTCCTTCTTCTTGGCTCACGTATACGATAGTGAGGTTGAGAGCGGTCATATTCGCTCCACCCATACGTCCGGCCATACGACGACCTTTGACAACGTGTTCTGGAAATGTCGCGCCGATTGATCCCGGCTTACGCAAATCGTGCTTACCACCGTGAGTCTTACGGCCTCCTGCGAATCCATATCGTTTCACTGTTCCTTGAAATCCTTTACCTTTTGTAATACCGGCGATATTTACGAGCTCACCTACTTCAAAAAGAGAAACATTTACTTTCCCATCAAGTGGATATTTTTCCAATTCACTTGCGAGTCCGGCGCGATCTCCCGGGATGGTGACAGCCTTATCGATACGGAATTCCTTACGAACCGTTTTCTTGCTGGTTTTATCGATTTCAAGCTGTACGGCCAGATATCCATCTTTTTCGAGTGTACGATTGAGTTTTACCGTATTTTCCTGACAGGAAATCATCGTCACATTCAAAGCACCCTTCGTTTCATCAAAGAGAGTCGTCATCCCCAATTTTTTTCCTAAGATAAATTTCATTGCTGTAGAGATAACCTGTTAAAACAAAAAACTGGATTGCACAGGCGAACCAGTTTCACGGTGAAACTTTTGGTCGCTTAGTATCTGCACTTCTCACTCGATAGCTATCAAATGAAGGCAGACTTGAACGAATATCTATTTTTACTACATCTTGATCTCCACATCTACTCCAGCCGGTAAATCCAAATTGGTGAGATTTTCAATAGTCTTGGCTGATGGATTTACGATATCGATGAGTCTCTTGTGCACACGCATCTCGTATTGATCACGTGAGTTTTTGTGGACAAAAGTCGAACGATTGACTGTCACCTTGTGGATTTCTGTCGGAAGCGGTACTGGACCGGTAATAACGGCTCCGGTACGTTCGGCTGTCTCGACAATCTTCCGAGCAGACTGATCGATCACCTTGTGATCGTAAGCCTTGATTTTTATCCTCACACGCAGATCCTGCGTTGTTTCTGTCTTTTTCATTGCGTCATTTTAGTAAGTACTTGACTATCCCTCTTCTTGAGAGAATGATCGTGGGAGCAACTGATTTCCAGTTACTCTCCACTCGATTCCCTGAAAAAACTATTTCAAGATTTTTGTTGCGACACCGGCACCGACAGTACGTCCACCTTCACGAATAGCGAAACGCATACCCTCTTCCATAGCCACAGGTGCCAAAAGTTTGATTTTGAGTTTCACCGTGTCGCCAGGCATAACCATTTCAGTACCTTCCGGCAATTCCACTTCGCCGGTCACATCAGTGGTGCGAATATAAAATTGTGGTTTGTATCCTTTGAAAAATGGAGTATGTCGTCCACCTTCTTCTTTGGAGAGAACGTACACTTCACCATCGAATTCAGTATGAGGAGTGATGGAACCTGGTTTGGCCAACACTTGACCACGCTGGACATCTTCCTTCTTGATACCACGGATCAGGATACCGGCGTTGTCTCCACATTCACCACGATTGAGAGATTTGTTGAACATTTCAATGCCAGTCACAACGGTCTTCTTGGTATCGGTAAGACCGATAATCTCCACTTCTTCGTTGATATTGATCACTCCGCGTTCGATACGTCCGGTGACAACCGTACCACGACCTTCAATCGAGAAGATGTCTTCGATCGGAAGAAGGAATGGTTTGTCCAAATCACGTACTGGTTGCGGGATATTTTCATCAATTGCCTTCATAAGGTCCAGGATACATTTGGCATCTGGGTCTTCAGCAGACTTCGAGTTCAAAGCTTTCAAAGCACTGCCACGGATGATAACGGCTTTGTCACCATCGAATTCATATTTGGAAAGAAGTTCACGGATTTCAGCTTCGACGAGTTCGATCAATTCCGGATCATCCACCATATCTACCTTGTTGAGGAATACAACGATAGCAGGAACACCTACTTGGCGAGCCAAGAGAATGTGTTCACGGGTCTGTGGCATAGGACCATCAGTCGCAGAAACGACGAGGATAGCACCGTCCATCTGAGCGGCACCGGTAATCATATTCTTGATATAGTCAGCGTGACCAGGACAATCGACGTGCGCGTAGTGACGAGCTTCTGTCGAATACTCACAATGAGCTGTTGCGATAGTGATACCACGATCGCGCTCTTCTGGAGCTTTATCAATTTCATCGATGCCTTTTTCTACTGCCATACCCAAAAAATGCTGGACATGCAGGATAGCTGCTGTCAAAGTGGTCTTCCCATGGTCGACGTGACCGATAGTACCGACGTTTACGTGTGGTTTGCTGCGATCAAATTGCTCTGCCATAGCCTTATCGTATGAGTAAGCATCATCTTCACTTGCGTAAAGCTTTGCGTCCTCCTAATAATTACGAATTATATATATTACCAAATGTTTCTTTTTCACCAAATTTTTTCCAAATACAAATGAAAAAAGCTTGGGTAAAAGCATCACTGAGCATAATAACAACTTGCCTGATATCTGTCAACCCCCACACCAATTGAGCTTAAACAAGACAAAAAAATAATATAAAAAACTCATATTCCTCCTAAACAAAAGCTCAATTGGTGTGGGGATCAAGCGTCTCTACATATTTAATTTAGCCAGAAAAAAACCGCGTACAAGCCATATTATATGGTTGTCGCGGTTCAATTATACACTTGATACATCCTGGAATTTTTACGCTGTTTTCGATGCTGTCAGAACACGAGACTTTCTTTTTGAAATTGAAATACCATGTTTTTTAAGCTCCATCAGAAGCCCTAATAAAGTAGCTTCAGCTCTTCTTCTTGTATGAGGTTCCAGGTTTCTCTTCACAAGATCCCTCTTCAATCCGTACGCCTGGTGTTTCAAGGATGATATCGAGAATGGACCATCGCCTCCGACTTTCTGGATTGTCGTCATAACTTTCTCCTTTTCAATAAAAATAAAAGGCTCTAGCATCATCAAAGAAAACCTCCATTCAAAAAAATTGGTAAACAACCATACCTACAATGGAATGTTGCAGTTTTTCAAAATAACAGAGATCAACAAAAAAGACAACTATGCCCACTCGCTTCCCTGTCTGCCAGCAAACATGGATTGGTAATGAAAAGAGACTCCTGCGAGCCTCTTTTTTCAGATTTTTTTCCAATCTATTTTGCTTCTCCGGCTGGAGTACGCGAACCGATGATTTCGGTAGCCACGTTATTCGGAACTTCAGCATAATGACCGAATTCCATAGAGTAGTTGGCGCGACCCTGAGACATCGAACGCATCTGCGTCGCATAGCCGAACATCGAGGACAGCGGTACTTCAGCATGAATTTCCTTCACTGCGGAATTTCCTTCACCACGTGCGTTCATTTCTTTGATGACACCACGCTTGGAAGAGATATCTCCCACGATATCACCCATAAACTGTTCCGGGGTAATGACCACCACTTTCATAATCGGTTCGAGGAGCACTGGACGAGCTTTGCGACAGGCATCTTTGAACGCCATCGATCCGGCTATACGGAAAGCTGCTTCGGACGAGTCGACATCATGATACGATCCATCATATACCGTGGCTTTGATATCCACCATCGGATACCCTGCCAGTACACCGGTCAGCATCGCTTCCTGAACACCCTTGTCGATCGGTTTGATAAATTCCTGTGGAATGGCACCACCCTTCACTTCGTTCAAAAATTCATACCCCATACCCGGTTCTGCTTGTGGTTCCACACGGAGCCAACAATGCCCGTACTGTCCACGACCGCCTGACTGACGAATGAATTTTCCTTCTGATTCCGCCTTGTCACGAATCGTTTCACGATAGGCCACCTGAGGACGACCGACATTCACTTCCACTTTGAATTCGCGCTTCATCCGGTCGACAAGAATATCGAGATGCAATTCTCCCATACCCGACATAATGGTCTGACCGGTTTCTTCATCGGTATGCACACGGAACGTCGGATCTTCTTCAAGTAATTTTTTCAAAGCCATCCCCATTTTCTCTTGGTCAACTTTGGTCTTCGGCTCGATAGAGATATCGATAACCGGTTCTGGAAAAGTGATCGATTCAAGGATGACTGGGAATTCAGGATCACAGAGTGTGTTGCCTGTGGTGGTGACTTTCATACCGACGAGTGCTCCGATATCACCTGCTGTCAGTTCTTCGATTTCTTCACGGTGATTGGCGTGCATACGAAGAATTCGTCCGATACGTTCTTTCTCATTCTTGCTTGAGTTCAAAACATATGACCCGGCTTTCACCGTACCGGAATACACACGGAAAAATGTCAATTGTCCGACAAATGGATCCGTCGCAATCTTGAAAGCCAGTGCTGAAAATTTCTCATCATCACGTGTTTCACGGATCACTTCCTTGTCCGTTTTCATATCAATACAGGCTACTGGAGGAATATCAATTGGTGATGGCAAATAGTCAACAACAGCATCAAGCATAAGCTGGACGCCTTTGTTACGGAGAGCTGTTCCGATGAGTACCGGATGAAGCTTCACATCGATCGTTGCTCTCCGTAGAGCTGCTTTCAATTCCACGGTAGAGATTTCTTCTGCATTCAGATATTTCTCCGTCAAAGCATCATCGGTCTCAGAAATTTTTTCTACCATTTTTTCACGCCATTCTTTCGCTTTGTCCTGATACTCTGCCGGAATTTCTCCTTCTATCACCTTTTCTCCCATCTCTCCTTCGAAGGTGAAAGATTTCATCGTCATCAGATCAATCAGACCATAAAAATCGCCACGCAGTCCCATCGGATATTGAATAGCCACGGCGTGAGGCGTGAGACGATTCACGATAGAATCGAGAGCTTCTTCGAAAACCGCCCCCTCTTTGTCAATCTTGTTGATAAAGCACATACGAGGCACATTGTACTTTTCCGCTTGACGCCACACTGTTTCGGATTGTGGTTCGACACCTTCTTTGCCATCAAATACCACTACCCCGCCATCAAGTACACGGAGTGATCGCTCTACTTCTACCGTAAAGTCCACGTGACCGGGAGTATCGATGATATTGATATGATATCCCTTCCAAAAACAAGTGGTAGCAGCAGACGTAATAGTGATACCACGTTCCTGTTCCTGTTCCATCCAGTCCATCGTAGCCGCTCCTTCGTGTACCTCACCGATCTTGTGAGTGATACCGGTATAAAACAAAATACGCTCCGTCGTGGTGGTCTTACCAGCATCTATATGCGCGATGATTCCGATATTGCGATACTTTTCAATGGGAGTTTTTCGGGCCATATTTTTAGTTAATTTCTAAGTTCTAATTACTAATTTCTAAACCCCGTCTGCCGAGCGAGCAGGAATTTCTAACGCATTAATGTCCCACTATCAAAATGAATTTCCGTTATGCCTTTTGACATTGAAAATTCATTAGAAATTAGAAATTGAAGATTAGAAATTGCATTTTGCTTTACGCAAAATGCGCAAAGGCCTTGTTGGCTTCGGCCATACGGTGAGTTTCTTCACGTTTCTTCATCGCAGAGCCGAGTTTGTTCGAAGCATCAAGAAGTTCATCGGCCAGCTTTTCTGCCATTCCCTTGCCCTTACGCTTGCGACAAGCATCACGAATCCAACGCATAGCCAGCACCTGACGGCGTTCACCGGACACCGGCACCGGCACCTGATAGTTGGCACCACCGACACGACGAGATTTCAATTGAAGAAGCGGAGAAACGTTCTTGATGGCTTGTTCGAAAGTATTCAGTCCGCCTTTCTTCGTACGCTCATGAATGATATCAAAAGAATCGTAGATGATTTTTTCGGCGATGCTTTTCTTGCCATTCCACATAATCATACCCACGAAATGACCAACCAGCGGATTACTGTAGAGAGTATCCGGTTTCCATTCGCGTGTAAATTGTCGTTTTCTTCGTGGCATAATTCTATAAATTTTCAATTATCAATTTCTAAACAATTTCCAATGTTTCAATTTTCTAAAAGTTCTTCTCTCTTGATTCAAAATTTGAGATTCAAAATTCTTTTTCATTAGTCTTTCTTCTTGTCTCTCTTCACACCATATTTTGATCGGCTCTGCTTTCGAGCTGCTACACCCGCTGCATCGAAAATACCTCGGACGATATGATAACGCACACCTGGAAGATCCTTCACTCGCCCACCGCGAATCATAACGATGGAGTGTTCCTGGAGGTTATGACCTTCCCCTGGGATATACGCGGTCACTTCCATACCGTTCGTCAAACGTACACGAGCGATTTTCCGCAAAGCTGAGTTCGGCTTCTTCGGAGTAGTCGTCGACACCTTGATACAGACACCTCGTTTGAACGGACTGTCATGAAATGTATTACGGTTTTTGACGCTATTGATAGAATAGGTCATCGCAGGAGACTTCGACTTCTTGGAAGCCGTTGTACGAGGGTGTTTGATGAGCTGGTTGATCGTTGCCACAAAAATTGAATTTAGAATGTTGAATTTAGAATCTAGGGAAAAGACGAAATTCATCTTGCAATAAAATAGAAAAAGCCTTTGCTTTTCCGTACAATCTATATTACCTAATAGGTTTAATCCTGTCAACCCCAACACCAATTGAGCTTCAGCACGATAGAAATGAAGCATTTCTACATGCCTAAAAAATAGGAATATTCACGAAAAAACCGCTGACTTCCAAGAATTAAAGCTCAATTGGTGTCGGGGTCAAGACAGGAGAGAACAAGAGGATAATGAACGACAGAAAAAAACATCCTACAGGGTAAATCGCAGAAATAAACTCAACACAAAGTTGATGAAAATACTGATAGGCGCGGAAAAAAAGAAAATAACGAATATAAGTACAAATAGTCCATATTGTTCCAGAAAGAACACTGTGCGTTCACGCAGTGGCACGAGAGCGTAGAGCAATTTGGAACCATCAAGTGGTGGCACTGGAAGTAGATTGAAACAGGCCAGAACGACATTCCAAAATATCACCAGAAGGAGCAGTCCAAAGAATATATTGGCAAGCGAACCCGAGAGCGCTTCTGCCAAGAGCGTAAAGCGATCGAGGAAATTCCCTCCACCACCGATGACTCCGACAAAGCGATTCATAATGTCTATTTTGGCAAGATACGTCATCGGTAAAATCTTGGCGATAAGCGCCGCGATACCAGCCAAAAGAAGATTGATTCCCGGTCCGGCCAGAGCAACCAAGGTCGGTCCCCATTTCTGATCGCGCAAATTGTAAGGATTGTAAGGAACTGGTTTCGCCCACCCGAAAGCGAAGCCTGTACTGACAAATAACAGCACTGGCAAAATGACCGAACCGAATGGATCGATGTGTTTGAGAGGGTTTAGATTCAGACGATCGGCGTATTTCGCCGTCATATCCCCGAGCCACAGAGCCACCACACCATGCGACACTTCGTGAATGATCACGGAGTACACGAGCGTCAATAAATAAAACCCTATGAGAACTATTTCACTTGCCATAAGAAGACTCTTGTCAAAAGTATGTGTCTATGATACATTACTTCAGGTAATATCTCAAGAACAATCGTATGAGCCGAATGTGCCAACTTACCGGACGAGGAACAGCATCAGGCAATGCTCGCAGTCATTCCAATATCGCCACTCGTCGCAAGTTCAAAATCAACCTGCAAGCGAAACGCATCGGTGGTGTGAAACTGCGTGTTTCTGCTCGTGCTCTGCGTACTCTTGCTAAGGTCACGAATTAAGAAAATATTTTTCTTCTATCGACAAAAAATCCTCCATCACGGAGGATTTTTTTATCGTAAGCCAGAGGTGAGATCAAATGATCGGAATAGTGGACGTCCCTGTCTCTATCATTCCAGAGAATTTAACTTCATTGTCGGGGCGCGGAGAATCCCTGTCCGCCTCTGGAGGAGGACTCCGACTACAAGTCCGGTGTGTTTCTCATTCGTAAGCCGAGACGTCTTACGGAAACACCCGCGAAATGTGAAGCCCTGCCTGCCGGTAGGCAAGAGTTCACTTTTCGCCCCCCAGCCTTATGCGATAACTGATGTCGGGCTGCTGGGAATCGAACCCAGCCTATATGCTCCAGGGAATTTAACTTCATTGTCGGGGCGCGGAGAATCGGACTCCGACTACAAGACCCCCAGCCTTGCGTACTACCACTATACGACACCCCGATATATTTATCTGCCGTAGGCAGGCTACAGCCCGATTCCTATTTCAGATACTCATTATACCTCAAAAAACAAAAAGGCAGTCTTTTTTGAGAGACTGCCTATCTGATATGAAAGTCTATTCCAAAATACCGTCAAGGTTTACATCGTACAGAATTTGTTCCTGGACGAGTCGGTAATTGATGATTTCGTTCTCCTGAAACCAGATGGGGATTTCTCTTTCTGCTTCTGCCGAATCTTCCGAACAGTGCACAAGATTACGCACGGCGCGATTATCCAAAGCAGACAGACTGTATGAATCAACAGTGAAGTCTCCTCGAATCGTTCCGATATCAGAAGATGTCGGCTCCGTACCGCCCACGAGTTTCTTCACGATCATCGTGGCAGCGTGTCCTTCTACGATAGCTATGAGACTCGGTCCACAGGTCAGATAATCGACAATCGTTCGGATGATGTCTTTGCCATACTCCATCGGCTCTTTCTCTATCGGAAGATTGTGTTCCTTGCGGTCACCCACCATTCGTTCTCCTTTTTTCTGATACCACTCATCATCCTTGCTGTAGTGTTTCCAGCACTGGTCTTCGCTTGCGAGAGCGAGTTTCATCGCCGTAAATTTCAGTCCGGTGCGTTCGATACGACGGATAATCTCTCCCATAAGAGCGCGCTGGATGGCATCCGGCTTGAGAATGATAAGAGTTCGTTCCTTTTTCTGGTGTGTCGGCATAGTATTTCTTTACTAAACAATTACGCTATTACGAATGAGTATGACACAAAAAAACAAAACTGGCAACTCATATGTCTTTAATTCTCATCTGAAACGCAATTTTAGCCATTCAGATCTTACAACCAAAAGCAATCTTTTGGCTCTACTCTAGACTCATCAGGACTCTCAGCTACAGAGTGATTTTTTTCTGCCGTACTATCGTGCAAAAACGCATTTCGCCACTGTTTCCGTGCAGAGATAACGAATATCCCCGTCTGTGTCTGTCCGCCGAATCTTGATATGTTCTTCTTCGAGACGTTTCAAGACATCTGGACTGGGATGTCCATAACTATTTTTCCCGACAGAAATCACTGCTTCCTGTGGCATAAGTCTGCTTAAAAAATCAGCGCTCGTGGAATAATGCGAGCCATGATGGGCGACCTTGAGAATATCAACGGGGCGTATATCCGGAAGCACCTTCTCTTCACTCGGTAGATCTCCGGTAAAAAGCATCTGTGTCGTTCCATAACTGAAACGCGCGACAATACTGCCCGTATTGGTTTCTGCCATCTCTTCGGGGAGTATTGAAAGTGGATATTCGATAAAGAGGTTTCCCTCGCCAGGAAGCTCCACTTTACTCCCTCGGAATATTTTCAAAATATCCGTTTTATTTTCCGACAAAGCTCTCTTCAGAAGGAGAAAGACTTCTGTCTTGCTCTCTGCTCCGGTATAGAGGAATTTTTCCACTCGATATGCTGAGAGCAAAGACGCAAAACCGCCGATATGGTCGGCATCAGGATGTGTCGCGATTATGATCTCTATCGTTCGATCCCAAAACGGTATGTGTCTTCCTAGACGTGCCAGGAGATCTTTGCCTGACCGTCCGCCATCGATGAGAATCTGATTTGATCCTTGAGAAAAAAGTATGGCATCACCTTCTCCAACGTTGAGAAATATTACTTCTGTCGTTTTTTGATAAGTATCAAACCACCTAATACCTGCAAAGATACACACAGTGCAAAGAATAAGTACCAAAAAGCTACCGTAAATTTTTTGTTTGGACATATTTTCGAATAGAATACTTTCTCATTAGGAGAATAACAGAAAGAAGAAAAGCGTACCAGAGAAAAAGCATCAGAGGATGAAAAGATACTTCTTGCATCGCATACGGGACGACGCTCAGTCGTTCAACGGCGTAAGTAATAATCCGGAGCAGACCATAAGAGACACCGGCAGGCAACATATGCAGTCCAGGCAGAATGAAAAACCCGAGCACAGAGATGAATATTGTCGCCATCGCATACGGCACAATCGGAAGGAGGAGAATATTCATCAGAAGCGCAAAAGGAGAGAATATATGGAATTGATAGGCGACGATCGGTATGACAAACAGCTCTACGACGAATGTCAAAAGTGCTACCTCAACGAAACTTCTCCCAAAAAATTCTCTCGGAACAAACTGCTCGATGTATGGAGAAGAAACGATGATTGCCAGCGTGGCAAGAAATGAAAGCTGAAAGCCGATATCATAGCGTAGCAAAAGCGGTTGGAAAAAAAGCATCACCGCACCTGCAAACAAAAGCATATTGATTCCTCGTGATAATCTTCCAAAAAAGAGTGCTGCAAAGGCACAGACACCCATCACACCGGCTCGTACCGCCGAAGCAGGAGCTCCAACAAGAAAAATAAAAAGAGTAATACCGATGACAGCGAACCAGAGAGCCTGCCGTCGCCACAAACCAAGAGCAATTCCCATAATCACGAATCCTTGCGCAATAAGTGCGATATTGTATCCGGAAATAGCCACGATATGAGAGAGTCCCGCGATGACGAACCCTTGCTTGAGCGTTTCCGGAAGACGATCGCCTCCGCCCAGTATCAGTCCTGTTGCCAGTCCAGCTTCCGGTTGTGGCAGACTTTTATTCACAGCATTTTCGAACGCTCGTTTCGGCAAGAAAAAGAATCTCATAAAACGCGCCTGAGCATCTTCTGCTAGCACGTCCGCTCGCAATGCTTTCGGGCAGATATATCCGATATCGTCTTTGGCCAAAAACATTCTATAATCAAATTCCGAATCAAAGTTTTTCGGTAATTCCAAAACACAGGAAAATTTGATATTTGCTCCAATCACGATATCCATCGTCTTCGGTGCTTGCCAGAGAATCTTTTCTCGCGGACAGTTTCCACTGATGCAGGACTGTGTCTGCACGATAACCTGCCTGAAAAAACTCTTTTCTTCCGGATCGCTCACCACACGGAAGATGCCGACTACTTCTTCCTGATGCATATTCCCCTCACGAAAATGATCGACGCTTTTGACTGCTGAGACGATACCAAAAAAGAATACTGCCAATGGAATGACGAGAAGGAATATTTTTTTGTATGGAAATGCTATCAAAATGGCTATGAAAAATGCCGTACCGAAAATGAGAGACCATACCGAGGGAACAAAAAAAGAGCCGACAAAGACTCCTCCGATATATCCCAAACACGCCAAAAGAAAAACCTGATCCTTGGACATATGTCAGGGCAACTCAATGATTTTCTGACGACTATTTTCACCGAAAACAATCCTGATACGACTCGGTGCGACATCAAAATGTTTCGCCAGCAAACTGATGAGGAGATGGTTGGCTTTTTCATCTACTGGTGGAGCTGTCAACCGCACACGATATTTCCCTTCCTCAATACATTCTACCGTGTTCTTTTTCGCCCGGGGAATGACCTTCACAGAAATCTTGGCCATAATCGTATTTTTATATCTCTTTTTGCAGAAATATACTTATAAAACAGGTATCTATCCTGAAAAATAAAGAAGACAACTTATTCTAATGTTTCAAGCGCTTTACGAAAGCTTTTGGCACTCCCGAAAGACTTGTACACGCTGATGAACCGGATGTAAGCGACGTCATCGGCTTCCTTGAGTTTTTCCATCACCAGGCTCCCTATCTCCCGACTCTGGATTTCATTCGTATGCTTCTCATGCAAAGCATACTCTATTTCACCCAAAATTTTCTCTATTTTTTCTTCGGCAGCTGGGCGTTTTTCGAATGCGCGTCTCAATCCTTTTTCAATCTTGTTCCGATCATACTCTTCCTTACGACCATCTTTCTTGACGATAGACAGACGGAAAATTTCCACTTCTTCATACGTACTGAATCGAGCGTGACATTTCTCACATTCACGCCTGCGACGAATAGCACGCCCTTCCTGCGTATCGCGTGAATCGATGACCTTTGTTTCTGGATGACTGCAAAATGGACAGTTCATAAGAAAGATACTGGATAAATGATAATGAATAAAAAGACAGAGAGACTACACCATGAGTGATTTCTTCATCACACATCTTACATCTCACGTTTACAGTATACACCTCTCCTTCTCTCCCTAAAAGCAAAACACCTCTTTTCGAGGCGCTCTACTCTTTTTCTCAGAACTATTTTTTCATCTTGCGACGAATAAATGCTGGGATTTCAAGGTCTTCTCCCTCCTCGACAAGTTCTTTCGATTCATTGCGAGGAACGGGATTGCGCGGTTGAATTTTCTCTTCGATGATCATAACCGGCTGTTCGATACTCCGATTCGAAAAATGGAAATCGTCCTTATCCTTACTCTCATCTTTTTTCTCGTTCTCCGAATGGTCTTCTGTCGTACGAGACGTATGATGCGATGAAAGTTGAGAGGTCGGTGTCGTCGTAAGAGCCGGTCTGTTCGTAATCAATCCGAGTGATGGCTCATTGACACGGGCGACATCGAAACCGGTAGCAACAACAGTAATCTGAATCTCACCTTTACGGATCTGGTCATCGGTCACTGCTCCGAAGATAACCTTGGCATTTGGATCGATATTCTCAGTGATGATGCTGGCCGCTTCATTTATCTCAAGCATCGTCAGATCATTTGATCCGGAAATATTGAACAGTACTCCTTTGGCACCATCGATGGAAAGCTCGAGAAGAGGACTGTTGATGGCCGCTTTGGCGGCTTCCACGGCACGATTATCACCGGATGCGATACCGATACCCATAAGGGCGCTTCCACTGTCTTCCATAATGGCACGCACATCGGCGAAGTCGACATTGACGATTCCAGGTTTCGTGATCAAATCGGATATGCCCTGCACGCCCTGACGGAGGACATCATCGACGATACGAAAAGCATTGATGAGCGTTGTCTTACGATCGATGATGGAGAGCAATTTGTCGTTCGGAATGGTAATGAGCGTATCGACACGGTCTTTCAAATTAGCAAGAGCTTCTTCGGCAATAGCTCGTCTCTGCGATCCCTCAAAAGCGAATGGCTTGGTCACAACACCGACGGTGAGTGCTCCAAGTTCCTTGGCAGTTTCCGCAACGATAGGAGCGGCACCGGAACCGGTACCACCACCCAAACCACACGTGACGAACACCATATCGGCACCTTTCAACACTTCTTGAATTTCATCGCGATTTTCCTCGGCCGCCTGCCGTCCGATTTCCGGATTCATACCGGCACCAAGTCCTTTGGTCAGGTTTTTTCCGATGTGAATCTTCTCTTGCGCTTTGGAATTGTGAAGCGCCTGTGCATCCGTATTGATAGCGACAAATTCAACACCCTTGATTTTGGCATCGATCATCCGTGTGATACCGTTGCCTCCGGAACCTCCGACACCGACGACTTTAATCTTCGCAAACGTCTCAATATCAGGTTTGATCTCTGCCATATGTGTCCCCTTTAAAAAAGTTGGTTAAATAATCGATTTATTCCGCACTTTCTCTCTTCTCTTCTCTCATCGTACCATTCGGGACAGAGACGTTTCTTGAATTTTCACTCTATCATAACGCGAGAAAACGTGTCAAGGTAGCGGAAAATCCCAGGAAAAAAGCGTTTTTCCGAGAGAATGCATTGTCTATGTATTTTTTTCCGTCCACCAAGGCGCTATCTATGGAAGGAATTGTTTCGACCAACGTTTTATTTTCTTTACTACAGTATACACGCTTTCCGGAATAATGCCCATTATCTTGCCTGGGGTAGAAAAAGAATTTTTATGTGAAGAGTTCGTCTGCGCCAGAAGCAACAATCCGACAGCCGTTGTGAATTGTGGGGTATCGACTTGATCGAGTATACCACCGAGCGGTTTTGGATATCCGATTTGGACCGGCAGTCGCAATACTTTTTTCGCCAATTCAACTGCCCCAGGAAGCAGGGCTCCCCCACCTGACAATACCGCTCCTCCAGGCAAGAGTCCTTCACGGCCGATTGTTTTCAACTCTCCATTTACAAAAGAAAGGATTTCTTCGAAGCGTGCCTCGATGATTTCTGCAACATGCCGACGAGAAACGAAAACATTCTCCTGTGAATCAAAGACACTCAGATCGATCTCATCTTTTTTGCTTATTTCTTCCGGGAGAGCACTCCCGAATTGCAATTTCACCGCTTCTGCAACTTCAATGGAAGTGCGTAGTCCGATAGCGATATCATTGGTGATGTGTCCGCTCCCGACCGGCAGAACAGCCAAATGAAACAAGTCTCCATCTTCGAATACGACAAGTGATGTCGTGCTTCCACCGATGTTGATAAGCACCGTACCAAGCTCTTTTTGTTTGTCAGAAAGTACGGCTTCGGCAGAAGCCAACGGTTCCACAACAAAACTTTCTGCCATCGTACCAGCTTGCTCAAGACTGCGAGAAATATTTTTCAAATGCGACGTACTCCCACTTATGATAAGAGCGTTCATCTCGAGTCGTACTCCGCGCATACCGACGGGATTTTTGATACTCTTCTGATCATCAAGACGGTAATCCTTGGGGATGACGTGAATAATTTCACGATTAAGTGGCATCGTCAATCGTGCCTGCACTTCTTCAAGCACACGCACGATGTCATCTTCGACGACCTCTCCGTCAGCTCGTCCCACAGCAATCACACCGAGAGCATCCTGACAAAGAATCTCTGTCCCACTCACACTCACGACGAGACTCTCTGCCGGGTGTCCAGCCATACGTTCAGCCTGTTCCAGTGCGCTGTTGCACGCTTTGGCGACACTATCCGTATCCGCTACCACTCCACGTCGCATACCGAAAGAAGGTGCGATACCGACACCGATGACGCGTAGTGGCTCCTCAGAGGAAATTTCCTGAGCAATCACTGCTCGGATTTCTGCGGAACCGATATCCAGACCGACATAATAATGACCTCGTGACATATACGAAAAAATCAAACAAAACCGAACATCAAATTTATCAAAGGAATGGACCTCTTTTTTCGTTACTTAACACAAGAAACAAAACAACTTTTCCATTCCTTCATACATGTACAACACGAATCGGCTTCACCAAACCACAGCCAGGTGAATATGATCAAACTCCTATCGGTATTATACCCCGAAAATTTTCAAACCGCAAAGAATAACTCTTCTCAGCCGGTCAGAATGCCAGAATATACGGTAAAAAAATGACTATGCCGATTGCAATCGAAGCAAATGTTGCAAGGAGTACCGCGCCTGCCATCACATCCTTTATAACCCGTGCATACGGATGAACCCTCGGTTTCAAAATATCCATCACTCGTTCCAACGCCGTATTGGCGAGTTCCAAAGTGAGTACCAAGGCTATCGAGAGAACGATGAGGGATCGTTCCAAAGGAGCAAGTGGAAAGAAAAGCATCATAACGACGACAAAAGCTCCCACGAATACTTCTATTTGGAAATTTCTTTCATTGCGTATCGTAAAAAGGATCCCTTTCACTGCATACGAAAAGCTACGGAAAAATCGAGACATAGAGGATTATGATAATACCATTATCTTCAGTATACTATTTTTCCAGAGGAAAAGCATCTGTCACCTTTTCCTGGAGAGTAAACATCTCTTCTTCATGATCGAATCCTACCAAATGCAAAACTCCGTGCGAAAATATATAGACCATTTCTCGTTCAAATGTTACAGCGTCTTCTGTCGCTGCATCCTTTATAAACGTCGGGCAGAAGAAAATCTCTCCAAGAAAGATTTCGTCTTCTTCTGCCTGCTTGAGAGCATTCCTATCGGCATACTCGCCGAAAGAAAGTATGTCTGTCACACTCTCTTTTCCGCGATATTTCGTATTGAGTTCTTGAATCTTTTCCGCTGAAACGGAAATTACATTGAGACGTATCTCTTTCCCTTCCAAAAAAAGAAATCGACACGCTTCAAGCGTCCGTTCGGCGACTGTCTGGAAAAAATTTTTCGGAAAAGGAGTTTTTGCTTCTTCCGTATATTCTACGACGATATGCATATCCAGTGATACTGCTTCAGATAATTATAGTGATTTTTTTGTCGATATCTCTCTCGGTTCCCCGCTCTCCATTCTGTACATTCTCTTCTTTTGCTTTTGAAAGCCGTCCTGCTCTGACATAGCATTATGAAAGAAGCATTTCTACTATCCTACGGACATCATCTCCTGAGGCACGGCCTGCCACTTGTTTCATCACAACTCCCATCGCCTGTCCCACCTGTGTTTTAGTAGTCATCCCTGCCGTTTTGAGAGCTGAAGCGACAAGTACTCGAAGCTCTTCTTCTCCCATTGCCTGAGGAAGATAGGCGGAAAGAAGGTTCAGTTCAGCCTCTTCTTTCAGAGCGAGATCCTCACGCGAGCCTGCTCGAAACTGTTCGATACTGTCCTTGCGTTGTTTCACAAGACGCTTCAAAACATCTTCAACTTCGCTATCAGAAAATTGATCAGGACTTTTATGTTTCTCGATTGCCACATTTTTCAGAGCACTTTGAAACAAACGGAGTGTATCTCGTCGTAGAGTGTCTCCCGACTTCATAGCCTCTTTCAAATGGGCACTGACAGTTTCATAGAGCGTCATACGCTTTTATTCAATCGGATTATAACCTATCCATAATAGCAAACTCGCCGTAGAATACAAATATGTTGCAAAAAACCGCCCTGACACAATGCCAGAACGGCTTTTTTAGAAAAAATCTACATCTTTTTCTTGATGTCACGAAGGGCATCTTCATCAAATTTGCCCAATTTCTTGAGACGATTGATTTCTTTGCGAATTTTCACTTTGTAGAGAGCTTCGTCGCGACGCTTACCACGGCTCTGTACCGGCTGATGGAAACGTATCTTTCGTACTTGCCTGAGCACTCCACTCTGCTGTACACGACGTGAAAAACGCCGAATAAGGCTTTCGGCTGTCTCTTTTTCTTTCTTCTTTACTTGAATCATATAAACGACCTCCTTTCTCTAGAATAACCTATGAATGCAACGAACGATATCATTGGTTGCATGGTGTAAGTTACTGTATCGGATGGATATCTTCCGCCAATCGAGCCCCTCCCAAAAGATGGAGATGAAGATGGGGAATTTCCTGTCCGCCATCTCTCCCTACTCGGATGAGCAGTTTATACCCTTTTTCGGAAATATTCAAGTCTTTCGCGATACCTCGCGCTACCAGGAACATTTTTCCGATGAGAGGGACATCTTCTTCTTCTATGAAAGCGATACTCTCAATAGGTTTTTTCGGAATAATCAGAATGTGAACAGGCGCGATAGGATGAATATCAGAGAATGCCAGAATTTCATCATCTTCATAAATGAATTTCGTGGGAACTTCCTTTCGAATAATTTTCAGAAAAATATTATCCTCCATATCTTTTATTCACCCTTTTCGAGCTCTTCTGCTGGGCGGATTATGTTCACTTCCTTTATTTTCAATTCCTGATTCGTCTTCAAAATCTTCTTTATGGCGTCTGTCAATCTTTCGTGTGTCACGGTCTCCTGTGTGCCGGACACCATATCTTTGACGATAGCGGTATCATCAAGCGCTTCTTTCTGGCCGATAATAATAGTCACTTCCGCTCCCATCCGATTGGCCACACGCATCTGTGACCGTAAACTTCCGCGACCGAAACTCTCCGCGACGAGCAGGCTGTTCCTTTCCAGTTCAGAAAATAATTTCAGACTCTTTTTCTTGGCCATATCGCCGAGCTGTGCCAGAAACACTCTCGCTCTCGGTTCCTGATATGGCTTGACCTGAATACGCTTCATCTCGAGGATGATGCGATCAAGCCCCAATCCGAAACCGATGGCAGGAGTGGCTTCCCCTCCCATTGTTTGAATGAGTCGGTCATACCGTCCGCCACCACCGAGCGAATATTTTTTTCCATCTTTGTCACTGGACCAGATTTCGAACACGGTCTTCGTATAATAATCAAGACCGCGTACCAGACGCGTATTGATAGTGTAAGGCAATTCAAGTTCATCAAGATATTCGAGCAGACGTTTGAAGTGATCTCTCGATTCCTGATCGAGATAATCAATCGATTGCGGAACCTGTGCTGTCAGTTGAATACATTTGTCTTCCTTACAATCCAATATTCTCATCGGATTGGTAGTCAGTCGTTCACGACAATTCTGACACAGTTTGCTTTTCTGAGCTTCCAAATATCGTACAAGAGCTTTCTCATATTCACGTCGTGATTCCGGCACACCGATACTGTTTACTTGAAATTCGATGTTCTTCAATCCCAACTGCTGGATTACGCGATATGCGAGCTGAATAGTCTGCGCATCGAGAATCGGATCGCTTTCTCCGTACAATTCGAAGTTTCCTTGCCAAAATTCACGAAAGCGCCCTTCCTGCGGACGATCATACCGATAGACAGGGCCGACAGAAAAGAGTTTGACCGGCTTGGGAAGAATACCCATACCATGCTGGATATACGCTCGTGCGATACCCGCTGTAAATTCCGGACGCAAGGCTACTTTGTCACCGCCACGAGTGACGAATGTATACATTTCCTTCTCCACGATATCTGTTTCAGTACCGATCAGACGAGTGAAAAGATTGGCATATTCTACAAGCGGAGTATCGATACGCTGAAAACCGTACTCTTGCGATGCATGTGTCAGTACTCTGCGTACACGCTCCCAGTAAGGCTGGTCTTCGGGCAGAATATCACGCATACCACGAAGAGATTGAAGCAACAACGTGTCTTCGTTGGCACTGGCGTCCGATGTTTTCTTGGAGGTTCCGTGTTTCGTAACAGATTTCGTTACTACTCCTTTCTTCACACCTTTCTTTTTCGTGTTTCGGGTAATCGGATTTCGAGAAATTTTCTTCTGAGGCATAGCTGTTCGGTTAAAGACTTGGATTAGTAGAGTGAAAATTGTTTGATCGGCCATGCTCGCAGAAGCACGCGTCCTATGATCTTATCTTTTTTTATCGGACCGAAAGCACGCGAATCATAGCTGAACATCCTGTTGTCACCCATCGCGATATAGGAATCATCTCCGGCATCCATTTTCGGCATATCCTTGGTCAGAATATCCAAACCGATGTAGGCGCTCTCATCAAGCACAAAACCATTCGGGTGGACCGTATTATAAATGATCACTTTCCCCTGACGGATCTCCACGGATTCTCCCGGCAAACCGATGACGCGTTTGATGAAGAACTGTTCCGGATTTTTCGGATAACGAAAGACGATCACATCTTGACGTTCGATAGTTTTGAAAGGGTCGACTGCAAAATGGAAATTGTTCATAAGACTGACATCTGTCTGTTTGTATCCGAACTCACTCACGACGAGATATTGTCCGTCTTCGAAATTCGGCTCCATACTCGATCCCTGAACAAAGAATGGTTGGAATAAAAACACTCGAACAGGTATAATGATAACTATAGCCAAGAGGAAGACCTTTACCATTTCCAAAAGAAGTCCGCCGATACCGAGATATTCGACTTTCTCTTCTGGTGATTTTTTTGAGATATCATCCGTATATTCTGTCATAAAAAAGTTGTTTCGCCGTAGTCGGCACAATACTTAAAAGTAAAAACATTCATATTCTAACAGATTTTTAATGCTTTGGCAAGGGTGAAAAATCGCTTTCTTAAGGATAAAAATAGTCACTCTATGGATAGTCTCCACAAATCTTCTCCACCAGCGACACCTTCTCCGCTCGGACACCAAGCGGGAGATTCTTCACATTTTGCCTCATCTCATCCTCTGTCAGTAGCCCTTCCACGGCAGGGTGTCTCTCCTCGAGAGAAACAACCACGGCAGGGTCACATTTGGCGGAAACTCTCCACTGTATTCTTCATATCACTCCTTGTTGTCTTTCTTGGAATTATCACTTTTTTTCTGTACAGAAGCTTCTCGGTCGGACACACCATCCAATTCGAGAATAATACCGGAGACTCCTTCTTCTCCGATGTGAAGCGTCTGACTTCTTCACTCATCAAGACGGAAGTGTCTCCTCTCCGTGGTGAAAAAGAAGGCCGTATCAATATTCTCCTTCTCGGTCGAGCCGGAGAACACTACCCGGGGAAAAACCTTACCGACACGATAATGATCATGAGTATCGATACGATGAACAAAAAAGTATCTCTTCTTTCTCTCCCGCGCGACCTCTATGTCTCTATTCCGGACACATCACTCTTCACCAAAATAAATTCTCTCTATCAATACGGACAGAACACCGGTGACGGAATCGCTCCTCTCCGGAAGTCTCTTGAGACCATCACTGGTCAGACAATTCATTACTCTTTCATTCTCGATTTCGATGGTTTCGAAAAAATAGTCGATGCACTGCATGGTATCTCGGTGGATATCGTCCGAGATTTCTACGACCCGCGCTATCCCGGGAAAAATTACAGTTATGAAACGTTTGAAATAAAAAAAGGCTGGCAGACGCTTGATGGTGCAACAGCCCTCAAATACGTGCGCGAACGGCACAATGATCCGGAAGGCGATTTTGGCAGAGCCAAACGTCAGCAACAAGTGATTCAAGCCATCAAAGACAAAGCATTCTCTCTTGGAACGTTTTTCAATATCTTCACCGCAAATGATGTGTTCACGGCACTCGGTGAAAGTATAGAAACAGATATGTCAATTGATGATATGGAGAAATTCCTCAGTCTTGCCAGAAAGCTCGATACGAAAAATGTCACCTCCATCGTTGTTGATGCCTGGAAAAAAGAGAGCCTCCTCCGTGTCTCTCATATCCAAGTCGGTTCTGTAACAGCCTTCATACTTGTTCCGCGTATCGGCAATTGGAGCGAGATCCGCGATATCAGTGAAAACATTTTTCATCTCGATACGATCAAAGATCGACAAAACAATATAAAAAAAGAAGGTGCCTCTCTCACGTTGATTGCTCTACCGAAAGATACTGCTCTCGCTCAGAAAATGAAAACATACATCATGGAAGAAATGGGATTCGAGGATGTGACAATCGTCTCTTCCGACACTTTGAAAGAACGTCCTGAAGAGAGTATGATTACAGATAGGATCGGTTTGCAGAAACCCTACAGTCTCGATGAACTGATGAGAAAGTTTTCCTTGAAAAAAGAAGATTCATCTCCCCTTTCCCAATCAGACACATCTGATTTCGAAATTACCATCGGAAACGATCTCGCAGACACGCTTTCACTTGATGACAATCTCAGCAGTGAAGTCCCGGAAGACAACTCTTTCCCAGAAGTTCTTCCCCCTCAAGAAAATCTCCGTAAAAAATAGTAACTCACCTCTAATTTTTAAAAAGAAATATCCTCATCGAAAGTAATCTTTTGTCTCTGCTCTAGAATCATCAATGCTTTCGGTTAACGAAAAAAGTAGCACCCAATCAACTGTGTCACAGCTTCTTTTTTCGAACCGAAAGCACTTCTTCGGACAAGTAGAGCAACCAACAAAAAATTCTTTCGTGAAGATATTTCTTCTCCTTATGAAAATTATCATCGGACTCGGCAACCCAGGAAGAGAATATGAAACAACCCGTCATAATGCGGGGTTTTTGTGTGTGGATTTTTTACGGCAAGAATTTGGCTTCGAACCATTTGCTCTCGATAAAAAAATGTCTGCTGAAGTAAGTACAGGAACACGAAATGGAGAGAGGATACTCTTGGTGAAACCGATGACATTTATGAATAATTCCGGTACGGCAGTACAATCTCTGCTACAATTCTACAAACTCACACCGGCTGATATCGTCGTCATCCATGACGATCTCGATATCACCCCAGGCACATACAAGATTACTTTGTCTTCTCGTCCAGCCGGCCACAATGGTGTTGCAGACATCATCGAAAAATTGGGTACTCAGGATTTCTTCCGTATCCGTCTCGGTATCGGCCACCCTACTGAGATCTTGGGTGTATGTATGCCCTCACACGATTATGTCCTCCAAAAATTTAAAGAAGAAGAACTCACAAAACTTCAAGAGCTTTTTCCGGAAGTAGCCATTGAAATCTTGCCATAGATTGAAAGGGTGCTGAAACACAATAAAACCGCCCTTCGACTAGCTCAAGAGCGGCTTTTATTTTTCAATTTCAATTATTTCTTGTCAGCAGGAGCTTTTTTCTCCTCTTTGTTGCCACCTTTCTTTTCGGTATCGACAGCAACATCGCCGGCAACGACACCTTCTTTCTCAACACCCTCTACTTTGGTGACGTCTCCTTCTACTTTTTCATCAAGGGCGGCCATCTCAGCTTCTGTACGTGGTGCTTCGACAAGAGCCACTGTGGTATCCATCTCTGTCAGAATTTCGACACCGGCAGGAATTTTCATATCCTTGATCTGAATATGGTCTTCGAATGTTTTGAGTGACGAGAGATCGACAGAAAGCGTATGTGGCAGATCCTTCGGCAGACAGCTCACCACTATTTCTTCTATCGGTTTCAGAAGGACGCCTCCCATTTCACGGACAGCCGGTGCTTCACCGACGAACTCAAGCGGGACGCGTGCTTCCAATTTCTCATCCATACGTACCTGGAAAAAATCAGCATGTGAAAAACGACTGGAGAGCGGGTCCGCCTGAACATCCTGAATGATAACATTCACTTTCTTTCCTGATTCAGATATGATTTCGACGATACTACTCTCACCTGCCTTGGCATACAATTTGGAAAAATCCATATACTGCACCCAGAGCATCTGTGGCTTCGTGCCATGACCATACAGAACAGCCGGAATGGAACCTTGCTTACGCATCGTATGCAAATCTTTTCCTGCTTGTTCACGTGTCTTCACCTGGAGTGTAAATTCTGACATATGCTTCTTAATGAATTTGATTATGTTATTCTAGAAAAACTTATTTGTTTGAGTACAGTTCAAGGCACAAGAGAGAAACGGAGTAAGCGGTACTTTTGATACCGCATCGAGTATCGAAGCTTGTAACGAAGAAATATGCCAAACAAATAAGTTTTTCAAATTAATGCTTCGACGCCACCAGTATACTGTTTCAAAAATTGATGCGCTTCAATGACCTGGTCTGACGTAACCGCTTGACCGAAAAAAACTTTTCGTGCCTCACTCTGTTCGAGATCGGTCAGTATGCCCAGACTCACAACGCCGAATTGCCCCAAAGAGACGAATACCATCGATGATGCTCCACAGTCCGTGCAGGAAAGATGGAGTGTCGTACGTTTTTCATCCTCATCAAGCACGAGCATCTTGGTCGGCCGGTATTTTTTGTTACACACCGGACAACGAATGATTGCCTGCAAATTCTCGAGTGGCATTTTCATAGAACTAGTATACCCCTTTATATCTTTCAAAAGCAACAATCTTTCGAAAAAACATCGACTCGACATCCTCTTGAGTGTTGACAGCTTACCATAGGAAGAGGACTCGGTCAAGCACGAATCAAGACACAAAGATTTATCCCGTTAGAGAAAATTGTTGTAAACGGTCGAAGTCGTGCCAAGAGCACAGTGTTCTCTGACGGGGTTGAAAGTTTCTCCGAAGTGTGTATAATACAGGAAGCAGTAACTATTAACGAAAAGTACTACTATGGCTGACGAAATCGTAGCCGAAACAGGACATTGCATGAAGTGCAAAGAAAAAAGAGAAATGAAGGATACAGAAGAAGTGGAGATGAAGAATGGTCGCAAAGCAATGAAAGGCATCTGCACCGTCTGTGGTACGAAAATGTTCAAGATCCTTGGTAACAAGAAATAGCATCGTTTGAATCAAAAAAGAGCTCTATCAATCGGTAGAGCTCTTTTGTTTTTTCTCCTCTTCTCTCGTCATTAGACATCCAGATTCTTCACTGTTTTGGCATACGTTTGGATGAAGCGACGACGCGGTTCGACTTCGCTTCCCATCAAAATATCGAACAATTCATCGGCAGCTTCAGCATCTTCGATAGTCACCTTGAGCATAACGCGATTGTCAGGATTCATCGTCGTTTCCCAGAGCTGTTCCGGGTTCATTTCTCCGAGACCTTTGTAACGCTGGAGAGCTATTCCATTCGAATTTCCTGCTTCACCTTCATTCTCTACCAAGACAACGCCTATCTCTTCTTCTTGTTCTTCCTTCTTCTCTTTCTTCACTTTTTTCGCAGAGGATTTTGCAAGGATTGCCTGTTTCATTTCTTCCACGACCGACAATTTCTCCTCTTCGGTATAGGCATAGCGCACGTCTTTCCCTTTTTGGAGACGATAGAGTGGTGGCTGAGCGATATAGATGTGTCCATCACGAATGAGTGATTCATAATACCGATAAAAGAATGTCAGGAGGAGTGTCCGAATGTGAGAGCCGTCAACATCAGCATCGGCCATAATGATCACTTTGCCATAGCGCAATTTCGCAATATCAAACGTTTCTCCGATACCCACTCCGAGGGCGATAATGATCGGCTTGAGCGTATCAGATTTCACTACCTTGTCGAGACTTGTTTTCTCGACGTTCACCAATTTACCACGCAGAGGCAGAATAGCCTGAAACTCACGATTACGTCCCTGTTTGGCACTGCCACCTGCCGAATCTCCTTCGACGATATATACTTCGGAACGCTCGGCATCACGTGTCGTACAGTCAGCCAGTTTCCCTGGGAGCGTCATACCTTCCAGTGCACCTTTACGAAGCACGGCATCCTTGGCTGCTCGAGCAGCAATACGAGCACGTACGGTGAGCAGACATTTGTCGATCATCGCCCTGGCGTCGGCCGGATGTGTCTCAAGAAATTCACCGAGTCCTTCGGATGTCACTTGTGACACCGCTCCGCGTACTTCATTGTTATTGAGCTTATCTTTGGTTTGTCCCTCGAATTGCGGATTGGCAAGTTTGACGGAAATAACGGCTGTCAAACCCTCGCTCAGATCATCTGAAGTAAACGCCCCTTCTTTTTCCTTGATCAGATTATTCTTCTTGGCATACTCATTCATCGCACGAGTGAGCGCCATCTTGAAGCCGGTCACGTGCGTCCCTCCGCCCGGATTCAGGATATTGTTGGCGAAAGCGAACAAGTGCTCTTTGAAACCTTCGGTAAACTGAAACGATACTTCCACATAGACATCATTCATCGTTTTTTCGATGTATACCGGTGTTTGGTTCTTCACTTCTTTTTTGCGATTGAGAAATTTCACAAATGAAACGATGCCGGAATCAAAATAAAAATTGTGTCGATTCACTTTGTATTCCTCTCCTTTTTCTTTCACTTCACGCCAATCCTCCGCCTCGATTCGGATACCCTTCGTAAGAAATGCCTGGTAACGGATATACTCGAGGATTTTCAACCAGGAATAATTGATTTCTGGAAAAATTTCCGGATCAGCCTGAAAAGCGACCGTTGTGCCCGTCGTGTCAGACTTGCCGATAGACTTCACATTTGCGACCGGCTTGCCACGATGATACTCCTGCATCCACACCTTCCCCTGAAGTTCAACCGTCACTCTCGTCACAGCAGAGAGAGCATTCACGACAGAAACACCGACTCCGTGCAGACCTCCGGAAATCTTGTAACCTCCCTCACCTCCGAATTTCCCTCCGGCGTGGAGAACGGTCATCACGGTTTCCAATGTCGATTTCTTCGTTTGCGGGTGTATCTCGACAGGAATACCACGGCCATTATCCTTCACCTCTACCCAATTGTCCGGCAGGAGACGGAGGGTGATACGCGTACAGTGACCGGCCATAGCCTCATCGATGGAGTTGTTCACGACTTCCCAGATGAGGTGATGCAATCCTTCAAGGGATGTTCCGCCGATATACATACCTGGGCGCTTGCGTACAGGATCGAGCCCTTCCAAGACCTGAATGGATTTTGCACCATAACTTGCTTGTTCTATTTTCTTTGCCATAAGTATCGATTCAAATATGAGGAAAAAATTAAAACTTTTTATTACCAAACATCGGGGAATGCCTGTTATTTATTTGTATGATCCGAAAGACGTCTGAGTGAAAGCTCTATCAGAAGTACCGCTCCGAAAAGAAGCAATGCATCCCACCATATCAAAATTCGTGCATACTGAAGAAAAACGATGGAGAGTACGTACAAAGCAAGAAGGCTTGCTTGACGAAAAGCTCCGCTCAGATGATGTCTTACTTCTTTATCTCCGAGACCCTTACGATATATCCATGTGACCAAGAGCGTGAAGATTCCTGTCAGTAATGCGAGAAGACTTACAAAGAAAATAACTCTTCCCACGATTCCTGTTTGCTCAGGATCAAGAACGATGATTACGCCGAGCCATGCCAGCAGAGCCAAAAACGTAAAGAGGCGGATGCCCCACAAATAAGCGAGAAAGGACATATTCTGAAATTATTTAAGGCTTTCTGCAAGAACAAAGGATGACTATTTACAAAAATCTCACCAATCAAGGGGCAGGATTTACCTCTCTATTTTACCTGTTTCTTCAAAAAAAAGCAACTCTCTGAGTCAGCATAATTTTGCTTTACAAGAAGCTTTTTTAGAGCAATCGTACCAAAGAAAAAACACCCTCTCATATGAGAGGGTGTTTCCATATTCCCTCATACCTATGCTCTCGATACATAGGTGCCTTTTTCCGTATTTATGACGACACGATCATCTACCTTGATGAAAAGCGGAGCCGTTATCTGAAGACCGGTTTCAAGTGTCACCACTTTGCCACCGCCTGACGCGGTATCGCCTTTGATACCCGGAGGAGCATCTGTCACAGTGAGAGTTACTTTCACCGGAGGATCGACGTTGATTGGTCGCCCATCCCAATTGAGAACAGACATTTCCGTCCCCTCCACAAGATACATCGTCATATCACCCAAGACTTCCTTGGAAAGGGAGAATTGATCAAACGAAACAGTGTCCATAAAATAGAAATCATCTCCTTCATGATAGAGATATTGAGCATGAGATTTCGAGATTTCTGCCTCTTCCACTTTTTCTGCACCCTGGAAAGTATAGTCGATGATCACACCGGAAAGAAGATTCTTCAATTTCGTACGCATAACCGCACCACCTCGTCCGATCTTGGAATGCAAATATTCCAGAACGGCGTACGGCTCGTCATTCCAGATGATCTTCTTTCCTGTTTTGATATCGGTCATATTGAGCATAGGAACACATCGGTGTTATCGGCTTATTATCAAACTCTGTCTGTAAAATCGGGAGACACCTGTTATTTAATCACGTAAGGGATAAGTGCCATAAAACGGGCGCGCTTGACAGCCGCAGAGAGTCCACGCTGTTCCTTGGCAGAGAGTCCGTGCTTCTTCGGCGGATACATCTTACCTTGTGAGTTGAGAAAACGACGAAGGAAATAGGCATCCTTGTAGTCGAGATTGGCAAGCTTCTTGCTCATTGCTGCTTCCATAATGGTAGAAAGATAAATAATAAATGATGGCTGATATTAGAACGGGACATCTTCGATCCTGATTTCATCTTTCTCATCATCGAGATTGATGGTAGGGATTTCTTCTTCAACCGGTGCGGAAGCATTCATATTCGTCTGGTTTCCACTCCTTCTCTCTGTACCGGTAGTACTCCGTGGCATTCCTGCGCCCTGAGGAGATCCTTGGGCACGACTCCCAAGCTGCATCGTTTCACCGACGATTTCGGTTATTTTCTTCAGAGAGCCATCTTTGGCCGTATATTCCCGTGTCTGCAAACGTCCTTCGACGAAACATTCTTGTCCTTTGGTGAGGTATTGCCCGGCAATTTCTGCCAAACGTCCCCAGAGAACGACATTGTGAAATTCTGTTTTCTCCTGCTTGGTACCGCTCTTGTCGGTCCAAAAATTATTGGTTGCCATACTGAGTGTCGCTACCGATTGACCGTTCGGTGTCGTTCTCATATCAGGGTCTCGCGTGAGGCGTCCGACCAAAATAGCTTTGTTTACGTTCATACGCTTTTGGTTAATGATTTATTGAGAATCGTTTTTTTTCGTTTATTGTTATATATCAAGTTTCGCCTTCAACTGATCATCAATCTCTTGATTGCTGACTGGCTTTGTATCTTCTTTCGGAGCGACTGGTGCTTGTGGCATAGGACGTACGGCACCGCGTTTCTCATATCTACCTCCACGGCTTTCTACTTTCGGACGTTCCACTCGTGGAATTGCCTTCAGCTCTGGGAGGTCTTTCGCCAAAACGATGAGAAAGCGCAGGATATCTTTGGAGAGTTGGAGAGAACGGTTTATGACGCTAAGCGGATGGATAGCTGCCTCTTCTTTTCCGCTTGCTTCAAATTCATCCTTATCCGGCAACGTAAAACGACGGGCGATATAGATGCCACGATCCTCCTTCTTCACTTGGTATGCCATTTTTCGCTTCTCTTCCGTTGCAGGAGCAAGGAATGTACCTCCTTCGGAAACAACGATTTTTTCAACAGCTTCCTTGATGCGTGGCAATTCGCTTTCCTTCGATTCACCGACGAGATAATACAATTCGTATTCAATCATATGTTTAGTGACTAGTAATTATCATTTAAAAAAATCCCCCAACAAAGAAAACCTTCCTTTTGGGGATGTGTACCTCCTAATCTCGTAGATACTAAGTTTATCGAAGCACATATGCTCTTCGACTCGTTGCGTTTTATACGCAACTTGCTCAGAATTTACAAGCGGGAGGAACGTCGGGCTTTCTTGGTTGTATCGAGAGTCTATCAGACAACTTCCATTTTGGCAAGACGTATCGATTGTATCGTTGAGGGAAAAATACATACATACTGTGACTCACCACTGATTTTCTGATTCTTCGATCCCTTGATTGAAATTGGAGTCATCAGTGTTTGAGGTAGCTATCGCTGTAATTTTCTTTTCTCTTTTACAGCTTAGATAGAACAAGGAACTATTTATGGGAGCAGAGGAGCCTCCTTTGGTTATTTTATTCAAATTGATGCCTTGTTTTTCCAACAAATACGCAAAGGCATCTGGTATGGATCGCTGAGACTTACTCATTTCCAAATAAAGTTGCTTCCGTTCGTCTGCTCGAGAAGCCATATATTGGACAGCTGGCTCAATTTCACCCAATATCGCTCTGTGTACGGAACAAGTAGCAGTATTTTTCAACAAACTATTCGTCTTCTTGGAAAGAGCTTCAACGTTGGAATAAATAAACAAACAAAAGATTGCCACAATGAGGAGTATATGTATTTTAAACCAAGTAATCTTTTTAATTATAAATTTCATTATAAGGCCTAAAAATATAAACGGCATAAAAAATCCAAAAACGAAATATCGGAAATCATTAATGTTATCTTGACTCAGTGGCAACATAACTAGAAATCCTACAACGAAATACAATATCACTAGCCTCAGGAAATATTTTTTCGTTGCGTCTTTTTCCTTCTTACTGTAATAAAAAAGAAGAAAGTAACCGATTATTGAAAATATGAGACTCATAATTAGAAGAATGGGATTCATTTTTCCTTGAGTATTCTTCAAATAGTGATAAGCCCAGCCACCAGAGGACATACCAACGAAACTATGAGGACAACGCTCGTCACCATAAGATGATAGAAAAAAGAAGTTAGCTTCAATATGGCAATCTATATCATTTTCCAATCGTAATAATGATGTACCATTTACACTCGGTGTACCATTGTTATCACTGTTAATGGAGTAAAAAAATGTTTTTGTATTATTGAAACCAGTCTCAATTTCATTTAGCACCTGGCTCGCATTCAAGACTAGAAATAACAGTAGAACAACTGACCACTTTTTCCATACTAACCGATTCCTTTTCATTGAAACTAAAAATACGACGAAGGTTACTATGGAGAAAATAATCATCACGACAGCATGAAGTTGAAATCCTATACCCAGCGCAAATCCCAGAGACGCTATCCAACCCCAGTTTGTTTTTTCATTTTTCTCTAAAAATTTGTTAAGGGAGAAAAGAAGCAGAATGACAAAAAAGGGAATCAGATTGGTATTCCAAGCGAAACGGGAATACGTAATCAGATAGGCGGATATGGAATATATTCCAACAATCCCGAGTGATATTTCTCTTCCAAAATAAATTCTTAGGAAAAAATAAAATAACGGTATCAGTAATAGGGAGAAAAACACGTCAGGATAAGCAAGTTTATCGGGATAATTGCCAAATATCTTGGCAGATATGATTTGGAAATAATAATAAACAGGACCCATATGAAAAGAATTTTCTTCACTATGTTTGCCGTCTCCTGAAAAACTCATAAAAGGTCCGATGAGCGGGATTGGACTTTTTCCAGTGATAACATCACTCACTATGTACGCGTCTCTGATCTGATCATCGCCAAAAAGGAGCCAGTCATGGAATTTGTATGTCCGCAGAAAAATTCCAACCAGCATCAAAGATATCAAAACCCATGTCTGCCATCTAACTCTATTCACTGAAGATAAGGTCTTTTCCATATAAAACCCTGGCAATGATTATAACTCTACTTAGTATATACATTCATATTCTATTGAACGATACGCAGATTCGGTGTTCTATCTATAGTAACAAAAAGGTCTGGGAGAAATCCAGATCTTTTTGTTTTTCAGAGCGGGTAGGGGGAGTCGAACCCCCGTCCTCAGCTTGGAAGGCTGATATAATAAACCGTTATACGACACCCGCTTGTTCTATTAAACCTCTCAAAAATTCTTTCCCTGAAGCATTTTTAAGAGATTTTTCTTTTTTACGTCCATCTACATAATTTGCAAGTTCTTCTGAATAAATCAAATGGAAATCCTTGAATCTTTTCGTATAGAAACTTTGGCCTCGCCTGTGTTCATTCAATCTTCTTTCTAAATTATTCGTCATCCCAACATAAATCTGTTTAGATATTCTATCATAAAGAGTGTAAACAGTAATCATACGTCCGTCCTCAGCTTGGAAGCCTGCCTGTCGGCAGACAGGGCTTATATAATAAGCCGTTATACGACACCCGCTTGTTTTACTTTGCTTCTCACTTTTTTGTATCGGCTGCTTTCAGACCCGTGAATGGATCCATATGACGCTGTTCTTTCGGTACACCCAGATCTATGAGTATTTTTTCTATCGCACCACTGAACTGCGGTGATCCGACGATATAATACAAGCAACCCGAAATATCTTTGATATACTTTTGGATTGTCTCAGTACAGATATATCCTCGTTCATCATTATCAGGAGCGCATGGATCCTCAGATTTGCTGAGCACGGTGATATGACGGAAGTGAGGAATGGCTATGTTTTTCATTTCTTCCTCGAAAGCGACATCCTTGATGAAACGATTGGCATACAGAAGCGTAAAATTCCGAGTACTTTTATCGTGTTCCGCTTGTTTCAGAATACTCCGCACGGGGGTGATACCGATACCCCCGGCCACGAATACGATCGGGCGAGTATCTTCTTCGGCTGGCAAAACGAAAAAACCTACCGCCTTGGTAATGACAACCGTGGCTCCCGGAATCAGTTTCCAACATACCTGTTTGAAAGAACTCTCCCCTTTGCGCATAGTAAAGTGCAGATCTGACTCGAATGGGGCAGAAGCGATGGAGAGAGAACGTGTCAATCCTCGTGGATCTATTTCCATACCATCCATACCATCTGGCTTCGGAACTTCCAGAGCGACATACTGCCCTGCTTTGAAAGTGTAACCTTGCGGTTTTTCAAAAACAAAAAGACGTGTCCCATCGGCCACATCACGCGTTTCCTTGAGTGTGATTGTCAAACCATTCATAGTCCGGAGAAATTATTATGTTTCATCCATTATACTCTTTTTTCTCTTCTCTGTCAAAACTCATTTCCTTCAATTTCATACGATATCGTGGAAGATATTCTCATATTCTGAAAGCTCGAGGAGCATAAGAAGCACCTTGCCGAGCTTCTCCGTATCGTGCCGGATGAATGAGCGGATATGCGCGATCTTGTCCGCACTGGAAAAATGAATCTCCTCTGAACTGAGTATATCAGTCTGCACGACTCGATAGTGCCGACTGTGGCGCGCATCCTTATCGAAAGTCACGAGCTCGCTCTCGTGTTCATATTTTTTCAAGAGTGCTTTGCTCGGTTTTCGTGTGTTATATGTCACAAAATCGATCCGCCCCTTCCCGATATATTTCTCAACCGCATCGACATAATCATCGAGAGTGAATTCTTCTGTCTGACCTTTCTTGTTCACCAGATTGCAGTTATAGACCACTTTCGCTTTCGATTTTCGTATCGCCTCCGGAATGCCGGCGACCAGAAGGTTCGGCACGATAGAACAATAATGATTCCCCGGCCCGATGACGATCAAGTCTGCGGAAAGAATCTTTTCTATGGCTCGCGGGTTGGCCTTGGCTTTCGGTGACAGATACATCTTTTCCACGCCACGTTTTTGAATTTCAAAGTTGTGATTGATTTCATTTTCTCCCCGAAGCAATCCATCATCCTTCAGTTTGAGAAAAAGTTTGGTGTCTGCATTCGTGACAGAGATGACTTCACCTTTGACACTCAATATCTTGGCAGCCTCTGCTACCCCCAAACTGAAACTCCCCGTCACTTTCTCGAGTGCTGAAAGGAAAAGATTACCGAAACTATGTCCGGAGAGACCACCTCCTTCAAAACGATAATTCATCAACGCCCGGAGCATCTCAGATGATTGAGAGAGAGCCACCAGACACTGCCTGACATCTCCGGGAGGAAGAACGCCCAGTTCATCACGGAGGACTCCTGTCGATCCTCCATCATCAGCCATCGACACAATGGCTGATAATTCAATCGGGTATTTCTTCAAACCAGAAAGGAGCGTAAAGCTCCCTGTTCCTCCGCCGATTGTCACTACTTTTTTCATGTCGGAGCACTCGGAATCGAACCGAGACTACGTGCGCCCAAGGCACGCGTACTACCACTATACTATGCTCCGAATTATACAAGAAACTTTACTCGGAATCCCTGCCCGCCTCTGGAGGGGAACCGAGACTACGTGCGCCCAAGGCACGCGTACTACCACTATACTATGCTCCGAATTATACAAGAAACTTTACTCGGAATCCCTGCCCGCCTCTGGAGGGGAACCGAGACTACGTGCGCGCTCAAAAGATAAACGTATTACCACTACCTGCCTACCGGCAGACAAGTACTATGCTCCGAATACTTTTTTCTTCTTTCTCCTGCTAAGAAGCGACAACCCGTCCACCCAATCGGCAGACGGGTTACAGCCCTATCTTTTCTTCACCAGAGAGTATTTCGCTTTTGACGATCCCTCTCTGATATGAAACTATCTTACAGCTTCTTTCAATGTTTTGCCAGCAGTAAATTTCGGGACAGTCATAGCTGGAATCATAATCTTGGCCTTGGTCTGAGGGTTGATACCTTCACGAGCGGCACGATTTGAAACCTTGAAAGTACCGAATCCAGTGAGAGTCACTTTGTTCCCCTTGGAAAGTTCTGCAGTCACTTCATCGAGCATACATTCGAGCATTGCTTCGACATCTTTTTTCGAGAGCTCGGTCTTTTCCATAATTGCATGGACGAGCGTATCTTTGTTTACGTTTTTCATATTCTCACCTGCCTTTCTAGTTTAGACCGCTTGTCCCTTTTCATATCTTCAAAAGATATGAAAAGGAAACAAAGGCACTGATTGTCGAACTCCTATCCTTTATTCTAAGCCATTTTTTTTGAGAATGCAATAGGCAAGCCATTTTTTCAAAATACATCGTATCTAAGCCATTCTTCACCTACCTTGCATATTCTATCGCCCTGGTCTCACGAAACACATTGACCTTGATCTCACCTGGATATTTCAGTTCTTCTTCGATGCGTTTGGCGATATCACGTGCCAATTTCATCGCACTCAAATCATCTGTCTTTTCCGGATTGACGAAGATACGCACTTCACGCCCTGCCTGGATAGCATACGATTTTTCTACCTCTGAAAAAGAATTGACCAATGCCTCCAATTCTTCAAGACGCTTGATATATTTTTCCGCCGTTTCTTTGCGAGCACCCGGACGAGCGGCCGAAATAGCGTCTGCTGCCGTCACAATAAACGATTCTGTCGTCTGATGAGGATATTCATCATGATGACATTTCATAGCATCGATAACATTTTGTCCGATACCGAACTTTTCAAGAATACGCATACCGATTTTGACATGTGTCCCTTCGATTTCATGATCGACTGCTTTGCCGATATCATGGAGCAAACCGGCTTTCTTGGCACAAGCGACATCCGATCCAAGCTCGGCAGCCAAAGCACCTGCCAGGTATGAAACCTCCAAAGAATGGAGGAGTACGTTTTGCTTGTAGCTGTAACGATAGCGCAAACGTCCCAATATGTAGAGCAATTTCGGATGGAGACCAGCGATACCGGCATCGTATGCGGCTGCTTCACCTGCTTCCTTGATTTTCGTATCGAGTTCTTTCTTGGCTTCTTCCACCGCTTCTTCGATGCGAGCCGGATGGATACGTCCGTCAGAAATGAGTTTTTCAAGAGCGATGCGTGCGATCTCGCGACGTACCGGATCAAAACCGGAAATAATGACCGTTTCCGGCGTATCATCCACAATCAACTCCACTCCGGTTTCTTTTTCCAGTGCTCGGATATTGCGTCCTTCTTTACCGATGATCTTTCCTTTCACTTCATCAGAAGGGATAGTGACCGTCGTCGTCGTAAATTCAGAGACGTGCGACCTTGCATACTTCTGAATGATGGTCGCCATAATATTGAGCGACTGCTTCTCCAATTCTTCATGACTTTCGTTTTCGAGTTTCGACATACGTTTCACCAACGCATCCTTGCTCTCCTCCTCTGCCAATGCGAAAATTTTCTTCTCCGCCTCTTCTTTGGAAAGCTGTGCAAGCTTTTCAAGTCGCGCCAATTCTTCCTGATGTAACTTTTCCGTTTCCTCACGGATGACCTTGATTTCTTCCGCTTTCTGCATCAAACGGCGTTTCTCCGTGTCGATTTCTTCCACACCTTTTTCGGCTTGTATTTCACGCTTTTCAATACGATCTTCTTGAACAAGCAACTTGGCTTCTCGTGCCTGTTCATTTTTCTTGGCCTCTTCGAGAATTTCAATGGCCTTATTTTTCGCTTCAACAGTGATTTCTTTCACCGTCGTTTCGGCTTCTGCAAGCATCTTCGCTGCCTGACCTTCCGCTGTCGAAAGCTGTCGTTTGGCGAGATTCTGTCTAACAAGATACCCCGCAATCACGCCGGCTATAAGAAGCACGACGGAAAGAATAAAATACATCAAACTGAATGTCATATATGTACGATGCACACAACTGATAGCTTGAAAAGAGTGCGAGAACAGGTTTCTGCACGAAAAAAAGAACCTTATTCAAAGATGCACACTGTGTCGAAAGAGTCTCTAACATAATGCCGAATGTTTTATTACTTTTCACTCTTTTTTCTCTATCACTATCAGATTGAGGCAATAAATCAACTATTTAATACTGTACATCTATCATAGTCGTATAGGAGGCTTTTGTCAAAAGGAAAAGAGTGTTATGCTGTAGAGGATAGAGTCTAACAAATACACACTAAACAAACACATAATGTACAAACCTGTCGTACTTATCGTTCTTGATGGTTGGGGTATCAGTAACAACGTCGCCGGCAATCCTATCAGAGAGGCTGTTTTGCCGACTTTCGACAAATTGAATCGTTTCTATCCGATGACCACCCTTCAGGCGTCAGGAATTTCCGTCGGCCTCCCTTGGAACACTGCTGGAAACAGCGAAGTCGGTCATATGACGATGGGAGCGGGCCGGGTACTTTACCAAAATATGCCCCGCATTTCACTTGCCATCCAGGATGG
>JAHFOO010000001.1:138543-155325 GCA_023261645.1 Candidatus Moraniibacteriota bacterium | reverse complement strand
GGCCGTTCACTCTGCGAAAGAGAAAAAAGGTAAACTCCACCTGATGGGACTCCTCAGCTCCGGATCAGTACACTCACACAAAGATCATATCCTCGCTCTCCTCCGTCTTGCTAAAAATGAAAATATGGACGAAGTATACATCCATATCTTCACCGATGGTCGTGACTCCGCTCCAACAGACGGCGTACAACAAATCAAAGAACTCATTCGGATGATACGTCTCATCGGCATAGGAAAAATCGCCAGTCTCTCCGGACGAAATTTTTCTATGGATCGAAATAACAACTGGGATCGAGTCGAAAAAACATATCGTATGCTTACAGATGGTACCGGGATGACAGCCATAGACCCTATTCTCGTTCTCGAACAGGCATACGGTAAAAATATTTCGGATGAATACATCGAACCGACCACTCTGACTGAAAATGGCAAACCGATAGCACTCATCGAAGACAAGGATTCTGTGATATTCTTCAATTTCCGTGAAGACCGTGCTCGTGAACTCACCAAGGCATTCACGGAACCAGACTTCGATGGTTTCGAGCGAAAGATTCTCGATATCTCCTTTACTACCCTGATAGAATACGAGCGAGGACTCCCAGTCAATGTCGCTTTCCCACCGGAAAAAGTCAGTCATTGTCTCGGCGAAGAACTGAGTCTCCATAACAAGAAACAACTCCGTCTCGCCGAAACAGAAAAATATGCTCATGTCACTTATTTTTTCAATGGCGGTACGGAGAAGGCCTTTTCCGGCGAAGACCGACTTCTCGTCCCTTCTCCTGCAGTATCACATTTCGATGAAATACCCGAGATGAGCTCACCGAAAATTACAGAGACACTCATCACTGCACTCGAGAAAAATGAGTACGACTTCATCCTTGTCAATTATGCGAACCCGGATATGGTGGCTCATACAGGGAACGAACAGGCTTCCATCCAGGCGGTCGAAGCGACCGATAAGAGTCTCTCTATCCTCGTACCTGCCGTACTGAAGGCTGGCGGTGCCATTATCATCACTTCCGATCACGGCAACGTAGAGGAATTGAAGAGGCCGAGTACGGGAGAAATGGATACAGAACACTCCACCAATCCAGTACCGCTGTGGTACATCACTCCTGATAATCATCGTGAAAAAAATGCGGAAGAGATGATGCGCGAGCAGAATGAAGTCAACGGACTCCTCTCGGATGTAGCTCCGACCATTCTGAACATTATGGAGATAGAGAAGCCAGCTGAGATGAACGGTACAAGCCTCCTTACTATTCTCAAATAGCAAACCGATACTGCGCCCGGAAACAAAAAAAAACAGTTCCGATAACCGGAGCTGTTTTCATTTCTTCTTGTCGTAGAATTTATTTATCTATTGTATGACCTTATCGACGATTCCATACCTCAAAGCTTCTTCCGCACTCATAAAATAATCACGCTCAGTATCTGCTTCGATCTTCTGCAGTTTCTGTCCGGTATGTTTGGCAAGAATTTTATTGAGGCGCTCGCGAGTCTTCAAAATATGCCGAGCATGAATATCGATATCGGTCGCCTGACCCGATGTACCGCCCAATACCTGATGAATCATCACCTCGCTATTGGGAAGTGCCATACGTTTTCCCTTCTTCCCTGAAGCGAGTAGAAGTGCTGCCGCTGAAGCAGCCATTCCGATACAAATCGTTTGGATATCTGACTTCACATACTGCATCGTGTCATAAATAGCGAGAGCTGATGTCACTGATCCACCGGGAGAATTGATATACATCTTGATATCCTCTTTGGCGTTCTGTGATTCGAGAAACAAAAGCTGTGCAATCACTGCGTTGGCAACGCCGTCATCGATCGGCGAACCGATGAAGATGATGCGGTCTTTCAAGAGACGCGAGTAGATATCGTACGCACGCTCACCAAAACTTGTCTTCTCTACCACCATCGGGATGAGATATTGATTCTTCATAAGTGTACCGTTAACGTATTACCTGTACGCCCTAGAGCTTTTCAAGAAAATCAAAAACTTTTTCATTCCGGAGCTGTCCGCGTGTCGCACTATAGAGACGCTCCATATCGATATTCTTCTCGATATCCTTGATATTTTTGTACCCCTGCAATGTTTTGTTCATTTCCACTTCAACTTCCTGACTGTCCACATCGATTTCCTCCGTATCTGCAAGCATATTCAATATGAGATGGGCGGCCAATCGTTTTTTCGCTTGTGGTTTCCATTCTATTTTTATTTCTTCTTCCGTTTTCTTTATTTGGGTAAGATACTCAGGAAATTTGAGACCCATCGATTGAATCTGTGCCTCAAATTCATGCACCATACGCGTCTGTTCTTCCTCTACAAGAATTTCCGGATAATCGATTGTCGCTTTCTCGACGAGACTATCGAGCATCTTCGTTCGGTGAACTTCCTTGTTCTTTATTTTTTTCTCCTCCAACATTCCGTTTCGTATATTCTCCTTCAGTTTCTCTAATGATTCGAAATTCCCCAATCCTTTGGCGAAAGTATCATCAAGAACAGGGATCTCCCGTTCTTGCACTACTCCCAATTTTACCTGAAAGGTAGCTGTCTTTCCAGCAAGGTGTTTCACGTGATATTCTGTCGGAAAATTGAGTTCGAATGTATTCTCTTCTCCTTCTTTCATACCGAGAAGCTGTTCCTCAAAACCGGGAATAAAAACACCCTTCCCCAAAACAAGCGGGTGTTTCTCACTCTTCCCGTTTTCGATGAGTACGCCATCTTGTAGTACAGAAAAATCTACAAGTACATTGTCACCTGTTTTCGCTTCACGATTTACAGTCACCAACTTCGCACGCATATCAGCCAATTTCTCGAGTTCAGCGTTGATTTCCGCATCAGAAATAACGTCTTTCTGTATTGAAAAATCGACATTTATTTTTTTTATATCATCTTTCCACGGCTTGAGCACCACTTCCGGCATAACCACCGTCACGACGCTATATTCGAATGTTTCTCCCAAAGCGACTTTTCCCACTTTCACTTCCGGACGACCGATAGCATCGATCTTATTCTCTTTCAATACCTTTGGGTATGAGTGGTCGACAACGTGTTCAGTTGCTTCCATAAGCAAAGCTTCTTTGCCGAAACGCTTTTCGAGAACATCACGAGGTACTTTCCCCGGACGGAATCCGGCCACTTTGACCTCTTTTCCGAGGTGTTCTGCCACATGATCCATTTCTCCCTGCCACTCTTCCCACGGTAGAGCGACAGAAATTTCAACTTTCGATTCCGGTAATTTTTTGACTGTTACTTCCATAACAACAATAGTGATAAGAATATATTAAGCTTGTTTTCCGAATTTATCATTGTACATTTTCAGTCCCTTCTTGATAGCTACGAGCGCCCCTTGCTTGTTCCTGAAGCCTTTCACGATAACTTTCTTGCCCTCGATAGATTTATAAGTTTCAAAAAAATGTTGAATTTCTTTGAGTGTATGCTTGTTCACATCACTCAAATTGAGAGTCTCATCGAAACGCGGATCATTTTTCGGTACGGCGATAATCTTGTCATCACTGTCACCACAATCGATCATCGTCATAATTCCCACCGGGCGGGCTTCAACGAGGATTCCAGGCGCCAGCGGATATGTCGTCAGAAGTACGACATCGAGAGCGTCTCCATCATCCCACAAGCTCCGCGGAACGAATCCGTAATCAAACGGGTAGTCTTGAGAACTCTTCATAGCCCGATCGAGCTTGATAAGACCGGTTTCCTTATCGATCTCATACTTATTCTTCGTACCCTTGGGACATTCGATGATTACATTGATGATATCGGGAATATTCTTGCCTGCACTGATTCCATGCCAGAGATTCATAATTTTTTTTTCTTGAATGAATTATGCTTGAAATATATTATGCTTTTGCATCTTCGGTCTCTACAGGAGGAATTTCATCAGAGATACCCTCTGAAGAGAGCTCTTCCTCGATCTCAGACTCTTTCACGTCCAGTGTCTCATCGCTGGCCACATCGATTTTCCAACCGGTAAGTTTGGCGGCGAGACGCACGTTTTGACCACGTTTGCCGATAGCAAGCGATAACTGATCACTCGGAACTTTTACGAGAGCTCTCTTCTCTGTCTCAAACAACTCCACAGAAAGCACTTTGGCTGGTGACAATGCGGCGCTGATGAATTTTTCTTCATTCTCATTCCATTCGATAATATCGATTTTTTCTCCACCGAGTTCATCAATGATGGCCTGTACACGAGTTCCTTTTTGTCCGACGCAGGAACCAATCGGATCGACGCCTTCTTCTGCGGAGAAAACGGCGATTTTTGTACGAGAACCCGCTTCACGAGAGATGGCTTTGATTTGTACCGTACCTGTGAAAATTTCTGGCACTTCGAGAGAAAATAGATGACGCACCATTTCCGGATGAGCCCGTGACAAAAGCAGTCCCGGTCCTTTGGTATCCGATTCTACTCGGGCGAGAAAAACTTTCAAATGTTGTCCTACTCGGTAGGTCTCTCCTTCGATCTGTTCCGATGGAAACAATATACCGATCGATTTTCCGAGATCGACGAAAACATTGCGTCCTTCCACGCGCTGTACGACACCGCTCACTACCTGACCTTCTTTCTCTTTGTACTCAGCAAACATCGATTCACGCTCTGCTTCACGGATGCGCTGAATGATGACCTGCTTGGCGGTTTGAGCCGCCACGCGACCGAATTCATCATGACTTTCAAGAGGCAACTCAAGCGTCTCACCAAGCTTGATGCCCTTTCTCAATTTCTTGGCTTCCGAGAGAAGCATATCGCGCTCAGGATTGAATCGTTGCAAACGATCCTCCTCCGCCAAAGCTCCGGCGGATAAATCTTCTTTATCCGAAATCCTGTCAGTCTGTTTTTCATTTTTTCCTTGTTTTCCAACAGTCTTTCCTTCGCCTACCATATCTTCGGCATCAACACTGCTTTCTTCGACGAACTCACGCGTCGTTTCATCAACAGTTTCTTTCACAAGGAAGAACTTCGCTTCTTTCTGTACTTCATCAAATGCTGCGCGTATCACCTGGCCTCTTTTTCCATAATCTTTCTTGTATGCAGCTGCCAGCGCCGCTTCGACGACTTCGAGTACTCGTTCTTTGGAAATACCCTTCTCTTCGGCGATCTGCATCACCGCACTTCCGAACTCACCCAAGCGTCCTGAAAGACTCCCCTCTTCAACGGCTTCCTTCTCTTCTTCTATCTGTTTCTTCTTTGCCATAATGATGTACAAAAATTATAAATGATCGGCTTTTGAACGAAAAAAGCTCGCCACAAGCGAACTCCCATACCCATCCATTCCTACACTCAGAATAGCGCATAAACCCATTTTTGTCAATCCCAAACATCCTCTATATCTCCCTCAAATGCAGTCCCTACCGCTTTGTAGAGCGGCCAAAAGAATTTTTTGTTGGTTGCTCTACTTGTTTGAAGAAGTGCTCTCTGTTCGAAAAAAGAGCTTTTCCGCCGTCGATTGGGGGCGATTTTTTTCGGTAACAGAGAGCACTGATGAGTCTAGAGCAGAGACAAAAGATTGCTTTTGGTTGTTCTACGACTGGTGTTCGAAACAAAAAGTTCAACCGTTTCCGGACGGAACAATCAACCCTTTTTTCCTTTCTTCTTTCGATACAGAAGACAATACATACCGACAACCAGCAATATTCCCAAACTATCAATAGCCACATCGCTCATTTTTGCCCCCCGATACGGCACGAAAAACTGATGCAATTCGTCGGACGCTCCGTACGTGACCGAAAAGACAACCGCCAAAAGAAGAATCTTAGAAAACGTTTCTCGGGGGAAAATCGCATACGCGAACCGTACCGCGAGTACCATAAGTACGGCATATTCGACCAAATGAGCGCTCTTGCGTTCCATATAGTATGAAAGTGTCGGATCAAAAGGATAGGCGCTGCCGTGAAGAGAAGAGAAAGAGAAAATAACCCCCATCCACAACAGAAGCGGGAGTCCACGCAGAACAAAAAGAGGAATATTCATCATCATTTTTTTCTCTTGGTCGCTCGCTCTCCCAACTCCTTGATGAGTTCGAAAAAAGCATAAAACGGCAACCACAACCACAGCGTTTTTCTTATGAAATTGTCGAGAGATGTATTCAAATTCATACGGTTGGATCCTTGAAACATTCTTTATTTACCTCATAAACGACATCTTTTTTCTCTACTACTATTTTCCAATTTTCTTTCTCCGCTGTCGCTTTCAGGTTCTTATTCGGATTGAAGGCGATAGGGTTTTCTACGAGTTTCAAGAAACTGCTGTCTGATTCTGTGTCACCTATGCCATATGAACCTTCGAATGTCAGCTTATGTTCGTATACATACTGCTCTACCAGATGACCTTTGTTCCTCGATGGCTCGAATGCTGCCTCGCCCGTATATTTCCCTTCGTCATCGAGAGCATAGATACTTCCGAAGACATTGTCAAATTCCAAATACTGGCGATTATACTCCTCTACAACTTCTATGGGAGAGCCAGACACAGCGATCAAGTGGTATCCGTCTTTACGTAATTCCTTGATCAATTTTTCCGCAAAAATATAGGTGCGTTTGGCATGAAAAGGGATGAGCGTCTGACAAGCCTTCACCACATCTGCCTGTGTACATCCTTTGATATGCTCGGCATACAACGCTACTAAAGCTTTGCGATACTCTTCATACGTCCCTTCGTGCTCGAGCCAACCGGTATATATCTTTATAAGCATATTGCGTACTTCCGTGGGGAAAATCTTCATCCACGAAAGTTCATTGATGAGCTCAAAATGAAGATTCTTACGAAAAATCGTCCCATCAATATCGAATATGGCTATTTTATTTTTCTTTGTTGTCATTCTTCCATTGTACTCATTATTCGATAAAGGGCAATGCCGGTAGCCACCGCCACATTGAGAGAATTCTTTTTTCCGCACATCGGAATCTCTATCACCGTGTCACATCGTTTCAGAATATTCGCATCGATTCCCAGAACTTCGTTTCCTACGATGAGTACTGTGCATTTCCTCTTCGTGGGGCGATACTGTCGATAATCGATACTTGCATCATTTTGTTCCAAAGCGATAATACTATATCCATTTTTCTTCAATCTATCCAAAACATGGGAAAGAGAAACATATTTTTTCCAAGGAACATACTCTTCCGCACCGAGAGCGGTTTTCTTGAGCGCTTTGTCCGCATCAGTCAAATATAAAGCATCGCTCTTCGCCGGTACGGGCGTATAACCGGAAAGTATGATCTCGCTTACACCGGCACCATCGGCCGTTCGGAACATCGATCCGACATTATGCGCGCTCCGGATATTATGGAGAATAAGAACCAATTGCTTTTGTTTATTCATAAAAACAAAGTAAAGCACAAATATTCAAAGCACAAAAACCAAACACCTGCCTATCGGCAGACAGGAAACACACCCTCCAAAACCAAAACACAGAAATAATTCAAACAGACGATTTGGGTACTGGGCTTTGTGTTTTGTTTGAGCTTTGTGTTCTCTGTTTTGTGATTTTATTGTTTGTTCTGAGCGAACAATTCCTTCCCTGTCTCCCATACGGCTGGATAATCTTTTTTTTCTTTCATCCAGTACCACCACTCTCCGCCCCACAAGTATATTTCCGGGAAACCGACACGCTTTGCATAGTCGACATTCTCCCTCAGTTTCGTTTCATCCATCGTACGGAATTGTTCTGCAAGCGACATATCGGCGATCCATCCTGATGCCCATGGTTCTGCTTGCAGTTCGATAACAATGGGATTTCCCTGATGAGCGAATGTACGTATCATCCATGCCTTGGTGCGAAAAAAATTCGGTCCGATCGGATATCTGAAATACCCACCCATATTCTTGCTGTAGATATCACGATACATCGTGGTACCAAATTCATCCCCTCTGCTAGCTGCTCCATACCAGAGCGACAACTCTCCACTATCAGTCAAGAGGATCGGTCGTGACGGATCGAGGGCTTTCGCAAAAGCTATTTCCTGTTCCAAAAAGGAAACATCAAATGGAGGACAGATACCAAATGACAGAAACGGCTCATTTTCTATCTGCCATTTCACCACGGTCGGATCGCTCTTGTAACGCTCTACCGTTTTCCCGATGAAATGCAGTATACCTTGCTTTCGCGCCTGATCGTCCCCATTGGCCCACTCTGGGATATGACATTCCGGCCAACGAGGCACTTTCTGTCCAACTGTGAGGATGACGTCGGCGTGACGTTTTTCCGCTTCAGCCAATTGCCAATCAATATCCGAAAAATCATATACGCCTTTTTCTTTTTCCACGAGATCCCAGTACACTGGCAAACGAAGCTTCCTCACGCCAACATCATCGAGCAGTGCCAGATATGTTTCTTTCCAATCAAGTCCCAGATCAGTAGCATACCGTGATGAGAACGTCATCCCAAGCTTCACGTCTTCACGTGGAGCCGGTCCAGGAAGGTTGAAGTACCCAAAAAGAAGCAGTACGAATGCTATAACTCCCACTATCACTCTTCCGATTATTTTCAACAAATATTTCAAAGGAAAATTTCTCATAAAAAACTTCTCATATCCCATTAGAAATTAGATATTAGAACTTAGGAATTATAAAAGTAGTTTTACTCCACTCGTAGCCGAAAGCCATAATCCCAGTCCGATGAGTATGATGGCGATTATCTTCTGAAACCAATCCCAAAAAAATAATCGTTCACCAAATATCTGTGGAAAGCGTAGGGAAAGTGGTAACGCGAGCATCAAAAGGAAGACGTACTGCATCCCGGAGAGTGCCTGCACGAACGAGACTGATCCGAGAGATACTGCATAGGCGATAAGAAATGCTCCAGCGCCGGCACAGGTTTTGCTCAAGACGAAATATATTCCGGTACTGGTTGCTCGTTTCGGTTCCATCGGCGTCTCCTTCGCTTGTCCGAGTATCTGATGCCGAAAAACAGGGATCAAGAGGAGTGACAATCCACCCGAAAACATACCCAGACGTGACCAGATGAGTCCGCTGATAAAATTACTTCCTTCGTACCCTTGCTTCAAAAGGAGGAGCGATACTCCCATACCGATACCGGCTACGGCAAGAGGAAAAAATGGTATGTGCTCTCCTTTCCGCAAAGGCAGATCAAATGATATCAGGAGTCCACCACCGATGAGTAATGTAAGAGCAAGAAAAACAGGCAGACTTTGTAATGATCCGGAGAAAATGACAACAATGAATGCGGTAAGCGATGTCACGGTTCCGACGAGCGGTGACACCCGTGATATCTCATGTCGTTTGATTGCCGTATATAAAGCGATGAGAGCATACAAAAAAATAACTCCAGAAAAAAAGGCTACGACAGTCGGTCGTAAGCCGAAAAAGCCGAATCCAAACGGAATGAAGATAATCACGAACAAACTGAACAAAGAAACATAGAAAGCATACACCGCCGGCGCCTTGATGCGATCAGCGAGGAGATATTTATCAAAAATAGCCGCCACGGCATTGAAGAAATATCCGAAGAGTGCCACTGTTATCCACACCATAGAGAAATACTGCCAAACATTATAGAGTCATTATACCTGAAAAATCCCGAATCAGAAACAAAGAACTGCTCTGAAATTACATCACAGCAGTCCTCCTCTATCATCATATTTCTTTTACATCTTTTACGGTGCCACTTCTTTCCAATTGTAATCACAGAGGCGAGTACCAAGGCAGACTCCACAACCAGCAGGGTATGATGTTCCTGAGCAGTGGTTTTTCGCTTCACTGCAGTCAGGATTACACACTAGTGTTACTGCTATGGTTACTGTCTTGCTTACTTTGGTACCGACACTGTTCTGACATTCCAGTGTGTATGTTTTGTCCGTGGTGATATTTGATTGAGTCTCTGCACCGCTCACTGCTTTGGCACCACTCCAAGCACCGGAGGCGATGCAGGATACGGCATTGGTCGTACTCCAGTTCAGTGTGGATCCTCCACCTGAAGAAACGGTCGATGGACTGGCTACGAACGTGAGGGTTGGAGCAGGCAGAACTACGGCTACATTCACAATCACTGATCTTTGGCCGGTAGAAACCCAGGATGCATTCCAGCATTCAAGCACAAATGTGGTAGTACTCGGTACATTTACTGTTTGAGATCCATTTATAGGTTTTCCTCCACCAGCAAAAATACCTCCATAGCCGGTACATGTCCCTCCTGTCGTATTGGATGTTGCCCAGTTGAGTATGACATTTCCACCACCAGCGGGAAGGTTCAGTGTTGTTTGGTTGACTTGTGCTCCATAGGTACCAGTGAAAGAATCGAGAGTAGGTGCAGGATTAGCAGTTATTGTCACCGTAGCACTTCTTTGTCCGGAAGAGACACCGACACTGTTCCAGCATTCAAGTGTATAGGTCGTGGTAACTGTCGGTGATACGACGGAAGAACCGTTCACCGCTTTCCATCCTGTCCATCCACCGGTTGCCCAACAAGAAGTAGCATTGGTAGTAGACCAACTGAGGGTTGATGAACCTCCGGTTGTGATTGAGGCAGGATTGGCGGAGAATGTGAGAGTGGGTGCAGGGGCTATTATTTTATTTTCAAAACACGATGCAGTACTTCCGCCACCCGAACCGACGCACTGCCATTGCCACTGAGTCGAATAGTCAGCCGTTGTCCCTACTGTACCGACACTACAATTATAGTGGGTTCCACTACAGACGCCATTTTTTGCTCCACCTCCACCTCCTCCACCACCTATCAGATTACAATCATGCACTCCTGGAGACCATGTTCCGTTGTTGCAAGAATATGTCGCGGAACCACTGTATGTACTGTTTTCATTTATTACCTTGACTGATTGACCACTATCAATAGTGAGGCTCTTGGTAGAGTAACAAGAATCCCAAGCAACACCGGAAGAGAAATTACAAGACACCGCCGCCACATCACACGATGATCCTGCGTCAGAAAACACTCCATCGGTACAGAGATATGTCTGTGAACCAGTGTGTCCGGCATTGGTGTTCTGAACCGTACCAATCGTACCATTTGGAACCGTGACACTGCCAGTCATACCACAGCCGGATCCCCAAGAGACAGATCCTGTATATGTACAACTCTTACCGACAGAAACACACGAACTTGCCCCTTGAGACCAGGCTTGATTATTACAATTGAATGTCGCCGAACCACTGTATCCAGTATTCGTATTTGTCAGCGTTTTTGATGAACCACTTGAAACACTTCCATAGAAAGTAGTGCCACAAGAACCCCAACCGACATACCCATTGAAGATACAGTCTACTCCTACAAAATTGCAGGATGTCGCTCCGATTACCCACGATCCATTACTGCAGGAAGCATAGGCAGAACCGCTATATCCGGCACGCGTGTTATAGAGAGTACCACCTCCGCCATCCACAATTGTGCCAGTATAATAAGTGGTACAAGTATTGGGAGCCCCCCAAGCAACATCCCCTGCATACGTACAACTCGCACCGGCATAGACGGACGGTGTAGCAAAGAGAAGCATTGCAGGAAGGAACAACCACAGTAGCATTCCCAGTAGAGTGTTTCTTTTTCGTCGAGAAAAAATTATCGCAACGACAGAAAAAAAAGCAAGTACTCCGATAATTATCATTGCAATTTCTCTCATCGAAAGGTTACTTATAATCCCTGTTTGAACCGCCACAGACGCACTCTGTGTATTTTCCTTCAATATAACCGATCCTGTTTGAACCGTTATTGCATCAACCATCGATCCATCTTTATTATTAACTAAAGACACTTCGACTGCTTCAACATCACACGGTACTCCACCGGATAAAAATGAAAACGGATACTGTTCGAGTCCGACAGGGTTCCCTATAGAGACATAGGAACAAATTGAACCATCTGACTTTTTAAGAGCAATAGTAGTAGAGAGATCTTTGGAGGCTTTCTCTGTCGATGTCAGACCAAGCGACAGAACGGCCGTATCGCCTTCCTTGTATGAGGCCTTATCAAGACTGGCACTCATAATTTTCACTACCGAGTCACTCACTTTCCCGGTAAAACTGATTGGAGTTCCAATTGTTTCTCCTAATTTTCCGTCACTGCCGACACCCATCAAAGAGATATCATATCGATATGAGCCACCTTCAAATACCGGAACGAAAGAGAGAACTGCTTCAGCAGATCCTCCTGCTGGGACAGATGCCACAAGCACTGAGGTTGAAAATGCTTTGTCGCTTGTGTTCGACTCAGGCGTTTCTGATCCAAAGACTCGTATGTTTGCTGTATCTGATCCAGTATTTGACACTGTACACTTGAATGTCACACCATCACCAGGTTTCAAGGTGAAGACATTGTCAGTAACAGTCACATCCGGAGAACAAGACTTTAAGGTAAACGACGGTTCACTCGCCAAAACCACCGGTATCGTAACAAAAACAAATACCCCTCCTATAAAAAGCTTTGAAAAAGTATTCATAACTATTTTGTCTTTTTTTATTTTTAACTTGGTACTGCTCCAGTATACTAGAAAAAGGAGAAGGAAGAAAATATCTGTCAATCCTTTTCAAATAAACGACTTTGCGCCAGAAGAAGAGTTCTTCCTCTCTCACTTATGAAATTTCTCCTGAAAAATCATTTTTGTTTTGAAGGGAGAGCTGAGATTATTATCTGATCATAGTAAAGAGAGACATCACTTACCCATTTTCTGACACTTGCATCACTGTGGCCAGCACAGCTCGAGCCACATTTCCAGACAATCATATTGGCCGGAGTGCTCGTCCCACGTATGGATATAAGTTGTTTCAGACGATTGCCGACGGCTCTCACCGCTTCTTCCGGACTACCGAAACAACCGTGCCCCATCTCGACACCACGAGTGCCTGCACCTTTGTAACCCCAATAGTTGAAACAATCTGCACCTTGTTTATCGAGAGGCACGTGTTTGCCCCAGTCACTTTCTTTCTTGGCGATACCGACGATGAGAGCTGCCACCTCACGGTCATATGTCGCAATAGTCGGTACCATCGCCTGGATCGGATAACCTTCCGTCAATTCACGGATAGTGGTGCCAAATGCACTATCAGATACAGCCTGCTTCTTTTCCGATTCTTTTACCGCTTCAGGAGATTTTGTTTCACAAGGAACAATCGTTTCTACAGCTCTCCCTCCTTTCTTTTCCTGCAAAGCCAAGAACTGAGCTACATCTTCCTGCCAGTAACAGCGCTCTTCTCTACCCTTGTCCGTCTTTGCATCACTCTTTACTGGTTCGACTTGCTTATCCAAAACGCTTTCTTCTCCGGACAGACTATGAGCAGAAGGCACAACAGGAAGAATACCAATCATCCCCAAAGAAAAAAAGGCCAGACAAGAATATGCACCTCCTTGAATAAAAAGAGATTCCTTGTAAAGTCTTTTCAGTTGTAAGAAGTATGCCTGTCGATTCTTTCTCTCGAAACCAATCTTCATAGCGTGTCTGTTCCCGTCTCGCAATCAAACCGTAAAATTGCTCCTGAAACAGTGTTATAAATTATAGAGCCAGTTAAAAATCTGAACGTATAAGTTAAAATCAATACTACTCGTCGGCCAAAAGTTTCTGATTTCGAGACCTGCCTGCCGGCAGGCAGGTCTCGAAATCAGAAACCTTTCTCTCGACATCAGATTTTGAACTGGCTCTCGGTCTCGCATTCTCTGCAAAAGACAGAAAAGGAACAAAAACCTTTCAGCAACGGAAATCCAATGGTACCAAATTCCCAGATAGTCGTCAACCTCTAAAAACAAAAAATCCCTTTGATAAGGGATTTTTTTCATCAATTACACCTATTCGTCACCGCCTGCCTGACTGAAATACATATCGACATCGCTGATCCACTTCTTGACGCTTTCTCGACTGTGTCCACTACAGCTGAACCCGCACTTCCAGACAATCATCTTCTCTGGCGTATCGAGCGCTTCCGAATGAATGAGCGTATTGAGACGTTTGGCAACTGTTTCTACGGCGTCCTGGCGACTATTGAAACACGTGTGTCCTCCTGTTCCCATCATTCGTCTCACTCCTCGATATCCCCAATAATTGAAACAATCCTGCTCATCCAAGACAGGCACGCGTTTGCCCCAGTTGCTTTCTTTCTTGGCAATACCGATAAGGAAGGCCACGGTCAATCGGTCTTGCTGAAAAATATACGGGAGCATGGCTTCGATTGGATAGCCTTTGACCATTTCTCTCACATTCTCTTTGTATTTTTCATCGGCAGCTTCATTGAAATACTCGAAGAAGATGTCAGATCCGCCAGCATCAGTCTCCTGTGCTGTATCGGTATTTTCTCCGACCGTAGCTACCCCCATCACAGTTCCTGTTGTCGTCACTGATTGAGAATCAGAAGCGCGCGCGAAAACGCCAGGACCGAAGAAATGCTCTATGAATCCCATTGAAACGATACCGAAAGCGACACCACCAATGAGTGATCCATAAAGCATCTTGTGCGGAGCGATATTCGGAGTAATTCGATTGATAGTCCGTTTCATAAAACGGACATAGAGTTCCGCTTTACGGAAGAACAGCCACAAAACATCCTTGAACGACCGTTTCTGCAATTGTTTGAGGAAGGCGCGTTTTTCCCTATGAATACCGTCCAATCCGCGTTTCTTCGGGATATCTGTGAGACGCGTACTTGATGAAGGAACCACCTGCACAATATTCTTTGTAACAGAAACAGCCTGACGAGAGTAAGCGACGTCAAGCATTTTTTTGTGATTGTTCACACTGTGTGAAAATTGATTCTGATAGGAAAACGGGGATTTCATTTATTGTTTTTTATTGCTGTGTTTCAGTGGACGCTTCGGTATTCATACCGCTTTTTGTTTTGAAAAAACCGATAACTTCGGGTTCACCGATATAGCATTTCCCATCGCCACCGTACACGAACGGCACACCCATCCCCTCCGGTTTGATATTGCAGACTTTTGCCCGGCGTTCCATTTCTTTGGCATTTCCTTTATCGGACCACACTTCTTTCTTCTGAAAAGAGACTTTTTCCGCTACTTGTGGATTGGCCACGAGAAAATCATTCACCACCTTGCAATGCGGACACCCCTCACCGTAATAGTACACAATCGCACTTTGATCATCGACTATCTCTGACTGTTTGCCATCCTGGAGGCCCCAGTAGATAAGTCCGGACACAAGAGCGAGGGTTCCGAGAAAAATAGCAATGGTCTTTTTTTCAAACATACGAAAAAATGAGAAATGAATTAACCCTTTTGTACTATTGTAGCATGATTTTTCTGCCTCTGCCAGACGAAAATGACTCCTGATGAAACAAACATAACCACGGAAAAGATCTGACCGAGAGAAACCGCTCCACCAAAGAAAAATCCGATCTGCGTATCCGGTTCACGAAAATACTCTCCCACAAATCGTACTCCTGCATAACCTGCCAGATAGAGACAGGCAAGTGCCCCGGGGAAAGGCATTCTCTTTCGGAAAAACAGAAGCACAACGAAAAGAAGGATACCTTCGAAGAACGCCTCATACAACGTCGATGGATGACGCAATGTTCCTATCGGCTGAATATTCGGGAATATCATCCCCCATGGCTTGTCGGTCACCCTACCAGAGAGTTCCACGTTGAAGAAATTTCCCAACCGTCCGAAAAATATCGCCACGGGAGCAAGCAAAGAAATGAAATCAGCCATTTTCCAGAAAGAAAGTCTCTTCTCTATACTTCTTGTCCGTATAAACCAATATAAAGCGAAAATAGCCCCGAGCAACCCCCCGTGGTAACTCATACCGGAAATCCCAGTCCACACACCAGAGCGAAAATCATAAGGAGATATCATCGAAATCGGATTCGAAAGAAAGACGACCGGGTTATAAAAAAGAACATAGCCGATATGTCCACCGAGTATCGCTCCGACAAAAAGAAAGAAAAAAACATCGAAAATATCTTCCTCCGAACAAGGAGACCATCCTCTCCGCGTGAAGAAAAGAGCGAGAAGAAGTGAGATGAAGACTCCTGAAAGAAAGAAAACCGCGTACCAGTATAGTGAAAAAAAACCGACCGACAAGGCGATCGGGTTCATCATCTCCGGAAGATGTTGCCACCAACTGAGCATATATTATTCGTAAAAATTACTCGTGTTATCAATACTTTGTTCCGGCCACGTTCATTCCAGTTTTCTTTTGGGAGACTTGTTTTCCCAAAGCGGGCACGGATTTTTGCTCACTTGAAAGCAAAAAGAGCGAAGGGAAAACAGGAGGGAGTGAAACAGCCGGGTGAGCGAGTGTGCTCCCAAAAGGAAACTGGAAGGAACAATCGCATACAACGCCAGGAATTCTTACGTATTATTCGTTGTATTCTTTGAGTTGATTGTGGAATTCGATGGTATAGATTTCTCCCAATGCCATAAAAAGAGAAATGATGATCGGGCCGATGATGAATCCAGCCAAACCGAAAACGGCGATTCCGCCCAATGTCGCAAAAAATATCAAAAGTGGATGCATTTCCGTATCTTTGCCAACAAGTTTGGGACGAAGAACGTTATCTATGACTGAAATAATCCCAATGCCGACAGAAAAGATGAAGATTCCCTGCCAGATATCTCCGAGCAGAAACATAACAATGCCCGCCGGCAACCAGATAAGACCGGATCCAAACATAGGGATAATGGAAGTGAGCGTCATCGAAAGTCCCCAGATGGCCGGAGAAGGAATGCCGGCAATCCAAAAAGTGATACCTCCCAAGAAACCCTGAATGATACCGATAACAATGGTTCCTTTGAGTGTCGCTCGACTGATGGAAATAAATTTCTTGATAAGTAGCTTGTCGTGTT
>JAHFOO010000001.1:0-138533 GCA_023261645.1 Candidatus Moraniibacteriota bacterium | reverse complement strand
CTCAGATTCATCAGGTGTCCGAGCATTTTCTTCCCGTCGATCAAGAAATAGAAAAGCGTAAAGAACATTACAAAAATCCAAAAGAAAAAACTCGTGACACTCTGATATGCCGCTTGGAGCAAACCGAGAGTATGCTGGCTCAATTGCCTGAGGTCATTTAAGATGCTTTCTTGATTGAGTGTCTGCGTATCGAAGAGGACGTTGAAATAAGGAAGAGTGTGCACTCTTTCAATCGTTTGATTGATAATATTTTCCAATACAGAGCCTTGACTGAGTGTGTGGTACAAACTGGTCGCTTCACCGATAGCGAGACTGAGTACGAGAAAGACTGGTCCGACGACAAGAAAAAAAACGAGGAGACAGGTCAAAAAGGCGCTGGTTCCTTTCCAGCCACGTGTCCACTTTTCAAGCAGAAAGTACGGTTTCTTGAAAAGAGTGGCCAAGATGGCTGCCGCCACGATAGCAGTCAAAAATGGTTGGAAGATAAAAAACACCACCACTCCGACAGCGAGGAGAATCAAAAAAAAGAAATAGACATTGAGTGATTTGAATTGCATAGCTACAGTATAGCACTTTTTGTGCTTTTTTGAAGGTTTTCTCTTAAATGAAAAATAGGGCTTCTGTTACAAGCAACCTTTCCGGGTAGCCATTCATTTTCCCCACCGGGAAAACTCTTTGCGTGAACTTTTTTTTGATCCGCCGAAGCGTCGGAACCGTGCTCAAAAAAATTTCAAGCCTCCCGGAAAGATTCTTGCAACAGAATCTTCCAAAAAACTCAGCTGGAGATATCTTTTTAACTTCTTGCTCTTCCTATCAAATACTTCTGTACATCCGCTTTGGAGAACACCTTGAAATGAGGCTCACCCAAGAGGATTTGGGCATTGACGAAAAGAGTCGGTTTGCCCTGCACAATTCTCTTTTCGTGCGGTGGGCGGACAGAGAGTGTCAGATCATACTTCTCTTGAAAATATTTTTTGATGCCGGCACGGGTATTATAGCCGGATGACAGCACAAAAGGCTGGAAGCTTTTTTTCTGTGAAGAATAATACTTTGTGTGTTTCTCGTGCAAAAAAATATGAGCCTCTGCCTCTTTCCAATCAATTTTTTTCATTTCTTCTTTCTTGCTTTCTCCTTTCTGCTTACTGATTACTGCTTTTTCTTTTTTCCCCTTCTCCTTATAATAGACGCACCTGCTCCGGAGCATACAGGCTTCACATTTCGGACGAGCCGTACAGAGACTTGATCCGAAATCCATCAAAGCTCCATTCAATATTTTCTTCGATGTTTGAAAGGTATTTTCCCACGCACTCTCATCCGTTATGAGATGTTTGCTCCCCGAAAAGAACCGACCGATCACCCGTTTCAAATTCGTATCCCAAGCCAGATGATCATCGCCATAAGCGAAACTCATAATAGCTGAAGCGGTATATGGCCCTATGCCTGGCAATCCCTCCAGCAATTTCTTGTCACGAGGAAATACTCCGGCATATTCCTCCGCTACTTTCTGTGCGGTGAGAAGCATATTCTTTCCACGCATATAATACCCCAGTCCCTGGTAATATGGCAGAAAATCTTTCCAGCTGACTTTTGACAGAGATTCTACAGTCGGAAATCGCTTCAAAAACCGCGTGTAATAGAGAGTAACACGGTTCACTTGTGTCTGCTGAAGCATTATTTCCGACACCCATACTTCGTACGCCGTTATATTTTTTTTTCGCCATGGCAAATGTTCCCTTCCCGCTTTTTCGGAAAAGTCTCTGATATTTTTTTCAAAAAATTCCACTTTTTCTTTTTTTTGCATACTCATTTACTGTGTGATAGTTCCACCACCAAGACAGATTTCACCGTCATAAAAAACGGCAAATTGACCGGGGGCGATTCCTGAATCCTTTTCTTTGAGAGAAACGTGGAGTGTTTTCTCGTCCTGCCACTCTATGGTACAGAGATATTCTTTGGGTCCGTGACGAAGTTTCACCGAGAGTTCAGCACCATCTTTCGGTATGAGAGAAAACCAATTCAGATCGGTTACCAAAAAATGATCGCGGGACGAGACCTCTTGGTGTTCGGCGTGAGAGATGAATATCGTATTCGTCTCCGGTTCTTTCCCGACGACGTACCACGGCCCACCCGACAGTCCGATCCCCTGACGCTGTCCCACGGTGAAGTACCAAAACCCACAATGTTCGCCGAGAATCTTCCCTGTTTCATACTCGACAAGATTTCCTTTCTTTTCGCCGAGATGATACCGGAGAAAAGCATCAAAAGGAATTTTTCCCAAGAAACAGATTCCTTGACTGTCTTTGCGGAGAGCATTCGGGAGGTCGAATTTCAGAGCAAGTTTACGAACCTCTTTCTTCTCGTATTCCCCAATGGGGAAAAGTGCTCGAGAGAGTTGCTCTTGCGTAAGTTGTGAAAGAAAATATGTCTGATCTTTGATGGCATCGGGGGTTTTCTTCAAAAGGAATATTCCGTCCTTCTCTTCTACGCGGGCATAATGCCCTGTGGCAATCTTCTCAAACCCGCCTGCAACGCTATGTCGGCCCGCAGTAGATACAGCGTTTCTGGCGGGCGTAGCATTGCGGGCAGGTCGATCACCGATAAAATCATAAAATGCGCCAAATTTGATACGCGCATTGCAAAGCATATCCGGATTCGGGGTACGTCCATTCTTTACTTCGTCGATGGTATAGGCTACCACTCTCTCCCAATATTCTTTCTGAAACGGCACTACTTCAAGCGGTACGCCTGCTTGCTCACAGACAGCTCGAACATATGACAAATCATCTTCCCATGGACACTGCCCCAAAAAAGACAATTCATCCTCTAGCCAAATTTTGAGATAGAAAGCCGTAAGTTCGTGCCCTTGTTCTTGGAGGAGGCGCAAAGCGACCGAACTATCCACTCCACCCGATACCAGTACCGCTATTTTCATACGCTCTTTTTTTCTTGAACTAAAAATGTGTTGACGACGGTTTCTATCTCTTTGACCGAATGACAAGCCATCATCCGTACACGGAGTTCTTTGGCCTGAGAAAAATGATTCACATACGCTTGGTAATGTTTCTTCATCAACTCGAAATTCTTCGTATCGCCCCATACGTCTTCGAAAAGTTTCGTATGTTCGAGGGCGGCATACAATTTCTCTTCTACCGTAACAGCTTTTTTGTCTCTGTCAAAGAGCCATGGGTTGCCGAAAATCGCCCGTCCGAGCATCACACCATCAGCTCCCGTTTCCAAAACTTTCTTTTCTGCATCTCGAAGATCCGTCACATCACCATTGCCGATAATGAGCGTACCGCTTCCTGCTGCGATATCTACCGATCTCTTGATACGTTCCCATCTGGCAGGAACATTGGACATCTCTTTTTTGGTACGAGCGTGTACCGTAATCACGGCTGGTTTCATTTCAAGTAAGTTTGGAAGCCACGCTTCCAAATCGTCTTCATTGAATCCCAAACGTGTTTTCACGGAAAGAGGAAGTTCTTTACCGGAAGCTTTCACCCCTTCACGGGCAGAGAGAATGATTTCTTGTGCCAATTTCGGATATCTCATCAGCGTCGCTCCCGCTCCCTGTTTCATCACGTTCTTGTCTGGACAACCCATATTGATATCGATGCCATCGAATCCGAGTTCTGCGACCAGTTTTGCCGCCTCGAACATTTTTTCCGGATGTGCGGTAAAAAGCTGTGCCACAATCGGTCGCTCACCTTCAGTGAAAGAAAGATCGCGCAAAAGTGCCTCTCTCCCTTTGGGATGACAGAGTCCATCAGCGGAAACAAATTCTGTCCAGGTCACATCTGGTTTACCATATTTCGCAATCACACGACGAAAGACAGCATCTGTGACATTGGCCATCGGAGCCAATACGAAGAATGGCTTTTCTAATTTCTCCCAAAATCCGAGGAATGGCTTCATAAAAAATAATTCAATATTTTGTGATTTTCGTGAATTTGTTATTTTCTGCACTCCTGGTTGACGTCGGTCACATTTGCGACAGAAAGTGCCGCTAGAAAATGAGCGTGACGCTCGGAGTCGTTTCGACTCTTAGAGCAGGACAGATCTTTTCTCGGCGACTTTTGTCGGAAATGTTCGACGGAGAGAAAAAGGAAAGAAAATGATACATTCATGAAAATAACTTCCTAGTCTACTCGAATAATTCCCACCGGACAGGCATCGGCAGCCTCTCTGTTTTTTGTGTATTCTTCTTCATGTATCTTTGCCACGACGAACTCATCACCTTTCCATTCCCCATCTTTCAGATCAGCCTTGCCATCCTCTCCGTTCATCTGCCACCGATCCGGTGCGACCAGAACACATGATCCACATCCGATGCAGTCATTGCGTTTGTGACACACCGTTATTTTTCTCGTTCCCATAGTATGCAATAAAAAATCTCTACTTGTCTTTCCAAAGATATACGGCGTCATTCACTCGCACTCTCTCGGTCACGGGAAACGTCACCACTTCACCCTTCTTCCCACTCGTAATGGGGTTCATATCGGCAGCGCGGAGCTCACCAACCACTCCTTCATAGACGCCCGTCGTCACGCCAAGAATGCGTATTTCATCACCGGAAGAGAGCGTTCCCGCATCGATAATCATCTCAGCCACACCGACTTTGGCGAAATATTTTTTTATCGTACCGACAAACACTTTTTCTTTTGTTGCTTGTGATCCGTGTACATCACTATATGCTTCCAGCTCACGACCGAGATAATAATTTCCTTTGGACAAACCACGGTTATAAACCGTTTTGAGAGTCTCGAAATATTGCTCGATTTTTTCTTTGGTGTATGTTCCCGCTTCGATATCCATCAGTGCCTGGCGATATGTTTTCACCACCGTATACACATATTCAGGAGAACGACCACGACCTTCTATTTTCCATGTCCCCACACCTGATTTGAGGAGTTCATCCAAGAAGTCAATCGTGCAGATATCGGCAGCACTCATCACATAGTGATTGTCGAGCACCAATTCTTTACCGGTCTCCATATCGGTCACTTTGTACTGCTTACGACAATTTTGGAGACAGGCCCCTCGATTGGCAGAAGCATTGTCAGTATAAGAACTCATAAAACACCTTCCTGATTGGGCGACACAGAGAGCTCCATGGACGAATGCTTCGATTTCCATCAGCTTTCCTTCTCGTCCCAAGAGCTGATCTTTTTCGATACGTTCGTAGATGTCTCGAATCTGATCGAGTGTCAGTTCTCGTGCCAGCACTACTCGGTTCGTCATTGTAGCGAAAAACTTGAGCGATTCATAATTTGAAACAGAGAATTGCACCGACACCTGCACCGGAATACCGATTTCGTTGCAATATTGTATCGTAGCAAAATCAAAAGCGATGATGGCATCAATATTATTTTCCTTCGCCGCATCCACCAGTTTCCGCATAATTTTCGTATCGTGATCGTAGAGCAATGTGTTGACTGCGAGATAGGCTTTTATTTTATTCTTATGACAAATTTCTGCGACCTCTGCCAAATCAGCCAGCGTCAGATTGGCAGCCGCCCTGGCACGCATATTGAGCTGAGTCACGCCGAAATAGACACTGTTACATCCACCCTTGATAGCTGCCGCCAAGCTCTCGAAGCTTCCGGCCGGTGCCATAATTTCCACCTCTTTCGGATTGATCATATATTCTCTTTAAGTCAAGCTAGTCTACTCTATTTTCACAGAAAAAGAAAGGATGACCTCTCTATTTGACAACTTTTTTTCTGGCTGGTATTATAAAGCAGACAAATTTAGTCCACATTATAAAAGTATCGAACCCGTTTACAACGATTTGCGTAACATTGCAAACAAAAAGGCTTCTATAAAAGAATATTATGAAAATCTCAAAGAAAGCATACTATGGATTAAGAGCTACTCTCGCTCTGGTTCAAACAGAGAAGTCTCTCTCCATTCATACATTGGCCGAGATGGAACATCTTCCTGAGAATTATCTCGAAAAAATCCTCCAAACGCTCCGCAAAGCAGGTCTTGTGACAGCTCACAAAGGTGTCGCCGGAGGATATACGCTTGCTCGCTCTGCACAAGAAATCAGCGTGTGGGATATCCTTTCTCTGCTCGATGGCCCGATAAAAACTTTTTCCGCCCCTATCAAAGGCACACTTCCCTGTCTCCAGGTCAGTCACTGTCAGACCAATGAAGTATGGAGAATGCTCGAAAATAAAATAGAAGCGACTCTTTCCGACGTATCTCTCGCCAGTCTCATACCGAAAAATTAATCTCCTAAAAATCCCATCTATGCTCACCATACAGAATCTCTCTGTTTCCATCGAAGGAAAAAAAATACTCCACGATATTTCATTTGATTTCAAATCAAAAAGAACTTACGCCATTATGGGTCCGAATGGTTCCGGGAAATCGACGCTGGCCAGTGCCATTATGGGACACCCGAGCATCACGTACTCTCGTGCATCAAAAATTCTCGTAAACAATCACAATATCAAAACTTTTTCTCCGGATAAACGTTCCAAGCTCGGTATTTTTCTCTCTTTCCAGACACCGATGACACTACCGGGCGTGACCGTTTTCGAACTACTCCGTCTCGCACTTGAAAAACAGATGAGCCCGGTCGTGCTTCACAAAAAAGTGAAGGAATATGCGAAAGAGCTCCATATCAAAGACGAGCTCCTGAAACGATCTCTGAACGATGGTTTCTCAGGCGGTGAAAAGAAAAAGCTCGAAGCTCTCCAGGCAGTACTCCTAACACCCTCATTCGCTCTTTTCGATGAAATCGATACCGGTGTCGATGTCGATGCACTCAGAACTATTTCTCGTTTCCTGAAGAAACATCTCCCCAAAACGACGACAACTGTCTTCATCACTCATTCAACTCGTCTCCTCAAATACATAGAACCACAAGAAGTTCTGATCATCAAAGACGGTCGTCTCGTCAAAACAGGGACAGGTGCCCTTGCCAAAAGAATCGAAGAAAAGGGTTTTGAATATATCAAATAATATGAAGAGTACAAAGAGAAAAGATACGGATCTCGGAGACTACAAGTACGGTTTTGCTATGCCGGAACGTTCAGTTCATAAGACCACGCTTGGCTTAAGCAAGGAAATTGTCGCTGAAATTTCTCAGATAAAAAACGAATCCGAGTGGATGCGTGATATCCGCCTGCACGCTTATGAGGTTTTCAAAGAAAAGCCGATGCCGAAATGGGGCGCGAATCTCTCCAAAATCGATTTTGATGCTATCACCTATTATCTGAAAGCGACCGATGCTCAAGCGACCAGCTGGGATGATCTCCCAAAAGAAATCAAAGACACATACGATCGTATCGGCGTGCCGGAAGCAGAGAAAAAATTCCTCTCAGGAGTCTCCGCACAATACGAATCCGAGGTGGTCTATGAAAGCATCGAACGCGAACTCACCAAGCTTGGTGTTATTTTCTGTGATATGGATACCGCAGTGAAAAAATATCCGGATATCGTCAAAGAATATTTCGGTACCCTTATTCCGACTCACGATAACAAATTTGCCGCACTCAATTCCGCTGTCTGGTCTGGAGGATCCTTCGTGTACGTGCCAAAAGGAGTGAAAGTCAAACTCCCGCTTCAGGCCTACTTCCGTATCAATGCCGAAGCTTTTGGTCAATTCGAACGGACACTCATCATTGCCGAAGAAGGCAGTTCCGTGCACTATGTCGAAGGCTGTACTGCTCCTATCTATACTACTTCATCGCTACATTCTGCTGTCGTAGAAATATTCGTCAAGAAAAATGCTCACGTCCGCTATACGACTGTTCAGAATTGGAGCAAGAATATTTTCAACCTCGTGACCAAGCGGGCTCGTGCCGAAGAAAATGCCAGGATGGAGTGGGTAGACTGTAACATCGGATCGGGCATCACGATGAAATATCCCGCTGTCTATCTCACGGGACGTGGTGCTCGTGGAGAAGTACTCTCTATCGCCTATGCCGGCAAAGATCAACACCAGGATGCCGGCGCCAAAATGGTCCATCTCGCGCCTGACACTACATCACGGGTTGTTTCCAAATCTGTTTCCAAAGACGGTGGGCGGACGTCGTATCGCGGTCTGGTTCATATCGGACGTGGCGCCAAAAACGCCAAAGCTTCTGTTGTCTGTGATGCGCTTCTCCTCGATGACATCTCACGATCGGATACCTATCCGATGATGTCCACAAAAGAAGAAAGTGCCACATTCGAACACGAAGCGACAGTAGAAAAGATAGGTGAAGAAAAATTGTTCTATCTCACCTCTCGCGGTATCAAGAAAGAAGATGCTGAAGGATTACTCGTCAACGGATTTATCGATCCGGTCGTCAAAGAGATACCACTTGAATATTCTATCGAATTGAACAGACTCATAAATATGAATATGGAGGGATCTATCGGCTAAAAATATGCAATTCAAAGACATATCACAAGAGAAGAAGACACTCTACACACTCAAAGAAAACGAGAAACGTGTTTTTTTCTTGTTCAATCGTTCAGGAGAGATCACATTCAAACTTGCAGGCATCAATGCAGAGGCTTATATCTTTGCTTTCTTTATCGGGAAAGGCGTTGAAAAACATTCACTCCGGATCATACAGAATCATCGGGCGCCAAAAACGACCTCTCATACGCTTGTCAAAAGCATTGTCTCAGATGAAGCGATATGTGCATATGAAGGAACCATCTCTATCGATAAACAAAGCTCCAAGAGTGATGCCTCGCAAGAAAGTCGTGCTATTCTCCTCTCTTCCGATGCTCTGGTCTCTATGAAACCAACCCTGGAAATTCTGGCAAACGATGTCATTTGCAACCACAAAGCCACGGCCAGCCCTCTCAACAAAGAAACCCTTTTCTTTGCGGAAGCACGTGGCCTCTCTTGCACCCAAGCAGAGGAACTTCTCCTCTCGGGCTTCTGGAATGATGCACTCGAAAAAATAGAAGCTCTCGGAGTAGGTATGACAGAAATAAAAAATATCAGAGAAACAGTAGGAATTGAAAATTAAAATTTACTCTATGTTTTCGCCACAAACAATCAAAAAGGATTTCCCAATATTCACTTATCATCCTGCCCGAAATGCTACGCATAGCGTTGCAGGCGGGCCTGATTTAGTCTACCTGGATTCGGCTGCCACGACGCTCAAACCAAGAGTCGTTATCGAAGCAGAGAAAGAATATCTCGAACACTATTCTGCCAATATTGCTCGCGGGCTCTACCCTCTGGCCGAAAAAGCGACCGAGAAATTCGAGATGGTGCGTGAAAAAGTCTCCACTTTCATTGGTGCCGAAAGCGCAAAAGAAATCATTTTCACATCCGGAACGACGGACTCTCTCAATCTTGCCGCACGGTTACTCGCATCACGACTGGAGGCTGGAGATACCATCATCACGACAGCGATGGAACATCATTCCAATTTCCTCCCCTGGAAGGAATTGGCGAAAAAGAATGGTCTTCATTTCCGTGTCATTCCTCTCACCGAAAAAGGGACTATCGATATCGAAATATTGAAAAACACTATCGATGAACGCACAAAAATCGTCGCCTTTTCGGCTGTTTCCAATGTCCTGGGCACGATAAATCCTGTCAAAGAGATAACTACTCTTATAAAAAATATCAACCCAAGCACGATCGTCGTCATCGATGCGGCTCAAGCTGTTTCTCATATGCCGATCGACGTTTCAGAATGGAATGCTGACTTCGTAGCCTTTTCAGGACACAAGATGTTCGGCCCGACAGGTGTAGGAATTTTGTACGGGAAATCTTCTCTCCTCAACACTCTTTCTCCGGTCACTTTCGGCGGAGGTATGGTAATTGACGCCTGTGCCGATGAAACCGTCTACAAAGAAGCTCCGTATCGTTTCGAGGCCGGAACACCGAACATCGGAGGCATCATCGCCCTCGGTACGGCCATCGACTATATGAAAAGCATCGGAATGGAAAATATACAAAAGTACGAACATACTCTCACTGTCTATGCTCTCAATCGTCTCCGAGAAACATTCGGTGAAAACATCCATATTATCGGACCAACATACCCGGAAAAACAAAGTGGTATCATCGCTTTTACGCTGAGCACTATTCACCCGCATGACATTGCAGCTACCTTGGGCGAGCACGATATTTGCGTACGAGCCGGTGAACATTGTGCTTCTCCTCTCCACAAAAGTCTCGGCCTCCACGCAACGACACGGATTTCTTTTTCAATCTACAATTCCAAAAAAGATATCGACAAATGCATTGCCATTCTCGAAGAAATTCAAACAATGTTCAGCAAATAATATATGTCTCTCTATCAAGACCTCATTTTGGATCACTATCGAAACCCTCGAAACCAGGGCGTTCTGAAAAACGCTACCCACTATGCTGAAGTGAGCAATCTTTCCTGTGGAGACAAGCTCTGTATAGACATAATCGTCAAAAATGATATCATAGAGGATGTGAAGTTTTCCGGTTCTGGATGTGCCATCTCCCAAGCATCGGCTTCTCTTTTGACGGAACACATCAAGAATCAATCCGTAGAAAAAGCCCTTATGCTCGAACCGAAAGACATCCTCGAGCTCCTCGGCGTGACCCTTTCGCCCAATCGGCTGAAATGTGGACTCCTCTCGCTCGAGACAGTCAAGAAAGCTCTCACACAATCCAAGTAATATATTATTTCCAAAAGTTTATTTTTCCGGTTCCGCAACTTGTTTGAAGAGTCCTCTGTTCTTAAAAAATTTCCTATGGGTGCCGTTGAGTGAGGGAAATTTTTTATGAAGAACAGAGAGATGATGAGTCTTGCGGTGAGTAAAAATGAATTTTTGGGAATAATATACTCAAAAAAATAATTAAATCAATAAAAGAAACAGTATGCCACAATGGAAAGACGACGCAAAACCACACGGTCCGATAAAAATGAACAATGGTTGGACAGTAGAAGTCGATGCCAATGTCTGTATCGGTGCCGCACCATGCACGGCGATGGCTCCTAAAACATTCGCCCTAAATGATGACGGTAAGGCCGGTATCTTGACTACGGTCAGTGAAGATGACAAAGAGACTATCCTCAATGCCGCACGTTCCTGCCCTGTCGCCGCCATTATCATCAAAGATGAAACAGGAAAAGTTATCTTCCCGGAATAATCTTTGGAGTCAAACCCCCTAAAATAAAACGTAGGTATCAGATTGTCACCGAAAAAATTATGCCCTCCAAGAAAATATCCATCAAAGATCGAGTCAAGGGACAGCTCAAAAAAGTGCTCGATCCCGAACTAGGTGTGTCCATCTTAGATCTTGGGCTGATTTATGAAATCAATATAGACAAAGATGGCGTCTGTTCTATCACGATGACACTAACGACTATCGGTTGCCCACTCTTCGCTCAAATACAGAGCGAAATAGAAAATCAGGTGATGGAAATTCCTGAAATCGATGAAGTGAAGATTGACCTTACCTTCGACCCGCCCTGGACAGTAGACAAAATGACTGAGGAAACGAAAATCCAGCTCGGCCTCGATTAAAAAAACTACCCTTTACCGGATAGTTTTTTTATTGCCAAACAAAGTGTACGTTATCTGTATGTGTTGATAAGATTCTTCAAGGCTGCCTTATCAAATGTTTTTTTATACAGCGGTTCATCTCCTTCGCGAACTGATGTTTCATACGTTGGTTTGCCTTCGCGCTGATAGATGACACCGAGAGCCAGACGGTCGAGATCGAAAGCTAGTTCGAAAGCCTTCATCTTATCGCTCCTGTTATGATTTTCATCGACATAATATCCTTTCTCTCTGAACCACTGATAGGTATTCTGCTTGTTGAATACCACACACGGCTGAAAGACATCGACGAGGGCATAGCCTTTGTGGAGGATGGCTTCCTTGATGATTTCTTTCGTCTGAAGGATATCTCCCGAGAAAGCTCGTGCCACAAATGTCGCACCGAGCGACAATGCCACTGCCAAAGGATTGAATTGATCCACGATCACGCCCTCCGGTTGAATCGGGTTTTTGAGTCCTTTCTCGCTCGTTGGTGAAGCCTGTCCCTTCGTCAAACCATAAATCATATTATCGTGTACGATATTGGTGATATCCGGATTACGACGAATGGTATGCATAAAATGATTGCCTCCCTCGCCATAAGTATCACCATCTCCACTCTCGGCAATAACAGTCAATTTGGGATTGGAGACCTTGATGGCGATGGCTGGCGGAAGCGCGCGTCCGTGCAAACCATTGAAATAATTGACACGCAAATAGTGCGGTGTCTTGGCAGCTTGTCCTATACCCGAACAGATAACTACGTCCTCCGGCGCTCGATCGAGTTCGGAAAGTGCCATCTTCACGATGTTGAGGATAGGAAAATTACCACATCCTGGACACCAGGCTATATCCGTCTCTCTCGGCATATCATACAATTTTTTATCGATCATAATTTCGAATTTACATCAATGATTTCAATCGTATGACTACTTCCTCCACAAAGAATGGATCCCCATCATACTTCAGGATATTTTCCGTAATCTCGATACCGTATTCAAGTTTGAGAAGATTCGCAAATTGTCCTCCAGCATTATTTTCCAACACCACTACTTTTTTCTTGGTCAAAAGTTTTTTTGCCTTTTCCGGAAGCGGATATACCTGATGGAAATGGAGTCCGGCGATACTTTTATTCCCCACGATTTCGAGCGCCTCTTCGAGCACACCACGATTCGATCCCCACGACACAATCACTGTATCAGCATGTTTCACATCTCCGATTTCTGTCGGTAGAAATGCCTCTTCGCGAATAGCCCCTATCTTTCCCAAACGTTTCTTATGCATCGCTACCCGCATATCAGCGCTCTCTGTGATGTGGGCTTGTTCATCGTGTTCATCACTATCGACGCCGACGAGCCCCTCTCCATATCCTGGAACACCGCGCGGAGAAATTCCATCTGATGTCAATGCATATCGTTTATAATCCGCTTTTGTTTTGGTGATATGGTTCTTCGGTTCCAATATTTGCAAATCTTTCTCCGGAAAACTTCGGATGGAATCCAGAAAATATTGATCCGTCAGAATGAATACCGGAATCTGATATTTATCGGCAATATGGAAAGCCTGCTGTGCAACAAGAAAAGCTTCTTCGTGCGTCCCTGGCACAAAAATAGCCCGTGGGAATTCACCATGTCCGGCGTAAAGTACCAAATTGAGATCGGCCTGTTCGGTGCGTGTCGGAAGTCCGGTCGCCGGCCCCGGACGCTGGCCGATATGTACGACTATGGGCGTTTCTATCATTCCTGAAAGACTCACTCCTTCGGTCATCAGGTCAAATCCTCCACCAGACGTCGTCACGATGGCACGCGATCCGGCATACCATGCACCGATGCTATGGTTGATGGCCGAGATTTCATCCTCTGCTTGATCGATCACGATGCCGAATTCTTTCTTGTGCTTCGCCAAAAAAGTGAGTAGTCCTGTCCCTGGTGACATCGGATACGAAGAAATATAATTACAACCGGAAGCGAGAACCCCCAATCCCAAAGCATCATTCCCATCCAAGAGAATCTCTTCCTCAACAGTCTTATTTTTGGCAATAGTGACTTCAATTCCCTCATTATAAGCGACGTGTTTGCCAAAAGCATATCCTTTCTTTCCGGCCTCGATGTTTTTTGCTACCACTTCATCACCTTTGCGAGCGAAATGTTCCTGCAGATATTTTTCGAAAACCCGCTCATCGGCCTGAAGTATGCCGAGTGCCACTCCGACCGCGACGGTACTGGTATAGATCGGGTTGCCGAGCTCATTTGCAAAACGTGTGAACGGCACATCGATGACTTGGCATTTTTCCGAGAGACCGCAGGTTTTCTCGCGCTCACCGAGAAGGACAGTTTTTGTCCCGATACGCTTCTCCAAATGCGGTATCGCCTCTTTGTCCAAAGCGAACAAAAAATCAATACGCTCTACGAATGAAGCACATTTTTTATTGGTAATACGAATTTCGGTCGAGTTGCTCCCGCCACGGATGCGAGACATATATTCTTTGCTCGAAAAAACATTGTAGCCCTCACGCTTGAGAACCTGGACGAGAAGAGCCTCGACGGTCTGTATGCCTTGGCCGGCCGCTCCGCCGAGCACTAGAGAAATATCTTGAGAAAAATGTTTCATTTCGATTTTTATATGTATTTTGCTCTCCTATTATACCACGCTCTACTCTTTCTCAAGTTCTTTTTTCACTACTTCGAATTCGTTCTCGATTTCTTTCAGACGCGTGCGACTTTCTTTGATGAGAACCGTTCCCTCTTTGATTTTTTCCAATCCCTTTTCAACATCCACTTCTTCCTGGTTATCGAACCAGCGGATGATCTCCTGCACCTTCTTCAAAGAATCGCTCAAATTCACTTTTGCCATACTGGTTATGTTGTTCTTTAATTATTCAAATATTTCTTCCACTTTTGCGTTTACTTTTCCACGACTGAGCTGTACGTTCAGTATATCACCAACCTTCACATCTGAAACATTCTTTACTACCTGTTCGCCTTTCCGTACCAAACTATACCCCAGTTTGAGTACTCGTGTCGGGTCATATTGTTCCAAGCGTTCACCGCTATGACGAACTTCTTCCGTCGCTCGATTGAAAATAGCTCCGAATCCGCTGTACAAAACCCTTTCTCCCTGTCTCAAAAATTCTATTTTCCTCTCTATTGCAGACCGGACAAGGAACAATCGCTCCATCAGATTCTGACGAAGCGTCACAACCAACTCACGGAAGCTATGCAGATGAGCCAGAAGGATTTCGCTGTCTGTCCCCAGTACATTTCTGACATCGGAAAGCACCTCTCGGAACAATGCCGACAATTGTGTTTCGAAATGACGTATCGACTGACGCGCTTCATCAAAATGTACACGAAGTTCCTTGGCAGTGGCTGTCGGTGTCGATACCATCATATCCGAGACGAGTGCTGCAAGTGTCACGTCTTTCTCATGCCCGACGCCGAGCAGTGTCGGAATAAACGACCCAGCCACTTCACGGACGAGCGCCTCGTTGTTGAATGCCTGCAAACTTTCCAAGCTTCCTCCACCACGCACGATCACAAGCACATCATATTTTTCCGGCTGTTCATTGAAATATTTGATGGCCTTCATAATTTCAAATACAGCCTTCTTGCCCTCGACACTCGTCGGATAGAACTTCACCCGAAACCCCTGTGCTCCGAGATTCATCGTGAAATCTCCTATGGCTGCTCCCTGTTCCGAAGTGATGAGAGCGATACGCTCCGGGAATTCAGGCAATGCTCGCTTTCTCTCGGGAGAGAACAAGCCTTCCTGTTCGAACTTCAGACGTAGTGCTTCATACGCTTTCTGGAGAGCACCGACACCAGCAAGCTCGATTACTCCGACTTTCATAGAAAGCCGTCCATTCGGTTTGTAAATCTCTGGTACACCTTCAATGATAATTTTGTCTCCGATGGTGATTTTTACTCCGGAAACATCGTACTGATAGCGGAAAATAAGACAGCTGAGCGTGCTCTCATCTTTGCTATCTTTGATGGTAAAATAGACCACTCGTTCTCGCTCGTCCACACTCGATACTTCTCCCTCCACACGCGATGCCATACCGGAAAGTTCCGTATTCAAACCATCGAGGAACTGGCTCACAGAAAGCGTCTGATCGATAATAGTTTCCTCCCCTCCTTTCAAAGGAGGGGACTGAGGGGAGGTCTGAGATTCACCACTAAACCCCTCCCTACCCTCCCCTTGAAAAGGGAAGGAGGAAACAGAGAGTGTCTGCTCCTTGATAATCCCGAGGAGTGCCGTACCGTATTTCCGAAATTTCGCATCCTTGATGCCCTTGATAGCCATCATTTCTTCTTTATCCTTCGGCATTGCTCCGACGAGTGCCTCCAAGACAGCATTCGGAAAGACACGAAAAGTCTCCACACCCTCTGTGCGCGCCTGTGCATCTCTCCACTGTCTCAATGTCTGCAACATTCCCATATTTACCCCGTGTAATAGATTTGAGATGCTCAAATCTCAAGTGCAAATTAAATATATGATATACGTTATCTGCTTCATTTTACCATTTTTTCTTTCTAGAACATAACTCATATAATGCCCCTGTTTGCACTATTACATAGGGCAAGCCAAAAAAAGAAAAACTCTGCCGTAGAGCAGAGTCTCTCCTACAATATATACTCGTTTCGATTATTTGAGATATTTGTCGATGCTCGGTTGCATATCAGTGAAACTGTACGCGCCTTTGAACTGCTCTGTATTGATGAGGAATTTCGGCGTGCCACTCAAGCCAAAAGTCGTTGCTATTGCCGTGTCATCGGCGATACGACTATCATACTTACCGCTCTCCAAACAGGATTTCATATCACTGGCACTTACCACATTCTTGAGAAAGTCTGCTATAACGCCAGCCTTGGTCTTGTCATTCTTCACATCAGTATTCAACAGATTATATCCGGCTTCACTCATCAGTAAATCGTGTACCTCCCAGAATTTCTTCTTCTCGAAAGCACAGTAGAGAGCTTTCGTTCCCATTTCACCGTTACCGTGTCCATTCGTATAGATCCATACGAACCCGGCCTTGCCGGCATCTACCAACTTTCTCATCTCCGGTACAGGAGCGACATATGTACCTCCATCCTTCACCAGTACGAACTGTGTTCCGACCTGCTTGTTCAGATTCGGATTTTGTCCGGCTGCAACATGACAATAAGGACAGCTCGGATCACTGAATTCGACAAACAACACCTTGGCATCTTTCTTTCCAAAAGTGATATTTTTGCCATCAAACAACCCTTTCACCTGGTCCATCGTTATGGTCGGATCAGTCGGTTGCTGTGCTCCTGCACCGGCTGTCGTCGTATCCTTTGCTACCGGTGCCGTGACAGCTGGAGATGACAACTTCTGTGTCACTGAAACGATCGATCCTGCGATGATGAGCCCTGCCAAGAGCACGGATCCCGCGACCAAAAGCGCATCCATACCAAACTTCTTTTCCTTTCTTCCCTGGGGAATTGTAATATCATCTTCCATAGCATTTTTTACCCTGTGAAACTGCTCATTTAGCGAGCACCCGCCAAGTGGAATTGCACAAGATGAATTAGTATTTAACCCGTTCATTGTACCAGATTCTCCTTTTTTATTCAATTACAAGAAACAAGGTACTATCGGATGAAAAGTGAGAAGGAAGCAAAGAAATATTACGAAGAGAGCCCATCAGAACTCGTGCTCTCATTCTTCACAGCGATATACTGATCATACCGTACCCCCACATAGACGATAGCATCACGCAAAAATGGCAAGAAATTTTTCCAAGCCAAGACCTTGAGCAGGATATATCCGGATACGATGAGGAGAGGCTGGATCATTTCTGTGACAGCATATCCTCTTCTACCACTCTTGATGAAGAAAATGTGCAACAACATAGTGAGCAGAAGAACATAGACGATACGGTGGAGCACTTTCCATCTCTTCCCGCCCAAGAAACGCAGACTGAGGGCATTCGAAGTGAGAAGGAGTGGCAGGACAAGAATCAATGAGAGGATACCGAAATAAAAAAGCGGGTACATAGAAAAAAAGTTCCTATTCAGATATGGTGCTATATCAAGAGAGAATGACGTCGGATCGACGAAATATGACACACCGTGGACGAGAGCAAAACATCCCATCAAGATGCCAAATTGCCTTCGTAAACCCATCAGTTGAGAAAGCAGTCGTATACGGAAAATCTTGGAAAGCGGGCTGAGGAAGAGAATACCCAGAAGCATTGTCTCGGCATACTGACCGAAATCCCTTCTCATCGCCGGAAAGAGTATCCAGAAGAGACTGATATAAGCGACAACGAGCAAGGTACGTTTTATCAGAGAAAAATTCTTCGCGATAAAATCACTGGCCACGTCATGAAGCTGGAAACAGAATATGACCACTGGGTCAAGAAATTTGAGCAATGTTATGAGCATATTTCATATACATAATGTGATATCGTCTCTTCTCACAAACAACCCTACTGAGCTTCGACAGTGGAACTGCCCTCCATCACCGCGGATGATTTGCTATGATTGGAATTGTGGGTCAAACGATAAAAATACAGTCCGAACAAGGTCAATAGGATGATCTGGATGATACCGAGCGTAATAATGATAGGCTGTTGTCGCATATATCTATACCATCCTATTCTAGCGTGGATCTCCTCCTCAGGCAATAACTGAGACTTATTCGAAAAAAAAGAAATATGCTATGATAGAGAGAGCCTAGCAAATAAAAAAATGGACGAACCAATCATTTCTGTCGACAAGTTACGCGTCATCTACAATCAAGGCGCCTCCAATGAAATGCGTGCGCTTGAGGAGACGAATCTGGCCATCTATCCGCACGAATACGTCATCATTTACGGACCATCTGGCTGTGGGAAATCGACGCTTCTGTATTCTCTCTCCGGGCTACAACGTGCCACGTATGGGACCGTATATATCCGCGGGAAAGCTATTTCCAAGATGACACGCAAAGAAGAGCTCGAACTCCATCAGACCGGTATTGGTATGATTTTTCAGGCTTTTTATCTGATCTCCTCACTCGATATCCTCGACAATGTCTGCCTCCCAAAAGTATTCCGTGGAGAAAACCCAAGCGAAAGGAAGAAGTCTGGCATCCAGCTCTTGCGTCGTTTCAGCATTGCCGAACAATCTGACAAATTCCCGAGCCAACTCTCCGGTGGACAGAAACAACGTGTCGCCATCGCCCGTTCTCTTATCAACAATCCAGACATCATCCTCGCGGACGAACCGGTCGGCAATCTCGATAGCGAGAGTTCTGAAAACGTACTCAAAATCCTCAAGGAGCTGAATGAAGTCGACAAAAAAACGATTATTCTGGTCACGCACAATCCGGAACATCTCGTGTATGCCGATCGTGTCATCTTTATGAAAGATGGACGCATCGTCAAAGAAGAAGTCCACAAAGAAAAACGTCCTATCAAGATAGCCGCCAAAGAAGGCGAAGTTGTTGATGAAGAAGAAAAGCCGTCTCAGGAATCTCTCGATTTCAAGATGTTGATGGAATCCTTCAAGAATCTCCTCCCTCAACAAATCGATATTCTCCTGGTCCCTTTCAAGGCCAAACAGCTCCTCTCCCATCTCCTTTCCGAATTGAATGATGAACAAGTCAGTATGGCCGAATCTTTTCTCAAAGAACTCCTCTTCAACAATATCGATCTCGCTACATTCGGAGAACGACTCGACCTCTCTTTGGATGAAGGCGGTGCCGGATGGAACAAACTCCGCACTCAGTCATTCGCGAAACGCACGATGCTTATTCTCGAACAGGTACAAAAGCTCAAAGAAAACGAATCGGAAGGGATTCTCTCTATCGCGGAATATCTCATCACTCTTTTCCGTCTCAATCTCTCTCCCGAACGAAAACTCCGTTTCCAAGCTCTTATCAAGTTTCGTGTAGAAAGTCAGGTGGGACAGACAGAACTCCAAAAACGCCTCGATAAGAGTGTTATTACCGGCGGTATCGGACTGAACAAGATCACTGCAGAAAAAGTCTCCCGTGAAATAGAAATCATTATGCTCCTCAAATACTCATAAATCTATGCGCTTCTTCGACCTACTCAAACTGTCGCTTCGTATGTTCAAAGCTCGCACGATGCGGACTCTGCTCACCATTCTCGGTATGAGTGTCGGTATTGCTGCGATTATTTTTCTCGTTTCTTTCGGTTACGGATTACAGCACACCTTGCTCCAGAAGATAACCACCTCGGACGCCCTTGTCACGCTCGATGTAACGCTTGGGAAAACAGATGATGGCGAAAAACTTGATAACACAACCATAGAAAAACTGAAAGCTCTTCCAAATGTCACCGATGTCATCCCGGTACTCGAGCTCGCCGGCCAGGAAAAAGTCGACAATATCACGCTCGATACCACCACTGTCAGTTCCACCGCCTCTCTCCTCAAAAACGAAGGTTTGAAAATAGAGTCTGGCCGATTCTTCACACAAAATGAAACGAACAGTATCGTCATTACTTCGGCCGTTGCCAAGGTATTGAATGTCCCTCTTGAAGAGATGCTCGGCAAAACAGTCACGCTTACGCTCTTCCAAAACAATACGTCCGGTCAAACTGACAAAAAATCATCCTACACCCCGGACACTCCTTACACTATCGTCGGTGTCATAACGGGCGAAGAAAATATTGTCTACCTCTCTCTTCAATCCCTCACGACTCTTTCTGTTGAAAGTTATACCAAATTGAAGGTAAAATGCAGTTCAACCGCTGTCCTGAGCACGGTGCGCGATGAAATCGAAGGACAAGGGTTCGTCGCTTCTTCGATATCTGAAACGATCGATCAGGCGAATACAGTCTTCAAAGTCATCCAAATAGTATTGATGGTATTTGGGATGATTGCTCTCATCGTTTCCGCTATCGGTATGTTCAATACGATGACCATCGCGCTCCTCGAACGGACTGAGGAAATCGGCATTATGAAAGCCATCGGCGCCTCACGGAGCAGTATCTCTCTGATGTTCATTATGGAATCCACTCTGATGGGATTTCTCGGAGCGCTCGGAGGAGTCATTCTGGGGTATTTGGAAGGAAGTATCGTCAACATTCTCATCAATCTCATAGCCAGCCGTTTCGGAGGTGAAGCAGTCAATCTTTTCTCCAGCCCGCTGTGGTTTATCCTCTCTGTCATTCTTTTCGGCGCATTCATCGGACTGCTGACTGGTATATTCCCTGCCCGCAGTGCTTCCAAAATCGATACTCTCGAAGCCCTCCGTTATAAATAATGCAAACAACACATACAAAAAAGTTCTAAAAATGAACCCAAGTTTCTTGAAAGCTGACGAAGCTAAAAAAGCCAAAAGCTAGCGAAGTTGATCGCTAATACGTCGATCGGAGAGCATTCACGATGACGATGACGTCAATAACTTCTTGGAGGAGGGCACCATAGAGCGGTGATATGAGTCCGAAAAAAGCAAACAACATACCAAGTGTCGAAAGTCCGATACCGATCAAAATACTCTGGAGAGCGACGTGGTAGGATCTCCGCCCGATGTGTATCGCATCTCGGATAAGAGAAACGTCATGCCCGAAAATAGCCACGTCTGCGGCCTCAATAGAAGCACTATTCTCCGATCCGGAAAAGACGATACCGATGTCCGCGAGAGCGAGTGCTGGAGCATCGTTCATTCCATCTCCCACCATCCCCACGAGTTTCCCTTCTCTTTGATACCGCTGTATGAGCTCTGTTTTCTTTTCCGGCCGACACTCCGCATAAATTGGTAATTTGAAATGCCCAAAAAGTCGCTCAGCATTCTTCTTCTTGTCCCCGGTCAAGATTCCCAACGTATAGCCACGCTGACGCAAATATTCCAAGACATCTCCTACCGCTGGTTTGATTTCATCATCAAAAGAAAACCGTGCAATCGGTGTAGTAGAGAAAACAAGATCGACGACGATACCGCTACCCGTATTTTGTTTCGTTTGGACGATGCCATATTCTTTTCCCGCTATCGTTCCAAAAATTCCTTCTCCTATCTTCTCTTCTACATTCTCTGCGACCAAAAGCTCCCCTTCGTATGAAGAATGCTCATTCACAAAGGCTTTCGCGATAGGATGGAATGAATGCTGTTCGAGCGCCGCTGCAATAGACAACACTTCCTCTTTCGAAAATGTCTTATCCAGTATATCTATTTTTTTCAGACGCGGGACACCAAGTGTGAGCGTACCCGTCTTGTCAAAGAAGAACATCTTCGTTTTGGCGAGTAATTCCAGAACGATCGGACTTTTGATGATGATATTTTTCCGCGCCGCCTTGTTGAGTCCACCGATGAAACTTATCGGAGCAGCTATCAAGAGCGGGCAAGGTGTCGCGATCACCAACACCGCGAGAAAGCGTTCCCACTCACCGAAGAAAAGATAGGCTCCGAATGCCAGCGCGAGAGAAAGAAATGTAAAAACGATATTGTACTGTTCCGCGAGGCGGATCATCGGAGCAGGATGAGATTTCCCTTCTTCCACGAGAGACAAAATCTTCCGATAACTCGAATGCTCAAAATCCCCTAGCACCCGCATCCGGAGTACTTGACCGACATTTACCGCTCCACTTTTGAGAATGGCTGTTTCCGTATACACCACGGGCTCCATCTCTCCCGTCAGGTTGACCTCGCTCAGAAGGGCGCGATCGGACGCCAGATACCCATCAAATGCGAGCATTTCACTCGGTCGTACGAGGAGGATGTCTCCTTTTTGTATCGCCTGAAGAGAAACTTCGTGTGTCCCCGATGGAGTGATGAGTGACACTGTCTTGGGGATATTCTCGAAGAGGCTCCGGAGCGTCTTCTCCGCCCGAGTGGCACCATATCTCTCAAGTGCCGCACTGACAGCAACCATCAGTGCGACAACGGCACCGGCCAAAAATTCACCAAGTACCAAAGCGGTTCCGAGTGCCAGAAAAGCAAGATAGTCCAGATTGAAACGCTTCCTTTTTATCCGCTCATACGACTCGAACACCAATTGGAGAATACCGAAAAGAATCGCTATACCATACACCATCTTTTCTCCCAGAAGCACTGCAAGAAGAATACAAATGATAATCACAAATGGCAGACGGAATTCCCTGCTCCAAAAAATATCGGAAAGTCGTATCATAAATGATTCGTTTTTCTTTTAGTCGATCTTTTTTTCTTTTTCTTCAGCTCTGTCTTCATACTTTTTCAGAAGATCTTCGTTCGTATGCAGGCGTGTCTTCAAAACGGAAATCTCTCGCTCTTCACGCCGTACCTGACCAAGTACCCAGTACAGCGCCACACCAAAAATTACGAAAAACAGCAGTATGATGCCGATAAAAGAAAGCAGTGGTTTCCCCAAAGCGCGGATGTCCCCTCGCAGTTTATCCAGACGTGTATCAAGTGCCATCCCCGTCTTTTGCAAATCATCACACTGTTTGAAATAGGTGTAGAGCATATCTTCCGTGACAAAAATGGGATTGCTCCCGTCCAGAGCCGATCGAAAAGTATCACTTGCTTTGATGCATTGTTTCTGAGAGAAATATTGAAAGCCCTGCTTGAAGTTCTTCCCGTATGTTCCTTCAAAAGGGAGAATACCCGCTTGTTTGGCCATCTCCTCTACCAAACCTATCGGCAAAGCGAAGGCGAAATTGTCTCCCTGTGATCGATCCATCTCATCGGTCTGGAACGTCACTATTCCGACGACCGCACCACTCTCATCGAAGAGAGGTCCACCACTCGATCCTTCAGATACTTTGGCATCCGTTTGAAAGAGCTTGAAATCCTTGTCGAGAGATTGTTTGATGGAACTCACCACACCCTGCGTGAATGTGGCTTCCAGGGAATTGTTTGAATTGACCTCCGCTGTTGCCGGAAAACCGAAGATGAATGCTTTCTTCCCGACAGCGAGCGTTCCTCCTCCGAGGGTCAGTGCCGGCAGACGAGACTCATCGATCTTTATCAGTGCGACGTCTTTCTCATCTTCCGAAAAATTGTCATTGACCGAAACTACCACGGCAGGAAAACCCTCCTTCGAGAGATCAGGTATCGACTTCTGCGAAGAATCGGGACGGAGCACGGATACTTCATTCTTCAAATCAAAAAAGCTCTGATCGATGACGAACTGCAGGACTTTTTTGCTGAAACTATTTTCTGATTCTGTCTTGAGAAAGCTTTGCATATCCGCATCGCTGAGAGTGAGCGCATTCTCATACAGTCCTGCCAAAGCGTTATCGGATGCCAGTGTTTCTCTCACCGTCTCTTCTGAAACGACGTGCGAATTGGTGGCGATATAGCCATCGGGATGGATGATGAAACCGCTTCCTACGAGATACTCGTCCACCGGCACTTCGTTCCATTTATCCGGTAGTATGGCCACCAAACGCCTCTGTATATCCACCTTGATACGGGGGATCTTGGCCGTGCCACTCACGTGCTGTACGATACGGACGATCGATGGCTTGACCAGATCCACCAACGCTTCTTGAGGGAGCGTCTGCTCTGCATATACCAGAGATGGCGAACTCCCCAAAACACCGATGAAAATAAAAAATGAGACTCCACAAAAAAGAAGTCTGAACAAAAAAGAAGATGTTGATAAAGGTATCATAACGTATCACCTATTTCCTTCATTGTAGCATATCTTCTGACATCAAAAAACGAGGGAGACCTCGTTTTTTGCATCAACTTTTCTCAATGAGAACAGAATCGAAGCATTACTTCTCTGTCACGACGACCGTTTTTATGACGACCGGAGTGATGGGCGACGATCCTTCCCCTCCACGTATGGTCGGAGCCTCCGCAATCTTGTCGACGACATCCAAACCGCTTGTGACGTGTCCGAAAATCACATAACTCTTCGGCAAAGCCGTGTCTTTGTGCATAATGAAAAATTGACTACCGTTCGTATTCGGTCCGGCATTGGCCATAGCCAGCGTCCCTCTGGTATATTCGCCCGTGAACGGTTCATCGGCGAACTTATATCCAGGACCTCCTGTACCCGTCCCGGTCGGATCGCCACCCTGAATCATAAAACCACTGATCGTTCGATGGAAGACAGTATCATCATAAAATTTCTCTCGTGCCAAAAAGACAAAATTATTGACAGTTATCGGTGTATCCTTGGCAGAGAGGTCGACGACGATGTCACCCAGATCAGTCTTCAGCGTCGCACTGTATGTCTTGGTGACGTCAATCGTCATTGCTGGTGGTGTTGTATACATTTTTTTGTTGTTTGGTGTGTTAACAGGTTGAGGAGTCGGCGTCGATGGAGTTTGAGGTTCTTTCTTCTCAGGAGTTGTCTTCGGAGTCGTCCCTTCTTCCTTGCTCGCATCCGGATAGAATGACAAATCGTTTTTCGCAGGCGTTTCTTTCTTCACTTCGGGCGTCGTGCAACCAGAGAGGAGCATCGCTCCGGTGACGAAGATTACTCCAAATATTTTCTTGTACATACTCTTTCTTTCTTATCATTTTTCTCCACTTCCTTCTCATTATACCCGAAGAATCGAAATCACCAAAATGGACGAGGAAAGGCGATGGACGGGGTTGACGGAAGCATAATTTTCTGCTATACTAGTTGTATTGAGAAGTGAAAAGCGGGTGAATGGCGTAATCGTCAGGCATCCGTTTTTTCTTTCTCAATTTGCACTAAGCAAAGCCCAAAAGTCGAATTGGGTAAAATAAAAACCTGCCTACCGGCAGGCAGGCAAACATAAATATTAACAAAAATAGTATGGAACCTATTATGGAGACATCAAGCACCGATACATCCTGTGGAACAGGCGGTTGCGAAAAATGTGCACAAGTGGCGCAAGAGGCGGCAAAAAACGAAGAAATGAGCTTTGCATTCTTGCTTGCTCTCGTTCCTGTCATAAGCCTCACCTTCTTTGGCCAAATGGGGCTCTTGTAAAAAAGACTTCTTGAACCAAAAGAAAAACCGAGCCCTGAAAAGCTCGGTTTTTTTTATTTGCGCAGTAACTTGTAAGAATGAACGGCGTTGTTTATGAGGTTATCTCCTGCTTCGTTCTTTTCGATTTTCTTTTGAGAGACTTGTTTTCCCAAAGCGGGCATGGTTTTTTGCTTTTCAAGAGCAAAAAGAGCGAAGGGGAAACAGGAGTGAGTGAAACGGCTGGGTGAGCGAGTGTGCTCTCAAAAGAAAACCGAAAGGAACAACTCTAAACAACGCTCGAGAATCTAACATATAACTATTGAAACAGACTCCCAGTCTTTCCTTTTGGAAATTTTCTCTCGAAAAAATACAGATACAGGGCATAGATGATGACTCCCATCTTGATGATGGAGAGAGGAAACCAGACGGAGGTGCGACATTCATCCCATATGAACCAAGCAAGGAGGGTGAGGAGGACAAGCCCGAGTTCCCATCCCCACTGGATTTTCGTCGCCCGTCCGAAATCGTACGTGAGGTTGAATATGAGAAGGGCAACAAATGCTATCAGAAGAAATACCCAAATCTCTGCCGGCAGACTGAAACACGCTTTCGCCTGCGCCTCTGCAGAAAGAGATTCTTCCACGGCAATCATCGCCGCTTCATCATCGATACGCGGACCCTTGATTTCCGAAATCTTGGGAATATTCTTCGAAGCGAGAGGTTGTACGGCACGCTCACTGTTTGTGGACGACCCACTTTGTCCTGAAATATTCAGAAGGACATCCGAACCTCTGTATGTAATGGCTGACAAGGAGAAAATATCAATGATAAGAAACAGACAGAGGAAAACCACCACGAGATTTTCTCGCACACTCTTCCAAATTTTCACGCTCAATTCTTGCATAATGGTATGCTAATTATTTTCCACCTGATCGGCAATCACGAGCAGGCGTTTGAACGTCGTCCCGGCCGGAGTGCAGGTCATCAGCGTCAATGTTTTCTCCTTGGTATCGTCTGTCAGATACTCGACATTCTCGGGCGAAACCGTCTTCTTCTCGCTCACTCGATAGACGAATTTCTGCTTGTGATAAAAGAGATCGATCTCATCTCCGGGCACCAATTTGCTCAAAAGATAGAACTGGGCATTATAAAGAACAGCCTCATAAAAGTCAACCCCGGAATGAGCGAAAAGAAACACATTCCCCGCCTCCCCCGGAGAGGCTGTCCCCCTCGCCTGCGCCACTCCTTGGGTCAAAGCTCTCTGATACACCGCTTCGTTCGTCCAATCGACATCAGGAATGACTTTGGCATTAGCAGAAAGTTTGGGAATGACAATACCGAAATCCTCATCCACCGGATAAATGATATTGTCACTTACTTTCCCTCCTGTCTGTGCCTGTTTCGATGCTTCTTCACGAGTTGTCACCACAACATCAGTATGTCTGGGAAGCAACTGGTATTTCAATTCTTCTTTCACCACAGGATAGAAAGTCAGCAAAAAAATGATGACAGACATCGTCACAAGAACAATGCCTGCCCGAAACGCTCCGTCAGCGGACTTGCGTAACGGTGCGGGCGGGCCTGTCTTTTCCATACTACGGGAAAAATTGTCTCTACTGAAGGGGTTGTTCATTTCGCTTTTTCTGATAGGCCTGGTAACCGAAGTAACCGAGAGCAAGCAAGGCGAGAGCGATAATAGCAGACCACCACGGATGACTGCTCATCCAAGAGTTCGAACCGCTGTCAGCTGTCGTTTCTTCACCGAGTACCGATCCACTTTTGCCCGGAAGATTCTCTGTTTCCGCACCTTGAACGGATCCTTCTGTACCTGGTGTCGCTTCACCACCGACAACTGTTCCGCCACCTGTGACAGGGATAGCTCCCCCGACCGGACCAGCGACAGTCTCTATCACTGTCTTGGTCTTCGTCTTGTGTTTGACATTCACGTTGTCATCACCGACAAATGAAGAGCCGGCACCGGAAGCGCTCACCGCCCGGATAGCATAGAAATAATCTTTGCAATCCGCTCCAGGATCGATCATCGAGCCATTCGTATTCGGGGCGATAGCAAGCGTTGTAGCGAGCGTCGATGCATCAGCGACAAACGTACTCTCTGTCGAACGATACAGTTCCACACCGGTAGTCAGGCCATCATTGGCCGTCGTAAATGATACTCCGCAACTGTTCTTCTCACGATTGTAATTGAGCGGAGTGCCGGGGGCAGTCGAGACGAGTGTAACTGAAACTTCATCGCTTGAAACAGAACCATCAGCAGTGACACGAAACGTGTAATCACCATCTACAGGCATCACAATCGCATCCACGACACAGTTTCCAGAGTTCCCACCAGGCTGTGCAGTATATTCGATATGTCCAGAAGGGAAATTTGTGAACCCTCCGCCATTATTCACCTCACATACGACACTTGGTGTACCATTGCTTATATCGAGCACGACGAATCCGATCTTGAGATCAGGAGTGCTCACGACTGCTTTCGGTGTTTCGATACGGACAGAAGTGTTCGAAACAGCACTTGCTGTAGACGGCAAAGCAAGGACAGATACTCCGAGAACAAGCAGTCCCAACATTTTTACAGTCATACCATTTGATTTATTCATAGCCAAAGTCTTCTTCTTTTGAGCGAGCAAGATCATACCGAGCCCGAGTGCCAACATAGCCACAGCGAGTGCCATCCACAGACTATTGGCACCGGTTGCCGGGAGCGTCGATGCTCCGAGCACCTGCTTGATCTTCTTGTGAGTCTCTGTTTTCGTCTTGGTTTTCTCATCCAACTGAACGGCCAGAGAAGTAGGAAGAGCGACCGCTACCTCTGTTCCGACAAAGTTATCAGAATCGATTGGGTCTTCAGCGATGACATCGGGATTATCTCCGGTATTCGCCTCGGAATTTCCCGTAGCATAAGCGAGATCTCTGTAATTACCCGCGTCTTGCGTACCGGAAATCGTCGTGTCGTAGGCAAGTTCGATCGACTGTCCGGCAGTCATATCACCCAGTGTCCAGATACCTGGTGAGGCATATATATGAGTGAGTCCTCCTTGATCCGCAATCGCACTCCCACCAACATAGACAAATCCTGCCGGTGGCAGATCGGTGACGCTGACACCGAGCACATCATTGTCGTGTGCTGTCACACGGATATGATATCTCACTGTATCACCGGGATGCCGTGTGCTCGTACCGTCTTTCCATTTCTCGATACTGAGACTTGGTGTACGCATATTACCAATCGGGCAATCTACCGAAGAACCGGATTCGATATTGGCTCCGCCACTCACTACCTCCGGTCTGAACGTCTTGTTATCCGTTGAAATTGTTGGGCCACCACAGAAGTTCTCTCTTTGTTGCCATCCTTCTTGTTGTACTTCACGCACGCTGTAGTTCCCTGCCAAGAGTCCTGTGAAACTATACGCACCATTTCCATCCGTAACAGTCTTCGGTTCATCATCCCACAATCCATTCTGGTTGAGATCAAGATAGATGGTCCAACCAGCGAGGCCAGTTTCTTGGCATGCCCCTGCTTGTTCAGAGACTCTGTCTTCTCCGTCAATATCTTGTTCGCCGTTACCATTACAATCCTCATACTTGATACCCGTAATCGTTCCAAGCTGGAAGTTTCCGAAGTTATTATCTGTGCTTGTCTGACCAGGTGTCACGATGACATCATGACAGGCAGGCGAAGGAGTCTGCGTCCAACCAAACTGTTGCTCTTCACAGATATGATACGTGCCCGGAATAAGATTTCCGAAACTGTAATTACCATCTGTATCAGTGGTGGTTGAAACGCCATCATTATTCACTCCGTCTTTATTGGTATCGATATAGATAGTCCAGTTTGAGAGCTTGGGTTCGCAAATTGGTTCGATTCCTACAAGTGCGGTACCGATATTGTTACAATCATATTCTCCATTACCGTTGAGATCATTCCACTTGAATCCCGTAATCGTTCCAGTCTTGAGAACATTCCACGCGACACAATAATAGGTTTGACCGGGTACGGTATCAATCCATTCCCAGTTGTCGTAGTTCAAGACATCAGAATTACAGTAAAACTCCGCACTGACATTGTTGGCATTCCCTGTCGCACCGTATGTGAATGGGATGTAATCAGGCTTCAAGGCTTCACGGAACCACAGACGTGATGTATCAGGATTATTGATTTCAACACTGCCTGCATTGAACGTATTCCAACCGCTCCCTGCGACCTCTGTATTGTCACCAGGATTCCCGACGTTATCGAGACTCCATTGAAATTGCCAGTCTGTAATTATTTTGCAACTTGAATGCGTGTTTACCCATCTTTGGGCGGTAATAGCAGTGATGTTATTGGACGGACCAGCCCCCCAATTTGGCAAGTCAGCCTCATCGGTACACACAACCTTCGTAGCGACAACCGTAACCGGAGGTTTTTTGGTGTTGGTGATAGTGCATGATTTATTTTCTCCTGCTATCAAACTCACTGTACCATCCGGTGCACAATCTCCGCTGATAACAGACGTGTAATCAGAAAGATTTGTTCCAGAACCTCCTGTTTCACCAACCGTATGAGATCCAGGAGTCACTTCGATCGGACCGTTTGTCGATCCACCACACAGAGTATCGGTGGTGACATTGGCATCATCTATTTGTAAATTGAATTTCTCTAAGCCATTGGTGCTCGGCAAACAAACTTTGTTGATTGATAGTGTTGCCTTTTTCAGCGCATTGAATGCGACGCAGTGATAGGTTGTACCGGCTTGGATATTCTGGATCCACTCCCAGTTGTCATAGTTGGCCACGTCATTGGCACAATAGATTTCCGCGCTGACATCGCCCGCGTTCGTGAAAGGAACGTACGTAGTATTCGGGAACACTTCACGGACTTCCACTTTCTGTCCGAGGACATCGAGAGGAAGCGGTGTTTCACCGGAGAAGGTCTGCCACGGAGATCCGAGGGAAGCAGTATTGGTTTGGAATGCCCCGAATGATCCGCCATTTCTGGACCACTGAAAATTCCAGTCTGGCTCGATATGACAGTGATTATTGCTCTGAGCTACCCAATTGCTGGCCGTGGTAGCGGTGATATCCGCTCCACCACTCATATTCGGCAGATATGACTCATTATCACAGACCACTTTTTCTGCAGAAATCTTGGCTGGTTTCGGGATTTCACGATTTTCAAGGGTGAAGGTTTCCGTGGCGTTATTGACGACGGCCGATCCGATGCCGGAAACATTTTCCCAACCGTCCTGCATCACCTCACCTGTCGTGTATGTCCCGAGTGGAACATCTGCGAAAGTGATACAACCATCTTTATTGGTCACTCCGGCATAGCCTTTGTAGATATCGACTGGGAGAGAACCGCTGTTATCAGAGTAGACGTCATCAAGAATCTTGAAATCAAACACACCTGTATGATTCGGTTCACCGAGAACATACTGATGTGCCGGATTGAAATAACTGCTCCAATCAGTAGCTGAACCATCCACCATCACACCGAGCCGGCCGGTATGCGGATTCGGGAATGTGTTCACATTTACCCACGGAACATACGGTCCGCCATACACAGAGTCTGATGGAGCGCGTTTCGAGTAATTCGCATCGGTGTATTCCGCACCAGGAGTACCTGGTCGATACGTATAGGTACCGTTCGCTTCGAGGATGTAGTCATCGGTCGGAAGAGCAGACGAAGAATACGTTGCTCCTGTCGGTAAAACGGAAACAGTATCTACTTTATCTCCTTTCAAAAATACATTCCAACCAGAAAGCGGTGCGCCGCTCGCATCTACCTTACAGACTTTGACTTCCGATTTGGCTTGGCATTCATATTGCTTGAGTGTCAGGTCGCCTTGGTTGTCATTCATTCCGGATTGATTCTGATATGGAGTCACGAACCAATTGCTGTAACGATCACCGATGACGAACTGTGCATTGCCTGTGGTGCTCGGAGTATAGGCTTCGTTGTAGATATGCGTATTCGTCTGAGTTCCCCAATCGATGACTCCCACTCCGCTTCCCAAATCGCCGAGGAGGGCGTGTGCCGCGTAATCATTGCCTGTCCCGTGGATGCCATAGAGGCCCGACACGACACCATTGACTTTCGTATAGGCGGCATCGGACTCATACCCGGGGGCAGAAGTCGGATTGAATGTCCCGGAAGCTTCGAAAAGATATGTCGTACCGGATGTCACGGGTACAGTGATGCCATCAGCGTCCTGTGAACTGATAGTGTATGTATCAATGAGTTTCTTCACAGGTTTATCCGTAGGACAAAATCCAGGACTATCATACTGAGGAATGAGCTGACAGTTGGCGGAACAGAACATCCCTGCCGTTACTCCATCCGTACCATCACATTGTTCACTTGTCTGATTGACCTTACCATCACCACAAACTTTGACTGCTTCACTGCATCCGATACGGACGTTGTCGAGAAACATTCCATAAGAATCAGGGGTGCCGGTTTCCGTAAAGCTCAGTATCGTGGAAGTGCCTGCTGTTGCTGTAAAAGTATAACTCTGTGTATGCCAAGAAACGCTTCCGCCACCAACCATGTTCCCACTATCAAACTTCTCGCTTCCGTTCACCTTGAACGAGAGACGATTGTCATTATGATTGGGACGCGCGGCATAGTCGAAAGAAATCGTATATTCATTGCCCACAATCGTCGGGATAGTCTGCGACAGAGCGATAGAGGCCGGCTCACCGTTCAGACTGCCTGCCGGACCGTCCCAGTCACTATCGAGCTCGACGTACTGGTCGGAACCGGTTGTCCAACCATTCACGCCACTGTGGATTTCAATCTTCGGATCCGGACGATTGACTTCGCCGAAGGTTGAGGCTCCGCCATACCATGCTGCCGTCCAGCCGGGTACCTGTGAATTGTTGAAAATATCCCACTGAGCCCCATTGGTCACATCCGGTATTTCAAATTCTCCATTGGTGACATTCGTCGAGTCTACCGAGCATACCGGAGCAGCATTCCACTGACAACTCCCGGAACAAGTTGACGAACCATTGAGCGTACCATAATCGCACGCTTCATTATTATTGACTACGCCGTCACCGCAAGAAGGTGCGACAGCAACAGGTTCGCATTGATTGTTCCAGATAGCCTGCCCTGCAACATCCCAATTTTTTCCCGGATAGAAACAATTTGCCGTAGTATAGGACGGAATGATATCACCAGTATGATTTCCGTGACCGTTCGCATCGAGACATTTACTCACCGAGTTGATGCTCACGCTGTTCGAAGTGTAAGGATTGCTCGAAGAACTCGTCGCATGACAGATATTCACCTTGTCTTCTTCCAATGTGACACGAGCATAATCCACACTGCCATATCCGGATGACAGATCAGACACTCCGTTGCACGCACCGTGCGGATAGGGTGAATTGACGCAATCATGGAAAATCTTGGTCTCAATCGTGTCAGGATTGGTATCACCATCAAAATTTGCTTGCAACGCACTGAGGTTATTTTTTTGCTGATTGCCGATATAGCCAAAACCAAAAGGTCCGACGAAGTTAAAAGTGCCCAAATCTACAGGGCCACTGCTCGGGGAAGAGATACCAATCGCTGCTGTTCCTTCGACAAAAACTCCAAACTGACCGGTATTCAATACCGAGTTAGTACCCTGAAACTCAACGCCAGTTATGGCTGAGCCGGCCGGCGAACAGCTCGGACCAGAAGCGAGCTGAAAGGCGAAACCATTCCAGCCAACATTGCTGACTCCGACATTTTCGAGAACAGCATTGCTTGATGTGTTTGTTGTATTACAAACCGAAGTGATAGCATATCCGTTTTTGTAATACCCACCAATAGTCACATCCTTGATCGATGAATTTTTGACAGAATTCAGATCAAGCCCACCGCGCTTCACCCCAGTTCCAAAGCTGAAACCAGTCATAGCAATATCTTGGAAGGTGAATCCATTCAGATTGTAGACTTTGACATGATAACCAGCATTAGTTGAGTCATCAACGAGCGTCAAATTTTTCAGTGTCGTATTGTCTGCCTGGATATCAAAACCCCAATCTGCGGTCGTATGGATGGTTGTTCCTGCTTTTGACTGACCTTCGATCGTGAGACCTGATTTGGTACTAGGAATGATCAATCCTGTCTCGAAGTATGCGCCGTTTGCGACTTTTATCGTATCATTACTCACCGCTGCAGCTATGGCAGCCGACACAGTATTGAAGCAAGTCGTACCTATAGTAGTACCCAACGAGACCGCATCGCAGTTCGGTTGCGTATTCGGATTCACCACGACGAAGATGGTGAAGTGGTCCAATGTCACATTCACCGAAGTATTCTTTGTTTTCACATCATCGCTCGGTACAGTCTCGGCATTCTTGAGTCCGGCTGTATCTTCTGCAAATTTTATTTGTACATTTTTTTCACTCTCTGCTTTCGGTAAAGTCAGCTCATACGCAAACGTTCCATCAGCCATATCAGAAGTGATATCATAAGCCTTGTTTGAAAGAGCACCAAGAGATGACATTTGCTCATCAGTCAAAGTGATCTCCTCGATAGAAAGTGTGCCTGCTTTTTCTGGAAGTTTTGTGAAAGTCACGGTGACTTGATCATTTTGCGGAGCGACATAGGTTTTGCCTTTTTCTACAGAGTCATTGGTAACTGATTTGTTCCCATCCGTGACCCAGGTTTCTTTCGGTGGGACTGAAGCTTCGGGTGTCGTTATCACCGGATCAGCAGGCGCGACAACAGTTGTATCGACAGGAGGCACGACTCCGTCTGTTGGTGATGTATTTTGGCTCGTTACAGACGTTCCTTCGGTCGTAGCAGAGAGAGAGGAAATACCAGTATTTTCAGTCGAAGCCCCTGTATCACTGATGGAGGGTACCGAAGCAGGAATCTCAGTAGGAGTTATTACAGGAGAAGCCATTGTAACTGGAGGCGTATCAGCAGGAGTAGTCTTTTTTTCTACCACTGGCTTTGTTTCTTCAACCGGTGTGACTCTATCCTCTTTGGGAGGTGTCACATCGGCCGGAGCATCCACAACAGGAGTCGCCGGTTCTGTCTCAACGGCTGTCGCTATCGGCACACCTCGAGAAAAAGAAAAAGCTCCGTACACGCCCACCGTTCCGACGGGCTGGAGCAAAAGCGCCATAATGACCACTACATTGAAACTTTTATGCAACGACCTCCACATTGACCGCCTCACCCATCGAGTCAAAGACTTCATACTGATTGTATTAAGAATAACGAATAAATAAATAAATTATTTCAGGTGGGATGGAGAATGAGAACAGTCGCTTGCAGATTTCCAGGACTATTTATACCGCTTTTCAACTTTCAATAGATACTTGTCTTTTTATTTCGAATAAAGTTTTTTGTTTTTCACCTCCCTTGGAAGCTTTCTCCAAAGTAAATGACTTCATTTGTTCTTTACCGGTAGAATATACCTGCCCTATTTTTTGTCAAGAGTTCTCATTTTTCACGCTATGAGCTCATTTGTGGCGTATTATGAAAAAAAAACAGAACATCTTTCGTGTTCTGTTTCTTGTTTTCAGAAAGTTCATCTACTTCTTGGCTCATCCAGGCCGGATATCGTGCATCAGAGATGATCCTGATTTGATATTTTGATGAATACTTTCGAGGGGTGACTGGAGCAGGACTATCGGAACCGATACCTCTCCTCGGTGCATATCTCTCTCTTGTACAGACTGGATAATCAGTTCCACAGCCTTGTAGAGGAAAGCGATGGGACTGAGGAGAACAGCCAGCATCAGGAAGGCTATGGCAGTCATTTGAGTGACTTCGTCCAATCGTACGGTATGTAATCGTGCCTGTAAGCGGTGCAGTTGTCCTGAAATGACAGCTGTCATCGTCTTCGTGTACGTCTCTATCTGTGAGAGTGATTGTGAAGTATCGTTTGAAACGACAGCCTCCACTTCTTGCGGAACAAGCGGTATCGGAAGAGGAGCGACGACAGTCTCTGTTCCTTTCACTTCCGGAACGATCATTTCGGCCGGTTGTACGACTGGCGGAGTGACAGCAGTGCTTTTGTCTCCTATCATCTGCATCTGCGTACCAAAGAGTGCCACTGTGATGAGAGAGGTCTCTCCATCTATTTTTCCTTCCACAGTCGCCACGCCTATTTCTCGATAATGGGTATTCAGTATATTGGCACGATGGGTGGGGCTCTTCATCCAGGCACTCTGTTGTTCTTTGGCACTGGTATAGTTGATGGCCAGATTTTCTCCGGCATACTTGTACTCGTAGCCTGCTTGTTTGATCCAATACCACGGATCTACCCCTTTTGGAGAGGTATGGGCGAAATAATCATTTTTGAGCATATCCTCGGCCTTGTTTCTGGCTGCAATAGCCAGTTTTGTATTGGAAACAAGCGGATCGAGGCCCTCTTTGACGCGAGCATTGTTCGTGAGAGCAATCACTTCGGATTCCGAAATACCATCTGCCTGTACCGTATAGATAAAAAGAAAAGAAGACAAGAATCCGGACACCAGAAAAAGGCTGACGAGAGCCATTTTTGAACGAAATGTATTGTATGTTTTTTTTGGCATATCTCAAGTAATATATGAGACAAAAAAAAGAAAACGGGTTCATCACCTCGCCCTTGGCGACAGTGACAAGCACCCGTTTGTCCCTTTGTGGCTATTTCAAGCCTCTATAGAACCATTATAGCAGTTTTTTGCCCTTTTGTAAAGCCCGCCCGCATCGATACGCGAAGCGTTTCGGGCAGGCCTTGTCACTGTTTGCGGGAGAAGTTCTCGACAAATGTTTTGATACGACGCTCTTCGAGGAGCGAGTAGAGGAAACTGAGTGTGAAGATAGTCAGTACGGCACTGAGGAAAATACGGAACGTGAAGAGTACCGAAGCGGGAATATACGAGGCGATGGCAGCATAATATTTGCGTGGGCCACTGAGAGGTCCTTCGATGAGAAGCGGTGTCTGGATTTCCACCTGGACAGTGGATGCGAAATTGATTTCCGAAGATTCAAACTGTGTGATGCCCCAGATATCGAGCAAAGCGCGCCGGATATTTTCAGGCTGTACGACTTGTGCAAGCAAATTCACGGTGTATATTCCCGAAACGTCTTTATCGGCAAGAAAATTGATCTCTCCCGTATTGCTTTCAGTCTTCGCTTCGCCATCAACAGACCATTCCTTGGTAGCGAGACTTCCGAGAAATCCAGGAATGAATGTGGATTTGAAAACAGGAGTACTACCGGAATAGGTTTGGAAGATCGATTCGCTCAAATCATCACAGAAACCGCCAGGACAAGTGAGCTGACCCGTAAGCGGATTGATCGATCCCGATACATCCTTGTACTGTCCCAAGAATTTCTTCCAAGCAACTGACTTATCAACAGACTCTATGATGACTCTCGGATTGACGACGTTGAAAGCGCGTGTCAGCGTGATTATTTTCCCTGTCGCCACGTCGTTGGCTGTCAGAGTGACCGTATAGGTGTCACCGACATTGCCTGTCACGGGGAAATAGTTTATGTTGCCTTGCGCATCTTTGTCGACAGCTTTATTGTTTGCAATTACCGCGCAATCACTCGAAACTCTCGCCGTACAGAGGAGCGGTGTGCCATTGATGGTCCAATTGAAGTTTGTCAGACCCGCACTATTGACCTTCAGTCCGACAATCTCATTTTTGATGACGCGACAGACCGTACGTTCCAAGGGATCAGTATCACAGATTTTCCCGCCGAAAGACGTATCAAGTGAAACTTTCATCGTATCATCGGCCAGCGCGGCATTCACCTTGTACGCGGTGATGATGTCCTTCGAAGAAGTGAATTTGACGATGACATCGCTACTGCCCTTGCGAGTGATGACACCGGAGAAATTCTCCTCCGCATTGGCTTGAAATTTGAGGTACCCAGTACCGGAAGTGAGATAGTCTGACAACCGTTTTCCTCCGAGCTTCACCGTGCCATCATCCTTGATATCGAGTTTCAGTTTGATGCTGTCGAGAGCGTTTCCTCTGGTATTGCCCAAAAGTCCCAAATCACGCAGATCGTCTGTTATTTCTGTTGCCTTGTTGTTCGCAAACGCCGGAATATTGTCGCTTATGAAAACCTTCCACCCAAAAGATATGTTTGTCAGATTCTGTCCACTATTGTCTACGGTCGCCTGAGCGATGATGGTATCCCCGCTCTTATCATCTCCGGAATCATTGATGGGATCATTGGGAGTAGCCGTCACACTCACGCTCAGATTCGTCGCCTGACCACCTTTGGTAGGATCGATCAGATTGTCCGGAATACAATCATTGAGATCCATCTTGGCTGTCGGTATCTCAAATGAATACCCCTTTACCGTCACTGTTTTTGATCCGATGTTTTTCGGTTTGCAGTCTTTCTTGGGGAAAGCCCACATAATCATAGCGGAAGAATCATCATATTTGGTCGTGTAGAGCGATGTCCCTTCGACAGCGACACCCACCTCGTCTCCGATGAGATAATTCCACGTAAATCCTGATTGACCGAGTCCGGCCACATTGGCCTCATCTTTGTTTCCATTGTTTGCCGTACTCGGATCAGCAGGGTTGGTCCCCCAAAATTTCTCTTCACCTACTTTGAATTTCCCATCGCCGGTCGTCTCACTATCGGCATTCGGAAAAAGATGGTTGCAATCAGAACTTTCATCAGTTTTTATCAGCTCGTGATTGAGTCCCGTATCGTTGTCGTGAACATAACAATAACTCGGCGTGTTCACCTTGGTATCTCCGCCGAAATGGGCAAAATAATCATCATTGTCGTTCGGATCACTGCTATAATCAGCTGTCTTATTGTCGTATCCATTCTGAGCCAGTATCCTCTCCGCTTCGACTTTCCAATCCTCGACAGTGATTTTCCCATTATTATCCGCATCACAAAGAGCTTTCTTTCCGGCACTCGGACTGTTATCCTCGTCACAACCCTTATGCTTGAGATACCAGGTATAATACATCGATGCTTCAGCATTGGAAAAATAAATAGGGTAGGCTTTCGCAGTAATTTTCTCACCTTCTTTCGGATCGCTCGGACTGAAAAAAAGAGAGACCTCCGGAGCGTAGCCTTTGGTACTGGAAACGTTCATATTTTCTCCCTGATTCTGCAGAGACTCCTTATTCAGGTGATATCTCGCCTCTATCGCAGCCATCACATCATCCGGCGAAGGAATAGCAGGAATATCACTCGGGAAAAGTTCTGCCGAAACAGAAGAAGCGCTCGTAAGAAAGAAACCGAAAGCCAGAACAAGTGCGAAAACTCTGTTTTGTTTTTTCTGATAAAGTTGCATACCCGGATGTGCTACTTTGAATTATTGATATTTAACGATAAATGAGGAAGAAAACATCAGTCAAAAAAAGAAATATCCAGCTCGCTACGACGGAATACCAGATGGACTTCGAACGGTAAGCAATCAGCCCTGAAAGTGGACAAAAAATGAGAAGTGGTACCATCTGCCAGGAAATACTCCGACTCAAGGCAAGTAGTCCGAAGAAAAGTACGGCCTGAATGAGGATGGACCACCATTTGAACTCCCGTAACCAGAACAATTCCACTAATCCGCGGAAAAATACTTCATACAGGAGCACGGAAAGAGAAACCAGTACCAGCTCATAGAATACGAACCAGAGAAAACTGTTCTCGACTGAGGCAGGGAGAGTATACTGCTCGTGGAAAGACGGGAAAGAAAGCGCAAGCCACACGACTACTCCGCCTGCCAAAGCAACAGAGAGGAGGCCCGTGAAGACGCCTGCCCCGAAATTTCCTTTCTGAAAACCGAGATTTTTTAAGGACTCACTTAACACTATTTTACTATACAAAAGAGGAATTACCAAGAAGAAAACGATGCTGACGATGAATTTCTGAAGCACAGGGCTGAGAGCATCGCTCTCGGTGAAAAAGATGAGAAATCCCAATGAAAAGAACACGAGCATCCCCGTGACAATGAATCGCCGATACATCGAAAGTATTCTGAGCATATGATTACGAATTCATTCTCCTTATTTTTTATTCTGCTCCCTCCACCGCTCGTGCCTCTGCTTTGGCTTGACGGACTGCTTGCAGACGCTCTTGCCGGAGTTGTGATTTTGAAGAAATACCTTCTTTTTCAGCCTCTTCCTTCGCTTCTTTCCAGGCTTTCCTTGCCGAAATGTACAGTACGAACACCATTGCCGTCTCGATAGGGAGGAAATTGAGCCCGAAACCGAGCGCCTCAACCATTCCAAAGAATATGACCACCAAACCGCGCGTCACCTGCATATTGCTCCTCGTCCCTCTGGAAGATCTGTCAAAAACCGAGAGAAGGATCCAGATAAGAAATGTGAAACAAATCGTGACAATCGTCCCTATGGCCGGCAAAGAACCGATGCCGACAAGATCGAGCAAATCCTTGAGGAGAGCAATCATCCCGACTCCTCCGTACAAAAAGAGCGATGGTTTTTCTCCAGTAAACTTCGTTCTCTCGATGCCTGTCCTCGATGCCATATCCGTACGATTTAATCGATTCGTTACTTCCCCGCATCAAAATCTGCCTTGGCTTGTTCAATTTCGAGCAGTTGACGCGGATCGGATGTGATGATCTGGTCTTCGCTGTATGAAGCCACAACTTTGATGGCGGCGTGTTTGGATCCGGCGAAGAAAATCCCCTCTCCGACATTGCTCTCGAGCAAGAGGAATTTCTCGTGATCCGTCAGATAGAACGTCTCTGCTACCAAATCAATCGATGACGGTGACTGACGGAGCAGAAGTTGCATCGAAGAGTTTGTAATGATCGGTTTGCCGTGACGTGAAGAAGCGAAGTCGCCGATGTCCTGCGTGATAGTCGTAAGGCCGGTGTAATATTTTCGACAACGCTTGGCGATACCAAAGAGGAAAGTAGCAGCTTCTTCGTGTTGCATCATCACCCACGCTTCATCGACGACAATGACACGCTTCTTCATATGTGTGCGGATTTCATTCCAGATGAACTGCAGGATGATGTACATAGCGATCGGACGGAGTTCGTCTTCCAAATCGCGGATGTTGAATACTACCAACTGATTGTCTACCTCTATATTGGTCTGCTTGTTGAGGAATCCGCCGAAGATACCCTCGGTGTAGCGTTCGAGACGAGAGGCCAATGATTCTGCTCCTTCCATATTTTCAAGTACGGCGTAGAGATCGGACATCGTCGGAAATGAAGAAGCGGTCAAGACAGTGAAGTCACTCGATTCTGTGATATCTCGGATGGCATAGGTCTCACGGATAGCTCGATCAATGATGGAATCTTCTTCCGGTGTGATGGATCCGAGCATCAGATGGAGCAATCCTATCAGGTTTGCTACGGTATTACGGAAAATATCAGCTCCTTCTTGTTCGCCTATCTTTGTCGGCAAGTCGAAAGGATTGAGATGGACCTCTGAAGAAAGTGAAATCTTCAAAAACGTGCCTCCGACAGCATCACAGAGATGCTTGTATTCATTCTCAGGATCGATAATGATGACACTCGCTCCGAACATCATCGAACGGAGCACCTCCAATTTCACCGTATAACTTTTTCCAGCACCGGACTTGGCAAATACCACCATATTGGCGTTTTCCATTTTGAAGCGATCGAACAATATCAGACTGTTGTTGTGTCTATTGATACCATACAAAATACCCTCATTCGAAGAGAGATCGGAAGAAACGAATGGAAATGTCGTCGAAAGCGGTTCGGTATTCAAATTGTTCGCCACATCGAGCGTATCGGTGGCGAGAGGGCGCGTCGCGGCAAACCCCTGGTCCATACGCATCACGGCCGGTTTCGCATAGACGAGCTGTGCTTCCAGAATGGCTTCTATCAATTGACATTTGTCACTCAGATCTTTCTCATCGTTCCCATAGACTGTCATATACAGACCGAAGCGGAAAAATTTCTCCGTTCCTTGCTGGAGATTGGTACGCAGAGACTCAATGTCTTGGAGTGCAGTCTCCAAGACAGGGTCGCTGATTTTTCCTCCGTCTGATTCGATATGCATCTGCGACTGTACTTGTGTCGACGATTTTCGGAGATTCTTCAGGATTTCTGCCGTATCGATCGGATGGATGAAGAGAGCTGTATCCATTGCAAAATCAATGTTGATGATGGGCGAAAACCAATTCGTCGAAAGAAATCTCGGATACGCAACGGTAAAATACGTACGAGAAAGCACGCCTCCTATCTGCATCGTATTGGGGCTGAGTTTGATGGCTGGCGGAGCGATGAAATCACGGATAGTGGTGATGCCTCGCTGATAAAGCGCTTCGCTCTCGCTCATTTCCGGACGCCCAAACATCGACAGTACGCTTTTCTTTTTCGGAGCGTCTGGTTTTTCTGTCTCAGTATCGAGAAGAGTAATTCCTTGTGGCATGATTTTATATTTTTTACTGGAATTGAGAGAGTTCTATGTTCTCGACATTCTTGATCACGGCTGCGGTGAAAAGTGATGGATTATAACTATTGAACAAAAGCTCGATCACTTCTTCCGTCTGAAGCGGTGTGATATTGAGCCCGGTACCACTCAAGGCCTGTGCCACGTGTTCGACTCGTTGCAGGAGTTGTGATTTATATGTCTCGAAAAGATGTCCTGTATTGTTGACCGCTTCTCTCGGGCGGAAAATCCCGAGGAGTTTCTGGAAAATACCATTCTTCTTGTCTTCTACCGGAGAGAATGGAACAATGACATAAAAATATTTCGACATAATGTTGGAAACTTCCGTCAGATTCTGAATGAAAGCTTTGTACTCGGAAATTTGAAACCTGAGCAATTCATTCTGTTGTTGCTTTTCTTCGTTCTCGAGAAGGCCGATATACGAACTGATATTGAAACGTCGTGAAGAAACCACAATCTGTACGGGAAAATCGAGAGAGTTCAGGAATGATTGGTATGAAGCGATAATGGCATCTTGTTCTCCTGTCGATTTGAGATCGAAATTGAGAGAAGAGACAAGCAGAACAGAACGCAGTGCGCCACTCTTCAAGATGATGATACCGTCACGAATCTCATCAACCTCCACATACTTCTGCGTACTGGAAGTGTTCGTTTTCTTATTTTTCGGTTTCAAAAATTCCATTATGTTTCTTTATTTATTTTCCGAAGGCCCTGAGCGCAGTCGAAGGGTTGTCTTTGATCTTTTTTATTCTGACTTATTTTCTCTCATCCTCTTCTTTTTTCGTTATCTGTTCACTGTACACTGTCATCTGCTTGTTCCTCTGCTGTCCAAAATACGTGCCAACTCTTTCAGCTTCTCTTCATTTATCTCTTTCGGTTGCGCAATACTGTCTTCATTTTTCTTCTCGGGTGCCTTGACCAGTGGTCTGGTATTGACCGGCCGTTCCCATACGGCTACCTTGGGACGGAAGAGGAAGAGTATGGCATAAAAAATGAATGTCGTGAGCGGAAACCCATCAGGTTTATAAAAAGCAAAAGCAGCAAACAGAAGCACTGTCGGAATAGCAGAAATAATGAAGAGTGGCGTGTCGAAAAGGTTGAAGAAGAAAAGTAAGACTGCTCCCATCCCAATCATCCATAGGAGTTGTTTCCATGTGAGCGGACCGGCGATCTTGTCCTCGACATCGATGAATTGTGGAACACTGAACATCATAGATTGGAGAGAATAAAAGATTTACCCCGTGTAATCCCGCCTTGCGGGTGCTCATATAGTGAGCAATTACACTGGGTGAAGATAAAAGAAAGGCTAGGACCACTCCATTATAACATGCTCATCATTTTTCGTCTTCTTCACGACTCACGGGATGAATAGTGAACGGATTGAACAAGTGCGGTGCTGATTGTGGTTTCTGCTCCGTTTCATCTTTCTCAGCGGGAAACATATGACTGGAAGAAAAACTCATCCCACCTGAATTGTTATGCGAATCATTTCCTATTTCAGGCGGAATGTTCGTCTGTATCGTCGTACGAGGCGTTTCAGTCTGATCTATGGAATGGAAAAATGTCTGTCGCTGGTTCGGAGCGAGATGGACGCTCGGTATGGCGACAGTCGGCATACCACTTGCTTCCTGGCGACTTTCTCTCCCCAAACTGCTCTGAATGGGAGGTACCGAGACTCCTTGAAAAGCAGGCTTGCCTGCTATATTTTGTTCAGTAGTTTGGGAGGACCTACCAGCCGAAGTTACACTGAAAGCATTGCTGGCAGGGAAAACGATTTCTTGTCGTTTGGTATCGATCGTGAGAGGGAAGTTCTCTTCGATGGATTTCAAGATAAGATTGACGCGCTCGCGTTCTTCCGAGGAAAGGTGCTTGCCATTCTCAGAACGAAACAGGAAATCGCCCCGTTCGACGCTGTTGTGCTGTCCGATACCGAGCTCATCACGATAGTATTTCAGCCAATAGAGAAGTGACGGCCTAACTGACTCTCCTTGTGTTTTTATTTTGATGCGTTCCTGTGTGATCAGCTGATTCCCGAGATTCTCATATTTCGAAAGGGCTTGAAGTATCGGAAGGCTGACGGTCATTCTCTCTTCTTCCTCGGCTGTATCTTCTTCTGTTTCTTCTGATTCTTCCACTCTCGGTTTCGGCTGTATGGTCAGGATTTCTTTCTGGATGAATTCCACAATCGCTCGGGCCTGATTCGGGTCTCCGCCATTCGTCGTTGTGAGCATCGATCCGATTTTCGCCTCGCATTCCTGCAGTGTCAACTCCCCGAAAAATATCTTCCGAATGAACAAACTGACATTCCCGATGGCTGTTTCAGACAGATAAAAAGCATCCTGGAGCTCTTTTATCTTCCGAGGCAATTCGGAAGCCGTAATTTGATTCCTCTTTGTTTGAGACAGCGTCATATATGTAGCCCAAACAGCAACATTCTCTTCTTTAGTCATAGGAACCGCTGTCCCAAAACCAGAGATGAGCATGGGGAAGAATAATGTATTGTTTATTTGTTCATTCATAATTTGTTTGACTCGAAGTGTGTGGGATTAAGGAATCATCCCACCGACTGACGTGCCATCTTCTGCAGAAGCCTTTCTAATAGCTTGTTCACGTTCTGCCGTGGTTTTTGTCCGATCCTTCACATATGCAACGGCGTGTGCTCCATATGTCGGATCAGCAAAAAGACTCTCAGAAGCAGCAACGTCTTTATGTGATCTCATGGATAGGAGTACCTCATTGACAGCAGTCTGTTGGTTCACCGGCGTTGCCCCACCTGGTGCCTGACTTACTTTATATTCAACAACTGCTTTCGCACCCCCTTCTTTCTTCACCTTAGATTCAAATTTTTTCTGCAGATTTACATTGCCACTCAGAGCAGCAGAATTCATGACATCTCCATATTGAACTCCACTCAAACCACCAACAGCGCCCCCACTTGCCTTTTCGATAAGTGCTGTAACTTCTTTTGTATTATTTCCGAGAGCCTTCAAGGCCGTTGAAAAATCATTAGCTGAATTAATAGCCCCTAGTTCAGAGAGAGAAATCGCCGCAGCAGCAGCTTTAATTTTATCACCACTATGAAGTTGGACTCTTAACTCAGGATCACTCACTCCGTTTTTCTTGTTTGCTTCTGCTTTTTCGTAAATCTCTTTGTTTTCTGCATCCTTCACTCGCTGATTTGCTGCCTTACTTCCAGGGAGACCGGTTGCCCCATAGATCGTATCCTGTTTCTTATTGAGACCAGCACCGAGTCTTGATCCGAAATTGTTTTTATTCTTCTCTTCAGCACGCTTCTTTCTCGTAGCTTCGTATGAAGCGTAATTACGTTTCAATGCATTATATCCGCTCGCTTTACCTCCGGCCCAGAGGGAAAACTGCTTACCCTTACCGACGACGTAACCTGCTCCCGCGAGAGACATCTTCTGTGCCAAGCCCATCGCCATCCAGAGCATAATGATCGGAATGGTGAAGAGTGCCATCGAAGAAATGAATGTTGGCTCTATAACTACGGTACCTGATGCAACAGCTGTCATACTTTTTTCGATTGCACTGCCATCACCCAGCGCGGAAAAAAGACGCGTTGCTATGAGAAGCATCAACATCGCCGCCGGACCAAAGAATGCGTATTTCCAGAAATTGTCCCACCACATACCGGAATAAGTCTTGAGCCCAGGAATGATAGACGCCACGAATCCCACCGATGAAAATATGACAAGTACTACCAGTGCTACCAACCGAATCATAAACATCACCGACAATACAAGTAGCGTCACAGAGAAAAGAAAAATAAACACAATCGCCATCAAGAGGCGCGATATATCGCTATTTCCTTTCTGTGGAAGCAACACTCCCTCGAGATGTGAAGCTGTCAGTGTCTGGCCAAATATATCTGTTCCACTTTTCCCATCTCTCGCTGTCATCTGATTGGTGAAGAAATACATCGGCACATTGGTCATATCGATCAAGGCGCGCGATACAGGATAACTGAAGTTCACGAAGAGAGCGGCCAAGACCAGGCTCAGGATGGTTTTCTTGAAATTTTTCTCGATCTGGAAAACCACCGAGAAGGCTATGTAGAGCAAAACAAGAATAAAGAAAAGATTGAAGAAATCCCGCACGAATTTCCACGATTCATACACCCCTGGGTTACCAAAGAACAAAGTAACATTCTCCGGTTTTATCGCCCATTCGAAAATAGTCAGTGCCAGCGATGCCAGCAATCCGAACATTACGAAAACCATATAAAGGAGCCACTTAAACCCAACGACAACAATATTATCGCCACCATTCGAAATTTCACCCCCTGAATTCCAACAATCGACAAACCCCTTGCTAAAAGGAACACAGTCACCACGATCAGTCACTGTAGAAAAAGGAAGGGCATGTGCAGAATGCACATCAGAAAAAGCAAAAATCACTCCTGAAAAAAGAAAGAGCGCTACGAACAAGAATGTCAGATTTTTTTTTCTGTTTTTTGCCGTGAAAAACATACTGCTCTCGAATAACAGAGAGAAAGAATTATCTGATGATAGTATACCACAAATAACAGATAACAATAAACAATAAACAGTCAACAGATAACAAAGAATGACAAAAAAACAATAAACAGAAAACAGTCAACAATCAACGGAGAATAACAAACAAATAGGAAACGAAAAACAAAAAATGATGAAAAAAAGATAAGCTCTTTCGAACTTACCTTTGTTTATTGTCGTCTGCTATTTGTTGACTGTTTAATAGATGAATCCTTTGATGAAACGACTGCTGGCAGAGAGGGTGCGACGATCCGTTCTCGCCCATCCGGTGTAGTTCATTTCGCTCACCGTAATCGTATCCCCGCTCACCTTCTCCACGATAGCCACGTGTCCATAAAAACGATTCTCTGTGGTGACCATAATAGCCCCAACAGCCGGTGCCCGTCCGGTCTTGTATCCCGAAGCTTTGGCATTGTAGAGCCATGTACCGGCATTTCCACCCCACGGAACATAGCGTTTCGAAGCCACGTACCACGTACAATACCCATACGGAAAGCGATGTCCTGTACCTGCCTTGCCACCCAATGTGCGGAAATCGGAAGAAATATCGGTGGCTGTCCCTCCTGATGGAGTGGCATACTGGCGCCTTTCAAGTGTACCGGCTGGAGTTGTCGGGGTTGGTTTTATCGCTTCTTCTTTCTTCCCATCCGGAATGATAATGACATCACCTGCCTCAATCTCACCATTGGCCGGCAATCCGTTGTAAGCGATGATTTTGTCCTTGTCTGCCTTGAATGTCCCGGCGATACTTTCGATGCTGTCTCCCTGTTTCACCACGTATGAGATACCGGCAACCGGCAGAATGAAAATCTGATCACCAGGTTTGATCTGATCGACATTACTCAAATCGTTCGCCCACAATATTGTATTGACAGTGATACTGTTTTTGGTAGCAATACCACTCACCGTATCTCCTGATTCAACCGTATAGATCTTCACACCGCCATCCTCCTGTGGATCACGCGCGATAGAGCTCGTTTGAGAAGAAAGCATCATCTGATTCGAGATGGTTTGCCCTTGCATATCGAGAAGTGAAGTCTCGTCTTTCTGACTCGGGTCAATAGCCCCCGTCGTACTCAAGAGCGGTACGAGAGAGAGGTTCTCTTTCTTGCTCGTCTGAGCGGCGATACGATGTTTTGCAGAGGATGACTGCTCGCTTGATGTACTGCCATTCACATAGCCGAGAAGCAGACTGTTGGAGTCTTTTCCTTGAGTGAAATTGCTCGCCGAGACGAGGAGCGTACTCGAAGCGACAATAGAAAAAGCCGAGTAATTGCGGAAAACCCGTACCACGCGGTAACCGGAAAACTCCTTGATGAATTGCAAGAAACGTGTCTGAGAATGATGCACACTCGTATGCAGATCCTTCAGACGAGTACGTATATCCTTTTTCTCTTCTGTTTTACGGGTATGAAAGAACAAAGACCGGATACGTCTTTTACTCGCTGAAAAGCAAGCTTTCAAAAAAGAGAGTGGAGATTTTGTATGTATAAAACTCTCGCCTTTCAATTGATACAATGCCCTAGGCACAACTGTTCTGGATGAAACCAGAGAAAGATGTCCATCAAGAATTTATCCTAATTTTTACAGAATTCAGTATACCTTGTAACCAGCACAGAGTCAATAAGAAAAGACAGAAAAATCAATAATTATGGCTTGTATAAAGCATATTATGTGTTGATAAAAGAATATTTTGCTTCAAATAAAGCTTTTTAAAGTTTCCACTTATTTCTACATTTTTTCAGATTAGATATGTTATACTTTCCTTGTTCCTGTCCTAATTCTCCCTTGAAACGCAATTTCCCTATTATGCGTCCATTCGAAAAACCAAAAAATGAAATAGAGGCTCTAGCAAAGCGTTTCTGCGACCACTTGGAGATAGAAATGAGCCGCTCCAAACGGACGCTCGACAGCTATGCGAGAACCCTCTCATACTTCTTCGAGTGGGGAAATATCCGAACTCCGGCCGATATCACCGCTGAAAAAGTGAGGGAGTATCGTCTCTATCTCAACCGCAAGATGACTCGAAGCGGATCTTCTTTGAAGAAAGTAACTCAGTCCTACCAAGCCATCGTCCTTCGGACGTTCCTTAAATATCTCGCCAAACAAGATGTTCCGACTCTCGCCGCTGAAAAAATAGAGGTAGGAAAATCTCCTGACCGTCAGGTTGATTTCCTCGAATATGCGGAGGTAGAAAGCCTGATACAGGCTACCGTCGGAACCACCGAAAAATCATTCCGCGATAGAGCCATTCTCGAACTCTTCTTCTCTGCCGGACTTCGTGTTTCGGAACTCGTCAATCTCGATCGCTATCACATCAATCTCGACAAAGAGGAATTCAGCGTCCGTGGCAAAGGTGACAAACTGCGTATCGTTTTCATCTCGCCTGATGCGAAAAATGCTCTCAAAAAATACCTCGACACACGTTCCGATGTCGATCCGGCTCTCTTCATCGCTTACAGGAAGAAAGGATTGATGAACAAGCAGGGAGCCAAAAGAGAGAGTAATCGCCTCACAGTACGGAGCGTCGAACGCCTCGTCAAATACTATGCCAAGAAAGCCGGCATCGTGAAAGATGTCCATCCTCATACCCTCCGTCACAGTTTCGCTACCGATCTTCTCATCAATGGTGCCGATATAAGGTCAGTCCAATCGATGCTCGGTCATTCCTCTATCACCACGACACAGATCTATACTCACATCACCAACGAGCGCCTGAAAGAGGTCCACCAGTCTTTTCATGCGAAACGAAAAAAGAAGTCAGCTGACAATGAACAATGAACAGTCAACAAAAAACAAACTCTTTCAAGTTTGTTTTTTAAGACATATTTCTTTACTAACTGTTTTTTGTTAACTGTTATCTGTTTACAATTTCTTCAAAGGTGCGACACCGAGCATCATTTTCTTCACGCCGGAGCGTTTGAATGCGATGGTTGCGAGCGTTCCTGAGATGGAAACAATGAGTCCTCCTCCGAATTGTGGATGCTCCACCATATCGCCCGGTCGGACATCATCCACGCCGAGCGGTTTGATATTCTCATTTCTTTCGGAAGCATTTTCTTTGCTCTCAGTATTCGAAAGGGAACCTTTCTTTGATACCGTCGGAAAACGATGGAATGATTTCTGGAAATGTCTCTTACCGAGCATCCCCGATGAGACACGTTCCAATTCTTCGATCAGATGAGAAGGAATCTCCTGGAGAAAACGTGAGGGCGGATTGACCTGCGTCGAACCGAAAATCATACGCTGTTCGGCGTAGAGAAGATGTACTTTCTCTTTGGCACGCGTGATACCGACATACATCAAACGTCGTTCTTCTTCCATTTCAGTAGGAGAAAGAGCACTTCTGGAATGCGGGAAGATCCCCTCTTCCAATCCCAACATAAACACGAAAGGAAATTCGAGTCCCTTGGAACTGTGTACCGTCATCATATGCACGACGTCGCTTTCCTGGTTTATTCCATCCGTATCGGAAGAGAGCGATACTTCCTCGAGAAAACGATGGAGCGCTTCCGAGAGACTGATATCGCCGTATTTCTTGGCGACAGAAAGGAGTTCCTTCACGTTCTCTTGGCGCGTTTCTCCTTCGGCTGTCCCGTCATCGAGACTGCTCAAATATCCGCTTTCTTTGCTGATCTTATCGAGTAATTCCGGAAAAAGCATATCACTCCGACGATCCATCTCTGCCCGCAATTCGAGGAAAATGTCCACAAAATCTCTGATGGATTTTATTTTCACTTCACGCAGTCCACTTTTTTCGAACGTCATCTCGTATCCGGCATCAAGAAGGTCGAGTCCGTTTTCTCGTCCGAACGCTATCCATTTATCCAGTGTCGCTTTGCCTAGTCCGCGTTTCGGTTCATTGATGATTCTTTCGAGTGCCAATATATCGCGTGGATTTTCGAGAAGCCTGACATATGCGATCATATCCTTGACTTCTTTCCGTTGGTAGAATTTCAGTCCTCCAACGACACGATAATCGATAGAGTGACGGAGGAACATCTCTTCAATGATGCGCGACTGAGCATTGGTTCGATACAGAACAGCGAAGTGACTATATGGCCTCGATGCAGAATGTTCCTTGGCAATAGTTTCCGCGACGAAACGCGCTTCAGCCTCTTCATCTTCGGCAGGGCAGAGCGTAATCAATTCCCCAACCTTGATATCCGTCCATAATTTCTTATGACGCTGATTCACATTCTTGGAGATGATGCCATCTGCCGCATCAAGGATGATTTGTGTCGAACGATAATTCCGATCGAGCGTGATGACCGTCGCATCAGCATAGTCCTTCTCGAAGTTGAGAATATTTTTGATATCCGCTTGACGCCAGCCGTAAATCGATTGGTAATCATCGCCGATCACGAAGATATTGTTGTGTTTTTTTGCGAGCAAGTGGACGAGCAGATACTGCGGATAGTTTGTGTCCTGATATTCGTCTACCATAATGTACTGGAAAATTTTCTGGTATTTTTCGAGTACCTCGGGATGTTCCTGAAACAACTTGACAGTGAGCATGATCAAATCATCGAAATCGAGGGCATTGGTCCGTTTCAATTCTTGCTGATACCGACTGAATACTTTGGCAATCGTTTCTTCGAAATAACTCCCGGCCTGGAGAGTGAATTGATCCGCATCAATGAAGGCATTCTTGGCACGTGAGATGGCGTCGAGGATGGCCCTCGGTCGCATCTGATCAGGATTGATTTCAAGTTCCTTCATCGCTTTCTTGATCGTCGATTCCTGATCCTGACTGTCGAGAATATTGAAACTTTTTCCATACCCGAGCACCTCGATCTCGCGACGTAGGATACGACAACAGATGTTGTGAAATGTTCCTATATATTGAGGGAGTTCCACTCCTCCAAATTCTGCAGCCTCGCTTTGTGTCAACAATCTCTCGATACGTTCTCGCATCTCTCCTGCTGCCTTGTTGGTAAATGTCACCGCAAGAATGGCATTCGGCGATATTTTCTTCTCATCGATGAGATAGGCGATACGATGCGTCAGCGTTTTCGTCTTGCCCGATCCGGCTCCAGCCAATATCAAAACCGGCCCTTCTGTCTGAAGGACGGCTCGTAATTGCTCTGGATTCAACCCTTTTTCCCAAAATTTCATATTTTCTCTCTTCTCAATCTTCTATAACTGTGTCATTTTAGCATAATTTCCAAGAACACTCTATTCTCTGAATATGCTATCATAAAGTCATATGAAACATCTCCTATCGCGCAGTATAAAAACTATCGAGGACGCACCGATAACGCTCACTTCTTTTGTGATAGCTTTTTTCGCCCTCATCATCACTCGTCTTCTCATCGAAAACACGTTGGGACTTTTCCAAGAACACACTTTTTTCTTTTTCTTCTTCGAGTTCACGCATACGTTCCTCTTCTTCTTGTGTTCGTTCCTCCTCTTGATCTTCCTTGTCCGCTATGCCGGCGCTATCAATTTTCAGAAGGCTGTGAGTGTTCTCCTTTTCGGTTTTCTCATCATTCTCACGCCACCTTTCATCGACAATGCTATTTTCCACGGCAGTCATTTCTGGAGTTTCTATGCATTTGATGGATTCTTCGGACTCCTCCATCGATTCGTGACACTGTTCGGCAACAATCCTGATATGGGTATCACGTATGGTGTCCGTGTCGAAGTCGTCATCGTCACGCTCGCTCTCGGGTTCTATACCTACATCAAATCAAAGCGTCTCAAAAAAGCGCTCATCGTTTCTCTTCTCGCCTATACCATTCTTTTCATTCTCGGTACATTCCCTGCCTGGATCACGCTCGGCATCCTCTCATTTCAGAAAAGTTTTCTCGCCATCAGCGCCAATGATGTAGCCGGACTCTTCCTTACTCCGGAAAATATTTTTGCACGCAGTCTGACAGATTTCCGTAGCGTACTGAATGTCAAAATGAGTATCGTCTACGGAATACTCGCTCTTGTATTGACAGGGTTCATACTCTGGCGCGAATATCCGAAGTATTTCATCGCACTCTGGAAGAATACCCGCTTGCCACAGCTCATCTACCATGGCGGACTCCTCTTCATCGGTATGGCGCTGGCATTTCTCTTCACAGACGCGCCGCTGCGCTTCGATTTTTTCCATATTGCAGGCGCCATCGTCCTCCTCATCGCCGTCGAAAGCACCTGGATAGCCTCCGTGATAGGAAATGACTGCTTCGACAAAAATATCGATACCATCACCAACAAGACCCGACCGCTCATCGAAAATACCATTCCGGAACATCTCTACAGGACTTTTGGTATCCTCTTTTTCATCACTTCACTCATTTTTTCCGGCATTATGAGTTTCTCTGCGATGTTGCTTCTCCTCGGATACCAAGCCGTCGCTTGGATCTACTCGGCTCCTCCTCTCAGGCTCAAACGCTTCCCTCTCGTTGCCACGATACTCGCCGCTTTCGCCGGCATACTCGTTCTCATCGCCGGCTTTCTTGCCGTTTCTCCAAACGGCAATCTGAGCGATTTTCCCCTCTCTCTTCTTTTCTATCTTTTTACCGCGTACGCCCTCTGTCTTCCTATCAAAGATTTCAAAGATATCGCCGGTGACAAGAGAGACAGCGTTTTTACTGTTCCTGTCATCCTCGGAGCCAAGAAAGCACAGCTCCTCATCGGAAGTCTGACGTTTCTTCTGTATGTGTGGAGTCCGCTTCTTCTCAATGCTCGAATACTTTTCATACCGGCACTTTTCTTCGGTAGTCTCGCCTTCTGGATCATACAGAAAGGAACAGATAAAGAGGATTCTTTCTTCGCATACCGCAAACTCCCCGGCATCACTATCCCCATCCTCGTCGCCTACGGACTTATTATAGTCTTCCTTTTATTTTAGAGCTTTCCATCGTACTTGAACTGCAACTTCTGCTTCCCTTAGGTTCAACAGACAAAAGAATTTTTTGATGGTTGTTCTACTTGTCTGAAACGGCTTTCTTTACTCTAAAAATTTCCTATGCCTGCCCGAATCGCTACGCGAATGCGTTGCGGGCGGGGATGCCGTAGAGTGAGGGAATATTTTTAGCGAGTAAAGAAGGCCGGTGAGTCTGGAGCAGAGACGAAAGATTATTTTTGGCTGGCGAACAATCATATTGAAAAGAACAAAAAGAATTATTGAAAGTTCAAAAAATCTTCTGTAAATTTTCCCAGTCAGTGACAGAGAGCGCTTGTGCGCGGATATCTTTTCGTAAACCAAGCTCTGCTAATTTTGCTTCCACTATTTCTTTCGGAACACTGAGGCTGGAAGAAAGATTGTTCGCCAGTGTCTTGCGACGAGCGGAAAATCCGGCACGAGCCAAACGAAATACTTTGCGGTCTTCCTCGGGATCATACGCCCTCCTCGGAATAATCTGAATCACTGCGCTATTCACTTTCGGCACGGGATCGAACGCTTCTTTCGATACGAAAAATTTCTTCTCTACCGTCGCATAGTACTGTGCCATAAGAGAAAGGAGTGACATATCCCCCGGCTCTGCAGCCAACCGATCCGCCACCGCATCCTGCACCATAAGCGTCATCGATACAGGCTGGTATGTGAGTGAAAGAAGCGTCCGAATAATCGGTGCAGTGATGTAATATGGGATATTGGCGATAATCTTGTAGGGGTGTTCGGAAAAACCCGATGTTTCGAGCAATTCTTTCAAATCAACATCAAGGATGTTCCCCTCGAGAATGGACACACTTTTCGAATCGATGAACTGGTCCTGGAGACGTGTCACCAGTTGATGGTCGAGCTCAATGGCCAGTATTTTTTCTGCCCGATCCACCAAACGAAATGTGAGTACTCCTGTTCCAGGACCGATTTCGAACACCCAGTCGCCCGAAGTCACTTCCGCCACATCGAAAATCCTCTCAATGATTTCTTCATCCTGAAGGAAATTCTGTCCCAATGATTTTTTCGCAACTATTTTTTTCATATTGTATTCATACTATATATATTCCTCTCTTCTCTTCCTCCTCTCTGAACGCTCATCGACTACTCATCAGTCCAACTGCCGAAGAGGTACTCGTGACACTAGTTGGTGATTTCTTCCATTTTTACATTGATGACACCGGCTCCGACGGAAGCGATCTTTGCGAATGCCACCTTGTCGAGATCGATGATACGGCTCTTCACGAACGGTCCGCGATCATTGATCTTTACAATGACACTTTTTCCGTTCTCCGTGTTGGTCACTTTGACGAAGCTTCCCAAAGGAAGCCACGGGTTGGCTGCCGACATTGTCCCTGTGTAAGCATACCACGAAGCTCCGCCCGTGTGGCTCTTGCCGAGCTTCACGTACGTTCCCTGTGTCGATATCTGAGGAGTCGGTTCTTTGATAACTTCCGTATCGAGCAATTTCCGGTTTACTTCCTTGCCATCATATCTGCTCACCTTGTAGATGAGTTTCTGTATTCCATCTTCTCCCTTCTGCGTCACGATGTTTTTCCGCCAAGAAAGCTTGTCGTCTTCGTTCGTTTTTTTCTCGAATGCGATCGGTTTCTCGACAGACACTTCTTCTATCTGTACTCGTATAATCACGACTCTCATATCACTCTCTGCAAACGTGTCACGACTTGGTTTCACGATATCATCTTCATCTATCACAAGAGCGCTCTCTTCTAATGCCTGCCCTACTGTCATCGCCTGCGTATGCAGTATCTGCTCTCCGCCATCAACCGCAACTTTCATAAGATGAGCTCGTCCGATAATGATATGTGTTCCGGAAAAAAGTGGTGCTTCTTCACTGGGGAAAATACTGTCACCTTCCCGAAGCGATAGCTTTCTTGCATCCAAGAATTCTCCTACCGTTTTTTCAGAAACTTCTGCAAAAGAAAAATCCAATCTGCCATCGGAAACGGTGACTATTTTTTCAAGATTCCTATTCCATTCCTCACTCTTTTCTTTTCGAAAATAATTGAAATACACGAAACCGAAAAATAGCACTATCGCCAAGACAGAAATAATCCTTCTCCCTCTTTTTCTTCTTCCTCTTGCTTCTCGACTCATAATTTTCATCATCATTCCTTGTCATATTCTTGTCCTCTCAGTGTAGCATCCCCTCATTATTCACGGAATATGACAGCTTTGGTCTCGTTTTCAGCCGAAAGCCCTGTTCCATACCCTCTTTCCCTCTTTTTGCATCTCATCCCAAAATCGTGTAGGATGTCCGTAGATTCAAGAAAGGAGCTCCCAATGAACATTCCTCATCCAAAAGAAATTCTTCGGGAAATGAAGGAAAGGAAAGAACAGCGACTCGAGGCCATCAAAGTCTTGGAAGAACGCCTGCGCTATGCTCTCGCCAAAAGGAATTTCAAGGAGCGAGGACAGATAACGTCGGCCTTGCAAGCCAAAGGTATCACAGCGAAGGAATTACAGGCACTCACGGAAATGATAGTACCGGATGTGCGATTTTTTCTCATCACAGAAAGGAATTGGGCAAACAAACAGAAAGAGACGACCTTTGCGGACGTACGAAACAGAAGTTCTTTTACGATAGTGGCAACTGTCATCCGCGATCTCTATGCAGATGATATCGCAGACACACTTACTCACGGAGACGCATTCAGAGTGATCGTGGAGGAATTCCTCTTTCACTCATAGAGACACGATAATCATTGTGTCTCTTTTTTATTACTAAACCCTGCCTACCGGCAGGCAGGCGAGCGAGTGCCGGTAAAATCGGGTAAATACCCGTTATTCCTTATATCGATATTGGAGTGCCTCGGTCAGATGTGGCACACCGATAGATGGAGCTTCTGCCAGATCAGCAATCGTCCGCGCCACTTTCAGTATCCTCATATACGCTCGTGCGGAGAGTTTCAATGTTGTCACGGCGCTACGGAGAATTTCTCGTGTTTCATCATTCAAAGCACAGAACTCCTTCACCATATGACTCGTCATCTCGGCATTGGTGCGACATCCTTTTTTCATAAAACGTTCTTTCTGTATCGCACGAGCACTCTCTACCCGCGCTCTGATAGCACTGCTTTTCTCTGTGCCGGTTTCTTTGCCTTCAAGCTTGTCGAATTTCACACGTGGTACATCAATATGCAGATCGATACGATCGAGGATCGGCCCGGAGATTTTCTGACGATACCGAACCACCTGATACGGTGAACAGGCACATATCCGCTCAGGATCTCCCGCGTGTCCGCATGGGCAGGGATTCATCGCAGCGACCAACATAAAACGCGCTGGAAAATGAAGCGATCCTTTGGCTCGAGAGACGGTGATTTCGCCATCTTCGAGCGGTTGACGGAGATTCTCCAGAACTGCCCGTGAAAATTCCGCAAACTCATCCAGGAACAATACTCCTCTATGAGCCAGACTGATTTCTCCCGGCTTCGGAAAGGAGCCTCCTCCTACCAATGATACGGCACTGGCCGAATGATGCGGAGAGCGGAACGGTCGCGTCATAATGAGTGCCTTGTCTTTGAGCAGTCGTCCGGCAATAGAAAATATTTTGGTGATTTCCAAACTCTCTTCCAGATCGAGTTTCGGTAGAATAGTCGGGAGCGTCTTCGCAAGAAGTGTCTTCCCTGATCCAGGTGGTCCGATAAAGAGCGTATTGTGTCCTCCTGCGGCAGCGATTTCGAGCGCACGCTTGGCATGCTCTTGACCGAGCACGTATGACATATCCAGTCCCTCATATTCTTCCGTAGAAAAAACTATTTCTTCCCGTACGAAAGATTCTATCCGTTTTTCACCACTCAAATGTTTCGCAACATCAAAAAGATTCTTCACGGGGATGACATCGATACCCAAGACGAGTCCGGCCTCATACGTGTTTTCTTCCGGAACATATATCTCTTCGAATCCTTTTTCTTTGGCATAGAGAGCAATCGGCAATACGCCCTGCACGCGACGTACGGTGCCATCGAGCGCCAACTCGCCGATAAAAAGTTTCTTCCGATAATCGAATGAAAGTTGTTCTGTCGCCACAAGAAATCCGAGTGCCATCGGCAAATCATAGATCGGAGTATTCTTGGGTAAATCAGCTGGAGCAAGATTGACCGTCACGCGACCACATTGGTGTGGTGGCTTGAAACCACTGTTTTTCAGAGCAGCGCTGACTCGATCTCATGATTCTTTGATGGACGTATCTGGCAAACCGACCAGCGTGAACATATGAAGTCCGGCAGAGAGAACATCGACTTCCACTTCCACAGAAACACTTTCCAATCCAAGGGTCGTCGCAGAAAATACTTTAGCCGACATAACTTTTTATTTTAATCTTTCTTATCATCGATATACCAAGAAAATAAAATACCTGTCACTCCTATCGTCAATAATACATCCGCAATATTGAACACGGGAAGGAATAGTACTGTCCCATAATCCATAATACAACCAAACAGTACACGCTCCAAAAGATTCCCCAGCCCGCCAGACAAGATGAAAATCCATGGCCATCCAAAGGTGTGGTTTCTGTCTCTCGACCACATCATCGCCATCGCGATCACTACCAGAGAATCGACAAAAACAAACAACCATCCCGGGAGTAGGATCCCAAATGCTCCGCCATCATTACAGAGTGCTCCAGCATACGCTGTCGTAACAACGAAAGAGCGTATCAAGAATTGTAGACAAAGAAAAAAGGCCACCAAAAGCATCGACAAAAATACTTTCTGCAACCTCATAAAAAAATCATTCGATTACGAACTAAAGTGCCGTACGAGCCGCAGGATATGCTTTCAAACGATCTCTGTTTATTTCTTCCCCTGTTATCTCGCACACTCCGTATGTTCCTTTGCTCATCTTGTCCAAAGCATCATTTACGTCTTTGAGTTGAGCTTCGAGGTTCGCCTCCAAACCGAGATTACCGACATACTCTTCTACTTCAGTAGCATTGTCATCCATATCGGTACCGATGACTTCCATCTGAGTTTCATAATCACCAGGTACTCCGGTAGATTTGGCGAAAACAGAAAGTCCATCCTCCAAACGGGTTTTTTCTTTTAAAAGATTCTCTTTCAATACTGCCAAAGTATTTTCATCAAGTGCCATACGGTTGTACTCAAAAAAATTATTCCTCCACTCTTCCAGTATAGCAAAAAACCGAGTTTCTGTCTACAAAAAAATATGCTCCAGGTGACGAATAAAGGCTTTCTTCGTGACCTCATCGTACACGATAGCCAAGGCATCAAAATGATATGCGACCGACTGACAATTCTTCTCTCTCAAATAACAAGCGACAATGCGTTCCAATTTGTGTAATTTTGCCCGAGTAATGCCTGCTTCCGGCACAATATCGTTTTTTTCCGTACTCAGACGTGTTTTCACTTCCACAAAAATCAGCTCTTTCCCTTTCTGAGCCACAATGTCAATTTCTCCCAACCGACGCCCAGATGCATTGCAATAATTCATTTGAAGGATTTTGTAACCTTTTTCTCGCAAATAGCGACATCCGAGGTCTTCACCGAGAGATCCGATTTTCGATTGCACGAAAAATGTACCCATATGTATATGATATCACATCAAATAAACAGAAGGTGAGGATATTTTCTGCCACAAGAATCTTCCCGGGAGGTTTGAGCTTTTTTCCCGCCTACGGCGGACAAGTGAGCATGCCTGCCTGCCGGTAGGCAGGGTGCCGTCGTCTTCGACGGATCGAAAAAGCTTCATAAGAGAAGTTCACCGCTGGGTGAACGAACGGCTCCCGGGGAGGTTGCTTGTGGTCAGAAAATATCAAAGGTAAAGACCCCGCAGAACCGACACAAATATATGACCTCTTATTTTAAAATAATTCGCTCTTAACAACCATCCTTTTTATTATATGAAGGTTGGGTTCGCGGGGTTTGTTGTTTATACCTATGCTTCCGCATAGACAAACAACAAAAAAACGGCCTTCTAAGCCATTATTATCTTCTTTCTGCTTGCCCGATCACCATAAGAATGTTGGTGTCGGGCGTTACGACGCCCAATAAATAAATACTTGGCTGTAACGCCCGAACTTGCATGTGCCAACAGGTATGTCGGTTACGTAGCTTCGGGTGAGAAAGCGTGGTAATCCATTGATCATTCCTGTAATTTGTGCACTTGCACCAGTTTTTGCAGTTGTCCTAACGTTCAACTACTTCTCCCTTCACCGTTCTCTGGCACGTAGCCTTTGTTTTTTTTGAAAGAACGATTTTTTGTTTCTTTTTGTTTTTCTCCTAGTTTTTTTATTTTTCAGGAGTAAACTTCTTTTGTTTTTGTTTTGGTCCTCGTGTTAGGGCGAGGCGGTCTCGATACATTGTCGAAACACTTGAACAGTGAAAGAGTCTCTTCTCCTAATTTCCCATAACAAAATGGGAATTATGATAAGAAACTCTTTCACCGTTCGAAAACGGTTTGCTATCCGAAAAGAATCGGAGGCAATGAAGGAAAATTGTCAAAGTTCATCTACTTACAAACTCATTATAGCAGGAAAAATGGTCTTGGTCAATCAGGGATACTGTTTATTGCCTTGTTTCAAGTCTTTCCACGCTCCTTGATGGCAAAAGAATAGTTTGTTTTTTTCCAACTCTCAAAAAATAAATAAATTACTTTCTTATCTTCTCTTATCTTGCTTCGGATAAGCCATCATTTTACAAGTGTGTCCAAAAGAACTCGTAACGTATTCTTGCTCATTCCTATATACCAGTGATTATTTGTCAGAGCATAATCCATCGACCAATCATAACCGACATCAATATTCGCATAACGCAAAGGGATTTGCTTATCGGAAGTCTTATCTTGACCGGATATCGTCCGTAAACGAGGACTATACGTATTTGATTTGAATGGTATGGCTTTGGCGATATTCACATTTTGATCCAAAATAAGCGCCCGAAAAGCGTATGGGAGCGTACTCTCTATTTTTGGAATAGCTGAAAGGGCTACTGTCTGATCTTTCAACTGCAAATCAAGTCCGAGGCGCACATTCCCAGCATCATTGTATACATACAAAGAAAACGTCTCATCGATAAGAGCGAGTATGTCCGGAGTGATTTCGAGTTTAAGGAGGAATGCAAAACGATTGAATGCGATTGGATTATTATTCTGATCTGTTATCAAAAATTCAACCGGTTTCGTTGTGGAAGACTCTTTGATTCGAGAAGCGACTTGGAGAAGAATCTTCTGGATATCTGCCGAGGATACCACTTCGGTGTTTATTGAAAGATAATTTGCTTTATCCAAAGCATACGGAAGCTCTTTTGGAATGTCCTCCGCCACCTTCGGGGGGTATTTTTGAGCGATATTCTCCGGCACTATAGGTTTTGCCGCCTGTTTGCCGGCAACAAAAAAATAATAATATCCTCCGGCCGAAACAAGGAGGAGTATGACTATTACCATACCGCCTATGATAAATATGCTCCTTTTCCCTGTAGGCTGATCCAAAATCATCTCTCCTTCAATTATCATCGGAGTGACACCACTTTTTGTATTGGTTGTCTGCGAAAATACTCCAGGAACAGGTTTTTTCAGTTTGGAAGCAACTCCAAACGGATTTTCTGTTCGCCCTCCATCTTCGACATATTCCCGAAATGGATTTTCTTCTTTACTTACCGGATTGATGGGTGGTTTTGACGGGATGTTTGAAACGAAGGATACGCTTGCTTCTCCACGAGCAGTCTCTTTGAAAGTCGTCTCATCTGTTCCGTTTTTGATAGCCTCAATATCATCTCTCATCGTCCGTACAGCAGAAGGAGCCACTGTATTCCCGGCAGTTTCTCGAGCAGTCGGTTTGTCTTTTGAAAAAAATGAAAATGACATACGTTTTTCAATAACAAAAAATAATAGAAGGGAATTTCCTCCCTTCTATTATACACGAAACTATTTTTTTTGCACTAAGACTCTTTCTTCTCTTCGCTCATCTGATGAAGAGCGGCTTTGTGAGAAAGATTGATACGTCCTTGATTATCGATTTCTTTCACGATGACAGGCACGATATCTCCCACATGCACGACGTCTTCCACATTTTCCACGCGACTATCAGCCAACTCAGAAATATGGATCAACCCTTCTTGGTTCGGCAATACTTCTGCGAATGCTCCAAAATTCATAATACGTGTAATACGAGCCTGGAACAGTTCTCCTGCTTTGACTTCACGAGTGATATTATTCACCCATTCAACCGCCTTGGCAGCGCTTGTTTCATCGGCCGAAGTGATGAATACCGATCCATCGTCTTCGATATCGATAGAAACGCCTGTCTCATCGATAATCTGATTGATTACCTTGCCACCAGGGCCGATGACATCACGGATTTTCTCCGGATTGATATGAAGCGTGATAATGCGAGGAGCATACGGAGACATTGTTTTCCGTGGTTCAGGGATGACTGCAAGCATCTTCTCCATTATTTCCAATCGAGCCACTTTAGCCTGCGCCACAGCCACACGGAGTACTTCCGGTGTCAGTCCATCAATCTTCACATCCATCTGCATTGCAGTAATGCCATCTTTGGTTCCGGTTACTTTGAAGTCCATATCGCCATAATGATCTTCCAGTCCTTGAATATCGGTCAATATCTTGTATTCACCATTTTTTCCGACGATAACACCCATCGCGATACCCGATACCGGCTTCTTGATTGGCACACCGGCATCCATCAGAGAAAGAGTGGAACCGCAGGTCGAAGCCATAGAAGAAGATCCGTTCGAAGAAAGCACTTCTGAAACGAGAATAATCGTGTAAGGGAATTCTTCACGAGAAGGAAGAACAGGGATCAAAGCTTTTTCTGCCAGCATTCCGTGTCCGATTTCTCGTCGTCCGGGACCGCGCATAGGTCTCACTTCTCCTACGGAATATGGAGGAAAGTTGTAGAAATGGATATAGCGTTTCTTCTCGTCGGTTTCCATCGTATCCACAACCATCTCATCGCCAGGAGCACCAAGCGTTGTTACGGTCAGAGCCTGTGTTTCTCCGCGAGAGAACAATCCTGTTCCGTGTGTACGTGGAAGAATACCGACTTTACACCAGATAGGACGAATCTCCGTCAATTTTCGGCCATCAGGACGCTTTTCGTGTTGCAGAATATTTTCGTGGACGATTTCGTCGGCCGCTTCATCAGAAATGAGGGAAAGCAATTCTCCAAGAGACTCTTGTTGTGGAAAGGCCTCTTTCGCCCACTGTGATACTTTGGCAGACAAAGTTGAAGAGGCTTCTTCCATCACTTTCTTCGGCAACAAATATAGAACATCACTTATACCTCCGTCCAAGAAAGCTTTTTTCACTGCTGTTTCAAATTCATCCGATCCACGAAGCAATGCCGGGATAACCTTGATCTTGCCGGCTTCGGTACGGATGGCTTCAATGAATTGGGTTATTTTCTGAATGGCTGTAAATCCGAATTCAAATGCCTCTACCATCTTCTCTTCCAAAATCTCATTTCCACCGGCCTCTATCATATTGATCTTGTCTTTGGTGCCGGCAAGAAGAAGGTCGAGAGCACTTCCCTTACATTCTTCAGAGTTCGGATTGAGTATGAGCGTTCCATCATCTGCCATACCGACACGCACGGCACCAATCGGGCCATTCCAAGGAATATCAGAGAGGCTGAGCGCGGCAGAAGCAGCAATCATCGCTACCGTATCGGAATTGTTCTCACCATCGTACGAAAGCGTCGTCACAACGACCTGCACTTCATTGCGCATCCGACTATCAAACAAGGGACGAATAGTGCGATCGACGGCACGGCCTGCCAAAATGGAATCATCAGAAGGACGACCTTCACGTTTGATGAATCGTGATCCCTTGATTTTTCCTGCAGCATAATAACGCTCTTCGAAATCCACCATCAAGGGGAAATACCCGGTGATCTTCGATGCGCCTTTGCTCATCGTCGCTGTTGCGAGAATGACCGTATCACCATAACGAACTGTCACGGATCCATTGGCCTGCTCCGCCAAGAGTCCTGTTGTAATGATGAGCTCACGCCCTCCCAACTGGAGAGACCATTTCTTTTCTTCTTGCATACAATGTACCCGTATCAAGACAAGAAAAGAGACAAAAAGAAATCCAAAACGCAAAAGTCAAAAAGTAAAATATTTTCACGCTTTGATCTTTGAGATTTGAACTCTTTTGAGAACATTTCTTGGCAAAAAACAGGTTGTTAATGAATATATCTACTCTAGAGCCAGTTCAAAATCTGAACGTATAAGTTAAAATCAATACTACTTGCCGGATAAAAGTCCCTGATTTCGGCTGAAAATTACTTATCGATTGTCGGCTTATCACGATAGGCCTTCGCACTCTGCATAATTTTCATCTCGAAATCAGAAACCTTTCTCTCGACATCAGATTTTGAACTGGCTCTGATACTGTACCGAAAAAATCCATTTTTGTCAATAATTTTCGGGTAGATTATGATTTGAGATTCATTTTTTTCACAAGAATTTTTCTGGAGGAGTTGGAGGGTTTTCGAGCACGGTTCCATCGTCTTCGATGGATCGAAAAGACTCCATAAGAGAAATTCGTCGCAGGACGAATGAATGGCCTCCAGGAAGATTGCTTGTGATAAAAAACAAAAAAAGTTCCAAAAAATTTGGAACTTTTCCTTGTCTTTTCTGCAAGAGACTATATCAAAAACCTTTTCTTATTTTCAGAAAGATTGATGAAATCATCCACTTTCTCGACGAGTTTCTGACTGGCAGATTCTGCGAAGGCAATTGCCTCGACACGGCAACCACTGATACTTTGGATATACTCTACAAGCGATACATAGTCTCCATCACCTGACACGATCACGACTACGTCCAACTTTGCGGCCATTTTTATCGCATCGACGGCAATTCCGACGTCCCAATCCCCTTTTTTCGAACCATCAGGGAAAATCTGGAGATCCTTCGTCTTCACCTCGAAACCGCTCTTCTCAAGTGCCTCGAAGAATTTTTCCTCTGTCGCTTCGACGGTCTTGATACCATATGCAATGGCACGGATAAGCTTCCGTTCGCTGGTAGCAGCCAAAAGTACGTTCTTGAAATTCACTTTTTTGCTGTAGAGCACCCGCGCGCTATAATACAAATTCTGAATATCAACCAAAACTCCTACTCTCTGTTCTGCAAACTTTGCCATAATAGTATCAACAGCCAATCACTAAAAATAAATGATGAGGATGACTTATTTAAGACCAAGAGTTTTAATGACTTCTTTGTATGATTTCTCATTCGTTTTCTCCAGATAACTCATCAATTTCTTTCTTTTGGAAACCATCTTGAGTAGTCCGCGACGAGAATGAAAATCCTTCTTGTTCTTTTTCAAATGTACCGTCAGCTTCTTGATCTGTTCGGTAAAGAGTGCGATCTGATATTCCGGTGATCCGGTATCTTTGTCGTGACGTTTCACTTCTCCTGTCACTTTCTCCTTCTGTTTGTGTGTCAGCGCCATAACTTTGTTCGGCAATACGTTCGTGCGAAAACCCTTTCTCACCAACGTACGCTACATACAATAAATATATTACTTACGAAAAATACCATACTCTTATCTTTTTGGCAAGCCCTCACACCAAATGAGCTTTAATAGAATAACAAAGAAAATTATACTGAACTCCCACTAAAAGCACATTTGTTCAACATATAAGTATACTTTCAGAAAATGAAGCTCATTTGGTGTCGAGGGTAAATATTTGACTTTTTTCAGAAGAAATGTTTTATTGAAGTGTCCCAATCCGAGGACAAAAATAATAAGGAGCAGTCAATGACTGATAGCAGAGTAATAACAGCAAGCATTCCCTGTTTACATTTGAAAAACCACTACCAACGTAAGTGGGGAGGGATCATCGTCGACAACGAACATCCGGTGATCAACAAGCATCGGCTCTTGGGATCAGCACCACGACGCATCTTGGAAAAGTGCTTCCCCGACGGAGAGTGCATCCAGGCAAGTTTCAATGTATTATCTGTCATTCTTCAGGCAAACTTCAAAATCACCAAGGGCAGGCATATCGTGTCTCCCGGTGACAAAATTATCATTACAAGGATGAGTGGTAAGCATACTCTGGGTATTGGCAGTATCGTCTATACCGTGATGGTACATTGAAACTGCCAAACAGCAGAAGCAACAAAAAAAACGGCTCAAGCAATGTCTCGAGCCGTTTTCAATTTATTTTTTTCCTTTCTCTTCGATCCACAGACCGTCAGATTTGATGAGATTGATCAGTTCATCTACCGCTTCTTTTTCCGGGACACTGCGTTTCACCAATTCTTTCTTACGATAGAGACTCACTTGACCATGCATACCACCGACATATCCATAATCAGCATCCGCCATCTCCCCGAGACCATTGACGATACAGCCCATCACAGCGATTCGCAAACCCTTCAAGTGTCCCATTCGTTCTTTGATAATATTCGTAACCGGCTCAATATCGAAGAGCGTCCGCCCGCAGGATGGGCAAGAAATGAATTCTGTTCTCGTGATACGTCTGTGTGTCGCCTGGAGGATTCCATAGCAGGTAGGGATTTCTTTCACAGGGTCTTCTGTCAATGAAACACGCACCGTATCTCCGATGCCTTCCAAGAGCAAGGTTCCGATGCCAAGCGTCGATTTTGCTCGGCCTTCCTCACCATTGCCTGCCTCTGTCACTCCCAGATGGATGGGGTAATCCATTTCCTCCTTGTTCATCGTATCGATGAGCAAACGATTGGATTCGATCATTATGAGAGGATCGGATGCTTTCAAGGCAACAACAATATCATTGAACTCGTGCTTCTTGAAAATACGCAGATATTCCATCGTTGATTCTACCATTCCGAAAGGTGTGTCACCGAAACGAGAGAGGACGCGATCGGAGAGCGACCCATGATTGCAACCGATACGGAGCGCTTTCCCGGATTCTTTCGCAGCTTCTATGAATGGCAGAAGATTTTCTTCGATGCGCTCTATTTCCTTGGCATAACTCGCGTCGTTGAATTCGAGCGTACGGAAAATCTTTCCATCCAGCAGGTTTCCAGGATTGAGGCGGACTTTATCTGCCCATTTCAAGGCTTCAAAAGCTGCCGCCGGTAGAAAATGAATATCGGCGATAAGCGGTACGGATACTCCGTCTGCAAGAAGCATCTCTCGGATGAGACCAAGCGCCTGGGCATGTTTCGGAGTAGGCGTAGTCAAACGAATAAGTTCCGTTCCAGCCTGCACACAGGACTTGATTTGAGCGACGGTAGAAACGATATCAAGCGTATCGGTATTCGTCATCGTCTGTACTCGAATAGGATTGTCTCCTCCGATTCCTATGTCACCGACATTCACGACGCGTGTTTTTCTTCTCGGTTTCAATGCACTAAAAGAGTCCATAAAAAATCTCTTATTGGTTTTTCCTTTACAGAACAGTGAAGGCGGCAACACCGTCGCCTGATTGCGGTTTCATCACACGCACCCCCTGAGTCACTCTTCCGAGAAGAGGAACACTTTTGAATGGCACGCGAATGATAGTTCCTTTTTCCGAAGTAAGAATCAGATCGCTTTCGATGTCTGCCATACTGGTCACGGTCGCTCCCACGAGTTTTCCTGTTTTTGAAGTTATCTTCATTGTTTTGATACCGGAACCGCCACGTTTCTGAACCTTGTAGGATTTCATCTCGCTTCTCTTACCAAAACCATTCTGTGAGAGAATAAGCAGTTCCAATCCTTTCACATCCTTGGGAAGAATATCCATACCGACAATCTTGTCTATGTTCTTCAGTTTCATCCCGCGGACACCGGAAGCATTGCGTCCCATCGGACGAACATCCGTTTCTTTGAAACGGATAGCCTGGCCATCATTGGTGGTGAGCACTACATCATCGGCTCCCGTCGTCGGGCTGACCCAGCCCAGCGTATCACCCTTGTCGAGACCGATAGCGATGAGACCGCTCCGGCGCACATTTTCAAAGTCTTCAAGTTTCGTTTTTTTGATCGTTCCGTTTTCTGTCGCCATAAAGAGATATTTGAAGGCATCATTGTTGTTGAAAGCGATCATCGCTGTAATCTTCTCTGCCTGCGCAACCTGCAAAAAGTTCACAATGGCCTGCCCTTTGGAAGTACGAGTCGACTCGGGAATTTCATATGCCTTGGTCTGGAATACTTTCCCAGTATTCGTGAAAAACATCAGGTTATCATGCATCTCGATGGAAAGTACCTGGGCGATGCGATCCTCTTCTTTGGTCGTCGCACCGATTACTCCTTTACCTCCACGTTTCTGCACACGATAAACGCTCGGATTCATCCGCTTGATATAGCCGTCTTCGGTGAGCGTGATAATGGCCTCATCATTGGGAATCAAATCTTCCTGTTTGAATTCGGTCACGCCGGTCTTGATCACCTTCGTCCTGCGCTCATCACCGAACTTGTCTCTTACTTCAACGAGCTCGCTTTTCACCAGGGCCAGAATCTTCTTGCGATGCTTGAGCAGATCTTCGAGATATGCGATCAATTTCATTTTTTCTGCCAACTCATCTTCGATTTTCTTGCGTTCCAATCCGGCCAACGTTTGAAGTCGCATCTCAAGAATGGCTGTCGATTGGAGATCGGACAGCTTGAATTTTTTCATCAGATTCGTGTGTGCTTCTTCTTTCGTCGACGACTTGCGAATGGTTTCGATGACAGCATCGATGAAGTCCAATGCTTTTTTCAAACCTTCCAAGATATGCGCACGCTCTTTATTTTTCTTCAAGTCATGTTCCGTCCGTCGCACCACCACTATTTCCCGGTGCTTGATGTAGTGTTCCAAGATAGCCTTCAAAGTAAGAATCTGAGGGTCGACACCATCGACGAGCGCCAGCATATTGACGTTGAAATTTTTCTGCAGATCAGTCATCTGGTAGAGCTTGTTCAGTACCTTCTGAGGAAACGCGTCCTTTTTCAAGTCGATTACGATACGAACGCCATTCCTGTCAGACTCGTCCCGCAAATCTTTGATGCCCTGAAGTTTATCATCTTTCACCAAATCGGCGATTTTCATAATGAGCGATGATTTATTGGTGGCATACGTCATTTCTGTGACGATAATCTGGAACTGTCCGCTCTTATTCTCCACTATCTCAGTTTTTGCTCGTGCCAAAATCGGCCCCTTGCCGGTAGCGTAGGCTTCACGGATGTCTTTCGTATTATAAATCGTTCCCCCTGTCGGAAAATCAGGTCCCTTGATGAATTGCATCAGATCATCGACGGTCGCTTCGGGAAATTCGATCAGATGACAGATACCGTCTACCAATTCATTCAAGTTATGCGGAGGAATATTGGTAGCCATACCGACAGCGATACCGACTGTTCCATTGAGCAGAAGTTGTGGAAGTTTCGCGGGCAAGACCAGCGGTTCCTCATGCATACCATCGAAGTTCGGAATGAAATCCACCGTGTCTTTGTCGATATCGAGGAGCATCTCTTCTGCAATAGCCTTCAGCTTGGCTTCAGTGTAACGATAAGCAGCAGCACTGTCGCCATCCATCGATCCGAAGTTTCCTTGTCCCCACACGAGCGGATAACGGAGAGAAAAGTCCTGTGCCAAGCGCACCATCGTGTCATACACGGCGCTGTCACCATGCGGGTGATATTTTCCCAGCACTTCTCCAACAACGGTAGCTGATTTGCGAAACTTGGATGTAGAACGCAGTCCACTCGACCACATAGAATACAAGATGCGACGATGTACCGGCTTCAATCCATCACGCACATCAGGCAATGCTCGGGCGACGATAACGCTCATTGCTTAGTCGAGATACGATTGTCTTACCTCCTCCGTTATGGAGCGTTCTTCGATTTTTCCGTCATGAAAAGCTTTTTCTTGCATATGGTAATCTCTCTCACTTGATTATACAAACTTTCATCTATTTTTTTTCTTGTTCGTTGAAATAATTCGTGTCCGTCTGTCCATTCTGATTGTCGACACGGAGCGGTTTTGCTTGTTCGAGCAGATCATTCAGTGATGGAACCTGGTCTTTCGGCATAAGTTCTCCTCCTTGCATCGTGGCATCCGAAGCTTCCTTGCTGATATTCCGGAAACCCTCTCCTACCGAGAGAAGCCAGATGCCGAGAATAAAGAGCATAGAAACGATCAGGCATCCCACGACATACCGCATACGGATATGTTCAGGCTGCTCGCGAATCGATTCTATTTTCTCCCACAAAGTTCGTGCCATACTTCATACAAAAACTTTACATATCAGCAAATAACGAGAAAAAACCAAAACGAGGCGGATGCGTTCCGTCCTCATCATCATATTCCTCTTTCCAAAAGAACCACTTCTCCTTTTTTCTCTTCTATGTCTTTCTTTTTTACGTTGAGTTTTGAAATCGTTTGAGCCGGACAATTGCCGATAGCGTCGCAAAAGGCCTGCTCCGTTTCCAAAGAAAGGGTCAGCCCGGGAATCGTATAATGCATCGGGATGATGATTTTCGGTTCTATCTTGCGTGCCAATTCAGCAGCAGTTTTGGCTCCCAACGTATCGGAACCGCCGACGGGAATAAAGAGGATATCCACTCCGTTCAATTTATCCAAAAGTTCTGGAGTAATATCGTGTCCCAAAGCACCCAGATAACAGATATGTATATCTTCACTCTCAAAAATGAAAATGGTATTTTGTCCCCGTTCTGTTTCTCCGCTCGTATCAGAATAGGTCGGAAAGCCGAGTGAGGAGATACCTTTGGCTGCATATTCTCCCGGAGCATCAAAAACAATGGTTTCCTTTTTGAGAACATCTTTTGTTTCCGCGTTCTTTCCATGAGATAAAAACACTATATCAACCTGTCCCTGCGGAGAACGGAGTCCTGATCCTTTTTGCAGAGGATCTGTCCAAATAATGATATCTTCCGTAGCTCGTCCTGCTGGTTTTGTGCTTATTTTAAAGCAAAAATCACCGTAATATTGTATGATCATATTGTAAGGGAGTATAGTTCAAAAATTCCTGGATACTATCAGACTTTCCTGAGTATATCATATTTTTTATACGGCTGTCCACTGAAAGATTTGCTTGATAAGCACAGAATGGATGTCTCATTCTTTTGAAGCGACAAGATACAAACTCTGTTGAAACCAAAAAAACATCCGTACAAAACCGTTTTTTCCGCACATATTTTCAGCTCAGGTTCAGAGCCCTATACGATAAAGACGCTTGGTGGAGCGATCGGTAAAAAAGAGAAAATCTTCATTGGGTGAAAGGAAAAGGTCCGAACTATCGAAGTTCTGAGTGAGTTCTTTAAGATCCAAAAGACGAGATTTCTTTCCCGAGAGCGTATCCATCTTCCAAAATGTATCCTTGGTATGAATCGGCTTATCGAAATAATCATTCGGAAGAACGGCATCTTCGGGAAGCGATCCGGGTAAAGCATAGTAGATGGTTTTACTATCTTTGGACCATATGACTTTGGAGATGATGGTTGGAATGGCAATGCTTTGAAATTCTCCTCCATTTCCATTCATAGTAGAGAGGAGTATGTCTTTCCCGCCTTTCTCAGCACCGGCACTGACGAGTATATGCTCTCCGTTCGGAGACCAGAGATAATCAGCGCCGAATCTCTCGGAAAGTATCGTGTGACGGTTCTCTCCAGTACTGCTCACGCTCTCGAAATAGGTTTTTTCCAGCGCATTCGGTCTACTCCAGAAAGAAACATTGGCACTTTGAGGAATGGGTGCAATAAACGTATCATGATAGAGGTCTGCAATCTTTTTCCATCCTGTGGCATCAGGATTGGCTATATTGAGAGTCTTTTCTCCACTTTTTGGGTCAGTATACTGATAAAAAATCTTATCTCCCAGATTGTTCCAAGCAATACGCGATATCTCTCCCTTCAGCGGAACAAGTGTTTTCGTAACCAGATCGGCGAAATACCAGATGCTCTGTCCATTCGTCTGCTTCAAATAAATAAGTACACGATCTCTCTTGGGAGACCACAGTAGGCGTATCGGAGTTCCGGGGAAATCACTGAGAAGAGTAGATTTGTCTTTGCCTTCGAGCGATGCTTTTTTCAAGGCCTGTTCGTCCAAAGAATAATAATAGAGAAATCCGTCCGGAGAAACAACAGCTCCGAGAATGTCTTCATTGATAGTGGCGACGATATTGGTGGCGATAGGCGTCGTATCGACCGGTGCTTCTATGATTTTTTTTCCTTGATTGACAACAGGACTGTTGACATTGTTCCGAAACACGAAATTATAGGCCCCCAAGAAAATGAGGACCAGAAAAAGAAAACCAAGAGAAAAATAGAAAACCTTTTTCATGAGAGTTTAAAAGATAAAATGTTGAAAAAATAATTTCAAAATTTAACATGGACATGGTCACCCTGACCACTAGAACAAACTACCCGTGCTCCAGCTTTTGACTCGCAAAATGACCCTTTCTTATCCCCAGTATCAGCTTTAGCACCATTGGTTACGAAAGCATCCAAAATGGCCTGGGTTGGCGGAGCTATGTCGAGAGCGTTTCCTGCGTAATGATCGGAGGTTAGAGAATGTGCTCCTCCTGCGATACTTATAATTATGAAACCGAGAGTACTTTTAACAGTAATAATTGCTCTAAGCATTGTTTCATTCGCAGAAACAGCATTATCTGTACACCCATTAGAACCTTTAGATTTACACGTAGAAGAACAAACAGACATTGCCTTGCCATCGATTATATTCTGTATATCACTTTTTGGAGATACAGCACCGCTAGGGCTATTACACTCTCCGGAACCCTGTAACACTCCAAGTCCAGCAATTTGTGTTGCAAGAGCCACCTTGCCTACTGAAGGTGCTGGTGGTATTACTTCTGGGCTTGGGCCTGGGATAGGACCACCTCCTGGCACAGCCACCGCAGAAAGGCCATTGATAGAAACCTTCACAAGATCAGGATTGATGACATTCAACAGGAGCCAGGCAACAAGGGCGATGACCAGACCGATGATGGAATCGAAGATGACACCCTTGGCTGTCCCCATCGCAGACGTATTGCCGGCGCTGGTGAGGTACATAAAGCCTCCGACGGAAAGCATCAGTACTGCGGAGAGGACGATCACGACCAATGCCAGCTTGTAAATAGCGGTGATATACTTAGGGAGATCACTGCCATCCGTACTCGCAAACCCGGGGATCTTCTCCAGGAGGGTATAGTTGAGTCCTCCAGTGGTGGAACTCGTAGTGGTAGCAGAAGTGGCGGGAGCACAACAGATATTCGTAGAGCCGCAATCACCACTAACCACCAAACGACCTCCTGGACAATCACCATTTTTCGGAGTTTCACACGTGTTCGGAGTCGAACAGACAGGAGCCGCGAAAGCAGAAATACTATTTGTAAAAAGAAAGAAAGAAGTGATGAGCAGAAAAAGAATTTTATTTTTGTACATAGTTTATGATAATACTGTGCCACAATTATATCATACTTTTCTTCCCTGAAACAAAAAACTCCCCAAGAAATTGAGGAGTTTTCGTTTTCCTAAGAATCGAAAATGTAAGAATGAACAGCGTTATTGATACTTTGCTCCTACCACATTCATTCCAGTTTTCTTTTGGGAGACTTGTTTTCCCAAAGTGGGCATGGTTTTTTGCTTCTCAAGAGCAAAAAGAGCGAAGGGGAAACAGGAGTGAGTGAAACGGCTGGGTGAGCGAGTGTGCTCCAAAAAGAAAACTGGGATGAAACAGTGTATACAATACTTGAAAATCTAACATCTAGAAATCCCAACTGCCATTCATACTGCTGGATTGCGTATAATTGACGACAGTCGTTTCGAAGAAATTCCCCTTATCGCTATTGGGATCCTGCAATCGATCGAGGTGTTTGTAAGTATTGGTTACGGCATCCGGGTAGAGCGGACCGATATTGAGCATCGCCAGCCGATTATTCGCCAACCAGTGAGTATAATCCGATGTCGTTTCACTGTTGATACCGGGGATGCGATTGCCGAGGATGTGTTTTCCCCAGGCTATTTCCTGATCGACAGCCACGCTCATCATTTCGAGAATCATCTTTTCATCGTAAATCTCCGGAAATTCTCTTTTTATTTCGCGGATGATGTTGGCAAATATCGTGACGTGTGTGAGTTCATCACGGCGTATATAAGCGATCATCCTCCCTGTGGCAAGCATTTTCATCCTATCGACGAGGGTATCAAAGAAAGCAAATCCGTTGTAAAAGTAGATCGATTCAAGGAGAAAATTGGCTACAATACCACGAAAAAATGTCTCATCGGTCGGATTATTAATGAAGTCCTCATAGATCTGGCCGATATACTTGTTTCTTTCAAGCAGAACACTATCGGTTCGCCAGAAATAATAGATTTCATCACGCTCCTTGCTTTCAACGACTGATTCGAGAATGGTAGCGTACGATTGCGAGTGGATAGCTTCTTGATAAGCCTGAATAGAAAGAATAAGATTGACTTCCGGTGAAGTGATGTAGTCGGAAAAATGTGGCAGATTGACCGTCTGTATGGAATCAAGGAAGATCAGAAAAGAAAGGATTCCTTTGTAGCCTTTCTGTTCTTCTTCTGAAAGATCCGTATGAAACATACGCGCATCATCTTTCAGTCCTGAGATTTTTTCCGGCACCCAGAAATTCCCGATCATCACTTGATAGAGAGATTTCGCCCACGGATATTTCGTGGCATTGAGATTGAAGAGTCCTGTCGTCGCTCCTTTGATGATGGTTCGTACTTCTACGTCATCATCTCCTTTCGGATTGAACAGGTGATTCCTTTTTATTTCTTTTGTCATAATTTTTGGAATATTAGGTTGAAAAGTCTATTCTCATCACGACATAGAAAGATGACTTGAGCACAAGAGATTCATCTTACATCCTGTCATGCCCACCAATCGCTCCTAACCACTACAGCTGACACAATTATCCTTTATCTCTGCCGAGAGACTGCGTACGTAATAGACGGTTTTGATTCCTTGCTTCCAACTCTTCATATAGTAGTTGAACAGTTGCTCAGGACTGACGCGTGTCGGATCGATCATCCACTCGAACGAGATGGACTGATCTACCCACGGATAGATGACCGACATCATATCGATGACATCATTCATATTCATATTGATGTATTCCTTGTAGTACCAGAAATTTTCTTTGGAAAGTTTCGGTGCGACACGGATAGTCGGTGATGAAAGATTGGTTTCGATGAAGAATTTCTTGTAGATAGGCAGAAGTGCGGCAGTGGTGCCGACGACACCGGCAGTGGAAGTGTTGGGAGCCGGAGCGACGTGATAAGCGAATCGCACTCCGGAAGTTTTCATATCAAGGAAAAGTTCCTTCCATTCTTTCGCAAACGAAGTCTTGGTCTCGAACCATTTCTCATCTCGTCCGAGAAGGATTCCTTTGGAATATTCGCTTCCGGGATAGAGTTCATAGTGTCCGCGTTCCTTCGCGAGGTCGACTGAAGCTCGATACGTGTGATACGTATAGCGCTCAAAGAGACGATTAACTTCCGTACGAGCTTCTTCACTATCGTAAGCGAGTTTCCTCACGGCCAGATATTCTGCCAAACCGAGATATCCGAGACCGACGCTTCGATAACGCATTGCCGTACGCTCGGCCTCCTTGACCGGATAGTAATTGAGTGTAACGACGTTATCGAGAACACGCATAACCGTCGGGAAGACGTCCGCGATGACTGCAGGATCCGACACGGTAGCGATATTGATGGAGGCTAAATTGCAGACGACGAGGTCTCCCGGTTCATAGCGGATGACGATTTTTCCGTCTTCTATGGTTTCTTCAACGAATTTCGTCACTGATGTATTCTGACAGATTTCTGTACACAATTGGGTGGAGTAAATATTCCCCACGTGTTTATTCGGATTGAGACGATTGACAGTATCACGGAAAAAGACATATGGCATACCGGTTTCAACGGTAGATTTCAAGAATTTTTTGAAGATGTCCTTGGCTTTGACCACTTTCTTCATCGTGAGACGCTCGTCTTTTTCAAGTATTTCATAAAATGTTTCGAATTCTTCATTGAATGTATCCTGCAGACGTTTTCCATAAAATGTCTCCACTTCGTGCGGATCGAAAAGTGCGATATCGAGATCCGCTTCCAATCTTTTCATAAAGAGATCCGGAATGGAAACGGACGGAAAAATATCGAATGCCTTGGAGCGAATATCTCCTGTCTCCGTCTGAAGATCAAGGAAATCATAGATATCCCGATGCCAGATATCGAGAGTGACGGAAATGGCTCCTAGTCGGGCGCCGAGCTGATTGACGGCGACAGCCGTATCATTGATGACTTTGACCCATGGATTCACACCACCGGACATCCCTTTGATATCGCGGATAGCACTGCCACGAGAACGGATATTGCCCAAATAGACTCCGACTCCACCGCCGAATTTGGAAATTTGTGCCATATTCTCGACAGCGTGGTAGATATCACGGAGATCGTCATTGATACTTATCTTGAAACAGCTCGAGAGCTGATGATAATTAGTACGAGCATTGAGGAGTGTCGGTGTCGGGAGCGAGATACGTTGCTTGGAACAATGCTCATACACTTTCAATGCGAACGAGAGTCGATCCTCAGGTTTTTCCGGAATAGCCAGAAACAAAGCGACTGACATATACATCTCTTGGGGCAATTCTCTGACGATTTTATTCGGATTGAGGAGATAGCGTTTAGCGAAAGAGACAATCGTCGTATATTCATAATTCATATCCGTATCTCGGGAGAGATGCTCTCCTGCGTCGAGGATATCCTGATTGGAATAATATTCGTAAAAATCTTTGTAATAATATCCGCGCTGTATATAATCATCGAAGTGTGTTTTGAACGCTTCTTTCGTGTAGATATCTTTCTGTTTCAGACCACGATTTTTGAGCGCTTGTTTGTACAAATCTCCCAAAAGAATACGTGCCGCAACATTTTGCCAGGAAATATTTTCCACTGTCACGAGGTCGACACAGGTTTTTACAAGAAGCTTACTAATATCCGAAGTCTTTATCTCATCGACGATATTTTTCTTGAATGCTTCGATGAGATCTTCAAAACGACATTCTTTTTCATAAGAAACGGAGGCACGATCGAAAACAGCTTTGATCTTCTTCAATTCAAAGAGTTCCTGCGTGCCGTTCGCTTTGATGACTTTCATCGAGTGCTTCTCGAATTGATCGATAAGCTGTTCTTTTATTTCTTCACGTTTCTCGCTCTGTTTTTCTCTGTAAAGAATGTACGCCTTGGCGATTTCATAGCGACTCTCTCTCATCAGATGTTTCTCGACGAAATTCTGAATAGTCTCCACGGAAGGAATATGGGTATCAGCATCTTCTCTGCAGGTCAGAATGAGGTCATTTATAACCTCATCGGTTATCTTCGGTATGAAATCTTTGTCCATTTCTCCTGTGGCATCACAAGCGCTTTCAATAGCTTTTTCGATACGCAATCGATCAAAAGGAACCACTTCGCCATCACGTCGTTTTACTTTGGTCAGTATCATATTTTTGTTTCTATTTATTGTGCAAATCTTTTCTCCACCACGGTCCAATCGATAGAACGGAAAAATGTCTCAATGTAGTCAGCCTTTTTGATTCCGTAATCAGTCATATATGCGTGTTCGAAAACATCCATAACGAGAAGTGGTGTACATCCTGCGAGATGTCCCATATCATGTTCATTGATCCACGTCGAGAACAGGCTTCCGCTTATGACATCCTGATAGAGGACGACCCAGCCGATACCTCTCATCGCTCCGATGCTGGCGAATTTCTTCTTCCAATTTTCGAAGTTCCCGTATACCGTTTCTATTTTCTCCTTCAACGAACCGTCTCCGAGTGCGTCCGCTTCTTTGCTCAGGTTTTCAAAATACAATTCGTGCAGACGCATTCCGTTCCATTCCCAACCGAAACGTCGTGTCAACTCCGCATATTCCGGTGTACCGAGTTCTTTTGTTTCGAGCAGATTCGCAAGAGCATTGGTGTTTTTCACATACCCCCCATAGAGAGTGAAGTGATTCGTAAGCAATGTATCCGAGAACCCTTCGAGTCCGAGGAGATGCGTGTACTCTTTGGCAGTGTAAATATCTGACATAAATGTATGTATTATTTATTTAGAGCTTACCAACCAAATCGATGCTTGGTTTGAGTGTTTTCTCACCCTTCTTCCAGCTTGCAGGGCACACTTCTCCGTGATGCTCACGGACGAAAATAGCCGCTTCGAGCTTACGAAGGAGTTCATTTGCACTTCGTCCGACATTATTAGCATTGACTTCATAGGCCTGAAGTACTCCATCCGGATCGATAATAAAGGTGCCCCGGAGCGCCAATCCACTATCATCGCCTTCGTGGATCAGAACGCCAAATGTTTCTGCGATATCACCGGATGGATCAGCGATCATCGGGTATTCGAGCTGTTTGATGGCCGGCGAATGATCATGCCAGGCCTTGTGAGTGAATTTGGTATCAGTGGAGACAGAGAGGACTTCGGCTCCAAATTCCTGGAATTTCTGGTAATTAGCCTGCATTTCTTCGAGCTCGGTTGGGCAAACAAACGTGAAGTCAGCAGGATAGAAAAAAACGATAGTCCACTTGCCACGATAGTCGGAAAAATGCGCCTTATGAAAATTCTCTTTTTGATAATAATCGAATTCAAGATTCGGAACTGTTTTTCCGATTTCAGGGAAAAATCCGATTATTTCTTCTGGTTCGTTTTGGCAATTGCCTTCACCACAACATGATTCTTGATGCATATTTTTATTATTATTTATTAACGAATAAAACGATCTGTTCACCCATAATAGAAGGTTGTTTTCTGTGTGTCAAATTGCCTGTCTTTAAGCCGAAAAAAGCACTCCATTTTTCATCATTTTTTATAATTTCAACTATATATAGTGGTTTCATTCATATTTTAGACACAAGATAAAAATGAAGTAACAAACAAAAAACCTCTCAAAAAAGAGAGGTGAAGAGACATCTTCTGAAGCGGAAATGGGCTATTTCTTTTTCGGAGGTATGACGGAATTCTCGATTTTCCCGAGAGCGAATTGTATGATATTTTCGGTCGTCGTATCGAGGATACGTTTGAGAGCTTCTTCACTGTAGAATCCGATGTGCGGAGTATACACGACATTGTCACGGCTAAGCAGATTTTTGTTCTGTTCGATCTGTCTTGCCTGCACCGGATCACAATCTCCATACAAACATTGTTGTTCTTCTTTGATGTATTCCTCCCCTTCGAGTACGTCGAGACCAGCTCCGGAAAGAGTGTGGTTGTCGAGTGCTTCGATCAAGGCTTCATTCTCCACGATACCACCGCGTGCCGTGTTGATGAGCAAGCTTCCCGGTTTTATCTTTTTGATATTCTCTCTTCCGATAAGGTGATACGTGTGTTCATTATACGGTACGTGTATCGTCAAGATGTCCGATTGAGCGAGCACTTCGTCGAACGAGGCGTAATTGAAATGGAGTATTTCCGAAAGAAAAGTGTCGTGATGCGTATCGTAGGCCAAGACATGCATACCGAAACCTTTCGCGATACGGATGACGTGAAGTCCGATATGTCCCGTACCTATGACCCCAAGAGTTTTATTTTTCAAATCGAAACCGATAAGTCCATTCATAGAAAAATTTTCTTTCAATCCACGAGCGTATGATTTATGGACATTGCGGGAAAGAGCCAATATGAGGGCAAAGGTGTGTTCTGCTACCGTGTTCTCTCCATAATATGGGACATTCAGCACGGCAATATTTTTTTCTGCACATGAATCGATATCGATATGATCGAAACCAGTCGAGCGTGTCGCGATACAACGCACATTTTCCAAATGTTCGATAACCGCCTTATTCACTACCGAATAAATGAATATGGAAATGATTTCCGCATCTCGTGCCTTTTCTTTATTTTTCTCTGTCAGTGGTTCTGAGAAGAAAAGGACTTCGTGATCCCGAAACAATGGAGTGAGGTAATCTTTATCGGACTCGGTAGCTTCAAAAAAAAAGATTTTCATATGATGCTGTTTTATAGTTACTTATCACGGAAACCTCGCCTGCAAGATTTCCGATAGCAATGCGTGTAAGCTTGCTCTGGAGCCGAATACCTTATAGTATACCAAAGAGTCTGCTTTTTGTATAAACAATCTTCTTTGATATATGGACACACAAGTATCAAACGAAAAGATCGTACTTGAAATCCCACGACGTCTTGTCGATAAACGGCTCGATGTGGCTGTTTTTGATCTGTTACAAAAAAAATTACCCGCATGCGGTCTTTCGCGCGGAAGCGTCACGCGTCTGATCAACGAACGGAAGATTTCTTTGAACACCAGGGAGACGACACCGAGTTATCTGGTGAAGTTGCACGATACAGCGGAAGTTTCCACAAAAGATCTCTTCGCTCCTGCTCCCATACTCGAACCACGGAAAGATATCGACATCCCGGTACTCTATGAAGATGAGTCCATCATCGTTATCAATAAGCCGGATGGTATCCAAGTCCACCCTGCCGGGGATATCGATATGAAAACTGTTGCCCACTGGATCATTACGAAATATCCGGAACTGCGCCATATCGGAGAAGATTCTCTGCGACCGGGCATTGTCCATCGATTGGATCGTGAGACATCGGGAGTCCTCGTCATTGCCAAGACAGAAGCGTCGTTCAAAGCCCTCAAAGAACTTTTTCAAAAACGCATGATGGAGAAAACATACATCGCTTTGGTGTATGGGCATATGGAAGCGCTCGAAGGTGAGATAAACAAACCTCTGATACGTCATTCCGGAGAATTGAAGCGCTTTGCAGTAGAAACACAGTATGTCCCTGAAGGCGCGCGACAAGCCCTCACTCTCTATCATGTCATCGCTCGTTACGCAGAGTTTGACCTTTTGTCAGTTACACCGAAAACAGGCCGTACGCATCAGATCAGGGTACATCTCGCTTCTCTCGGCAACCCTATCGTAGGTGACAAACTCTACGCATCCAAATCTCTGCGCCGTGGAGATACGTTTTTTTCACAACGTCAATTGCTTCATGCCTTCCGTTTGAAATTCGATCTTTTTTCAAAAAAGTATGCCTTTGAAGCCCCTCTGCCTCCAGACTTCCGGTCTGTACTTCGAAGCATTGATCCTGTCAGACATCAGGGTAAAGATTCTACATTTTTCCAATCAGAGGGTGCAGGCATCAAAGGGCTTTCATCCGCCATAAAAGGTAAGACGAAAGCAATATCTGACGGGGTTGACGAAACATCAAAGACAGTTTATGATGATGAAGCCTTGAAAAGCCTTTTAGAAGAATGACAAAGGTCAGGGTTTTTTCTTTTTTAATCCTTTATCCGTCGGTAGTCCTCCCTAGCTGAGGCCTCCTATTTATCCCAAGTGTATGCAACAAAAGCTCATATCTTTCAACTTGAAGCAAAGAAAACCTCTCGATACACCAGAATTCCAATCCGGAGATGTTGTGAAGATTTTTCGTAAGATCAAAGAAGGAAGCAAGGAACGCCTCCAATCTTTCCAGGGAACAGTTATCGCCATAAAAGGCGGTCAAAGCTCTTCCAAGACAATAACCGTACGCAAAGTCTCTTTCGGTGTCGGTGTTGAGATAGTTTTTCCTTTGTCTTCGCCACAAATCGATAAGATTGAATTCATCAAACGCACGCACGCACGTCGCGCGAAACTCTACTTCGTACGTGAAAAATCCGTGAAGGTCTTAAGCAAGAAACTCAAAGAAATAACTGTCAAAGGTGGTCTCCCAAAGAAGGTGGAGAAAAAAGTTGCTTCTCCGATTGTTGAAGAAGCGAAGTAATGTCCTCAGACTTTGGTTCATATAAAAAGAACCGAAGTTTTTTGCCCAGGTGGCGGAATTGGTATACGCGCTAGCTTGAGGTGCTAGTTCTCGCAAGGGATTGGAGGTTCGAGTCCTCTCTTGGGCACAGAGTGAATGAAATGAGCGAGAAGCTCAAGAAGTAAGTGAACTGCTTCACTTACGTGAGGTCGAGAAAGCCGGAGAGTTGTTTTTTCAGAAGAAAAAACCACGAGGCAGGGTCGGGAAATTTTTTCTACAGAAAAAATATTCGTGACCGAGTCCTCTCTTGGGCACAGAGTGAATGAAATGAGCGAGAAGCACGCTTAGCTCAGTTGGTTAGAGCACCTCGTTTACACCGAGGGGGTCCAAGGTTCGAATCCTTGAGCGTGCACATACAGCCTATTTGAGCGTATAAGTCAGTTATCCACAAGAAATACAGTAAAAAGTGTATGGATCTGCCGAGGTAGCTCAGTGGTAGAGCAGAGGACTGAAAATCCTTGTGTCGGCAGTTCAATCCTGCCCCTCGGCACAAAGTGTCTGTCAACAGAAGAGTTTGAGCTCTTTTCAAAAATCTTTTAAAAATGACTGTATAGGTGGTGGATAAGAAGATGAAAAGGCTTATATAAGAGCTTGGGACTGTAGCTCAGTGGTAGAGCGCGCGGCTCATAACCGCTTGGTCGATGGTTCGATCCCATCCAGTCCCACAGAAGACGAATTGAATATTCGCGGGTATCGTATAGCGGCTATTATGAGTCCTTGCCAAGGATTAGATAGGGGTTCGACTCCCCTTACCCGCTCTAGCAAAGTAAAAAGGAATGACTTTATGTTGTTCCTTTTTACTTTTTTAGTGGTAATGGGAGGAGAAGGGCGTGAGTAGGAAGCGAGCGAGCGTAGCTTTCTGTGTGTAGCGCCCCGGATTTTTGTCGGAGCAAAAAGGACTCCCCTTACCCGCTCCATAAGCTAAAAATCACTCTTCTTCAGGGGTGATTTTTTATTTGATATTTTTTCCCTCTGTCCTTTAGGAATCATAAAGACAACGATACCAGCGATGGCACCGAGCGTATTGAAAGCGATATCCTTATAGGTGTCTCCGGCGAGGTGTTTGCCATATACCCCCCACTCTTGTGTTTTGAAAAGAAGATCTGAAGTGGCTTCGAATATTTCCCAGAGTATGCCCGAGCTGAAAACGACAAGAAAGATGAGCCAGAGTATTCTTCCAGGGGAAAGCTGCTCCCATTCACTGAGAGCCTCTCCGAGAATGAAAGCAAAAAGCATAGAAACGATAAAGTGGGCAAATTTATCATATTCGAACCCATATTTGTAGAGTTGGAACAGGCCAAGTTCTCCTGCGAAGTTGACGAGAAGTGAGAATGTTATGACCGAACGCATTTCTAGAATCAGCTTCCTTTTCTTTGGACTGCTTTTCGTGAGGAAAAATTTCGGAAGATAGATGAGAAGCGGAGAGATAACGGCAATAACGCCCAGAAAAAGAGGATTATAGAAATTTGGAAACCAAGATTTTTTTCCAAAAAGCAACAATAACCCGATAATCACCAGGATAATACTCGAAAATTTTAGAAACCTTTTCTGCCACATAAGAGAGAAACTGCTTTAAGGGCGAAAAAGTATCATACACCAATTCGACCTTTATGGGAAGCAAGACGGATCAGCTGTCGGGACTGAACAGTATGAAGAGACTTGGTTCAGCCTCGGCATGGTATGATTACTCTGGAGTAATAAGTCGCTAAGAACAGAGGAGCTATGCAAATGAATAGAAAAAGATGGCTCCGTTTACTGGGTGGTCTGATAATAATTTTCTTCTTTGTTGTGAGTGCGTTTGTGACACTCGCTTTTTTGTCGCCCTTTTTAAAAAATATTAAGTCCTCTCTAGAAAAACAAAATAATCAGTCTGGTACTTCTTCTCAAACACAAACCCTGCCTGCCCCTCTCGGAGAAAAGATCGTGCCGTTCAACTGGAAGTATGACGGGAAGAATTATACGATGGATGAAAAGTTATATGAATCCTACTATCAATCCTATAATGCGCTCCCAACAGCTCTCTCTACGGGTACGGGAATGAATAAAGAATGGTACGAGAACCAAAATGAGATGTTTGTTACTCCTCTCAATGGAGACACAACGATAAAAGATCTCGCTCAAAAAATACGCACACTTGGGGAAGAAAAAAAATTGAATGAAAATCAAATAGTAGAATTCATCTCAACTTTTGTACAGACGATTCCCTATGATCAAAACAAGCTCGACAGAAGAACAAGCGGGATGGAAAGCATCACAGAAAAGATAACCTATCCCTATGAAGTTCTCTATGACAACACGGGGGTCTGTCAGGATAAAAGCTATCTGGCCTATGCGTTACTGAAAGAGCTCGGCTATGGAACATCGATTTTTCTTTTTCCAAATCCAGAAGATAATCATATGGCCGTTGGTGTGAAGTGTCCACTTGAATTTTCAAACTATAATTCGGGCTATTGTTTTGTCGAAACAACCAGTCTTGGAAATAAAATCGGTATGATTCCCGAACTTATACCCAAGAGTCGCGTCGCCACTTCCAATGTACAAATAAATACAATCGAAAGTAACGGAGCAGAAGATGCAGCATATCAACCACTTGGCAATGTTGAAATATTAAACAAAGTTGATGGTAAAGAATATACAGGAATCATCAATACCATCAACACGCAGAAAGAACTGGAGCGTTTAAAAAATTCTATCGCTGTGTACAAGCGAAACCTCAAGGTTCAAAAAACAGATATTGATAATCAAGAAGTCGATCTGGCAAAAATGGATAAGCGTTTGAATAATTACAAACAAGATGGGGAATATGAGAAGTATAACAATCTTGTCCCAGAGTTCAATACGGCCCTCTCAAAGGTTCAAAAGACGATAAAAGAATATAATAAGATGATATCGGCGAGCAATACCCTGATTACAACCTATCAAAATATATCCAAGAATTTCTACCTATAATTTTTTGGAGTGGCATTTTTAAAACGCTTCCATTCAAAAAATTATTTCTTCACGTGTTGCAGTATTTCCAAAATAAGTTCGTTTTGGTTTTCCAGATGGATCAGAATGGCACCGATTTCTTTTTCTGCCTGAGTGTTGACCTCGAAATCAGCTTCAGCACGCGCTTCAGAATATCTGCCTTGCAGGTTCTGTCCGACGAGAAGAAGTGGCATAAGAAAAATCTGAATCATATTGGAAATGAAAAGCCACAAGACAAAAGCTGGATAGGGATCAAAGCGCGATTCTGCCGGCATAAAGATGTTCCAACCTAACCAGAGAATCGTCCAGAGAAAAATTATCAAGAAAAATCCCATTGTCCCAACGTACTGTGTGATAAAATAGGCGAGTCTGTCGAGAGCACTCAATCTCTTGAGATGTTCAATGTTGATATTTCGAATCGGTTTGATATTTTTTCTCAATTCCGCGAGCGGAGTGATAGAGTGTTTCATCATAGCATTTCTTAAAAAAATATATTTACTTCTATATCATAACATAAACACCAAGAACAAAGCATCCGCTCTTCTCAAAGAGACAAAAGAAAAAGGACCAAGCAAGGTTCGTCCTCAAAAGCAGAGTGGTTCACTTTAAATCAATCCAACAAATTCTTTTCAAAATCTTCCCCTATCCGGGAAAGAATAAATGAGGTATGATAAAAAGCGTAAGTATAAAAACATCTCTATTCTATGAAAAAATATTCCATCATCATCATCCTCGCTTCACTTGCTATAGTGAATGCGGCCTACCTCAGTTACAAGTCATATATTTATCATTTTGTCGATTCTGACAAATTGACAACGATATGCGATTTTTCGAGATGGAGTTCCTGCACGGATGTTCTACGGAACCCACTGTCACTCGTCTTTGGCATTCCATTTCCCTGGATAGCTCTTCTTATATACCCTGTCCTCTTGGGGCTGGCCTGGTACGGATACAAAAGGGCTTCTTTCCATCCCGCGAGAATCATTGCCATTTTGTCCGGACTCGGGGTGTGTTTCAATGGCTTTATCATCTATAGAGAGATTCGATTCATCCATGCTTACTGCATTCTTTGCCTTCTTTGCACTGTTATTATCATTTCTATCTTCATCCTGTCACTTCAGCTCATACAAGAAAATAGAAATAAGATCAATTCTACTCTCTAAAAATAGTCCTCTTTTATAGGCCAAAAATGGCCTATTTTTTGTTTTGGCTTAAATGAAGTATAATAATGAAATTAATATAAAATTATGCTTTATGTAAGCCAATCATCAACATTGTATGATTGACAATGGTTGAGATATGTGCTATTATCGTTTGTTGACTCAAGAGTCGACCCGTTCCTCTTGCGAGGGGTATCGGCTTACTCCTAAAGACAATCTATGACATTTCGAAAGGATTTTCTTTTCGTAGTAGCACTCTCGATAACGCTTTTCAATATAAACACCGTACAAGCCAAAGCGGAGCAAAATAAGCTCCCGCTGACAAATCTCTATAGTTTCAAAAGCGATCCATTTCTTCTGAAATGGACATTTGAAATCGAAAAGGGAGAATCTGCGGTTATGACAGCAAGTACAGAACCACAAACCTTTGAAGAAAAGACACTTAATCGTTGGAAAGAGAAACAGGCTCATTTGTGGTCTGCTCTTCCCAAAGAGAAGTTTACCATCAATGCTTCTGCCTATACGGCTGCGGCCGATGAATGTGGTAAATCCGATGGAATCACCTCTTCAGGACTCAAGGTTGCCGAAAAACGCACTTTGGCCTGTCCTCCATCGTATCCGTTTGGAACAAAAATTTCCATCGAAGGTGTCGGTGTTCTCCGCTGTGAGGATCGTGGCGGTGCCATCAAAGGCAACCACTTCGATATCTATATGGAAACAAAGGGTGAAGCATTCGCCTTTGGTCGCCAGAATTTGGTAGCCGAAGTTATAGAGTAAAAAACAACCAAAAAAACACCCTTGGTTCATCTGAGGGTGTTTTTGTATGCTTTGTTGACGCTATCTCAGAACTTCGATAGACTGACGTTACTCTGTTCTGCAAATCCACAGAAAAGAGAATGGTCCGATGGCCGAGTGGTTAGGCAAAGGTCTGCAAAACCTTTTACAGCGGTTCAATTCCGCTTCGGACCTCATATGAAAAAAGTAAATAAAACGATGCCGCGGTGGCGGAATGGTATACGTAGAGGACTTAAAATCCTCGGATCGTAAGATCATGCGAGTTCGAGTCTCGCCCGCGGCACTATGTAGAAAATTCAGTTTGTAACTGAATTTTTTTCTTTCTGAATTTTCCTCAGGAGACGTGGAATTTTTTTGAAATCTTTTTTCAGTGCTTCTCGCAGTCCCCCATTATAGAGTGCGGCAGCAGGATGATAGAGGCAGAAAAAATTTCGCATGCCAAGATCCGGAAATGTCATACAAAAAGTTTTCCCGTGTATTTCAGAAATTTTTCTATCCGGAATAAAATTTTCCATCGCGTGTCGTCCAAGCGTGACAATAAGAACCGGGTCGATACTCTTCACTTGATCCACGAGCCATTGCCTGCACGCTTCTTTCTCTTCCGGTGATGGATCGCGATTTTCCGGTGGACGATATTTGACGACATTGGTAATGAAAATATCTTCACGTTTGAGATGGATAGATGCCAACATTTCACTGAGAAATTTTCCTGCCGAACCGATGAACGGTATGCCTTCGAAGTCTTCTTTTTTTCCAGGGGCCTCACCGATGAAAAGGATCTGTGCGTCTGCATCACCGTTGCCTGGAACAGCCTGTATTGCTCCTTCTCGTAAACCGCAAGTACAGTGTTTTTCCCAGTAAGCATTGATTGCCTCCAATTTTTTTTCTTTCACTGTATTTTTTTTCTTTTCCATAGAAAGGTTTTCTTAGTAACGGTCTACAATCTCATGTCTTGAGAAAATGTTCAGATTTCGAGATGAAAATTTTGAAAAGTGAAGCGGACTATCGTGATAATCCAATGAGCTTTGAGAGGTTTTCAGCCGAAATATGGACATTTTATAAGACAAGCTTCTCTTTTTTCTTTTGAGTAAAGCGGTGAGATTTGAGACAGTTACTTATTGTATTGTCCAGCCTTCTTCTGTCTCCAACAGTTTCCCTTGTATTTCGAAACCGCTGGCAAGCTTGTGTCCCCCACCACCAAACTGATGAGCTATGGCCGAAACATCAACACCTTCCTGATCTGATGATCGCAAACTGGCTCTCACCGTATTATCATCTCTTTCCGAAAGGACGAGAGCAAACTTGGTATCCGGAACAGAGCTCAGTATGGAAGAAACCTGATAGATATCTTCCGGAGAGGCTTGGCAATCTTCCACATCCTTTTTCGTAATAGCCGTGACGAGCATCCCATTTTTTCTATTGAAGTGTGCTTTTTCGAAGGCTCTCCCCCACAGCTTCAGCGCGCCGATATTTTTCTTTGTGAAAATCATCTGTGTTATTTTTTCCAGTGGAGCCCCTTTCTTCACGAGATCCGATGCTATTTCCATAACGCGTGGAGAAACGTTGGAATGTTGTAGTCCTCCGGTATCAAAAAGTATTCCTGTAAGGAGCATTGTCGCCATCACTTTGGTGATTTTTATTTCTGTTGTCGAGAAGAAAAGATAGAGCAGTTCAGACGATGAAGAATATTCTGCATCCACCATATTCACATCACCGGTAATATGTATATCTGGATGATGATCAATAAGGACAACAACTTGTTTTTCAGAAAGGGTTCCTATGACTTTATCAAAACCGCGATCGACACTGTCAGATGCGATGATAGCGTCGTAGCTCGTAAGATCAAGTTGTTCCGGATGAAAGAAGGTGCCCTCGAATAAATGCTTCAGATTATCAGGAAAAGCATCGAAACAGGCAATATCCACATGTTTTCCACAGTTTTTGATGTATTCTGACAGAGCGAGATTGGCACCGACAGTATCGGGATCTGGTCGGTTGTGAGCAAAAAGCAAGATGCGATTTGCTTTCGCTATGATATATTTCAAAGTATGGAATTCGGAGTCAAAATTTTGCATAACAGGTGTATAACTCCAAAAAATGACTTTATTAAGCCTAAAATATTTCTTTCAGAATCTTCTCTACTTTATCAGCTTCTTGTGCGGTCGTATCTATTTCAAAGGAGATTTTCGGGAGAGGTTTCATATGGAGCTTCCGGTAAAGATGTTTTTGAATCTTCGGCAACTCCTTTTTAAGCGTTTCTGAGACATAATGAGATTCCTGTTCAGGAAAGACACTCACAAACATCCGAGTATAGCGGAGATCTGGAGACGTGTCAACCTTCGCGATAGTTATGAACACGCCTATTTTCAAGGAAAGTTCGCGCTCCATAATCTCGGCAAGAAGTTGCTTAATGAGATTGTTCACTTTTATGATACGCATTGAAGCCATAGAGAATAGAGAATAATTTTTATAAGTGATACGAATAACCTCTTGATATGCTCTCGTCAGGAATCTCTGTTTGTCGACAGACAAGGAGGGCCTCGTAATGACTTTTTTGTGCCCCCGGGCAGAATCGAACTGTCATTTCTCCCTTAGGACGGGATAGCTCTATCCATTGAGCTACGGAGGCAATTTGTATTACGATAAATGAATATCTGGTTATTCTCTACCTAACGCAAACCGGTATTCATCGGACAACAAGGGCTCTATTGAAATATGTGATGTGGACCGTGCCGGATTCGAACCGGCGACCTCCTCCATGCCATGGAGGCGCGCTACCAACTGTGCCAACGGCCCGAATTATACCTATTAGAACCATTTGAGATGACAAAGGTTCCTTTTCATTATCCCCTCCATTTACTATACACGCGGTACTTTACTTATCATACTGTGTTTTCTCGATTCGTCAATGCTTGAGAGTTTCATACATATATTCTTTTATTATAATTGAGCGATTTATGGTATTTTCCACTTTTTTCTCCTTTATACTATTTCTCTTCCTCTCTCTATAGGTAGTGTACATATCAAATATTTGAATATACCTCTCTATTATTCATTTTATACAATAAATGTATAACTTTGTCAATATCTCAACAAAAAGAACATATGTTCCACGTGGAACATTACTTGGATTATTAACGAACAGTATTAGTATATGTTTCACGTGGAACATATACCAGATTATTCTATATCAATATATGAATTCCAGTTTCCTTGAGCCTTTATTATATCCTTCGGCTCACGAAAAAAACCTCTCTTGGATGAAATATACTTAAAAAAGCATCTTATTACCCCCACCAGTTTAAGAAGAATATCAAAAAAATGTTTCAATAGAGCCTTTTTATCCGTATTCTTGTTTATGATCGTATTGTATTCATCAATTTATGTACCAAAATGTTCCACGTGGAACAAATTAGAGTTCTGGGATATATAGATGTTCCACGTGGAACATATCCGTTTATTTTTCGTGTCAGTGACAGAGTAAATGTTCCACGTGGAACATTTTGATCTTCTTTGCATTATTATGTTCAGTATATGTTCCACGTGGAACATATACTGAACACTTTAAGTCGAAATTAGTTATTTTCTATAAAAATACTTTATATCAGCCTTTTATTCATATCATAGAAACTTGCTCTCTTTTTATCTGTATTTATATTTCTTATGTTCCACGTGGAACATAAAATCAATTAAGATTGGATGGCACGAAAGGATGTTCCACGTGGAACATTACTTGGATTATTAACGAACGACATCAGTTTATGTTCCACGTGGAACATAATCTTTTTATACAAAGATCCGATATCTTTATTGATTTCTTATTAAACTGCCGTCCATTTACTTTATGCTATCTACACATCCTATTTTGTGCCAATATATGTTCCACGTGGAACATATCCGTTTCTTTTTCGTGTCAATAACAGAGTATATGTTCCACGTGGAACATTTACAGAAGAATAAACACAAACACTTAATTCCAGAAGAGAGATGGCATCACTCTTTGCTGTTATATTCAATCCGGGCAACGTAATCTCAAATATTGACAAATATATAATATGTGTTATAATAATTTAATCATTTTTTCTGTCCTCGTATCTAAAAAAAGGAGTGCTCTAGTGTGGTAATTTGAATTATTTGAAATTATGTTATAATGAAAATACATAAAAAACAAACAGAGATATGTCGAAAATATTCTTTCCAAGTTTTTCAGAAAAGGGTACGAAATTTACGTTTTTTCTTTTTTTTAGCTTACTTATTCTGAGTACGACTGTCTTTGTTTTTGCTGCGGACACATCGAGTACAAAAAATATTTTCCAGGATACCGATCAAGACGGTCTGAGCAACGATGAGGAGAAATTGTATGGAACAGATCCGATGAACAAAGATACGGATGGTGATGGCTACAGTGATGGAATAGAAGTGATGAGCGGTTATGATCCATTGAAACCCGCACCGGGAGACAAGGTAGTGAAAGAAGTAGTCGAAAGTGCATCGACATTTTCTCAAGAAAAGACAAACAATCTTACAGAACAAGTTTCCGGTGAAATCGCTTCTTTGCTCAAAAACACGGACAAGAGTGGACAAGAAATTTCTCTGGAGGATATCAACAACTCTGTCGACAAAGTGACAAATGGCACTATCGATGAAGTGATCCTTCCCGAAATATCTACAAAAGATATCAAGATAAAAAAGATATCAAAAAACCTGAGTGATAAGAAACAGTCTGAGCAAGAAAAAAAAGATGCGCTGGAATATTTGACGATGCTTTCTTACTTGATTGCAAACAATTCTCCGAAAACTTTCCAGACTCAGGATGATCTGAGCGCTATTTTTAACAACCTCTCACTCGAATCCATCTCCGGTCTGGCATCGGGCAATATGCAAGCTCTCGATGAGTTGTCCAATCGGGGAGAAAAAATGTTGACAGAATTGAAAGACATAGAAGTGCCAGAAAAAATGCTCGATATACACGTGAAGGCTCTGCAATTGGCGGAATACGCGATGCAACTGAAAGGGGAGCTGAAGCCTTCGGATACCGATCCTTTGGGACAAATTGCCGTGCTTTCCAAAGCACAAGGGTTCTTCGGCAGTATTACAGGATTCAGTGATGAAGTATCCAAAAAATTATCTGATCTTGGTATCGATACGATTCCGATTAATTTCTAGATATCTATGATTTCAATACAAGGGGAGAAAAAATCGACAAAGACCGTAAAAAAAATGACGGCTTCTCTTCTGATGCTGTTTATCGGTATGCTCTTTTTTTCGATGCCTCAGACGGCGAAGGCTGATTATTGGGGATCGACATATGCAGCAGCTATGATAAAACAAATGATGGAGCAGATTCAACGTCAGATTGAAGGAGCTCTCCTTGGAACGCTGAAGATGACAGCCATACAGATGCTCAACAGCAAGGTGGGTCAGCTGGTCGGTGGAGGAACCGGTAGTCAACCTCTTTACATCACGAATTTTAATGAATTCTTGTACCAAACTCCGACACAGAATGCCAATCTTTATATGAATGATTTCTTCTCGATGACCACGCGCGGAAAAGGATCTACGGCAAACTATACTCCTGCCGGTGGTAGCAATGGTATTGGTGACAATTATGTTTCGTATCTCATCTCTGCGGCAAAGAATGCGACAACAGAAAATAACGGTGCGGCAGTCTATAACTTGGAGGAATACACTCCGAATCCCGGAACAATGTTCGCAACGGGCGACTTCCGCGGATTGAATGCTTTCTTTTCAAATCCTGCCAACAATACTTTCGGCTACACGTTGCAAGCACAAGAGGCATATCAAAATCAAATAGAGATGAATAGACAAACAGCAATGGTCAAAGCTATATCAGCAGGCGGTTTCTTGCCAGAGGAGAAAAATGGAATGGTAGTAGCGCCTGCAGGAACTATCCAGGCTGCTGTTACCAACGTTCAGGACCTTGGCAACAAAATGATTGCTACAGCATCGAATCCAGGAGAACTGCTGAGCGGAGTCGTATCGGCGATGGCAAACAAACTTGTAAGCAACCTCATCCAGAATGGAGTCGGCGAAGTACAATCGAAAATCAACCGGGAAATCAGCAATGTCAATGGCCAAGTCTCTCAGACAACGAATGCACAGACCAAAACTTTCGGTCCAGCAGTGCAATATATGGGCAATACGAATCAGAATGTGAATGTTGGCATCAAGACAAATACGCCCGTACCACCTGCAGCTGTTTCTCCCAATCCTTGATATCGCAGAATACTAATCAAAAATACCCCGATTCTTCTCGAATGGGGTATTTTTTTTATTGATTCGAAAAAATGGTGGGCTTGTCCAGATTCGAACTGGAGACCTCTACAATGTCAATGTAGCGCTCTAACCAACTGAGCTACAAGCCCCTAATTATTGCGCCGGAGGGACTTCCGGGAGGGCATCTGTATCCAAACCGTTCTCTTTTTCTTTGACTGCTCTGCTTTCTTTATGCTTGCCTCCGATGGACTGGAAGAATGCGAGCCACAGTGCCTGCTCAAAAAGAGCGAACCATGCAAAGAAAATAAATGAAACGATAAGAGAGGGGATTCCTTCTCCGAAAGGGAGGGGGATATTTTTCGAAAGAACGGTAATACCCAGGATAACGAGATTTGCGAAAAAAGTAAAGGAGATGGTTACGAGAAAAGAGAAAAAGGCGAAGAGGAGACTGAGTGAGAAAAATCGAGAGAAAAGGGCGCTGCCGGTCTCGATAGATCCTCGAATGCCGAGCGGGGAAAGAAGAAGATAAAAAAGAGCGAATTGTTTTATCAAAAAAATAGTAAGAGCGATAGGAATAAAAGTAAGGAAACTAAAAATGATAAGTGAGGATAGCGTTCCAGGATTCGTTTCAGATGCAATAAGAAGAGGAAGGGAGAGAAATCCTACAGTCACAATAAGAAGGAGGAGCGCTATACACTCAAGAAAAAATGAACGTATGAAGTTGCTTCCTATGGCTCGAGGAGTAGTCGGATGATTCGGAAGATTATTCTTGTATGTGATGAAAGAAAGGGAAACGATCAGATTACTTTTTCCTATGATGTTCACAACAAAAAAGACGGACAAACCGAGGAGAATATACCATACTTCGTGCGGTGATTTCTGTGCAATGATGCGGAAGAGTTCTTCCGGAGAAGCAGCTTCTTCCAAATCAGCATTTACGTGACTTCCTATGAGGCCGGCGAAGGCTACAACAGATGCGAAAATCCACGGCAGTTTCTTCGCTCGAGAAGCGATCCACGCTTGGGAAAGAAGCTTATGAAAGTATACTTTTTCCATAGTTCACAAACAGGAATTTCATTATCAGCCCCTGTCTGTCGATAGACAGGGGAACTACAAGGAATATTTCTCCTTTATATCCTCTCTTCTTTTGGTACCTTTTCTGCCGGAATTTCTCCGACAATAGCATCAAATTCATCCTTTTCAAGAGTCTCTTTTTCGAGAAGCGTGTGCGCCAATGTATCTAAGACAAGGCGTCGTTCATTCAAGATCTTCGTAGCACGCTCGAAAGCGGTATTGATGAGAAGAGAAACTTCCCCATCGATATCTTGGGCAGTCTTTTCTGAATAATCTCTGTCCTCGTGTGTTTCGCGACCCAGGAAAATCATTTCCTCCTTCTTTCCGAATGTTCGCGCGCCGAGACGGCTCATTCCATAACGAGTGACCATATTGCGAGCCATATGTGTCGCACGTTCCAAGTCACTCGATGGCCCGGTCGTCGTATCGTTAAAAATGAGTTTTTCGCTCGCATATCCTCCGAGAAGCATCGCCAATTCATCCAAGAAATAATTATGGGAATGAAGACTCTTGTCTTCTGAAGGAACAGCTAGTGTATACCCGCCAGCGTGTCCACGAGAGATAATTGATACCTTTTGAACAGGATCGGCATAGAGGAGACTGGCACCAACGAGAGCGTGACCACCTTCATGATAAGCGATGATTTCTTTTTCTTTTTTATTGATTACTCTGCTGCGACGTTCCGGTCCAAGAATGACTTTCTCAATGGACTCCGTCAGTTCCGGCATATCGATCGTTTTTTTGTTTCGACGCGTAGCAAGAATAGCTCCTTCATTCACAAGGTTTGCAAGATCGGCACCGGAAAATCCCGGGGTCCGTTCTGCAATGACACGCAAGGAAACACTCTTTTCAATAGGTTTGTTTTTTGTATGAATAACAAGAATCTGCTCACGTTCATTGATATCAGGGAGATCCATCGTGACACGCCGATCGAAACGGCCGGGACGAAGGAGGGCAGGATCGAGCACGTCCGGACGATTGGTAGCAGCAATGACGATAACACTCGTGTCGGTCTCAAAACCGTCCATTTCAACGAGAATCTGGTTCAATGTTTGTTCACGTTCGTCGTGCCCACCACCAAGTCCTGAACCACGATGGCGACCAACGGCATCAATCTCATCGATAAAGACGATGGATGGAGCATTTTTTTTGGCTTGTTTGAAGAGATCTCGGACACGACTCGCTCCGACACCGACAAACATTTCCACAAACTCCGAACCGCTGATATTGAAGAACGGGACTCCGGCTTCACCGGCAACTGCCTTGGCCATAAGCGTCTTCCCTGTTCCCGGAGGACCGAGAAGCAGTACTCCCTTCGGGATCTTCGCTCCCATACTAAGAAATTTTTTGGGATGTTTCAAAAAATCGACAATTTCTTCCAGTTCGGTTTTCGTTTCTTGTGCACCGGCAATATCGGCAAATGTAGTCCGTTTTTTCTTGTCTTTCGGATCGATCATACGAGCACGACTTGTTCCGAAAGAAAGCGCCTGAGCATTGCCACGCTGTGCCTGACGGAGCATAAACCAGATAAAGGCACCAATGAGCAAGAACGGGAGCAGGAACGGCAAAATAGCAGAAAGCCAGAATGACCATCCTGAATCTTCTTTGACGGCAATGGAAACATTTTTCACTTTTTCCTTGTCGATACCGTAGTTCGCCAGCGTCTCTGTGAGAGAGCTTTCTGATTCCTTGCTGGCCTTCTGCTTGCTTCCATCTTGCAACTCGATATCGAGAATATTGTTCTGAATAGTGATCGTCTTCACCTTATCCTGATTGATTTCGGTAACGAGCTCGCTCAAAGATATATTCGTCGGTTTCTTGTCCGGTGACTGATAGAGGATGATAATGCCGGAGAGAAGTAGAAAGAGCAGGATGATAGTGAAAAGGTTCTTAAGAATTTTTTCCATATGTGTAGAGTTGGGGCGAATAAAGAGTTAAAATGCTTTGGTCTCTCTTAAAAATTGAGTAGCCTTACTCTATCACCCTTTCGAATAAATTTCAATCCCTTGAAAGTCAGTGTCTGAGTTTTACTTTTTGTACTCTTGATGGCTTTCATAAGCTCATTTATGAGGTTCTTATCCGGATTTTTTCCGCCAAGAAAGGGACGGAGTAAGGCGCGAATTTCTTGATGAATCAGAGCAGTTGGAAGCTTCAAAAGAATCGTGCGTGAGAATTCTACTGAAAGGTCTTCCTGCTTGAAAGAAAGTTCTGTCGGAATATCCGAGAGAACGGCGTAGTCTTCGCCAAGGAGGGTGGCCGTTTCAGCCAAAAGCTTTCTTGTCTGCGGTTGAAATTTTTCTTCAAGAAAAGGAATCAATTCGTGACGAACCTTATTGCGGAGATAGCGAGAATCACTGTTACTCTTATCTTCTCGAAAGGTGATGTTGCGCTCCTTCAGATACTGCAGGATATCACTGCGATTCATTTCGATGAGCGGTCGGGTGATGGAGCCGTTTTTAGGTCGCATAGCAGAAAGTCCGGAAAGTCCGGAACCGCGTAAGAGTCGCATCAGAAGTGTTTCCGCCTGGTCATCCTGGTTATGCGCAACGACAATATGATCCGCGTTCTCTTTCATACGAAGTTTCTCGAAAAAACTATACCGGATATCACGGAGCTTTTCCTCGGAGACACTCTGTATATTTTTTTTCTGAGAAAAGACGGTAAGAGGGAGGGAATAATTTTCGGCATAAGCCCTGACAAGCGCTTCATCGGAATCCGAATCCTTTCCTCGTAAATGATAATTCACATGGGCGATGTGGAGCGTAAAGTTCTGTTTTTTCTGGAGCAACGTCAACACGTCCAGAAGACAAAGACTGTCCGGACCTCCAGAAACACAGACAATAAAAGAATCTCCTTTTTCCCAGAGATCAAACTTGTTGACAGTATTCAAAACCAGCTTGATAAAACGCCGAACAAATGGCGAATATGGCGTTTTATATGACAGTAGTGTGCTCTTTGATGATAGCGAAGACTTTTTGGATCGCTTCATCGAGCTTACCTTGTTCGTTTTCGATGATGAAATCATAAATGTCAGTGTGTTTGAGCCACTCTCTAGTATACTCCATACGTTCGCGAAAATAATCATCGTTGATTTTCGATGCATCACGTTTCCGCAATCGGCTTTCGAGCACATCGAGGGGAGCGCTTATAAACAATGCGATGATATCGGGAAAAAGTTTTTTAGCGGAGATCACGCCTTTCCAATCCATTTTCCATATTCCAATATTTTCCGAATGAGCCATTCGATCCAGCTCCTCAGACGTGACACCATACAGTTCATTATTTTCGTTGGTTGAATATTCGATGAATTTTTTTTCAACAATAGCCTGTTCAAATTCTTGACGCGAAACAAAGTGGTAGGGATGACCGTCTGTTTCTCCTATCCGTGGAGCTCGCGTCGTGGTAGTGATTACTCGCGTGATGGACAGAAGTTTGCTCAAGCCATCGATGACAGCATCTTTGCCAGAACCAGCCGGCCCGGAAATAATAAAAATATTTTTCATATTTTTCAGTTGCTTTTACAAAAACATCTCTGTTTGCTAGCAGACAAGTTGCACAAACAGAGATGTTTTTTCGGCATTAAGCTTTTTCCTCTTCGACTTCCTTCACTTTTTTCGTCTTGACTTCTTTGCTTTCTTTCGGAGTATCCTCCTTTACGGGAAGCAATCCCATACGATGACTTTTTGGCTCGATAGAGAGGATCTTCCAAGAATAGGTTTCTCCTTCTTTGAAGACTTCTTCAATTTTTTTGCCGGGATAAATTTCGGAAAATTCACTCACGTGAGCCAAACCATGGATATCTTTATTGAGATAGACAAATGCTCCGAAATGATTGATTTTGTCTACTTTTCCAGGAACAATGTCATCCACCTTATATTTCTCAAGAACGACATTCCAAGGATCTTCTTTGAGGGCTTTCATAGAAAGGGAGATACGTGTATCTTCGATACCAATGATTTTGGCTTCGACATGATCACCTGTCTTAATAACTTCACGCGGATCATCGATGAGTTGCCATGCAAGTTCAGAGATATGCACCAATCCTTCGAGTTTTTCCACGGATTTTTTCTCACCTTCCTTTGTTGCCGGAGTGAATTTCACGAAGGCACCGAAGTCAACAACCCCGCTCACTTCACCACTCACTATCTCACCGACACGGAGAAGATTGATCAGTTCTCGTTCTTTTTCGCTCTGTGCCGCCTTTTCACTGGCGATAAGCTTCTCATTTTCACGATCAGCATCCAGTATACGGACATGTACTTCTTGTCCGATCAATTTCTTGAGCAGATCGAGAATCTTATTTTTGTCACCATCCTCAACACGAGGATAATGTTCACTCGAGAGCTGGGACACGGGGAGAAATCCGGCGATGCCGTTGATTTCGATCATCAGCCCTCCCTTGTTGGCTTCGATTACTTTCGTTGTGACGACCTCACGATTTGTGAGCTTGTGTTCTATATCATCCCATGATTTTTCATAAGAAGCTTCACGAATAGACAATTCGATATATCCATCCTCATTCTCGTAATCCATCAGTGTCGCGATGATAGTCGTACCGACCTTCAGTTTTCCTTCAGGACCAAGACCATCACGCATTTCTTTCCCAAGGACGATTCCCGTTCCGATAGATCCGAGGTCAATCAAAGCATAACTCGAAGCGACATGAATGACAGTTCCTTGAACGACCTCGCCTACTTCAGGGATTTCTACCATATGCTTGGTAAAAAGCTCATCCATAGCCGATGGATTGGAAGGAACCTCTTCAATTTGTGTAACTTTTGTCATAAACGTATTTCGATGTTGCGAGTATGCTCTCACTCGCGATAAAGAATTAAATGAGCAAAAACCTTCTATAAAAGCAAAAAACACCATTATATTCGGGTGTTTTAGAGAAACGACTGCGGAAATGAAGATTGAACCATCTTCGTATTCAGTTGTGTTAATCTAATTACCTCAAATATTCTCAAGCTCTGACTAGTATATACGATATTGTCTTTTTTGGCAAGCCTTACTATCCAGAGAACAAACAACGCTTCTCTTACTCAATATTTGTCTGTTTTTCAGCAAGACTTATACCCAAAGCAATAAGGAACCAAAAAGAAAATGCCAGATCGGTCTTGAAAAATGGTGTGTCGACCAAGCCAAGAAGAAGAAAAAGGGAAAGCATCGAAATAAAAAGGGTGCTCAGTCTTCTTCTCCCAGCATCTTCATTTGGTGATTTCTGAAGTATGAAGAGTTGTTTCAACCATATTATGCAAAGCAAGACAAAACCAGAAAGACCGATGAGTCCTGTCTGCAACCATACAGCCAGATAAAGATTGTGTGGCTGTGGCACCGCCCACTCCAGATACGGCGGGAAGAACGATTGAAAAGAAAGATATACTTCTTGGAATCGACCGATGCCGATGCCGAAAAGAGGATGGAAAGAAATAATTTCTGTCGCAACATTCCATATGATCAACCGGGAAGCCAAAGATGATCGATCTTGCAAAGAAACAATAGCTTGCCATTTTTCGCTTCCTGCTTCGGAAAAAATAAAAATCCCGACAATGGCTATAAGCAGGAACAAAATGGCTTCTTTTTTTTTCCGAGAAAAAATCGTCGTATCAAAAAAAAGAAAAATACATTCTGCTACGACGACACTCGCCCACACCGCGTATGAATGCGTCAAGAAAAGCGTGATTGTCAGAAGAAGAAAGGTAAGGAAGAGAAGTCCCTGAAAAACCTTTTTCCTCGAAATGCTCGGATGGAAAGCGAAATAATAAGCAAAGAGTATTCCTGGAACCACAAAGGAAGCAAGATAATTCGGAGATGAGTACCAAGCGCGGAGGCGACCGTCAAATGTCAGCATATCCTGCAACCAATATCCGAGGCTCGCCAAGGAAACCACTCCTGTGACACAGAGCCAAACAAACACTATCCGTTCTATTTCTCGTTTATCCGGCTTTGTTTCAAGCCAGAGCCATACAGCAAGGAGTGGTACAACAAACCATGTTTTTATCATTCCAAGTCCAGTCCAAGAGAATGGGTTGAAGGAAAAAGAAAGCACGGCACCAAGAAAAAATGCTCCTATCCCAAGAATGAGTGGGTTACGGAAATTGATGCGTCCAGGAAGGACAAAGATATCCCGCCACCATCCGTATAAATAAACCACGAAAGCTACTACTACCGGTATTTCAACACTATAAAGAGGGATACCGAAAAGAATCGTTTTCCAGTGTGCCACAGGGAGAAGCAGAATACTCACCGCAATACAGATTTGAATGATGGATTTTTCTTTCGGCATACGACAGTAATTGATAATAAAGACGTCTGGAAAATTTGAGGGATGCCATCAATCTCTTCTTATTATAATACACAGAGAGCTATCAGAAAAAGAAGGAGCGGGAGTATATGCACGGAAAAAAGAGGTGTTTCAAAGAAGGCGTGAACGGAAAAAATAATGAGTGAGGAAAAAGATGCCAACCAGAAAATATTCTGCTCTCTCCTCCATTTTTTCCAAGAAGAAAAAATACCAGAGAAAAGAAATCCGCAGAAAAAGAAAAGTCCGACGAGTCCGGATTCTGAGGCTATATCCAAATATAAATTATGAGCATAGATAGGCTCCCGATAATCCGCACTTGGCTTGATGAAAAGAGGGTAGTTTCCAAGGCCCGTTCCAAAAATCGGATTTTCAAGGATAAAGACTACGGCTTCTCGCCACAGACGGAGACGCTCAATATTTGAAGTATCACTTTGCGAAAAACTCGAGAAGAGACGTGTTCCTACCGGACTGAAAAATACCACACCAGAGAGAACAAGTACCACTATTCCCACTCGAAGCATCTGTTTTTTCCATTGGAAAGATCGTAAAAAAAGCGAAAGAGAAAATGCGACTGCACCAAAAATCAATCCGACATATCCTCCTCGCGAGAAAGTGAATATATCTGCCAAGAAAACTACCCCTGCACCAATAGTCCAGACATACCATTTCCCTGATTTATTCTTCAAAGAAAGAGCGATGATAAGAGGAAGCGACATTCCAAGAAAAAAAGAAAACATATGCGGATCCGGAAAAAAACTTATCGCCCTCATAATGGTATTACCGGAGATATTCACCAAGAGACTTGGATATTCTGCTACCGTGGTACTGAAAGTCGGACCGAGAAAAAAGGGCAGTATTTCTCTTACCCAAAAAGCGAATACTTTTTCTACGCCGAAAACAAACTGTGAAAAAAATTGTATCAGAGCGAGAATAGCACTTATGATGGCACCGCCTGCCAAAGCTTTCAGGGCTTTTTCTCGAAAGGCGACCTGGCGGAGTGTTGCGAAGAAAACAAGAAAGAGTGGAAAGAAAGAGAATAAAAATGCAACTTTCCGAAACGCCCAATCAGGGTTTTCTGCCCACAAAATTGAAGCTGTCGCCCACAGAAGATAGGCTGAAAAAAAGAAGAGTGTCAGTGGCTTCGGCACGATAATTTTTTTTCTCAAAAGACTCCTCATTCCCCATAAAAGAAAAATTCCTATGGCCAGCACGCGAATCAAAGCCAAATCAATTCCCTCGGTCGGATGTAGGGCGAATTGGAAAGGGAGAAAGAAAAGGAAGAAAAGGATTATTTTTTCAAACATACTCATATTCTATTCGTACAGAAAAAAAACTGTAGTATTCGAAGTATTGTACTTTCCCATATCGGCCGATACTTTTTAAAATACTTCTTTTGAGAAATATAGAAATGTTTCTTTTGAAGCCGTACTGAGGTCCTGCTTTTTCCACCAAGATGGATAAGAGAATATTCCGTATGACGTTCGACAGAAAAACCGAGTGTACGAACTTTTTTGCAAAGATCGACATCTTCAAAATAAAGAAAGAAGCGCTCATCAAAACCTCCGACAGCGTGGAAGAGGTCTTTCCGTATGAAGAGTGCTCCGCCACTGACCCAATCCGGAAAAGAAACTTCTTGCCTTGTCCACCTCGCCTGACGCAATGGAAAAATATTATTACAAAAAAGATTCACCAGACTCGGTTCCTTGCCGACACTCCAAGTCTCTTCTTTTCTATCGATATCAAGCATCCTCATACCAAGTATACCTAATTTCTTTTTTTCATTAAAAATACCCGCTATGCCGTATAAATGAGTTCCTATCCAGAGAATATCCGGGTTGATAAATCCTATAATACTCCCGCGTGCCTGTCTCGCTCCGATGTTACTACCACAACCGAATCCGACATTCTTACCGTCTCCTATTAAAAGAAGGGGAAATATTTGTTTCAATTCCTCAAGAGCAGACCGTTCTGCCTGATCATTGTTCACAATAATCACTTCAAAAAGATCTTTTTCTGTTTCAAAAGAAAAAAGGCTCTCCAAAGCCTTTCTGAGATATTGAACACTTCGATAGTTCACGAAAACGAGAGAGATGCAAGGATTAGTGTTCATAAAAGAATTGTTCATACGCAAGGTGAACCTCTTCGACAGTACTTTCTCTCCAAAATACCCTATCCAGAGAGTTTTTTACCCTCCGTATTGTAACATACAGCGCCATATATGGTCGCAAAAGAAGCGGGGTATGCTTTTTGAAGAAAAGAAGCCCTGAATACACGAGGAAGTATGTTTTCTTAGGGTTGGTCTTGCTTTCCTCACTATGCCACACTCGTGCCCGTGGCACGACAAGATTCTCGAACCCAGCCTCTGTCGCCCGTAAAGAATAATCAGCATCCTCATAGTAGAGGAAAAAGCGTTCATCAAGCAGACCAATAGCGATAGTCACTTCTTTTTTTATCAGAAGCGCACATCCTGTAAGAAATTCGCTTCGGTAGCTTTCTGCTGCAAGATCTTCTGAAGAAGGTTCTTCGTGTATTGCTCTCATACGTAAGAATTTTATCCTACCTTTTCCAAACCAAAGATGGTTGCTTCCTTTTTCGTATATCATAGGACTGAGAAGCCCGGCGCGTGGATGTTTCTCAGCAACAACCATAAGGGAAGAGAGTGCCTGCATATCGATTTCCGCATCATAATTAAAAAGCAGACACCAGTCCGCATTATGCAGAAAAGCCAGCCGCATCCCGATATTCATCCCTTTCGCGAATCCTTCATTCTTTCCATTACGTACGAATGTGAACTGCGGGAAAGACTTCCCTGCCCGAGAGAATGAATCATCGGAAGAACCATTGTCAACTACGATAATTTCTTTGTTGGAATAGGCGAGCTGATCAAGAGAAGCAAGGCAAGAGGGCAGACATTTGTCCCCGTTATAATTCAAAACGATGATACCTACCCGAGGAACACTTGTCATAAAACCTTGTTACTCATCTATATTTTTTTTGACAAAATCATTTCAGAGCAAACTATTTTTATCTTCAAAATACACCTCCCTATGGATTCAGTGTTTCTATGGGTTCAACAGGAGAAAAAAGGACTTCTTCCTCTTTCTGGAAAAGGCTCGTAATTTCCTCCGAACTGATCGCTTTCGTCAACCACAACATCCCAATATATGCACCGACTCCGCCTATGCCGGAAAGAAAAAATGAGTGTGGGGAAAGAAAGAAAAGAATAACGCCCATCACTGTTCCGGAGAGAAGAATCTTTCCGACACTTTCGAAAGAAGGGATATAGTGGATATATTTATAGACAAGGAAGCTCGTCGCTATGACAACAAACATCTCTGTCGCAAGCGAGGCAAAAGCTGCTCCTGTGTAGGAAAAACGTGGAATGAGAAAAGCATTCAAAAGAAGATTGAAGATGGCGACGAAAAAAAGCGTCTGCATAAGCTTTTTTTGAGCGTTACCGACTACAAGTAACATATTGAAGAAGTTTCCAAAGAAAATAAAGCCCAGCGCAAAAATAAGAATTCTCAGAACGGGGGCGGATTCAAGGAAAGCATCTCCACTCACAATACGAATGATGTCTCCAGATAAAAACCATGTGCCGGCTACGATTGGTACGACAATGATGACAAAAACTTTGAATGTCTTGTTGGCGATATCTTCAAAGTGTTTTCGGTTGGTGTAAATAAATCGTGAAAGAAGTGGGAGAATCAGCCCGGCAAGCATCGCTGGGAAAAAGATAAGATTCTCCATAACTTTATAGGCGACATTGTAGATACCCACATGAGAACTCGTTTGGAGGATGGAAAGAAGGATGGTATCCATTTTGAAATAGGTAAAGGTGATGATGGCAGTAACACCCATCGGCAGAGACTCATGGAGAAATTTCTTCCAATAAGCATAGTCAATCTTTGGAGAAAATTGGACGAAACGTCGGCTCAGAAAAAAAACGACGAGGGCGTTGAAAGAAAGTGATGCCAGGAGAGTTGAAACGATAGCGAGAAAACCAAGATTTTCTCTTACAACAAGGATGACTATACCTACCTGAAAAAGTTTTCCAAGAAATTCTACCAGAGCGACTTTGTCCATCGCCACACGTTTCTGAAAAATACCGTTCAGCATCAATGAAAGCGTGGAAAAGAGAATCGCTCCGGCAGCAATGAAAATACCGATTTTCAGGTCAAGCGGATAATCAAAAAATATTACCAAAAATGGTGCCAGTAAGAAAACAACAAAGGAGGATGTCAGTCGTAAGGAGAGAACCTTGCTTAAAATCTTGCTTTCGTCAGCTCCTTCACGAGAAATCTCACGAGCTGTTACTGAACTCAGTCCCAAATCAGCCAAAGCGGAGAAAAAGGCGAAAAAGGCGAGTACGGTCGAATACTTGCCAAAACCATCCTGTCCAAGATATCCGGTAATCAAACGAATCGAATAGAGAGAAAGGGCTACCGTTGAAAATACTTTCAAAAAAGAATTGAAAACAACGTTATAAGCAATTTTATGTGCGAGAGCCATTGCTTTTCATTTTACTTCATTGTAAAAACCCCTCAAACAAGACTTCCTATTCACTTTCTTTGCTTTTCGGGCTGATCATTACTTTTCTTTCCTCACCTTTTCCTATACTCTCGGTACTGATATCCGGATTTTTTGCAAGAAAGGAGTGTACTATCTTGCGTTCGTATGGAAGCATCGGGCGGAGAGCGACAGAAATATTGTTTTCCAAAACTTCAAAGGCTACTTTTTCCGCTTCTTTTTCGAGTATCACCTTTTTTTCAAGAAAATAATCATTCACATCTACCACGATATTCACTCTTTCTTCTATCTTCTTGCGAAGCATCACACGGACGAGATGCTGGACAGCGGCAAGATTCGTCCCATACTGACCGATAAGAAAATTTTGATCTTTCTCTACGCGAGCCATACAGAAAAAAATATTCGAAGTTCCTTGTTCTTCTATCACTTCAACGGAAGCTTCAAAACCGAGCTTTTGTAACAACTCGAGAACAGTTTCTTTGATAATTTTTTGGTATGTCTTGTCCATACGTTATTTCTCTTGTTTCGGTTTAAAGATAACCATCTGCTGAAAAAGCATAAACAGTGTCGAGAAGAGCCAGTAGAGAGCCAAGGCGGCCGGGAATGTCGCTCCGATAAAGAATGTCAGTCCTGGACCCAAATAGAGCATCTGCTTATTCATTATAGTCGCAAAGTCGGGTTCGGAGGAAGGGGTGTTTTTAGTTTCAGTCTTACTTTGGTTCTGGAAAAGCATCTTTGTTTGAAAATACTGAGCAATAGCAGAAAAGAACGCTAAAACATAGTTTGGTTTCGTCAAGTCTATAAAATGAAGAAAAAGGTGATTGATCTCGCCCGGATCAGGTATGAATGCATATAAATCGCTTGGATTAACCACAAAACCAGCCCGAGATATATTAATAATCACTCGATAGATGGCAATAAGAAATACAAGTTGGATAATAAGCGGGAGGCATCCGGAAAATGGGTTTGTTTTATGCTCTTTATAAAATTCCATCAACGCCTTTGTTTGTTTCTCTTTATCATTTTTGTGTTTTTGTTGCAGTTCCTTGATTTGTGGCTGTAATTCCTGCATCTTTTTCTGCGATTCTATCTGCTTCTTGGAAAGAGGTATCAAGAGGGACTTCAGAACAAGCGTTGTGAGTATAATAGCCACACCGAAATCATACCCTGGAACGACATTATAAAAGAATATAAGGGCATTATAGAGCGGTTGGTAGATAGAAATATCAAAGATATGCATCATATTGTTTTATACTTTACGATTTTTGTTTATGGTTTGAAAAAGATTTTGCATCATTTTCTCTGTTTGTTTAGTATCCACCTTTTTTGGCCTTTTTACAAGGAAAAAGAGTATATCTCCCGATTTTGGCCACTCTTCTTGATGATTATAAAACACTTCAGAAAATATTCTTCGAAATCTGTTCCGATCAGTAGCCAAAGGAAGATATTTTTTACCAAGAGAAAATCCTAATCGTATCGACGGAGCATCAAGTAAATATCGACAGCCAATTTCTTCTCCAAAAAAAAGAGGCTTACCGAAGCGAAAGACTCTATCAAAATCCTCTTTTTTTCGCAAACGAAAGCCTTTTTTCAACATATCCTACGCTACCGTCAATTTTTTTCTTCCATCTCTACGACGATTTGCCACTACTTTTCTTCCCCCGACAGTATTCATTCTCTCGAGAAAACCGTGTCGTCTGGCACGTTTGAGGGTTTTTGGTTGATAGGTTCTTTTTGGCATATAATAAACATTAGATTTTAAGTCATTGGATGTTTTTCCAGTCTACCAGAAAAAGAAAGAAAGTCAATGATGGAGCCTTTTCTCTTGTTATACACCGCTTATCCACACTTCACACACTTTTTCACCCTATGCCGACCCGTACAGCCGTGATATAATTCCATTTGATGTTTTTATACTCTCTGATAATAGCTTTATTTTATGACAAACGAGGAGTTATGGAAGGCTGTTTTAGGACAAATGGAGCTCTCTATTTCTCGTGCTAATTTTATTACGTGGTTTAAAAACACGAGTATTGTTAGTAATCAAGATGGAATTATAACCATTGGTGTACCAAATGGTTTTGCAAAAGAATGGCTTGAAAACAAGTATAATCTCTATATTTTACGTGCTCTTAAAGGTATTAATGGTGATATCCAAACCATCCGCTGTGTTATTGCACCTGAAAAATTCACTTCTTCTCTGCCAACCGTAGATTCTCTTAAAAATATAGATGCTATAAAATCACCTGAGACCACAGGATTTGTCCGAAAGAAACTGATTGAAAAACCATTTTTTACTGAATCAGGTCCATCCACTCCTCTTTTTCATGAAACCAACCTTAATAATCGATACACATTTGAGAACTTCATCGTTGCAGAAAATAACGATCTTGCACGTGCAGCTTGCTATGCGGTTTCACAAAATCTCGGTATGGCTTATAACCCTCTTTTTATTTATGGGGGTGTTGGGTTGGGAAAAACTCATCTGCTTCAGTCTATTGGAAATGAGGTGGTGAAGAATTCACCTGAAAAAAGAATTAAATACATCAACTCAGAACGTTTTACGACGGAACTCGTAGATTCCATTAAAAATCAGAAAATAGATAAATTTAAAGAATATTATCAACAGATGGATCTTCTTATTATTGATGATATTCAATTCCTTTCCGGGAGAGAAAAGACCCAGAACGAATTTTTCCATATTTTCAACTCACTCTATCAACTCAATAAACAAATTGTCATATCAAGTGACCGACCACCAAAAGCCATCCCCACCCTTGAAGAGCGTCTCCGTTCACGTTTTGAAGGTGGTATGATCACTGATATTAGTCGTCCAAACTTTGAAACAAGAGTGGCTATTTTGGAATCAAAAATTGCTGAAAAAAGCTTTATTATAGACACTCCTGCTATACGTTTTATCGCCGAAAATATCACTCAAAATATCCGTGAACTTGAAGGAGCTCTCAATCGAGTCATCGCTTTCTGTGAATTTCATAAAATTTCACCTACACTGGAAAATACAGGGAAAATACTTTCTCAACTTATTGAAAATAATAAAAAGACACTTCAAGTTGATGATATTTTTCGTGTTATTACTGAATTTTATAATATTACCAAAGAAGATATTATAAAAAAAGGAAGAAAAAAGGAAATTTCTCATCCACGCCAGGTAATGATGTATATTCTTCGTACTGAACTCCAAACTCCATTTTCAACCATCGGTGATATTTTTGGAGGAAGAGATCATACGACTGCTCTACACGCATTTGAAAAAATAAATAAAAATAAAGACTCTCATCCACGCCTGAAAGAAGAGTTAAATGTTCTTAAAGAGCGTCTTTATTATCCAGTTTGATGTATAATCTTGTATAACTCACTAAAAGTCGTGTAAAGTGTTTGTATAAGAGAAGAAATTTTGTGGATAAAAAATGATTCTTCTTTAATTATTTTTGAAAAAATATTCTTTTGTTACTTTTCTTTTATATTACATTTCTATATTCTTAAAAATAATACCTTTTATAAAGCATTATTATGACTTATCCAGATATTCACACCCCTAATGATAATAAGAAGTTTTTATAATATAATTTAAAAGAAACTATTAATATATAGTCTTATGAAACTCATCTGTACACAAGAAAACCTTAATCGAGCCATTTCTTATTTGGAAAAAATAGCAGGAAAACAAGCAACTCTTCCTATTCTCAGTAATTTCTTAATAGAAACAGAAAATGGAAGGTTAAAAATTTCTGCAACAAACTTGGAAATAGGAATAATTACCTCTATAGGAGCAAAAATAGAAAAAGAAGGAAAAATAGCTGTACCAGCAAAACTTTTAAGTAATTTTATACATAATCTCCCTTTAGGAGATATTCTCGAATTAGAGAGTGATAATGAAGGATTAAAAATAATAAGCACTTCTTATCAAATAAAAATTAAAGGATTAGATGGGAAGGATTTTCCTATTATTCCTGAATATAAAGAAGAATATTTCTTTTCTTTCCCAGCACAAGAACTTAAAACAGCTCTTTCTCGGCTTTTATTCTGTATTAGTTTGAATAATGCACGTCTTGAACTTACCGGCGTACATATTTTCTTTTATAAGGATATGATAGAAATTGCTACCACAGACAGTTTTCGTCTTGCTGAAGAAATAATTCCTTTTACAAATCAAGGAAGTGGATATAATGATTTCCTTTCTCAAAACCCATCACTTATCATTCCTGGGAATACGTTACATGAAATTATTCATATTATCACGCCTGAAAGCAGGGATATAAAGATAGCTTTAAAAGAAAATCAGATATTTTTTGAAATAGATGGTGTACAGATCGTATCAAGGATTATAAATGGAAAATACCCAGATTATAAACAAATAATTCCAAAAAGCTTCTCTCTTCAGGTTATTTTAGAAAAAGAATCTTTTCAGAGAGCGGTAAAAATAGCTAGTAGTTTTTCTTCATATAATTCAGGTGAAATAACACTTCTTTTTCAACCAGAAGAAAAAATATGTACCATATCATCAGCATCGCAGGAAATAGGGGAAAATAAGACCGTATTACCGATAGAAATACAACAAGGTACAGAACCACTTACTATTGTTTTTAATCCACGTTATGTCTTAGAAGGAATAAACGCTCTCGTAAGTGAAAAAATACTCTTTTTAGCCAATGATGGAGTTACTCCTGCAGCACTTCGTATACAAAATAAGGAAAATACTACTCTTACGGAAAATTATCTTTATATTATGATGCCAATAAGAAAATAGTAGTTAAATTAAATAATAAATGGAAATTATAAAAAGGAAAATAAGTCATATATGATCATTTATTTACCGATTGATATAATATGCGTACTTTAAAAGATCTTCTTCCTAAAAAACAACGGAGTTCACTTAAAATAATTGATGAAAAAACAATTTTTCATATTGCGAAGCGTATTTTAGTGGAAGAATATGGTGTACGTGGTGGAGAAAATATTATTCCGAGCTTTTATAAAGATAAAAAACTCTTTCTTTCACCGCGGAGTTCCTTATGGGCAAGTGAGATATATCTTACACGTGTTCATCTTGCAGAGCGTATGAATGCAGTTCTTGGGAGTGAAGAAATAAAAGAAATTAAAATTACCCAACAAATATAAAAAATCCCCGTACTTTACGGGGATTTTTAAAATAAAAACATAAAATATTAAAAACTAACACTCATATGTTTACTATCATGTGCGGTATTACCGTTTTTATCTTTCATTTCAACCTCTATGGTTATAGTAGAAGGAGTAGAAACAGTATAATTAATCGAATAAGGATTTGAAGATGTCGAGCCTACTTCTGAGCCATCTACCAAATAAGTGACAGAATCCACGCCATAAGGAGCATTTACATTTGCACTCAGAGTTATAGATGAGGAGGATGAACTTCCTGCGGTTGTAAGACTAATACTCGGCTGAAATTTTTTGAAATCGCTTTCCTTACACTCATCCGTAGGAGGAGAGCCATGTGTGGAGTCTTTCTGATTTTTATACCACTCTTCTACACCCTTCTCCCAATTTTTGTATTGAGGATCATTTTCCGGTTTGTCTGGAATAGGCCCTCGTGGGTCATCACGGTTTACGTAGTATAAGATATCATGAGTGCTTACAAAATCCTTTTTATCAGATTCATTATCAGGACAATATTTATTTGCGAGACAATAATTCCCTTTGTCTCCAGGAATACTACAAACCTTCAGGTTTTTTTCCGTTTCGAGCTTGCCTGCAAGCATCGGTTTATTCGTTTTTCCATCCCCATCGCCTATTTCATCATCAGGAGTATACTTCGGAAAATCTTCAATGGCATAGTTTGTGAGTGATTGATCGAGGAAAGCACGCCAGATCGGAGCAGCTACATTGACACCATCCGAACCGGTCACCATAGGTGCATTGTTATTATTTCCGGCCCATACGCCGACAGCGAGAGATGGAGTATAGCCGATGGTCCATCCATCACGGAATTCGTTGGTAGTGCCTGTTTTTGCAACGACAGGACGATTATCAAAACGCAGAGGGGAATTATCACCAAACACCCACGCTCTATTATCATTGTTTGAGAGAATAGAATCAAGCATAGCGACGTATTTTTCCTCTACCACGCGTTCACCAGCATCCGGTTTGAATTCTTCAAGTATGTTTCCTTTCGCATCTTCAATACGAAGAATGGCTGTTTGTTTATGTTTGATACCGCCGGTAGCAAGAGTACTATAAGCACTGACATGATCGAGGAGTTTTACTTCGCCACCGCCCAAGACGAGAGAGAGCCCGAGCCGAGAAGGATCATTGAGGCCGGTGATACCGAGATTTTTTGCGAGTGAAATAGCATTATTCACACCGACAAGATAGAGTGTTTTAACCGCAGGGATATTAAGGGACCCACCAAGAGTTTTCATCATTGGAAGTGGTCCGTGGAATTTTCCATCATAATTGTTTGGTTCATAACTCTTTCCCTCCGCTGTTTCAAACTGAGTTTTTGTATCATAAAGAATGGTTTCAGGAAGATACCCTTTCGTGAAGGCTGCTAAATACACGTATGGTTTGAAAGAAGACCCAGGCTGTCTTTGTGCGATAGCCACATCAAAATTTGGCTCGAAAACACAGGTTTTTCCAGAAATACAGCCGGCCGGTTCTGAAGCGCCAAAATAGTCTTTTGAGCCGACCAAAGCGAGAATCTGTCCCGTTTTAGGATCCATTGCCACAAGAGCGGCATTAGCAGCCTTCCATTTTTTGTTATTAAGAGAACCTTCACGTACTGCCTGTTCAGCAACCTGTTGCTTGTCCCAATCAAGAGTGGTAATCACTTTGTAACCGCTTTGTTCGACGGCCTGGTCACCATATTTTTGCTGGAGATAGTCTTTGATATACATAACGAAATGCGGGGCCGCAATGATATCCTTCTGTGGTTGTATCTTGTCAAGAGTGTTGGTATTTATGGCTTCTGTCGCCTGTTCTTCTGTGATATATCCGAGACGCGCCATCGTCTTGAGAGCAAAATCTTTCCGCCCGATGAGAGCATCCGTGTGTGAACCATAGGGCGAATAGTATGCAGTAGCTTGGGGGAGTGATGCGATGAGAGCGGCCTCATCGAGCGTCAGTTCACGAGCAGGTTTTCCAAAAAAAGTCTGAGATGCGGCCTCGATACCATAAGCGTTTGATCCGTAAGGTATTTCATTTAAATACATAGCAAGGATCTCGTCTTTGGAAAACTTCGTTTCTATTTCAAGGGAAAGAATAACCTCTTTGACCTTACGAAGCAGTGTTTTTTCATTGGTGAGCAGGGAATTTTTGACAAATTGTTGTGTAATAGTCGATCCTCCCTGGGCCTTACCGAGCTGAGTAACATCTTTAAATATCGAACGGAGAATAGAGGAAATTTTTATTCCATAGTGGTTATAAAAATCCTGATCCTCAAGGCTGATAGTGGCATATTTGATGACATCGGGCATATCAGAAAAAGCGATGACCGTGCGTTTTTCTTCACCATGTACATCATAGAGGAGGTGAGTACCAGTTCGATCATAGATCTTGGTCGATTCGACGATGACACGCTGATTGATCATTCCTGGGTTCGGAAGGTCTTTGGCAATATAGGCAAATGTGCCGATAGCAAGAAGGACAAGTAAGATAAAGGAAATAAGTGCCGTTTTCCAAAGAATCGGCCAATATCTCCATCGTGGCTTAGTTAAGCCAGGAATTTGTCGCCTTTTGTGAAAAAATGCCATAACAATATATGATACGTATCTTTATTGTATAGCACGAAATGAACAAAAAGAGAAGGTTTAAAAGTCTTTATTTTTTACTTAATCGAGGGAAAATACTTCTAAGAATCTCACTTGAGACATCGACGCCCTTTCCTTCCACGAGTGGTTTTTCATGCATATTGTAGAACGGATTGGGGTTTATTTCGAGAATAACATACTCGCTCTTCTTGGAAGTGATGTCTTTTGCAAAAAAATCGATCCCTCCATAAGTAAGTCCTACAGCCTCAGCGGCACGCACACAAATATCTTTGAAATAAGGATGCATCTTTTTTGTACATTCGATTGATCTCCCCCCATCAGACATATTGAGATTGTTTCGTAGTTTGAAGAAGTGGTTTTTTGGAAGAATGGATTGAAGAGAGAGAGAATGTAGCTTGAGAGTTTCTTTTGCGATTTTATCGAGCTTGATTTCAAAACCAGACAATCGTTTACTGTTGAAATGAGCAATCAACTCTTCTATGGAAGAAACGCCGTCACCGGTGATTCCTGCAGAAATCTTTTGTACACAGGAAAGTACCTTACCATTGAATACCAAGACACGATATTCGTTCGCAACAAACATTTCTTCGACCAGAAATCTCGACCGCGGGCGTCGACCATAGGCATTTTTTGCATAGACGATAGCCACACGAAGTTCTTGGGGGGAAGCGATATCCCACGTCATCCCTTTTGCTAAAGATCCGTCGACAGGTTTACAGATGAGTGGATATTTTAATTTTCTCTCCCGGACAAGTTTCAAGGCTTCTTGAAGAGAGGTGGCTGTGATCCCTTTTGGTGTCTGTATGTCTGAGGCGGTGAGAATCGTTTTTGTTACCTCTTTGTTTTTTGTAAGATTACCCATTCTTTTATAGATAGGCAGATTTCTTTTATAACAAAAAATAGATTTACCTTGATAGTGCAGCTTCAGAATAGGAGATCCCCCCTCTTCAATCATTTCTATTTGTACGCCAAGCTCTACAGCTTTTTTCAAAAAAGATTTGAAACCGCCGTGCTTGATGTTCTTGATATAATCTTTCAATGGCATATTTTTTATGGTTAAGAAAATTATAATGAAGCTTCATAAGGAAAAAATATCGAGAAAGCGCTATTTATTGATATCGATGAGAAATTTTCTCAAATGTTTACGACCTATGATAACAGGGTATGAGAGATGAGAACGATCAATACAAGAAACTTTTGCCGGAATGGGAATGGAATCGATAATGAGTGTTGTAAGTACGATCGGACGATATGAATACCCATGAGAAGATTTTATAGGAACAGTATCAGCAAGATCGGGAATGGAAGAAAAGAGTTTCTCGCGTTCCTCCTTGGAAAGTTCAGTGAGAACATCTCTTCCTCCCACTTTTTCTTCAAATGTTTTCAAAGCGTCTCCGAACCCCAATTGTTTAGCAAGTTCGATATCGATAGAGGTTGAGTCGGCACCGGTATCGATTTTCGCCTCGACCTCGATTTCCCTGCCATCTTTGCCGATGAGTTTGATTTTTTCTACGCTGCCGATGACGCGTTTACCTGAAATTTCTTCGATCTCTTCTTCGATCTCGCCGCCGAAAAGATTCATTCCGACGCGCATACCACGTTCGGTAGTTTTTATCTTAAGTCCCGAGATACGCTTCAGGCGCTCTTTGAGTCCGCTTGAGTTCGCGAGTTGGATGGAAAGGCCAGGGCGAGCATTGAGCTCGAGAATGACCGGCCCTCGATCACGGTCGATGGCGATATCGGCTCCAAGAAAGCCGAGGTGCGATACCGACTGAGCATCGATGGACATACGGAGAATATTCTTCCAGTAGGGGATTTTGATTCCCGAAAGAGCAAGTCGAGTACCGGGAATATATTCGATAAGATGGCCTTTACCGAGAATAGCTGTCGTTGTGGTACCTGTGGCGAGGTCGATACCGACACCGATCGCCCCCTGCTGGAGATTGGCCTTGCCATCAGAAGCACGCGTAGGCAGACGGAGCATCGCCATAACAGGCACTCGGTTGAAAATGATGATACGGATATCAGGAATACCTTTATAGGAGTAGGGCTTGAAAAGTTTGAGAAGTTTCAGCCGTTCTTCGAAAAAGGCGATATCAGGAACGCTTGAAAGAGAAAAGGATCCATCGATGATATTGCGGATATGACTTTTCAGATCTTCGGCTGTGATGGTTGATCCATTGGCTTTGATCCACACATTATTCTTGTTTTCGTCCGTAGTATTGCGAGCGAGTTTTTTTCGAGCGTATACGACGATGATTCCTTCTCCACCGAAACCACGATTCGGTTTCAGTGCGAAACTGTCGGGGAGTGTCGAAAAATCGAATTGATCGAGTTCCTCATAGTTTTTTATTTTCGCGATGAGAGTGGAAACGCCGAGGTTATTTTTTTTCAGAATACGCTTACAGAGAAGCTTGCTGTCCGCTATCTCCATTCCGCGCTTACGGTTGTTCGGACGGATATACTCCAGGTTCCGGGAATTCATACCCAAGAAACCCTGGCTTTTTTTGAAAAATTCGAACATAGCGGAGAAGGGGGAGAGTCTGTCAGGAATCTCACCGCATTAAATAAAAAAAATCTAGAGATGACGAGCAATCTTTCGAAAACGAAAATATTCCGTGATGCGTAACCCTGTCCATTTTCCCAAAGAAAAATTGATGACGAAAGTAAAGAGTATGATCCAGGGGTATTCAAGGATCAAAACAGTGAGTGTCTGCCAACTGACGAGAAAATATCCGACGATGGAAATAACAAGTGTTTCAGCTGCCAGAATGAAAGCGGCCCGACTTCCTTTCTCGATTTGGGTTGCAACAAATTTTTCCGCGAGAGTGATCATAATAAGGAGAGGAAAAATACTCACGGATGCCAGCCCAGTACGCTGATACATCCCGCCAGTGACGAGAATAAGAAGAATGGTAAGCGAGACGATGGAAAGCGTTATGGCGACACGAGGCAGATAAAGAAGGCGAAATCTATTGAGGATAAAACGTGTTACCATACCGACCAATATGACACTGACAAAAATAGTGATGCCATATTTCAACCCATTCGGATCGAAAGCGAGCAGAGCAAAAGTGATGAGTGATGGCGTATAGATACCGAAGGCTTTGATGCCTACGACCTGACGGAAAAAAGCGACGAGTGTCGCCACGACAGGAAGCATCAAAAGAAGGAGGACTGTTTGTACCGGTACGCCCTGTTCGATGAAAAAAATGACAAGAGGATGATACAACATAAGAATTTCTAATAATCAATTTCTAATTTCTAAAAGGTTTTCACCCCTTGAATTTAAAAATTGTGAATTTTATTAAGCATTACTTGCCTGCCGGCAGGCAGGGATATTAGGCATTAGGAATTTCTTACAGCCTCCATTTTACGACGACTGGCATGGCAGAGCGCTATAGCCAGAGCATCAGCGGTGTCATCAGGCTTGGGAATTTCTTTGAGTTTGAGAATGGTCTTCACCATCAATTGTACCTGAGTCTTGTCTGCTCTACCATAATTTGTCAATGCCTGTTTCACTTCAAGAGGCGTATAACCGGAAATATTAACACATAAATTCTCTAAAGTCAAGAGAATAACACCGCGAGCCTGTGCGACCGAAATAATGGTTTTTTGATTTTTGAAAAAGAAAAGTTCTTCGACGGCTGCTTCCTCCGGTTGGTACTTCTTCACGATGCCTTCGAGGTCGCTTGATATTTCTGCCAATCGTTTCTCGGGAGACAGGTCTTTGCTCGTACTTATATGTCCGAACGCTACAGTGGTGGTTTTGCTACCCTGTATTTCTATCACCCCCCAGCCCACCGTTGCTGTGCCAGGATCGATGCCGAGAATTCTCATAACAGTGAACAGATAACAATTAACAGTCAACAGTAACAAAAAGACAAGGCAGAGAGAGGGATTAAGTAGGCGTTGATTGCTTTTTGTTTATTGTTAACTGACTATGAGAGGTTGTTCCATACCCGCTGAACGTCTTGATGTTCATCGAGGGTTTCCAGGAGTTTTTCCAAGGAAAGCATCTCTTCTTCATTCGGTGTGACAGTTTGGAGTGGTACATACCCGAGTTCGGCGCTTTCGCAGAGAAAGTTCTTTTTTCGGAAATATTCCTCGACAGATTGAAGTTTGTCTATTGCTGTCACGACAATAAAAAGATTCTCTTCCACAAAGAAATCATCAGCACCAGATTCGATAGTCTCCAGTTCAAATGTTTCTGCGCCATTTTTTTCGAGTGAAAAAGTGATAAGACCGACGCGACGGAACATAAAACTGACAGCACCGGACGCGACGAACTTTCCGTTTCCTTTCGTCAGTAGAGACTTTATTTCGCTGACGGTACGATTCCTGTTATCGGTAGCCGTCTCGATGATGAGTGCGACTTGACCCGGACCATAGCCTTCATAGAGGATCTCTTCGATCTGTGCTCCATCTTTTGAGTCTCCTGTGCCGACCCTGATGGCCCTATCGATGTTTTCTTTCGGCATATTGACGCCCTTTGCCTGGTCGATAGCGAGGCGGAGTTTGAAATTCATACTCGGATTGCCGCTTCCGCCTTCACGGGCAGCAATAGTAATCAATCTCCCATATTTGGTGAAAATAATGCCTCGTTTGGCATCATTGATACCTTTTTGGTGTTTATGGGTGGCCCAATGTGAATGTCCTGACATAGTTATATGAAAATATGGATAATATCTGAATACGCGTATACTCCCCCCTAATGAGTGCCATCAGAGCGATTACGCTCGGAGATTTTCATAATAGTGTCCTTGATTTTGTAAGGATCTGGCACCATACGAAAGAGAAATCGCTCTTGTTCACTGGCGGTCTGTACGAAGACGTCGCCGAAATTAAGGACAGTAGGAATGATGCCCTCCACGGTCGTGGTGACGTCTTGGATACGGGAGAAGTTGAGTTCGCTGATATGGCGATCGAAGAGTCCCTTCTGCTCGATATTCACAATGCGCTGGTTGGTGATGATCCAGATGTCGAAGTAGTAATCAATCCAGGTGAGAAAACCGAAAAGCCATACGAAAATGAAGAAAGTATTTTCCATAAAGATGAAGAATTCCTTCCCACCGGCACTGAATATATCAGGAAAAAGAAGGAGGAATACTATGAGGCTTCCGATGAGAAGAAAAGAAAAAAGAAGAATAAGAAGGAAACGAGAAAGGATATTGAACCAGTGGCGATGGATGACCTGGACAACCTCCTCACCTTCACGTTGTGAAGCGAAATGATAGGGATGAAACGCGTAGGACATAGGCGATTATTGAGAAAAATGAGAAAAGAGATCGCTGAATGGTAATGACAAGAAGAGCAAAGTGTTGGTGATAAGCAATACGAAAAAAACAGTGGAAAAAAGAGTGACACCGAAAAGAGCGGTACCTCGTTTCAGCGAAAAACGAAAAATGTGATAGACAACAAAAAGAGCAATCAGAATATAGCTGAAAAAAAGAAGGAGATAGCTGATCCCAAAGATTGATGGCATAGGATTTTTTGCAAAATGAATGAAATAACACGCCCGATACGTTCTCAATAGATGATTGAGCGAAAAAGAGAATGGATGCTCATATTGTATCATCAGAGTGAAAAAATCAAAAACCTCTGTCTGAGAAAAGGAGGTTCTTCTATAAAAGCTTGTCTTGATGATCGGCTGGCATATGGATGTCAAGGTGCTTATAGCCCTCAGGAGTGACGACACGACCGCGGGGAGTACGCGCAAGAAACCCGAGCTGTAGAAGGTACGGTTCGACAACGTCTTCGATAGTCTGTATTTCTTCACCGGTAACACTGGAGATCGCTTGGAGGCCAGCAGGACCGCCCTTGAATTTTCTGATGATAGTTTCGAGAATATGACGATCGGTCGGCTCGAGACCGAGATGATCTATTTCATAGAGATGAAGGGCTTCACGAGCGATATCGCCAGTGATGGTAGGAAAGTCTTTCGTTTGAGCGTAATCGCGGACACGTTTCAAAATACGGTTGGCAACACGAGGCGTTTGACGGCTCGACTGAGCGATTTCTTTTGCGCCTTCTTCATCGAGACCGATACTCAAGATACTGGAAGACCGTCTGACAATTTTTTCGATTTCTTCCGGTGTGTAAAATTCCAGACGATGCGTCGAACCGAAACGGTTGCGGAGAGGATTGGAAAGCGAACCGAGTCGGGTGGTGGCGCCGATGAGAGTGAAATGAGGCAAATCAAGTTGGATAGTACGTGCTGCCGGACCTTTGCCGATGATGATATCGAGTTTGTAGTCTTCCATCGCAGGATAGAGGACTTCCTCGATCATTTTGTTGAGACGATGAATTTCATCGATGAAGAGTACATCGCCATCATCGAGATTGGTGAGGATGGAACCCAGATCACCTACTTTTTCGATGGCGGGACCGGAAGTGATCTTGATATTCACTCCCATTTCTTTGGCGATAATGTGAGCCAGCGTTGTCTTCCCGAGACCGGCCGGGCCGTAGAGGAGGATGTGGTCGATACTTTCTTCCCGTTTTTTGGCCGCTTGAATGAATATATCGAGATGGCGTTTGATTTTTTCCTGGCCGACATATTCAGCGAAATACTGTGGACGCAAGGTATTATCGAAGTTTTTCTCATCAAGGATGTCGGAAGTGGCTGTTGTGAGCATACGTTTGAATGGTCTGAAGAGGGCTTAATAAAGGGAAGAAGTGAGATTATACCTCTGTATTGTAACACGGGTTGACAAAAGAATAAAGCTATGCTAATATGACATTTCGCTTAACAAAGAATTCTAGTTTCTCGGCTCGTTCGCAACATCACACGAAGCGATATGAGCGGGGACTGTTTCATCTGTAGACAATTGGGGATTACTATCTTTTGTCCTCAATCGCGGAACTGTCAGTCCAGATCCGGGTAGGGTGGTTTCGGCTGCGCTATACCTCGACACTTTTCCTTTCCTCAGACTCCTATGCTTGAGGTTTGTCTACAGTTTAAACAGTTTTTACTTGGCGAAATAAAAAAGACCCTTTGATAAGTCTCGGGTCTTTTTTGTTTCCTTTTTCTACAAATCTGTCACGCGTCGTACTTCATCGAGAGTTGTGTCTCCTTCAAGTACGGAGAGGATACCGTCTTGGGTCAGCGTAATCATTCCGAGTTCTATAGCCTTTTCTTCAATCTCGCCTGTAAGAGCTCCCTGTGCGATAAGTGCTGAGATGTCCTTGTCTATGAGAAGTGTTTCGGTGATTGCCAGTTGTCCTGAGAAGCCTGTACCACCACAAAAAGGGCAACCGTTCGTATGAGGGAGAGTGATATTTTTTAGAAGCATCTCCTGTTCTTTTGATGACGGCATCGAACTGAGTGTTTTTTCGATGATTTCTTTCTCTGCTTCTGTCGGTGGCAGAAATTTTTTGCAGTGCTCACATACTTTCCGGACCAATCGTTGTGCCATAAAAAGATTCCCGGTATTGGCGATGTCATCATTGCTCACACCCATAGCATTCAGACGAGAGATGACACCGGCAGCCGAATTGGTATGGAGCGTTGAGAGGACCAGGTGTCCGGTACTGGCTGCTTGGATAGCCATCTTTGCAGTTTCATCATCACGGATTTCTCCAATCATAAGAATATTCGGATTCTGGCGCACAAGAGAACGTAGTGCGGTCGCAAACGTATAATTTTCACTCTCTTTGGTCTGTGTCTGGAGGATGCCGGGGATCTGATATTCTATCGGATCTTCGACAGTAATGATTTTCACTTCTGGAGTGTTGAGCTTTGAGAGAATACTATAAAGTGTCGTCGTTTTTCCGGAGCCGGTCGGGCCGGTGTTCAGGATGACGCCATGCGGTTTGCTGATAGCTGTATAGATATTCTCGAGATTTTGTTTGCGGATATGGAGCGAATCGAGATCGAGTTTGACGATGGATTGGTTGAGGAGTCGCATCACGATTGTTTCTCCAAAGCCACCAAGAATGATAGAAAGTCGAATATCTATCTTCTTCGTCTTGTCGGGAAGTTCCTTCTCGAATGTAAGAGAGAAGCGTCCATCGATTGTTCCAGAGCGTTCGCCTGACTTGAGTCCGGCAGCAAGCTTGATTTCTGCGACAAGGACGGGATAGTCGGTAAGAGGAAAAGTCACTGCTGTCTGGAGGATACCGTCGATACGGAAACGGACATCTACCGTATCACCTGTTGGTTCGATGTGGATATCTGCGGCCTTCATCAGAATAGCTCCCGCAAAAAGCGTCGGGATGCGCAATCGAGAATTGATTGCGTTTATGTATTCGGTGAACTCTTTGAGAGAGGAGACTTTTTTCTTTGTATTTTCAAAAATCTCTTCGGTGATATACGTGGAACGGGAAAGTTCGCTTGGCATGAGTTCGGCATAAATAGTGCGAAGCGATTCTGTCTGATCTGCAACTCTCCATACTTCATCAAGTGTCGTTATTCCGTCGAGCGCTTTGAGTATACCGTCCTGTGTCATCGTCACCATCCCATTTTCCAGAGCGGTTCGAAGAATCTCCTGTTCGGTACCCATATTGTTTATTATTTCCGTCACATCTTTCGTCATTGTCAGCACCTCAAAAATACCGATTCGTCCGTGGTAGCCTGTGAAATGACATTTCGCACAACCAACCGATTTGTAAAGAACTGTCACCTTTTGAGGCAGAGAAATTTTTGCTTTCGGAGAAATGATGGTGATGAGTTTTAAAATGGATTCGATGGTTTCGTGTGCCGGCTCGTAGGATTCTTTGCAGTACTCGCACAGAACACGAACCAAGCGTTGTCCGATGAGTACATTGAGTGAGGCAGAAAGAAGAGACGGCTTTACCCCGAGTTCCATAAAACGAGGGATAGCAGCAGCAGCACTGTTGGCGTGTACGGTCGAAAATACCAGGTGCCCAGTCAGTGCGGCATTGACGGTGATGTCAGCTGTCTCGTCATCACGGATTTCTCCGACCAAGATGATATCGGGATCTTGACGAACAACGGCTCGGAGGGCTGTCGCAAACGTGTAATCTTTATTTTTGGAAACTTCTGTCTGAACGATACCCGGAATCGTATACTCGATTGGGTCTTCGATGGTGATGACTTTTATATCAGGCTGGTTGATATGATTGAGAAGCGTATAGAGTGTCGTCGTTTTTCCGGAGCCGGTCGGTCCGGTATTCAATATGAGGCCGTTCGGTTTGGTGATTTGTTTGGTCACTTCATCATAGGCGAGACCACGGAGACCAAGAGCGGTGACATCGACGATGACATCATCTCCAGAGAGGAGGCGCATATTGATGTTTTCACCGAATTTACCAGGAATACTGCTGACACGGACGTCTATACGCCTATTCTCAAGGTTTACGAAAAAATGACCGTCTTGAGCCACTTTTCGAACATTCAGTCGCATTTTTGCGATCATTTTGATACGAGAAAGCATCAGATGGTATCGCTCCAATGGGAGATTGCCTATTTCTTGCAGAACGCCATCGATACGGTAACGGAGACGGACAAAATCTTCTGCTGGCTCGAGGTGAACATCACTCGAACGGAGCTTTCTCGCACCAGCCAGGATGATTTCCATCGCCCGCGAGGTATTGGCTGTATGGATACTTTTCAACGAAATGAGTTCGCTGAAATCTTTTTCGAATTTTTCCAAGTCAGCATCTCCAAGAGAGACACGAACGAGATCGAGATTATCAATGAAGGTTCGTTTGGAATACGCTTTCCAAGCATGGTCGAGTGATGATTGTGAAACGACATATATCTCTCCCTGCCATCCGTGCTCGTCAGAAAAATTCTTTATGAACTGCAGTGTCTCGGTTCGAGCAGGATCAAGGATGGCGAATCGAGCCGAGGTATTTTGTTTACTGAAGAGAACAAGACCGAATTTTTTTGCGTCTGTTTCTGGGACGAGAATAACATCTTCGGTACTGAGTGGAAAGACGTGAAGATCGGCATAGGGGAGCCCGCTTTCATTCGCCAGACGAGAGGCGTGCTCTTCAATCGAAACATCACGCATTTTTTTCAGAATCGATTGGGACTGTTCATCCTTTTCGGAATGGAGAGATGTATTTTTATGAATGACGTTTGGCATAGTGTTTGTTTTTGTATCAAGTGTACTCTCATCCCGAATGTATCATTGCTATTGTACCTCAAAAACGGAGAGAAAAGCAAAAAAAATCCCCTCGAAAAGCGAGAGGAGTGTGTGAATTTTTTCATCTACAGATTTTCTGTGCGGACAAGTGTATCTTGTAATCGATTGATGACGATGTCACTCGCTTCTTCAGGCGTAGTAACGGAAAGAGCGAAAGAGAATGTATCGCCTTGCAATGTTCCTTCTTTGAATCGCTCGGCAAAAAGAGCGAGAGCCTCGCTCGAATGCGCTTTGACGACACCGCGTACCAGGACATTCGTTTCCAGATACAGAACCATATAGAGCTGAGCGCTCGAGTAATTGCTTTTGATTTTCTCCAATACATCAGGCAGATCTTCCACACGAGCACGTGCCTGGACGAGGTCTTCGATCGTGACGAAAGCCCAGATGAGTTTCAATTCCTCATTCCATTTCACCTGCGCCATCACTCGTCCCCAGAGCTTGAGGAGATGGAGCGGTTGTGTCTTGTAGAGGAAGCGGACGATCTTCTGCTGATCAGCTCCTTTGTCCATCAGGCGTGAGGCGAGTTTGAGCGCTTTCGGCGTAGTGTTGCGTTTTTGGAAACTCTCCGTAGCGGAAATGATACCGGCGAGGAGACTTTCGCTGACGGCTTCCGTGAAGAATTTCGAGTCAGCAGGTTCCAATGTTTCAGCGAGGATCTCGGCATTGGAAGAAGCAGTGATGTCGACGAGATTTATCTGACCGAATAATTCATTCTCGGGGTGATTATCGATATTGACAATAGGGATTTCATAAAAAATATCCGGATTTTCTTCATAGATTTTCCCCAAATGTTCCTTGTCCGGGCTACCGATGACGATGGCCAGATCGAATTTGAATTTGGCCGGAATGAAAGAGAAGTCTCGCGGATCGATGGAACCATTTTCCGGCGTGAGATAGATACGGACTTCGTCGGGAGCATTTTCTGTCCGGACGCTGAGTATTTTGTTGCGCGATGTATTGAAGGCGAGAACGAAGTCTCGTGCTCCGGCGATGGAAGTGATGATGTTCTCCGGCTGCTCGAGGAAAGAAAGTATTTCTTTGTGGATGTCGATATGCTCGCTCGCCAGGGTCACTGTTTTCCCGTTGTTTTTGAGAAAGAGAGCCAGAGCGAAGGCGCTTGCCAGCGCATCACGGCTCGGGTAGGTAGGAAGGATGATGAGAGGAGAAACTGTTTTTTTCAAGAGGTCTTGAAACTGCTGAGAAAGAGTGAGTGACATAGTGTGTATGAAATGAATCCGAATCAAGGCTGGCCCGCTTATCGGCGGAAAAGATTGATAGTCCACCGTAGCAAAGAAAAAAACATATGTCAAATAGTTCTTTTCTTGTGAAAGAGTTCTTTTTTCCCTAGAATAAGGGAACTTTTTTAAAAAACAAGAGAGCTTTAAAAATAAAAAAAAGAAGAGTTGTTTGGTTTGTCAGCAGTGTTTTAATCAGCAAGTGGCAAGAGGATTCCCATCTCTAATTTTTTGATACTATCTTCAATATGATCAAAAACCTCCCATTCACCTTTCTGCAAACAATCTGATTGGAATGCAACGAGATACTCTAATTGCTTGATCATTTCGAATTTTGTCATACTATTTTATAGAGCTCATTCTAAAAATTATTTTTGAAATAAGTTCAAAATTTAGAAATTTAAAAACAACCGGCAATAAACCCGAATTTTTTTGTGTTGTGTCTGTCGACGAGGAGGTGAAATGGGAATACTTGCCCATTTCATCTCTTTCCCTATGTGCCAAGAGGCATGGTTTGGGAATAAAAAAATACCTTATTGAAGAATAAAATATTTTTTCTGCTCCAAATTATTGAAGACGAACGAAAATATCTCTGATTAAATTTTTTGTTTTTGCTCACCCAAGTACCATACGAGTATACACTAAAAAAACGGAAAAGTCAACGTACGAAAGAACGCTTTATTTTCCCTTTCGATTCATTCTTACTAGCTTTCCGACCGTAATTTGTGCTATAGAGAATGTATGATGGGTATCAAGAAAAGAATGAATATGAACAATGTTTATACAACACAATCAGCTGAAGAAACCCGAGTCCTCGGGGGAGAGCTGACAGGAGAAATCATACCAGGAACACTTCTCTGTCTCTTTGGTGATTTGGGGGCGGGGAAAACAACCTTTACTCAAGGCTTTTTAGAAGGCATTGGAGCAGAGCGTCCTTTTGTGAGTCCGACGTTCGTCATTATGAAACAGTATGATTTATTGAAGCCTGTAAGCGGCATTGAGCGTATTTATCACGTCGATGCCTATCGCGTGGAAACGAAAGATTTCGAAACGATCGGATTTTCTGAATGGTGCGAAGACAAAAAAGGCATTGTCATCCTCGAATGGCCCGAGCGCGTGGCAGACCTGCTCCCAGCAAAAAGAACAGAGATACATTTCAAAAGTGTGAGTGAAAATGAGAGAGAAATAAAAGTCACCTCTTTCTAGTTTTTGCCTTTCTTGAGGGACAGAAGTATACTCTACATATGGAAAAGAAACTCAAAACCATCGTGCTGATTGACGGGAATGCGCTCATCCACCGGGCGTATCACGCTCTGCCTCCGCTCACGACCAAGAAGGGGGAGCTCGTGAACGCGGTGTACGGATTTACATTGACCCTTCTGTCTGTCCTGGATAAATTCAAACCGGAATATATTGCGGCGAGTTTCGATCTGGCCGGTCCGACGTTCCGCCACGAGAAATCTGCAGACTACAAAGCGACACGAGTGAAGGCCCCTGATGACCTCTATGCACAGATTTCACGAGTGAAAGAAATGACGGCTGCGTTCAATATCCCGATTTACGAACAGGCAGGTTTTGAAGCCGATGACTGTATCGGCACGCTGGCGCGTCAGGCAGAAAAAGAAAACGTCCAGGTGATCATCGTGACAGGCGATAGCGACGAGCTTCAGCTCGTGACGCCGATGGTGAAAGTATTTATGCTCCGGAAGGGCATCAAAGACATCGTCCTCTATGATGAGAAAGCAGTGACAGAAAAATATGGATTTGGAGCGACGCAGATTCCGGATTACAAAGGACTGGCCGGTGACGCATCGGACAACATTCCTGGTGTGACGGGTATCGGCGCCAAGACAGCGACGACCTTGCTCCAGTCTTTTTCCACGCTCGAAAATATCTACGAACACCTTTCCGAGATAAAAGAATCTGTTCGGAAAAAATTGGAGACGGACAAAGAGCAAGCTTTTCTTTCCAAAGAGCTCGGAACCATCCACCTTGAGACACCAGTGACACTCGATCTCCCAGCTTGTGTGACGAAGGATTTCGACCGAAAAATGGTAACGAATCTTTTCCAAGAACTCAGTTTTTTCAGCTTGATCAAGCGAATTTCAGATAACAGTCAACAATTAACAGAGAACAATAAACAACAAACAAAAAGCGGTAAACAAAAAACAAAGAAGATAACAACAAAAGAAGAACTAGAAAAATTTGTAGGAGGAGTAGAAGAGGTTTCTGTGTATGTAAAGCAGGGAGAAGGAACACTCTTTGGCGTTGGGATAGAGATGATTCATATAGCAGTAGACGACCACGAGGAATCGACCGTCGTTTGGAGTGAAGAAACAAAAAAGTTTTTGAAAGAATTTTTGGAAGACGAGGCGAGAAAAAAGATCGTGTATGATGGAAAAAGTTTGCTTCATCTTTTCAAAAAAGAAGGAATCGTTTTTCGTGGAATAACATTTGATGTGATGCTCGCAGCCTATCTCCTCAATTCCGGTGGCAATGTCGATTTTCCGTACATCATTCTCGAGGAATGCGGTGAGGAAGAAATAGTGATGCCGGCACAGAAGATCATTGTTTTGCGAAAAATATTTGAGACACGAATCGATGAGGTGAGCAAAACACAAACGAAAGGAAAGACACTCCGTACTATATTGGAACAGATAGAGATGCCCCTTGTTTCGATTCTGTACAATATGGAAGAGCAAGGTGTTATCTTGAATACTGAGAAATTTCAGACACTTTCAGTCAAACTGGCACAAGAACTCGGCATATTGGAAAAAGATATCTACACACTCTCTGGTCGTGAATTCAATATCAATTCTCCGAAACAATTGTCAGAAATTCTGTTCCAAGATCTGCAGATACCGACGGCGAATATCAAAAAAACAAAAACAGGTATTTCGACTGCCTCCCTCGAATTACAGAAATTACAGGAATACCCCATCATTCAGAAAATCGAAAGCTATCGTGAGTTGTTCAAATTGAAGACAACCTATATCGATGCGCTCCCGCTTCTCGTAGACGCTCATTCACGTTTGCATACCACATACTATCAGGCAGTAGCCTCTACCGGACGACTCTCTTCGGCTGATCCGAATTTGCAGAATATTCCCGCGAGAGGAGAATGGAGTGTCCTGGTGCGAGGATCGTTTGAATCTACACCAGGATACGTTTTTGTCGGAGCGGATTATTCTCAGATCGAGCTCCGCGTTATGGCTCATCTGAGCGGAGACGCCTCGCTGACAAAGTCATTCAAGAATAAAGAGGATGTCCATACCAAAACAGCCTCAGTGGTTTTCAAAGTCAAACCGGAAGCAGTGACACCTGATATGCGTCGTCAGGCCAAAGTGTTCAATTTTGGTATTATGTATGGTATGGGGGCGTATGGTTTGGCACAGGCCGCAAAAATCGATCAGAACATCGCCGCGCAATTCATCGTTGCGTACTTCAAAAAATTCGCCGGCGTCACAAAATTCATCGAAGAAATGAAACAGGGTGCCCGTGAGAAAGGATTCGTCGAAACAGAACTCGGTCGGCGTCGGTACACTCCGGAAATAACAAGCAGTAACGTGCAGGTGGCCCGTTCCGCGGAACGGATGGCTATCAATATGCCTATTCAAGGATTGGCAGCGGATATTATGAAGCTCTCAATGCTTGCCGTAGCAAAGTTGATCGAAAGAGATTTCAAAGAGAGCGTGAAGATGGTGCTTCAAGTACACGATGAACTCATCTGTGAAGTGAGAGCAGACCAATCGGAAATATTTTCACAAGCGGTGAAAAAAACGATGGAAGAGGCTTACCCTCTTCACGTGCCACTCATTGCTGAAACCGCTATCGGGAAGAACTGGGGAGAAATATGAAAGAGAGAAAACTTGATATATTAGTGACAGCGTTATGAATACATTCGAAGGAAATGATTTTTCTTTTCACAAGGAAACAGAATCTGCGAGGCTGAGTGGGATGTTGAAGAATCTCAGTCTGGCTAAGACTGAGATTGGTACTGTTTTTGAAGACATCGAGTCTGATTTGCAGAGCGCTGGTCTCAATCTTGCTGAAGCGAATGCCGTTTCAGATATTTTTCAGGAACAATCCCTCTTGTGTCGAAGCGAGTCCTTTCAGAAAGTGATCGACTCTCTGGTAACGGGTCAGGATATCGATATTGATAACCATAGCGATAGAGCGAACATGTGCAAGATGGCCTCAAGGAAAGGCTTTCGCGTTGCTATGGCAGAGGGATTTTCAGGGAAAGAAGTCGGAGCAATAGTGAAAGTCGTCATCGTTTTCAAACGAGACCACCTCACCTCACTGCAACCTCTGGAAAAAGATTCCAGTCTATGGGATGCGAAAAAAGAAACAGCAGAAGTTTCTTTGAAAGGAAAAGGGAAAATTTCGTTTGAAGATATAGAAATGATCTCCTTCCGATTTCCGGTACAATATTTCCCAGAAAAACTGTTGACCGAGCAAGAACGAGAACGTCTCGATGATCAGAAAATATCCTTCATCGTTCGGCATTATATAAAAAACAAAGAAGCGAAGAAAGTACACTAAAAATTCTTGTACATAAAAAATAAAAAAAGCCAAACGCGTTTGCATTTGGCTAATGAGACTCTATTTCCTCTGCACATCGTGAACAGAAAGGAGTTTCTGGAATGATTTCCAACCGTTCTATTTCGATGTTGCAACCGCAATTGGTGCAGAGTCCGTACTGCCCTTGCTCCATTCTTCGGAGAGCGAAGTCAATACGTTGTAAATCTTTGTAGGAGTGAGACAAGGACTGTTGTCCTCTCTCATCCAAGATTTTCTCTTTTGAGGTTCTCCGGAAGATGAGATCACTCATCATTCTATCAAGGAATTCTTGACTGAACATCATATACTCCTTGTTGTTTGAGGAATCGAACTATAGCACTTTTTTATTATCTTGTCAATACCTCACCCACTAACCCACCTTTTTATGCCAGAATTACCTGAAGTCCAAACGGTTGTTTCTCAGCTTGAACAAAAGATTGTTGGAGAGCAGATACAAGCCGTATGGAGCGATTGGAAGAAAAGAATCTTCCCTTCTTTCGCGGTGTTTGCGAAGCAGATCAGAGGAGCGCGTATCACGGGGACGCGACGCTATGGCAAGCATATCATCATCGACCTCGATAATGACTATTCTATTGTCGCGCATCTGAAGATGACGGGACATTTTCTGGTAAAGAATAAAACCAACCGCACAGCACAAGCGTTTACCGAGGACCCTGTGAATGGTTATATTCATCACATCATTACTTTTACTGATGGCACAACGCTCGAGTTTTCCGATATGCGGAAATTCGGTTGGCTTCGCACGGTGAAAACAGATGAAGTTGAAACGCTTGCAAGCATCATCTCGCTCGGCATCGATGCCTTGTCAACGAAATTCACCGAGAAGTATCTGAGGAAAGCGCTTTCAGGAAAAAAGAAACAAATGATCGGTGTGATTCTTCTCGATCAGAATATCATTGCCGGAATCGGCAATATCTACCGGAGCGAAGCCTTGTTCCTCGCAAGAATGCTCCCGACACGCCCTCTCGAAACACTGACGAAAGATGAATGGCCTCTCTTGGTACCGGCGATAAAGAAAGTATTGCGTCAGGCACTGAAACTCCGCGGGATGAGCGATGGGGATTTTCGTGATACGGACGGACTGGAAGGACGTTTCCAGCAGACGTTGTATGTATATGGTCGGAGCGACAAACCTTGTAAAAAATGTGGTACAATGATAGTACGAAAGAAAATCGGACAGCGGAGTGTTTTTTACTGTCCGTATTGTCAAAAATGATACTATCGTTTCGAATTTTTTTGTGAAATTTTTTAATATACATAATTTGTATCTATGGAAAAGCGTCAAAAAATAATCATTCTCGCGATTGCTATCGTGCTAGTTGGAATCATAAGCTATTTCTTCTTCGGAAACAGGGGGATGCGTAAGCCGATTGAACTGAACAACAAGAATCAGTCCTTGCCAACAGTCTCGACCGGTCCGCTCAATGAGGGAAATGTCAGCCCGATTTCCGGTTTGCCGTGCGAGAATTGGAATCGTCGCCCCTTGGCAATAATGCAACCAGGAGATGTGGCAGCCCGACCAGCCGCCGGTTTTTCTGAAGCGGATATGGTCATAGAAATGCCGGTCATTACCGCGAGCGTGACTCGATTGATGGCTGTGTATATCTGTGGAACGCCTGCCGAGGTAGGATCGATGCGGAGTGCCCGGCATGATTTCATCGATCTGGCTAAGGGTCTGGATGCTATCTTCGTTTCGTGGGGACGATCGGAATCACATTCCGACAGTGATTCGGTCGGGCTTGCCAAAGGCATTCTCGATCGCGGAGAAATAGAGAACATCAACTGCAATGGAGACGCCGGGAAATCGGCCAATGCCTGTACAAACAATCCTTGTTTCCGAAAAGAGGGTATGGCACGTGGAGTGGATAGCGGATATAGCCATCCTGCAGATTTGCTCGCTTGTGCGAAGGAGTTCGGGTATAGTTTGGAAAACAAATTCTCCGGATACAAACACATCGCAGAGGCACCTCTGGAGAGTCGGCCTCAGGGCGGACACCTGCGAGTAGCTTTTGCTGGACCGTTCGCTGTAGAGTATGATTATGATCGTGAAACCAACAGTTATCTTCGTACATGGGGGAATGTTCCTGATATCGATCGGAACAACAAAAAACGCAATGCTCCGAAAAATGTGATCGTTCTCATGGCACAGTCCACCCAGATCGAAGGGCAGTACAACAATGTACAACTCGGTGATCCTTGGTATGACCAAACGGATAGTGGAGATGCTTTCTATTATATGAACGGACAGCAATATCGTGGTACATGGAAAAAAGATAAATCCGATATCGCGAGCAAGCTTACATTTTTCGATGAATCAGGCAATGAGGTGGCTTTCGTTCCAGGGCAGATGTGGGTGGAAGTTCTCGAGCCAGGACAAGCGCTGAAGTGGGAACCAGTTCAGTAAGCAGTCAACAAAAAACCTGCCTACCGGACAGGCGGGCAGTCAAACAAAAAGCGGGCGAGTGCCTGCTTTTTGTTTAGCGTGTATAATAGAGTCATTACTCGTTTTCAGTTAACTGTTAGATGGTATTTGTTTTATGATTTTATTTCTACACGGTGGAGATGGTTTTCTTGTCAATGAACGACGAAGTATCCTGCAAAAAGCCTTCACACGAAAATATCCGGAGGCGGAGATTTTTGTTTTCGATTTTGAAGATCAAGGAACCCCCGATGATGTGCGTCGCAGTCTGTCGACGTGTGGAGAAAGTCTCTTCACTTCGAAGAAGATGGTTGTTTTTCTTCATCCATTTGAACTTGGAGAAGTATCAGAAAAACTTCTGCTTGATTTTCTCAAAGACTTTACAGAAAAAAATGAGACCGAAGTGACACTTCTTTTCGTTCATCCGGGGAAAATAAAAAAGACACATCCTCTTGCGAAAGTGCTCGCACGATGTGTCGACAAGGAGGAAATCTTTGAGAAATTGGAAGAGAAAAATAAAAATGCCTATATCAAACGTGAACTGGCAACAATCGATACTGAGGCTCGTTTCTCTCGTGAAGCGCTTCAGATATTTGGCGTATCTATCGGTTTGGACACGGCGCGTATCCGAAGGGAACTGGAGAAACTCGCGACATTCAAACCTGGAGGTGTTTTTGAGGAGGAAGACATCCATCTTCTTGTTGGAAGCATTTCGGAGAATGCTATCTTTGAAGCACTTGATGCCCTGGGACGTGGAGACAAGAAAAGGTCATTGGTACTCTTCCATCGTGAAGCGGGAGGTGCAGATGGAGTCTACCCTCTTCTTTCGATGTGCGCATGGCAGGCGAGACGGCTTCTTTTGGTGAGGGAATCATTCGATAAAGGGATACTCCGCGCTTCTGACATCGCTTTACGAACGAAGTTGCCACCATTCGTGGTTCAAAAAATGCTCGGAATCATACATAATTTTTCCATCAATCGTATCAAGCGAGGGCTGATGATGCTTTCTTTATTTGATATGGAGCTGAAACGTGGCGGTATAAATCCTTCTGTGGCACTTGATCTTTTCATTTGGAAGTTTTGATGACAATTAATAACCGGCAGAAAACAAATAACGGGTATTCCCCGATTTTACCGGCACTCGCTCGGAAACGAAAGTAAACTTTCGCTTCACTCACTTCCCTGCCTGTCGACAGACAGGGTTCGGTAATAACAAAAAACTCCTCAGAATGAGGAGTTTTGTTTCGTTGAAGAGAGTTATTTCTTGATGGCGGCCGCTTTCACGAGTGAGTTGAGACGGGATTTTTTTCGGGCAGCGGTGTTTTTCTTGATGATTTTTTTCTGAGCTGCTTTATCGAGTGCTTTGATGGCTTCTTTGAGGGTTTTTTGTGCCTCATCGATTTTACCGGCAGTGACAGCCTCATGAGTCTTTTTGATGGCGCTTTTTACAACACCATTGACTATTTTGTTGCGAACCGTTTTTTTGGCGGTAACGCGCATATACTTCTTGGCGGCTTTCTTGATTGGCATAATACTTGAACGAGATTAGCTGTTAGTGTCTGATTAGAGATGAAAACAAAAGGGGATACTGAGACTTATTCTTTTTAGCATGTCTGTGGTGTTTTGGCAAGGGTCTCCTTGTTTGAGAGCGAGAGTGGTTATGTTACAATGGAAAGGCTTTTTTGGTAAGAATCTCTCTTCTGAAGCTAAAAAGCTATCAACCAACGAATCCGCAAACTGGCGGAAAAATCTATCTGTATGATTGCTCAACTCGAAGGGAAAATTGCCGGAATAAAAGGAAACGCTGTCATTCTTATGGTTGGCGGTGTCGGTTACAGAGTGGCTGTTTCTGCTTATACTTTGGGAAAAGTAGCCGGTCAGGAACAGGTCCTTTTCCATATTCATACCCACGTGAGGGAAGATATGTTGGCACTCTATGGATTTTTGAATGAAGAAGAACTGACGATGTTCGAACTTCTCATTTCTATTTCCGGTGTCGGACCGAAAGTGGCACTTTCTATTCTTTCCATCGCTGATGTGAAGACAATCTGTACGGCTATCGTGAACAAAGATCCGAGCATTCTCACTCGTGTGTCGGGCGTGGGCAAGAAGACTGCCGAGCGAGTCATCGTGGAATTGCAAAATAAAGTGGATGCTGTAAATATTGAAGATCAAGCCACAGCTCTTTCAGGACAGGACACTATTCTCGCTCTCACGTCGCTCGGTTATTCTGTCACGGAAGCACGCGAAGCACTCAAGCTCGTGCCGGCGGATATTACGGATGTCAGTAAGCGTATCCGTCAGGCGCTGAAGAATCTGGGCAAGTAACTTGTCTGCCGGCAGGCAGAAAATGAGAAGAATGAAAGAAATGAATCACACACAGGAGTTTCTCCAATCTGAAAACTGGCTTGCTTTTCAGACATCAGTAGGGAGAGAGACCATACGATTTTCATCCGATGATTTCTCGGCGAATGGAATTATCCACCAGCTTCCATTGGTAGGAAAGTATCTGTATATACCGCGAGGACCGATAGTCATCAATAATCAACAATCGGTAGACAATGAACGACAAAAGGAGAACTTGCAAAAACTCGTTGCTTTAGCAAAAGAGAAGAATGCAAAATGGATACGGATCGAACCGAAGAACAAAGAGATTCTTCGAGAAATCGAAGAAGTATGTGGTGGAAAAGTGGTACAATCCCCTCATACTATGCAACCAAAAGAAACGCTTGTGATGGATATCATGAAAGATGAGAATATACTTTTGGCTCAGATGAAGTCGAAGACCCGTTACAATATCCGCCTGGCTGAGAAACGTGGTGTGAACGTCTTTGAAACGCGGGAAGAAAAATATATCGCAGCGTTTCTTGATCTCATCACGGCGACATCCGGACGCAAGGGGATTGTTTCACATTCGAGAGAGTATTATAAAAAGTTTTTCACAACGCTACCAGAAGAAATGTGTCGTTTGTTTGTGGCTGAATACAAGGGAGTGACCATTGCTGCCAACATCGTTATTTTTTACGGCGACATCGTCACCTATTTGCATGGTGGTACTGCTGATGAGCACCGTGATGTCATGGCACCGTATCTTTTGCAATGGGAGCAGATCAAGGTGGCGAAAGCACGAAGCTATCACTTTTACGATTTTGGCGGAGTGAAAACAGCAAACGATCGACAATCAGCGATGAACAAGAATGATTGGAACGGAATTACGAGATTCAAAGCAGGATTTTCGCCACAGACACAATCGACGATATATCCAGGCACGTATGATATCGTTCTTGATTCCGGAGCATATTTCTTTTATAATTTTCTTCGTCATTCAAAAAATATCATCAGTTCTCTCAATATATTTCGATGAAACATTTCCTCTCAAAAATCATTCCACAAAGTCTGAAGAATCAGTATCATCTGATGCAAGCCGTTATCGCCTGTATGTGTTTTGGTTTTCCTGCTTACGACTTTCAGCATCATCCGATAGACAAGACCAGAAAGAAAATGCAAGTAATCGGTGTGACCGGAACCAATGGCAAGACAACGACGACACAGCTTATCGCCCGCATCTTGGAACGAGCCGGGAAGAAAGTGGCCATAGCCTCAACGATAAATTTTCAGATAGGAGAAAAAAAATGGGTGAATGCCTCGAAATTGACTACGCTTTCGGCATGGGAATTGCAGAAGTTTTTGCGAGAAGCGGTCCGTACCGGCTGTGAGTACGCTGTCATCGAAACATCCTCGCACGCTCTCGATCAACATCGGGTGTGGGGGATATCGTATGCCATCGCAGTGATGACCAATGTCACACGCGAACATCTGGATTATCATAAAACGATGTCGGCATACCGATTTGCCAAGAGTCGCTTATTTCGTTCGGCCAAGCGGGCGGTCATCAACCTGGATATGGAAAACCCTGATTATTTCCGTGTTCGTGAAGAAAAGCAGACACTTTTTTATAGTACGAAAGATCCGAATGCGCATTTGTTCGCAGAACACATCGAACTTGATTTCAAAGGAACCGATTTCACGGTTGATGAAGAGCATTTTCACCTGCACCTTCCTGGATTATTCAATATCGAAAATGCTTTGGCGGCTCTCGGTGTGGCGCAGTTGCTTGATATCGATTTCTCTCTTGCAAGAGAGGCTCTGGAAAGTATTGCCGGTGTACCAGGGAGGATGGAACTCGTACCGAACGAGAAGAAAGCCGATATTATCATCGATTATGCCGTGACACCGGACGCTTTTGAAAAGTTGTACGCATCGATTCTCCCACTCAAGATTCCTGGTACGAAAATCATTCATGTTTTCGGCGCTTGTGGGGAACGCGATCGAGGCAAACGTCCGAAGATGGGAGAAATCGCTTCCAGCTATGCTGACATTATCATCCTTACGAACGAAGACCCGTATCATGAGGATGCACAGCAGATCATCGATGATATCGAGAAAGGTGTAACAAAGAAGAAAGACAAAGATTATTTTCGTATTTTTGATCGGCGCGAAGCGATCCATAAAGCACTCGCTCTGGCAGAAATCGGCGATATCGTTCTTGTTACCGGCAAGGGTGCCGAGAAAACGATGGCAATCGGTGATAGACGGATTCCTTGGGATGAACGACAGGTGATCGAAGAAGAATTAGCGAATTTAGGATAAAAATAAAAAAAGTTCCCCGTTCAAGAGCAGGGAACTTTTTTATCTTTGTTTTTTGTGGTTTCTTTTATGAGAAGAGGTAGATGAAAAATAAAGTGAGGAAAAACCCGATGAAGGCACCGCCGATGATTTCACTGACACGATGGCCGACACGCTCTTTCAGACGGGGAAATTTGCTTTCGTCGATTTCTCCTTTGAGCTGATCGATGAGCATATTGAGGTAACGGCCCTGATCGCCGAGATACATACGGATGCGAGCAGCATCATCGATGACAATGAATGAGAGGACCGCGGAGAGAGCAAATGCTCCCGAATCAACTCCTTCATAATGTGCCATCGCGACAAGGAGCGAGATGACGAGGCTCGTGTGTGCGCTCGGCATATGGCCGTGTGTGAAAGCATACTCTATATTCCAGCCGTGCTTGACGGTGTAGAGGATAAATTTGATGATCTGAGTGATGATACCGACGGTGATGGGGATGAGAAACACCAAGTATGTCTGAAATGAATCCATAAGAAAAAGATGAATGAGAAGATATATCGATATGTGGAATATACCATAGAGTCAGTTTTTTTGGTAGTTGCATTTTTCTCATAATTTGATACTCTGAAGGGACAAGGTAAACAGTAATTATCAAAAAATTCTATGAATACGACAGTCATCATCCTTATTGTTCTCGGTCTATTCGTTGTCGCTCTCGTTGTCGTCTATAACGGCTTGGTACAACTCCGGAATCGCGTGAGTGAGGCCTGGAGCGATATCGACGTCCAGCTCAAACGTCGGTATGATCTCATTCCGAACCTCGTGAGTACCGTCAAGGGATATGCCGCTCACGAATCAGGGGTATTTCAGAAAGTGACCGAAGCCCGTACGCAGGCGATGCAGGCCGGGTCTGCTACTGACAAAGCACAGGCTGAAAATATGCTTTCTCAGACGTTGAAAAGTCTGTTCGCTGTCGCGGAAGCCTACCCGGATCTCAAGGCCAACACGAATTTCCTTGAACTGCAACGCGAACTGTCCGATACAGAAAACAAGATTCAGGCCGCTCGTCGTTTCTACAATGGCAATGTGCTTGAGCTCAACAACAAGATCGATATGTTTCCAAGCAACATTATTGCGAGTATGTTCTCTTTCTCCAAGCGTGAATTTTTCGAAGTTGCTGATGGAGAGAAAGAACCGGTCAAAGTAGCCTTTTAATCCGGATTCTCTAGCTTTGTCTGGCACGTAGTCTTCAGGACTGCATAGAGCTTATGTAGTGAGAGAAGCTCGGAGCTGACGAAGTTTTTTCTTATGGCGACACTCTACAATGAGTATGACAAGAATATCCGACTGACGTGGGCATATATCACGCTTTTTTTGGTGTTCGTCATCGGTGTGGGATATGTGTTCGCAGGAGCGATGCAATCGAGTATGATTTTGTATGTTGCTGTCGCCTTTTCGACTGTCACGAGTTTCGTATCATATTGGTGGAGCGACAAGATTGTCCTTTCTATGAGTGGAGCCAAGGAATTGACGTTTACAGAAAACAAAGAAATCTATCGTCTCGTGGAAAATTTGGCGATCACTGCCGGACTGCCGATACCGAAGATATATACGATTGACGACACTGCAATGAATGCTTTCGCAACCGGTCGTGATCCGAAGCATGGTGTGATTTGTCTCACAACCGGCATCATCGACCGTCTGGAAAAAAATGAGCTGGAAGGTGTGATTGCTCACGAGCTCTCGCATATAGGCAATCGTGACACACTCCTCTCAACGGTCGTAGTCATTCTTGTCGGATTTGTCGCTCTCCTGGCGGACTGGTTCCGGCACTGGGCCTGGTTCGGTGGAAATAGGGATAACGATAACAAAAATCAGTTTCAAGTGATCTTGATGATCGTGGCTATCATCCTTTCAATTTTGGCACCACTCTTCGCGATGCTCATCCAGCTCGCTATCTCACGCAAACGAGAATTCCTCGCCGACGCATCCGGAGCGCTTCTCACGCGGTATCCAGATGGGCTGGCTTCAGCGCTAGAGAAGATTTCTCGTGATACCGAACCTCTTGAAGCAGCCAATCGTGCCACGGCTCATCTCTATATCGCCAACCCCTTCAAAGGAAAAAATGTGACAAAACTTTTTATGACGCATCCGCCGATCGAGGAACGTATCGCCGCCCTTCGTGGAATGAATGTGAAATAACATATGCCATCCCCTTACCAAGATTTTGTTCGCAAAGCCAAAGAGCGTTTTGCAGAAAAACAGCAGGCCAAAGCATCAAACAAAGGGCAATATCAGTTTACTCTGCATTCGCAATTCAAGATGAAACAATACGGGCTGAGTGAACAGCGAGTACGGAGTGTGATTCGCAACCCCAAGCGACGCGAAGTGGGAATCGTCCAAAAGACAGTGGCCGTGATGCAACCGGTATCGATGAAAAAGGTAGATGGGAAAGAAGTGTGGAAGCAGGAAATCTGGGTGATGTTTGTTTTGAAAAATAAAAAACAAAAGAATAGTAATCTGGATGGGAAAATGCAAAGTTTCATACATCAAGAAATGCGTATAATAAGCGCGTGGAGATACCCAGGAGTCAGTCCGAAACGCAACCCTATCCCGGAAGAGATTTTGCGCGAATTAGAAGATGGTACTATACTGGAAGGTGTAGATGACATTTAATTTTAACCATAATTATATGGACAGCAATGTGCCGCAAGGCGAAGCAGGTGGTGCGTCGAATCAGGGTGGACAAAACCAATCGGGTGCTGGGAGCAGTACGAATAATATGAAATCAGACATTGGTGGTCTCGTGGGTCAGCTCGAAGCGATGCTCGATGAGTATATGGTGACCAAGGCTCCTTTTGCATTGCCTCTTGGGCTCAAGGAATTCATCGCGAAAGCGTCTCCATATTTGATCATCCTTTTTGCCATTATGGCGCTTCCTCTTATTCTTGGAGCCATCGGTCTCACTACTATGCTCACACCGTTTGCGATGATGGGTGGTGGTTGGGGATTTGGTTGGGGATTCGGCGCTATCATCTCTCTTGTTGTCGCTGCCATCAGCTTGGTATTGGAATTGATGGCCGTACCAGGACTTTTCAAACGGACCAAAGGATCATGGAGATTGCTTTTCTATGTGAGTATCGTCAGTCTCATTGGAAGCATTCTTTCTGTGAGTGGTATCATCGGCGGTATCATCGGTGCTGTCATCGGTTGGTACGTTCTTTTCCAAATGAAAGATATGTATACGAATTAATATTTTTCGAAATGTTATCCTAGACTCAATCCTGGATTTAAAAAACAGCGGAGAGACCGCTGTTTTTGTTTTGCAATAATGCTTTCCATAAGCCATTATTCACTCAATATACTTGACAAATTTCATTTTTTGGTGTATTGTGGAAAATAGAATAGTTCGTTTGACAATTTTCCAACTCTGGTGCATTTTGCACCGCAACCCGTCCAAGGAGGACAGTATGAAAAAGATCTTATTGGTAGTGGTGTTGGTTCTATCAGTTATTTCTGCTGGTAATGCTTTCGCGGACCAAAACGTCCGCTGGAGCCATCGAGGTTATCAGCCCAATCAGAACTATAACGGCGGTTATGGGAATCATTGGCATGGCGGTGGCTGGATTGCTCCACTTATTATCGGCGCCGGAGTGGGCTACTTGCTCACACGGCCGGAATACCAACAACCCATCATCGTTGATGTAGCTCCACCGATGCGGTGTGAACAGGTTCAGCAACGGGTGGTTGATCGGAATGGCCGGCCACTCTATGACCAGTACACT
>JAHFOO010000004.1 GCA_023261645.1 Candidatus Moraniibacteriota bacterium | reverse complement strand
AGCTCACTTTGCTTTCGAGGAATTCCTTGCCTTTCTTGTATGAAACGAAAAATGGTAGTGTCAAAATGACACTACCATCACGATGAACGGCGAGACGAGCATATCGTACTCGACGATTTTTCTTCACAACACAGGAGATGGTACCATTTTCAAGCAGAACTGTTTCTCTCATAATGACATACACGCATATCTATTCTGAATCTGCTTGCGTCTTATTGAAACTCATTCAAAATATCTTTCGCTTCATTGATATCTCCAGAAGACAGATTATTATAGCGACCTTTCTTCAAGTAATCGAGGGCATCACTGCCTTCCTTGGCACTTATATTTTCCCCACCCAAACGACCATCGGAGTCCATATTCGGCTGAAGCCCATCCATAATCTTCTCCGCTTTGTAATTTCCCATTTCCTGCCTCAATCGCTTCTCGACGAACGGCAATTCTCTCGGAGTAATTTTCCCCCGGCTATTCCGATCCAGACTGTGTGCCAATGATCCTCCCCCGACGCTACTTGGAACAACGGGTTTCTTCGACGAGAAAAAAAGTCCCATATATGTTATTTTATGTATTACTTTCCCATTATATCACAAAGTCGAGTCTTTTCTTACGACAATCATCGATTTTTCAATTCCATTTATAGGGAGATGATTCCCTGTCGGATAGTCCCTTATCGCCTCAAACAGAATATTTTCCTTATACTGATATCCTTTACCATTCCGTGTACCCGAGTCATTCGTAATGAATTCTTTCTTTTCCGCATCATATCCGATAATGACCAACATATGCGTCACGGGTCCAGGTTGTACATAATTTGGATTCTTCAACTTCCTTCCATCAGCCGGCACGATGACAAGCCATCCCGATGAGAGCGCTTCCTCTACGTCAAGGAGCGTGATATTCGTACGCACTTCGGATGTCGTGACACCATAGTAATCCCTAAAAACCTTCTCGGTGTCTTTCGCAGATGTGTCTACTGATTGTCCGATATCTTTCTTTTCAAATGCCGAGATGGCTTCGATTTCTTTTTTGGCTATTTCTTTCGTCAGCGTTTCTCCGGTGATCCAATATTGTGCCATAAGAAGTGCTGCTTCTTCACATCCATTTTGGAAGATCGGATCACTCCACTCACCAAACGGCGCCTGTACCGTAAACGGCACATTCTCGAGCAAACTGCTTCCTCGTATTTTTTTCGTCTCAGGGGCAATTTCAGTTTTTATCGCTGTTTCTTCTCCTTTTCCTTCTTGTATTGTCGGTAAGGAGCTTTCTGTTTTTTGTTCCAAAGGAATGACATTTTCGATCTTTCCTCCCTCGCTCTTTTCTGTCGCAGAAAAAGAAAAAAACCATACGGCTATTCCCAGTATGAGAAATATTACGGAAATAAGTACGTGCCTTCGCTTCATATCATCACTCTAGCACATCTCTCATTCTCCACGAACAAAGACTTCCTCGACATTTTCTCTGAAGAGCTTCGCGATATCTTCCATTTCATCTGCTGTAAAACTATGGAAATCCTTGAAAGCCGGATCAAGTGTGATACCGCTACGAAATGCCTGCAGATACAACCGCTTTGCTCCGGACATCGTTTTGCTCATCACCTGAAGAATCGGAGGCGTATGGACTTCACGGATGAGCGTGGTACGGAACTCGTACTCTACCTTTCCTTCTTTGAGGATATCGATGCTTTCTAGTATTTTCTTTTCATCCGCCCATTTGCCGACGAGTGCCTGATATTCGGGCAAACTTGTTTTGAAATCCATCGCGATATAGTCCACCAAACCTTTGGCAATGAGCGATCGGAGCACTTCCGGACGATTACCGTTGGAATCAAGCTTCACGGCGAATCCCAGATCACGCACTTTCACGATGAAATTTTCCAAATCCGGCATAATGGTCGGCTCACCGCCCGTGATGACGACACCCTGCAACAATCCTCGTCTTTGTTCGAGGAAATTGAGTACCGCTCCTTCTTGAATGAAGTTTTTGGAAATCTTTGCCAATTTTTCCGGCAGAACGAATTCCGGATTGTGACAGAATCCGCAACGATAATTACACCCACCGGTAAAAATGATGCAGGCGATTTTCTCCGGGAAATCCAAGAGCGTGAATTTTTGGATGCCACTGATGAGCATAAAGAAAAAATATCTAATCAATAACTACAAAAAGAAATTTCTAATTACCAATTTCTAATATCAAATCAATATAAAAAGAGCACAAAGAATTTTTATCGCAAGCAACCTTCCTGGGTAGCCATTCATTTGCCCCAGCGGGCAAACTCTTTGCGTGAACTTTTTTTTCATCCGTCGATGCGACGGAACCCTGCCTACCGGCAGGCAGGCCTGCTGAAAAAAATTTCAAGCCTCCCAGGAAGATTCTTGTGAAAAAATTCTCAGAAACTCTTTCTTATTGTTTCCTGAAGGAAAATTACAGGAATCAGCACGCTACAAGCTGATATTTCTCAGAAAACTCATTGTTGGCGGCGACGGTTTCCTGGAAATGCTTGCGAGAATAGTGCTCGGCTTTCTTGCCGATATTGAAATGAGACACCGGGCGATGATATCCCATCACGCGAGTCCATACTTCGCAATGTGTTCGTTTCGCCTCGATTGCTGCTTCTACACCTGTCTTCTGGTCTGACATATGTTTATTGTTACTTATTAATTATTTTTTGTTATTACCAAATGAAGTGAGTGAATGTCGGTAAAATCAAGTTATACCTTGTTATTTCTCGGCATGAACGCTTCGGTATTTCTTCCGTGTCTCCTCATCGAATCGTGCGCCATCCTCGATACCCAGCTCTTTGTCGCATTTCGGACAATAGTCGTGTTCTCCTTCGAGATAACCGTGCTTCGGACAAATCGAGAATGTCGGTGTGATGGTGATGTATGGGAGACGGAAATTGGTGAGAATGCTTCGGACGAGGTTGCGACAAGCCTGCCCTGAGCTCACCTTCTCATTCATATAGCAGTGCAGGACTGTTCCGCCGGTATATTTCGTTTGCAAATCATCCTGGAGTTTCAACACCTCGAAGACATCATCCGTATATCCGACCGGTATTTGCGAAGAGTTCGTGTAGTACGGAGCCTCTTCTGTTCCAGCTTGGAGGATATCCGGGAAACGCTTCTTGTCTTCCTTGGCGAAACGGTAGGTCGTTCCTTCGGCCGGTGTCGCTTCCAGATTGAAGAAATTACCGGTCTCTTCCTGATAATCCTTGATTCGCTCTCGCATAAAATCGAGAATCTCCAAAGCGAATGTATGACCTTCCGGTGTCGTGATATTTTCTCGGTCTTCCGTGAAATTGCGGATGGCTTCATTGATACCATTGATACCGATCGTCGAAAAATGATTCTTCAGATATCCGAGATAGCGCTTCGTGTAGGGAAAGAGTCCGGCATCGATCCATTTCTGCACTTCTTTGCGTTTGATTTCGAGAGAAGTTTTCGAAAGTTCCATCAAATGTTCGATACGTTTGAAAAATTTCTCCTTATCTCCACGGGCGAGATAACCGATACGGGCAGCATTGATCGTCACCACTCCGATAGATCCGGTCATCTCTGCGGAACCGAAGAGTCCGCCACCACGTTTACGCAGTTCTCGCAAATCAAGCTGAAGACGACAGCACATCGAACGGACATCGCTCGGATTGAGATCGGAATTCACGAAGTTCTGGAAATATGGCGTACCGTATTTGGCGGTCATCTCAAAGAGCGGAAGATTTTTCGGATCTTCCCAATCAAAACCTTTGGTCACATTGTATGTCGGGATAGGGAACGTAAATGCCCGTCCTCTGGAATCTCCCTGCGACATCACCTGGATGAAGGCGCGATTGACGATATCCATCTCCGGTTGCAGTTCGCCGAATGTATATTCGAACTCTTTCCCCCCAAGAAGCAACCGCTTCTCTTTCATATCTTCCGGACAATCCCAGTCGAGTGTGATGTTTGTGAACGGTGTCTGTGTCCCCCAGCGTGACGGGATGTTCAGATTGAAAACAAAAGACTGAATGTTCTGATACACATAATCATATGTCTCTTTCTCCACATATTTCTCTTCCGCTTCTTTCGAAGCGAATTTCATTCCGTATTTCTTCACATCGGCACGCAGTTCCATCTCGTGTTTCTTCACAAACGGCGCCATATAGGTGTCAAAGCTGGAAAACGCCTGAGCACCGGCCCATTCATTCTGCAATGTCCCGAGGAAGTTCACCATCTGCGATACGGCAGAATTCAGATGCTTTGGCGGAGCAGACTCCACCTTGTTCGGAACACCGTTGAATCCCTCTTCGAGAAGCGCTCGCAAACTCCATCCGGCGCAGTAACCGGAAAACATATCCAAATCGTGGATATGGATATCGGCATTACGGTGAGCATCACCGACATTCTTCGGATAGATATGCGACAGCCAATAATTCGCGATGACACTTCCGGCCGTGTTGAGAATGAGTCCGCCCAGCGAGTACCCCTGATTGGAATTGGCATTCACCCGCCAATCCAATTTTTCGAGATATTCCGTCACTGCTTTTTCCACCTGAACGACGACGTTTCTTTCTTCTCGGATCGCACGGCGTTTCTCCCGATACAGGATGTATGCCTTGGCGATGTCGGCATAGTCGTATTCGATCAGCGTTTCTTCCACCAAATCCTGCACCTGTTCCACCGTCGGAATACCGTCTTCAAATCCCTCTTCCAATCGATGATAGACATCCTCTGCCAATACACGCACTACGATGACGTCTTTCTTCTCCACTGATTCAGCCGCCTTCTCTATCGCGCGTTCCACTTTTACAAGATCGAAATCGACGATACCACCATTGCGTTTCTGCACTTTATATATTGGCATATCCGCTCTATTTTTATATTGATTAGAGAGAAGAAAAGATGACTCCACCCGAAGCGTTTTTTCCCTTACATAATATTAAACACCTGAAAACACAAAAGGTGTCATCCTATAATAAAAATACACTATATATAGTGTATTTTTGCATTCAAACCACAGAACTGTCTATTTTTCAAGTACTGTCCGGAGCTTCTTGCGAGCACGAGAGAGCTGAAGCTTGATGGCGTTCTCACTTTTACCGAACATCGTCGCGATCTCACTGATCGAGAAACCCTCTTGATACTTGAGAGAGAGTATCTTCTGTTCCGTTCCACTCAGTTTCGATGACTGCCAGAGGGTATCTTCCGGGAGTATGCGTGTCTCCGCGGACTTGTCTTCTATCGTCTCGTCGATGAGGGCGAGAAACTGCTTCTTGCGGAAAGAGTTGATAAGCACGTTGTGCGCTACACGCAGTAAATACGTGCCGTAGGAAGCGTTGGTAGGACGGAAGCTCCCCAGATAGCGGAGCGCCCGATAGAACGTGTCCTGCGTCAAATCTTCGGCAATCTCCACATTCCCCTCCGTATGTCGCATAAAATAGACGAAGACAATATGCCGATATTTGTTGTACAGAACCTGGAACTGTTTGGCATCCCCCTGGGAAGCGATGATGAGGGAGAGATCGTCCTTACGTGCCTGGAAACGCTCCTCAAAAGGCTTTACCAGTGCCTCTCGAAATATCTCCACAAGCGATTTTCCGCCTGTCTTCGGCACCGGATACTTGGAACCAAGCGTACGGAGGATATAGCCCAGTCGCTCCTCATCGCTAAGTACTCCCTTCTTTGAAAAAACCTTCACGAATTCTTTCTGAAACCGCTCTCGCTCTTCTTTGTTTGTCAGGTGGTTCATCTGAAAGGCGATGAAATAGTCCGGCACCACTTTGTCCGTATCGATAATGGGAGCAATAGCCAGGAGCTCCGGATAGCGTGTCTTGTCCTTACGAGCGTTCATCACGGTCGCCACAAACGGCTCATATTTGTTATCGATAGACGTCCACAGTTTGTTATAGAAAGATTTCGGCATCTGTCCGCCCCACAGTTTGCCCGGATTTTTCCCGATGATTTCACCGATAGAAAATCCCGTCCGTTTCACGATCGTCTCATTGCCATAGAGTGCCGTCCCAGAAATATCGGAGATAAGAAAAGCTCCCGCGGTATCGTGGAGGGCCTGGTCGAGTGGGTTGGTCGTTTTCTGAGCCATAATGAAATACTGTTCTCCTCTATCATACACGAGAAAATCTCCAAATAAAAACACCCCCGGAAAAGAGGTGTTTTATCAGTATACACACAGTTACGTAACCTTTATAGGCTGTTCGGTCTTTAATCTATAGGGTTTGCCAGTGCGTATTCTGCCACCAGCAGCATCTTGTCACATATTGGACAGGACACATCCAGAGCAAAATGACTGTCTGTATCGACCATACCGCTTTCTTTTGGAGTTCCTTGCCAACCACAAATAGGACAAATGAGTTCCACATTCTCGTCATACTCCGCATAAGGAATGATCTTTGCCGGATATTTTCTCATCGCTTCCCACCTTTCTTTGTCAGTCAATTGTTTGAACATATATTTTTTGTTACTTCATTTAATTAGTAGCGGATCAGTCTCATACCGAGACCATATCCAATGGCTCCGAGTAGCACGAGCTCCAGAAGCCGAGAGAGGAATCTCCAAAAGAATTTCTTGAAGAATCGTCTCATATTTTCTTTTACTGTTTCCATCATATTTTCACCTCATTTCTAGCGCTTTTTCCAAACAAAAAAAGCGGGCGAGAGTTTTTATCCAGTACATACTGAATGAAATCTCCCAACCGCCTTCGCGACTAGTCACTTATCCCATATGGCTCCCAGCAGATTTCCCTGGTTGCCTACCCTTTCGGAAGGAATAAACGATGCTTTGTTCAAAGCACAAAACTCGAATTATTAATCACTCTCACACCCCTATTATAGCATACTTCCAGGAAAAAATCAAATCTTCTAATAATTAAATACCAGTCGAAAATTATTCACAAACTACATAATGCAGGTATTCTATTGTTTTCTTTGCTTTGTGTTCCCTATTGCTATCGCTATCAGCTTTGAATCGTCCATATTCTTGAGTAAAATAGCCGTATTTACCCCTTTGCCCCATAACTTCTTTAATATAAGAAAGCGTCATTAAACCCTCATTGTTATAACTCAAGAATATATACTTTACATCAACCTTAGAAATTAAATCTGCGAAAGCCTTTTTTACATTCGATCTTGAATAATACAAATTACAATTCCTACCACAACAATCACAAAAAATAGTATCAACTAACTACTTTATAATAAAATCAGAAATATCTCTAATGTCCTTTGTGGTTAAGCTTGCTTGAGCATTAAATGATCGAGGTACTGTCTTATTCAAATCCAATAATTGAATTGCATCTTTTTTATCCAAATTAATCTTCTTAATGAGTTTACTCGTCTCTAGTCCTATAATTTCAATAATTTTCGAACGATCATTATCTGGGATAAAAAATAGTGTAAACGTTTGAATATTTGATTCCTCATTCTTTCCTAAAATAATTTCACTATATCTTACTAGATCAAGCCATATACTCCTGCCTTTTTTGAATTCAATATACAAAGATTCTTCTTCCCAGAAACAATCCCAATATCTAGTTGTTGTTTCCTCAAAACCATTTATAATCTTGCATATATCACCATCATACCCGCTATTTTTAGAAACAAAGTCCCCTCTCAATAAAGCAACGTGTTTCTTCAAAAGATTTTCCAATTTTATAATTTTATAATTATTTTTCATTATTTTATAAATCATTTAGCAAATCTTTTACATTAACTTCCAAGGCCTTTGCAATTTTTTCAATATTGATCAATGAAATATTTCTATTCCCACGTTCAACATCGCTAATATATGTCCTATGTAAATTTGCTATAAAAGCCAATCTTTCCTGTGAAATACCTTTCTCAGCTCTTATTTTCTTTAAATTTTGACCAAACTTTTTTGTTATCAACATACTCTTTATAAATTAAATTACTATTTTAAGTATTACATTTTGAATCCTTTATATCTACAGACTCTAAGTAACATTATGAAAACATAAAAAACCGCTTTTCCTGCGGTTTAATGTTCCTCTACAATTTTTACACTCTTATTTGTGACTAAATTAATGCTGGTGTTCCATATCCACATTCTTCACAAATATCATGTTCAACTATATTTGTACCATCTATATCAAACATTCTTGACACCAGATCAATTTCGCAATGAGGGCAGATCTCACTTGCTTCCGTCAATTCATAATCTATCACCTTCAAATCATTATCTACACCATCAAATTTTGAATATTGACTCTCTGTATTATGCAATGCAATAACTAATTGTTTTTCTATTACATCTTGAGTCAAACTACTTTCAACTTTCGCTTTTATGTTTATGTTGTATATCATACGTTTATATTAAAATTATTTATCAAAAATAGAGTCTGTGTGGTACAAAATTCCCGTGATAAAAGCCACTATGTTTCCCAGATTTATCTCTTTCAGCAATGATCCAAAGGCTATCAGTCCAAACTTCTGATTCTTTCCAATTATCTAAGTCTAAGTCATTGAAGATAGGCATAATTTTATTTACTTCGATAATCGCGAACTATATCATTTTCCCCGTATTAAACCACTTCTTTCTATTCTACTCTGTTCAACCTTAGCGTGCAATTTTCAAGTATTAACCCTGTGAAATCCTGCTTCGCAGGTACTCACAGAGTGAGCAATTTCATTGGGTAAACAAAAATAGCCCAAGAGTGGGCTGTTTTTGAATTCTTTGCGGAGTACCATTATATACTCAGGTCTTTTTTCATCTGATCGAATTGTTCCTTGGTGATTTCTCCTTTAGCGTAGCGTGCACGAAGTAGTTTCTCAGCTTCGTCGCCCTGGGCCCTGCCACAGCAAGGATGACCTCCTTGTCCGTGGGACATCATCCGTACTCCTACAACAATCGCCCAGATAATGAGTCCACAAAACAGGATCATAAAGAAGAGTCCAAATCCTCCCATATATCCATAGCCTCCTCCGTAATAATTCCCCATCATAAAATTTATATTTAACAAATTATTTATCACACAATAGAATCCAGTGCCGAAAGGATTCGTTTCTCTGCTTCATCGGCTACCGTCGCAAGCGCTTCCTTCTCTACCACCTGTGACATCAGGCTCGGTTTCTGAGCGGCGACACGCACGACACCCTCTTTCTCATACACGATGACATTGCACGGGAGGAGGAGACCGATTTCCGTCTCGATCAGAAGCGCCTGATGCGCCAATTTCGGATTGCACATCCCCAGAATCACATACGGCTCCATATCCGCCCCCACCTTCTCTTTCATCTTGGCCTGCACGTCAATCTCGGTCAGCTGACCAAATCCCTCGAGCGCCAATACTTCCTTCACCTTCACTACCGCATCTGCAAACGGAAGTGCCACCACTTTACTGAATCCATAGTTCGTCGTTTCCATATGTTTGTTACCCCGTGAAATCCGACTTTGTCGGTGCTTCGCAATTTCACTGGGTGAATTACTTATTACTTAATCAATTCTCTCGTTTCTGCTTTCCGCTATAAGAGCATACTCTGAGCACTACTCAGTTTCGCGAACTGGAAGAAAAGCACAGAAAACACAAGAACCATAACTACCGGAGCGATAAACGATATCCAGTTTCTCTTACCCGGACGGAAGAAACGGAGAAAGAGCGAGTTCGTCACCACTGATACCGATGAGAGCGCCATAGCGAGACCCGCCAGTTCCGGTTTCAAGATCAGACCAAAACCGATGAATACTCGTGCGGCAATCGGAATACCCATCACGTTGTAAAAGAGCGCGAAGAAAAGATTTTGCTTGATCTTTTGCATCGTTTCTTTCGAAAGCTCAAAGGCGGTCACAACATCGCGCAAATCATTTTTCATCAGTACGACACCGCCAGTCTCCATCGCCACATCTGTCCCTCCTCCCATCGCGATACCAAGATCGGCCTGTGCCAAGGCTGGAGCATCGTTGATGCCGTCTCCGACCATCGCCACTTTCTTCCCTTGTGCTTGCAACTCCTTTATCTTGGCGGATTTTTCCTCCGGCAACACGCCTGCCATCACGTTTTCGATACCTACTTCTGTTGCAATTGCCCTCGCCGTCCGTTCATTGTCACCGGTGATCATCCACACTTCAAATCCGAGTCTCTTCAATTGTGCCACAGCACTTTTCGATGTTTCCTTTACAGTATCGGCCACGGCGATAGCGCCGAGTATTTCTGTTCCGGATGTGAGATACATCACTGTTTTTCCTTGTGTCTCAAGGAGAGATATCTCTTGCTCTTTCTTCTCTATGAGAACGATTCCCTGCTCTTCTACGGATTTCCTATTACCAAAAGAATATTCCGTACCCTTCACCTTTCCGCGGACACCTTTGCCAGGTAGAGCTATGAAATCAGTCACCTCTTCGAGAGAAAGAGCGCGCTGTTCGGCATAAACATAAATCGCTTCTGCCAGAGGATGTTCTGATTGCCGTTCGAGTGACGCGACTACTCTGAGGAGTTCATTTTCTTCGGTAGTGCCGAAAGAAAGCATATCCGTCACTTCCGGTTTTCCTTTGGTGATAGTCCCTGTCTTGTCAAAGACGATAGCGGTGATTTTTCTCATTGCTTCGAGCGGAACGCCTCCTTTGATGAGGATGCCGTTCTCCGCGCCTTTACCAGTCCCCACCATAAGCGCTGTTGGTGTTGCCAACCCGAGCGCACACGGACAGGCGATGACAATCACCGCGGTAAATGCCATAAGTGCGAATGCCAGCGTCGATCCCAATACGAAATACCAGACAAAGAATGTCAGGATGGCTATCCCGATGACTGCAGGAACGAACCACATCGAAATACGATCAGCAAAATCCTGGATGGGAGCTTTCGACCCTTGGGCTTCTTCGATGAGTCGTACGATGTTGGAAAGCGTGGTTTCGCTCCCTACCCGCGTAGCAACGAACTCGAAACTGCCCACCTTGTTCACTGTCCCACCGATGACCGTATCACCGACATTTTTCTCTACCGGCATACTCTCCCCGGTGATCATCGACTCATCGATCGAGGAATGTCCGCTCTTCACTTTGCCATCGACCGGGATCCGTTCTCCGGGACGGACGATGACAATATCGCCGTGTATCACATCCTCTACCGGAATATCTTTGGTCTCACCACTGCGCACCACACGAGCCGTCTTGGCTTGGAGCCCCATCAATTTCTGGATAGCATCGGATGTTTTTCCTTTGGTTCGCGCTTCGAGCCATTTTCCGAGCGTCACAAACGTGATCAAGAAGGCGGCCGTCTCAAAATAGAGTTCTGGAATCTTCGCCCCAGACAATCCTATGAAAGAATTATTGTTCCATACGTACAGAAAATAATTCACAGTGCTATAGACGAAGGCTGTCGTCGTCCCAATAGCGATGAGACTGTCCATATTGAACATTTTCATTTTGAGTGACGACCAGGCTCCACGATAAAACTCGGCACCGATAATGAATTGCACCGGCACTGTCAGTAAAAGCGATACGATGCCTACATACGACAAAAGCGCCGTCTTGCCCCAGACGTCAAAGAAATCAAAGAGCATAAAATAGAACATCGGAAGCGACAGGAGAAACCCAAAATAAAATTTCTGCCGATATTCCCGTTCCACACGTTCCCGTTTCTTCTTCTCATACTCGGTATCCGAAGGATCAACTTCTTCGGCTGTATAGCCCGCATTTACAATGGCTTCTTTCAAGGCAGGTACTCCGACGTGGTCGCTCTCAAAAACAATGCTCGCTTTTTCAGTACCGATATTCACATTCGCCTGCTTCACTCCTGGTACTTTTTTCAATTCCCGTTCGATAATATTCGCGCAGGAAGCACAGTGCATTCCGCCGATAGAAAGTTGTATTCTCCTCTCTGCATCTGCTTGTTTCGTTGTTTTCATACGTGTATTTATTCAATAACATTGATGACACCGCGGTACATCCCCATCGAACAACTGAATGGAAGCACGCCTACTTTGTCCGGCGTAAATTCAAGTACGTTCTCCCCCGGTTCAAGCGTCTTTCGGATACCGGCTTTGGGCATTATGAAACTCGTTGCACAGGTATACGAATCTTCCGAATCAATGATCAGTTTCACGGGTTGGCCTTTCTTCACCGAGAGCGTACTCGGGAAATAGCCATTGGCCTTCTGGGTGATACGGATAATCTGTGCATCCTTGGCAGGCACGCCGGTCTGCACTGCATCATTGCCACCGACTGATCTGCCGAGCTTCACCAGAGCATAACCGTTCTGAAAATTGAAAATACCCAGAGCAATCACCACGATACCGGCTCCCTTGAAGAAGAATCTCCGAAAGGCTCCTTTGGCTGTTGCGGCCACGCCTCCGATGCCGAGCAACCCCGGGGCCGTCCCGAGTGCAAATGTCCCCATCGTGAGTGCACCGATCATCGGACTCCCTGTTGCTACCACGAAGAGTTGCGTCAGCTGTGTGAATCCGCACGGCAGAAAGAATGTCATCGCACCGAGAAACATCGCACGCGAGTGACTATATTCTTTTTTCGTATGCGACTGGATGCCGAGCACTTTCGCGATGCTCTTCGGCAACTGGAGCTTCCACACGGAAAGGCGAGGGAAAAGTTCCAAAAGTTGTAATCCAACCAGAAACATCACCACACCGATGAGGAGTGTCATCGCACCGATGGAAAATGATGAGAGTTGAAAAGTCGCGCCGAGAGCACCGAGCAATCCACCCAAAAGTGCAAAACCCCCGATACGACCGAGATTGAAATACAAATGTGGCAGAAATTTCTTCCGCACGCTCGCTTCCGGATGACGCTCACTGAAACGCGCCGATACAGCCAGCACGAGACCGCCGACCATCGCCATACACGTCGAAAGCCCGGCCACCACGCCCAAAAGCAATACAAATGGAAGACTGGTCAATCTTTCAGATGATCCGAGAGAAATGTTGAAGAGTCCGAACGCTTGCGCGAACAGAAAAATCGCAAAAACGATACCCAAAGCGAAGAGCGTTTCCACCCAGGCCGATATATCCGAAGTGAACCACGGCCGATCGCCTTTGCCTACGGTATAGCCGGCATTCTGTATCGCTCTTTCTATATCGGAGTTACTCGGTTTTTCACCTTCATAAAATATGTCTGCCGTCCCTTTGCGGAAATTTGTTTTCACTTTCTTCACCCCTGGCACGCTTGCGAGTTCGTCTTCCGTCAACAGTTCGCACGAACGACAATGCATTCCGGCAATATCGATAGTTATTTTGTCCATAGATCCTTCGTTACCTAATAGTTAGAGAAACAAAAACCATTTCTCAGACGAGGAAATGGCAGTCTGACGCAAAGAAGATCGAATAAAAAATCCATTTCCTCAGAACGTCATCGAAAAATCTATTCTATTTTGACTACGGAAGAAAGGATATCCGGAGACGGAGGATGCGCTCCTGTCATATCAAGCGGATTGGGGAAAAGTTCGAAAGATCGAAGTTGTTCGGTTTGAGAAATCACCGCAGAAATATTCAGGGCAGTATCGATGCTTGTTTTTTTGGTTGCGGTGGCCTGCGGTGCCTCGGTCACACAGTTCAATAGGCACGTACTGAATGCGGATGTCGCCGTATCCTTGATTCGTACAGTGTCCCCATCTTCTCTGTCCTGTCCCATCTCCGACGATGACATATCCATAGAATTTCCTCCACCGATCACAGTCGTCTGTGCCTGCACCGGATGCATACAGAAACTCCCCGCAAATGATGCGAGTACGATAACAAGGCTTCCTGTCGCAATTTTTCTTAGAAATTTCATAATGATCGCAGTATACATCATTTCATCGCTTCTGGCGACTATGAAACCTCCGCAAGAGATGCTATAATCGAATCGAAAAGCCTTCAGAAAGGATTGCGCAAAATTGAGACCCACCTGGATTCTTCAGGGAAAAATGTAATTTTTTCCGTTAATTTTTTTCAAGGGACTCAGTCGCTCTCCCGCATTGAGGGCTTTTTACTTTTTTATAAATACAGGCGGACAAAGAAGAGTGCTCCCGAGAGGACAGAGACACTCCAAGCATACAGGAATACGGATGTCAGACGATGGTGGTGGACGAAAAAATTCTCACCCCTGGCATAGTGCCTGCTTGCAACAACGAAGAAGACAACCAGAGCGACGAACATCACGAGTGAAAATGTTCCGTGAAAGATTGCCAAAGTGATCATACCCGGTTTCTCTCCGGCATCCCCCTTCTCATTTGCGTGTTCGATCGAACGCATCACCATATAGGAAATATTGAAAATCACTTCATACGCCAATACCCCGAAAGCCAGTTTCCTGTTGAACCGTACTTCCGCGACAGCTTTCCAGATCACATAAAACACGACTGCTGTGACACAGAACTCTGCAGTGAGTGCAAAAATACTGAAAAATGGTGCTGTCATACTGTTTTCTTAACTTATTAGATATGCTTTCATTATACATCATTATATGGTCCACCCCGTTAGAGAAAAGTCGTCCCGAGACGACTGAAGTCGTGCCTTTGGCAGGACGTTCGTGAGCGGGGTAAACAAAAAAACACCCTCACTGTGAGGGTGTTTTTGAAAAGACTTCGAAATTACATGCGAGATACGCCTGTAGCTGCTGGGCCTTTTTCACCATTGACAACTTCGAAAGAGACAGTGTCGCCTACTTTCAATTCGTCATAGGTAACTCCTACGAGTTCCTTAGAATGAAAAAACAAATCCTTCTCTTCGCCATCGCGAGAGATGAATCCGAATCCTCGGTCTGTAAGGGTTTTGATAGTTCCTTGCATACGATTTTTTTACGGTTGCTTATATACTGCGAAAACTCGACTCTGTTTCCTGCTGTGCCTTTTATACACCTTCCTATTATAGCGTATTGTCTCTATCCTGTCAATACCCTTTTTTTCACCCTCAAACGACGCAATCAGTCCTCCCCTCTCTATTCCACACATCTGTAGCCATCCAGATGAAAGATTCTCCTCGTATCATATACCGTCGACAAGAAGAGACCTGAGAAGTTTCGGCAAAGAGATGCTCGCTACACCGATGACTCGATCGGCACCTCCATAATAAATGATCAATTTCTTTTCACGAACAATCGATCCGCAAGGGAAAACGACATTGGGAACAACACCAATCCTCTCATAGTCCTCTTCCGGACTGAAAATCGGCAGACGACTCCGTCCGATGACTTTTTCCGGATGTTCAAGATCGAGAAGAAGCGCCCCGATACGATATTGCCCATCATACTCCGAAACACCATGATACAGAACGAGCCATCCTTTTTTTGTTTTGATCGGGGCGGTATTGATACCGATTTTCCGACTATCCCACATACCTCGTCGAGGGAAAATGAATGGTTGATGCGTCAAAAATTTCGTTTCTCCGTCAAAATCGAGATTCTCAAAAAAATTGATGTCGATGGCCGGTTGGATACGATGCAATATGACATACTTCCCCACGATTTTCTCCGGAAAAAGACAAGCGTCCTTGTCATCGATGTTCGGAGGAGAAAGGAGTATCGGAAGAGAAAAATTTTCGAAACGACCAGCCGAGAAATCTGTCACTGAGATCGTCGAAAGAGCCACTCGTGGCGGAGAGACAGCATCGACGGCAGTGTACAGCATATAGTAGGTATCACCGAACCTGGTCAGACGCGGGTCTTCACATCCGGAATTCCCAGGAGCTTGTTTCTGCTCAAAGGAAACTCGTGGGACATACACAGGCTCGGGAGAACGTTTGGAAATTCGAAAACCATTACGGCTTTCGGCATATCCGAAAACAGAAGTGTCATCTTCCGCAGTAGCACGATAGAGAATGCGAACTTTTCCATCCGATTCGATTGCCGCAGGATTGAGCACTCCTTTCGCTTCCCAAGAATGTGAAGGGATCGGTTCGAGAACAGGATTCTTCCGATACCGTGTGAAAAGAGGTTGATCTTTTTTGGTCATTCTCATTTGAGAGAGGAGCTTCTTCAGACTTCCCGTAGCAACACACGTTGTCGTATCGGCAGCACCATAATAGAGGAAAAGCGTATCGCCACGTTTCACCAATCCGGTAGGGAAAACGATATTCTTGACCTTGCCGTAATATTCATATTCTTCTTCCGGGACAAGCAGAGGATTTTCGGTACGAGCGATGATTTTTCTCGGATTTTCGAGATCGAGAAGGATGGCCTCCACGGTGAAAATCGGATCTGACGAATAATATTTCTGGATATACGAATACAGGAGGAGCCAACCGTCTTTCGTCTTGATTGGTGGAGCGCCGATTTCTATATGGTCATCATCGCTTCGGCGCAAATCGAATCCATGCTTATCAAGATTCTGATACCACTTGCTCCACTTTTCCATATTCCAGAGATCTTCCTCATTCTCGAATGAAGCAAATGCAGTCGTCGACGGCGGTTGATCGGTATTCACGGAAAGAAGCGCCCAGAGTTTGCCATCGATACGCTCCGGAAAAAGAGTCATCGCTTTCGCATTGAACGGTGTGATGTGATGCTTCTCGATCTGTTTGAAGTTTTTTGTCAGCGCGAGACCGACAGATATTCCTTCGGCACGGAAAGGAAATTCAGAAAGAGCAGTATAAAAAATATAATATTTCCCATCACATTTCGTGATTCGCGGATCTTCACAACCGAATCGTTCCCATAAGAATTCCGGTTTGATGAATGGGCGATGTTTCTTGAAATGGATACCATCCGAGCTTTCCGTTTGACCGATCGATGAGAGTGAGAGCCATGGTCCATCCTCATGCAAGAGCGGTAAAGATTGAGCCCGATAAAAAAGTCTCGTTTTCCCTTTTTCACGAAGAGCTGAACCATTGAAGGCTCCTTCCAGCTCCCAAGGAAGGTCGCTTTCCGGTACCAATATGGGGTTTTCAAAGGATCGTTTGAAAAATGACATAGAAAGAATATATTAATTGATTTTTCTGGGATTCATTTTTTGAAGAAGAGGTGGTTTTTCTTTGAGGAGAGATTGGAGGAAAACATCCAGGTCTGCCATCGCTACAGCCGATGTCCGATCCGCCGCCCCATAATACACGAAAAGTTTTTTTCCTTTGATGACCGATCCACAGACGTACACGACACCGCGTTTGTGACCATTGTTCTCATACGATGTTTCGGGTTCAAGAACCGGCTCGACAGCGCGATGGAGAACAATTTCCGGATGTTCGAGATCGAGAAGCATCACGCCCACCTTGTATCTTCCCGGATCGCGCATATCCATACCGTGATAGAAAATGAGCCACCCATACTTGGTCCAGAGCGGAGGAGCACCGACTCCTCGGACGATATTGTCCCACGCCCGCAAACGAGTGGCTTCGATATATCCTCCTCCCCCATGAGAGGTCAGGCTCTGAATATATTTTCCGTCACCGAGTTTTTTCGGATCATCGAGATATTCGATGCGAATCTTCGGGCTCAGACCGTGGAGAACGACGAATTTTCCATTGATTTTCCGAGGGAAAAGAACCCAATTTTTCTGAATCTCACCTGGCCGAGAAATAAGTTTCGAGCGAGACCATCGAAAGCGTTTTGCAAGAAAATCAACTTTCGAAATGAAGGAGAGAGCTACTCCTGGTGGATGAGAACCATCAAAAGAAACATATATGAGATATACCCATCCATCAATCTCTACGAGACGAGGATCTTCGCATCCGCCTGTACCACCACCGGAAACATAGGGAAAATGACCTTCATGCTTTCTCGATGAAGTACTGTTTGGTATGAAGGCCGGTTTTTCTTGACGTTCATCGATAGTGATGCCATCAGAACTCGACGCATAGCCCAGAACAGAAGTCCCATCATATCCTTGAGCACGATAGAGGAGATGGATACGACCACCTAGATAGAGAGCAGCGGGGTTGAACGTCGCGAAGGCTTCCCAGGAATTTTTGATGATCGGTTCCAGGACGGGATTGGATTCAAAACGCGCCAATTCTATCCGCTCCCCTTTTTTACGGGAAGGCAAGATGAATTCTCTTCTCTTGTTTTTTTGTACTGTCTCCCAGTAACGGGCGATTGGAAACCGCTCAACAGCTTCTCCTGGAGATTGGATGTAGATAAAAAAGTACTTTCCGATATTGACGCCTCCGATACATGTCGCTTGAGATGAAATATATTCAGGTGCTTCCCACAAGGCTTCATCACTCTGCCACAACAATTCCTTCGGACGACCACGATCAAAAAGAGTGGCACCGATGGTCAGTCTACCGGATGTATTTTTCGCCGAATAGACAAGAAGAATCCCCTGCGGAACAATATCTGCAAAGAGAGGCCGGAGTTCAGACACATCAAACTTCTGCCGACGAGCTTCGATCACATCACCTTTATCGAGAAAATGCTTGAAATCAACTGATATGTTCGCCTGAAAAATCGTCTTCTTACCATGAGGTGAAAAGGCGATGATTTTGGCTTTTTTTCCATCTTTGGCCGGCAATCTGACGCACACTGTCGGTCCGTGGAACAAAGAGGATTCTGCCAGTATCTTTCCTGATCCACCTTGTGTAATCGTGACAAAGACGCCTTCCTTCTTTTTGTTGATGAAAGTAAAAAGTGTCTTGACACCAAGGGTGCTCGCACGGAGCATCGGGTCATCGCTGAGTACCGATTTCGTTCCGTCGGTATGATAGAGGGTGATGAGAGAAGATGTTTTTTTGAATATTTTTCCGTTGACACTTTCAACTGAAAAAATACCGGGAATCGAAGAATCAGAAACACGCCAGAGAAGGTGCACCCTATCTTTTTTTTTGAAGACGACAAGATTCTGATGGTTGTGAGGCAAAAGCATTTCTTTCTGTATTTTTTTTCAGTATATCACAGAAAATGCCTACATAAAACCAAAATGATAAAATGCTATGCTGTGGGAAAAGTAAAAAGAATCGACAGATGTCGATTTTACATAGAATATATCTATTATTCCACTCCGTACTTACAAGGCTTCTCGTACGAGATCGACGACTTTCTGCGGGGTGGTAAGTGATTTGACGATATAAAAACGAGTATTGAATTCTCCGACTGTTTTGAATGCTTCTTCATTATCCTGATTGGTCAACATAATGACAGGAATTTTCATAAGAAGAGGGTCTTGACGGAGTTCCTGCAGGACTTCTATGCCATTCTTCACAGGCATCTCTATATCGAGCAAGATGGCATCCGGTTTGGTCTCACGGATGACTCGTAGTCCCTCCTCACCATTGATTGCCAGAGAAACATCAAAGCCTTCCATATCAAACTTCATACGGTATATCGAACGGATGTCCTCATTATCATCGATGATACATACTCTCTTCTTTTTCCAAATTTCAGCGTTTTCCATATATTTTTATATACTATACATAAATGATCATCCTTGGAACTCACCATCATGCTCGAAGCGAGCCCGCCATGCGAAAAAATTCAAACACAGAAAAAGAATGCCCGTAATGATCAGAAGCGAACTCTGATTCCCTACATTTGCGTTGATACGATCCGCGAAGATGAAGGTGCTGCCGAAACCAAACAGAGCAAGAAGTACGTCCATACCACTGTTCCCTTTGGCTTCATGAAGTCTGAAACGCATCTCCAGGAGCTCCCAGAAGATGGACAAGTAGAGTGTCACAAAGAACATATATACCACCGGCAACAAAAAAGTGACGGTGAAAAGCGCCGACACGGTACCAAAAAGAAAGTGTGGCATAGACCAATAATCGAAAAGTTTCCTCGCCTTCAAAGAACGGTGTCGCATATGTATTCAAACCAAAATATCCCTCTCAATGAATTTTTATTACCAAACCCTGCCTGTCGTGCCTACGGCAGATAAATCGGCAGACAGGGAAGTGAGTGAAACGAAAGTTTACTCTCGTTTTCCTGCCTACCGGCAGGCAGGCGAACGCAGTGCCGGTAAGATCGGGGAATACCCGTTATATTGTAGAGAGACGAAAAACCGATTCAGCTATCCTCTCTCTTTTCTATGATATCATTATTCTGTCGTTTTGCCATCAAACTCGGGGTCATCGGCTACGGCGAGAGCGCGGGTCGCACGCACCATCCCATCCTGGTGATGTGCAGGAGCATAGATCGTATAGAGTTTGAGTGATTCTGTTGCGCTGGTATTCACGACATTGTGCCGTGCCCCGGAAGGAACGATGACACTGTCACCGTCTCCGACGACATATTCTGTCTCATCAATGATGACTTTTCCCTCCCCTTTTTCAAAACGTAAGAACTGATCATTTCCAGTGTGCGTCTCAAGACCGATTTCTTCACCTGGCAAAAGTGACATCAGTACCAGCTGACAATGTTCGGCAGTATACAGAACCTGGCGAAAATTCTCATTCGCGAGCGTCAATTTTTCAATATTGCCATAGTATCCCTTTTTCATATGTTTACCCCGTTAAATAAGATTTGAGCCTCTTTTTTATAAACATACTCCCATGATAAGTCTTTAGATACTTTTCCCGATAGGTAGCATCCTGTTGGTTCAGACATGCTTCGTAGTAAATAAGACTTAGTGGTCGCCTATTTTTTGTAGATTCCACCTTTCCTTTCTGATGGTGCTCAAATCTTAATTTTAAATTATTAATATACCCTATATATCTTTTGCTATCTTTTTTACTGAACAACACATATACATAGTACATATTTTAGTTAAAAATTTAAAATTATTTAACTGGGTGAATGACACTTCTATTATACACCAGGGAGTCAAATTTCCTCATTCATCAAATTACCCTATCACCCAACCCACCGAGGTTCACGACATCAGTATAGCCGAATGAACGAAGCATCTCTTCCGCTTTTTCCGAACGAGCGCCTGACCGGCAATAGAGATGAAGAGGAGTGTCTTTTCCTACATTTTCGAGGACACCAAGTTTTCCATCACATATTTCTTCAACGGGAATATTCACCGCATCAACTGCGTGGTGTTCTTCATACTCTTCTTTTGTTCGTACATCAATAAGGAGTGTTGGCATATTTATAACAAAAAAATATTACACTGTGGGCTATTTACATACAAACAGACAGGGATCGATCCACTGGCCGAGTTCTTTCTGTGAAGAAACATATCCGTGAATATCAACTTGGGAGCCTTTGTGAATACTGAGATGGAGATGCTTACGCTCACCGTCCGTCTCCGCACTTTTCGCTGCTCCAAGTACACCGACGATACTTCCTTGCTCTATCGTTTCTCCGACTCTCGCTCCGATACTTTTAAGGGCCAAATGTCCATACACAACCGTTACCGTTTCAGCATCCTTTTGACAACGCTCTACGATCACCCCGCCATAACCTGTGGCCTGTTTTTTCTCAATGATCGTTCCAGTACACACAGCTCGAATAGAAACATCGATAGCTTGTTCCTCAGAAAATGTTTCAAAATCAGTCCCGGTGTGATAACCGCTGAACCGTTCCGGTTGCACTGGAGATGTCATCCGATCAATTAATATACCGAATGGCTTCTTGGTCACTCTCTCGCTTGCTCGATCGAGTGGCGCTATGAATTCAGATGGGTTTCTTTTTTCTGACAAAGAAGGACACGGAGCAAATTCACATTTCGAACCGGTACGACCGACAGTCGAACCATCCGGACAGATCATCGCTTCTTGCGTGCAGGCAATGCCGAGAGGTGCATCATTCTTTGGTACAGCATCACCACCATCGGTAAAATTGAATTTATATATGCCAAACAGAACGATAAGCAAAACGCAAACCACCACCAAACCGACGATTCCAATAACAATTTTTTTCATATGAGTATTGTCTTTCCTCTTCTATTCTATCATCTTTTACGAAATTTTTCCTCTGGAAGATCCTCCTGAGAAGTACTTAGAAGTTCGACTTCTAAGTAGAGACTCTTCACAAAAAATGGGATATGCGAGTATAATAGAGATACATAATTCCATACTATTTTAACCCTCCTATGCCAGAACAATTCAAATTTGATTTCACACAAGAAACCCCCGAAGAAGAATTGAGAAGGTTGGCACAGGAGTATAAAACGAAAGTCGGCGTTGATCCACTCGCGCGTTCTTTCAACAAAAAAACTATTCTTGCCGGCCTTGCGAATCCGGAAGCTGAACTCGCCCGTCTCCGAGAAATAGATACGAAAGAAGACAATGAGGAGACAAAAAGAACCTACAGACGCTAGTCATAGAAGGTCTCTTACAAAAAACAGTCTCAAAAAAGACTGTTTTTTATTTTGATTTTCGACAACAGACTCTTCTCAAAAATGAGCGATGTGTTTCTGCTCGGAAATGGAGTCAGAATAAGAAGTATCCGAAAAAAATTGTCTTCGTTGTTCCAGTGCTTTATCAATGAGGAACAGCTGATCTCTCCGAATAGGAGGAAGATTTTGCAGTGAGCAGAACCTGGCCTCAACCACTTCTTCAGAAGGAACAAACGCTCCTCCGATGTACGTTCCGATGTACGAAATATCCAGACGTGCCGTCTCCCTGTCCGTACGTACTTTCATTCTCCAATCGATACTTACGGTAAATCCGGATTCTTCCATAATTTCTCGAGTTAAAGCTTCCTTGGGGTGTTCTTTGCCGTTCATATATCCACCGGGCAAGCTCCAGGCTCTCTGCCTATAGGTATGTCTGAATACCAACACTTCATTTTTTTCATTGAAAATAAGCCCGGTCACTCCGACAAGAAACTGATCTTGAAATATCCGAATGATATTCAGTTGAAAATGTTTGGAAAGATTGAGTTTTTTCCACAAGGCAAGCAGGAGTCCTTTCATAAAGAATCATCGTCGAAAGAAGTACCCCCCAAACGGATTTTGAGTTTCTGATTTTCCAGTTCAAGTTCGTGCGTACGCTTGACTATTTCGAGCACTTTCTTCTGTTCGCTCTCGATATCATCTTCCAAATCACGGATAATCGAATATGTCTTCCGTCTCTGGAGGAGATGGTAGAATGAAAACAGAAGAAGCGTGATACCGATGGGGAAAACCAAGATGTACGACAGCGGAATGTCTTTCGTCAGGGTGAAGAAATGAAGCGGTACGGGAGCGGTATTGGAGGTCACAAAGAATGTGAGCCCCATAACTATTACCAGTAATACGATAAATATTTTCATAAGAAAGAAAGGGGAAAGATTGTCAATTACAGTATACCATCATCGGGAGAAAGACTCACTATACCCATAACCCCTTCTTTCTCCACTCTCTGAACAAAGAAAGTCTAAAAAAATGTGAATAACCGAAGTGTTCTCTTCCCAATATGCACAAAAGAAACTACACTGAAAGTATGAAAACGCTCCCAATAAAAAATCAAAAGAAACCTCTCCTCGAACGCATCGCCCTCGAAGCTCCTCGATATGTCGGCTCCCCCATCTCGCTGATACTCCATTCTTTTTTCTTCGTGGGGATTTTCGCATTGCAATGGTTCGGGTACGGATTCGACCAGATTATGCTTATTCTGACAACCGTCGTTTCACTCGAGGCAATCTATCTCTCCATCTTCATCCAGATGACCGTCAATCATCATGCGCATAAACTTGCCCAGGTCAGCGAAGATGTCGAAGATATTTCGGAAGATGTAGATGATATTTCGGAAGATGTCGAAGAAATATCCAAAGACATCGACCATATCCATGAGAATGTCAAAGGAATCAGCGAAGATGTGAATGAAATATCCGGAGACATCGACGATCTCGGAGAGGAGAGAGAAAGAGATGATCAGGAATACACGGCCGATCGCACGCACGACATCCAAAAAATCGAACATATCAAAAATACGCTCGAGGAATTGCTTCGTGAAATTAAAACGATAAAAGAGGAGATAGATTGAGAGATGATCAGGCTCATAAAAAAACCCGCATACAAGATATTCTCTCGTATGCGGTTTCATTTTCCTCTTTTCTTCAGAGTACTTCAGTGGCGTAATCAGCCAAACGCGAGCGTTCACCGCGCAGAAGCGTTATATGCCCGCCGTGTAGCCACCCTTTGAAACGCTCGACGACATACGTCAACCCGGAACTCCCTTCCGTGAGGTAAGGTGTATCAATCTGCGCGATATTGCCGAGACAGACCACCTTCGTCCCTGGTCCGGCGCGTGTGATGAGCGTTTTCATCTGCTTGGGTGTCAGATTCTGCGTTTCATCGATGATGACGAACTTATTGATGAAGGTGCGTCCACGCATAAAGTTGAGTGACTTTATTTTGAGACGCGAACGGATCAGATCTCCTGTCGCCGCTCTGCTCCAATCAGATGAGTGTTTGGCTTCACCATCTTTCTGTCCATCATGATCGCTACCCGCACCAAGCACATCGAGATTGTCATCCAACGCACCCATCCACGGAGCCATTTTTTCTTCTTCCGTACCGGGCAAAAAGCCGATATCTTCACCAACCGGTATCGTCACACGAGTGAAGATGATCTCGCTGTACAACTTCTTGGTGAGTGTCTGTTCAAGCGCGGCCGCCAGTGTCATAAGCGTCTTACCGGTACCTGCCTGTCCTGAAAGAGAAACAAAATCAATCTCCGGATCCATTAGCAAACTCAGAGCAAAACTTTGTTCACGATTGCGTGCCGTAATGCCCCAGACATTGTTCTTACGAGCGGTATAATCCCGAAACGTCCGAAGAATGGCACTCTGACCGACACGCCCACACACGATGGCGCGAAATGGATGATCACCATCCTCCCAGACAAGCTCGTTTATGAGCAGTCCTGAGCAGAACGATCCTTTGACATCATAGAATGTCTGACCATCTTCCTTCCAGGACTTCATACGCTTACCACACATTTCCCAGAAATTCGATGGCAATTCTGATGCGCCGGCATAGAGCAAATCGGTATCCTCCAATACCTGATCATTGAAGTAATCCTGTGCAACCTGTTCGAGAGCTTTGGCCTTGATCCGCATATTGATGTCTTTCGACACCAAAATCACTTCACGTTTCGGATATTTTTCCTTGAGATATATGACTACGCCGATGATCTGATTGTCGGCCTTGGCAGTCGGCAACATCGCCGGTAAAGCGACATCAATCGCCTCAGTCTGAAAAAAGAGTCGTCCAGTCGCCTGACCTTTTGATCGGACGGAAAGTTCGATACCGTCTTTCATATTTATGTCCTCATGGCCGGAGATGATCTCATCGAAGGTACGACTCACTTGTCTCGCATTGCGAGCCACTTCCGATACTCCTTTCTTGTTGGCATCAAGTTCTTCCAACACCATCATCGGGATGAAGACATCGTGTTCCTCGAAACGGAACAAGCTCATCGGATCGTGCATCAAAACGTTGGTGTCTAGAATGAACAATTTCGTCGGATTGAAACGACCTTTCTTTTCCAACAGATCTTTGACGAGCCTGGATGGCTCCTCCTTCGCGACCGTTTTGGCAGGAATAGTTCGTTTCGATGCTTTTACGGCCGTCTTGGAAGAGATAACTTGCGTTCCATGATTGATTGCCAGTGATTTTTTCACAGTAATACTCCTTCTCTTTACTCAAAATTTTAAAAAACCAATGTGGTAATTTTCCTTTACCACCTCAAGCATACACTCCTCTCTGAAAAAGGCAAGCATAAGCCTAAAACCACGGAAATTATCCGTGGTTTTCTCTCGATGCACTTTATGGTCTCTTTAGTTGGACGAATGTCCTTTCAATTCCTGATGTTGCTTTTTCAATTCCATCTTCATCTCGAATTTGTGCTGTTTTTCAAGAAGATGCGATTTTTCCCTCTCAATCTTCATCGCAAGTCTCTCTGTCTGGCTGAGATGATTTTTCCCGATCTGCCTAATCTTGGATTGGACGATGAGACCGGTCGTAGCATCAATCCGGAAATCGCCTCTCGTCAAACCATCAGTCGAGAGGATACGAATCTTCCAGGTGGCTTTGCCGTGATATCTGTCAAGATGCGTTTTCTTGACCGTGCCGGCAAGTTTCCCTTGAGCAGTCGCAACCGCCGTCGCTTCACTGATGGCTACGGATGCCACAGCAATAGGACTGCGTTCCGACCGATTGTTCGTCTCTGACTGAGCAAAGACAGCAGGCGCCTGAGACACGGCAGTAAGGCCGACGACTGCTACTGCCAACCCCATAACGTTTTTATTCATCTTCATAGTGCTATTTTTACTGGTTACACTACTTGAGACGTTACTCGATAGAAAATCTTACGCCATATCCTCTTTCCATGAAATTTCAATCTCAATCAGCCTTTCTGTCCATCGCTTCCGTTCTTCGGTTCGTGACTATTTTCTTTTTAATCTCATTTGTCTTGTAAATCGATTTTTTCGGATGGATCAACCTTTTTGTCGATACTCTTGTCTTTCGACACCTCCTCTGCCTTCGAAGATGACATTTCGGTGAACCGATTCTTTGAATCAGGCTTATCTCCCGTCTTCTTTTCTTTTTCTATTTTTGTTCCTTGTTCCGTATATCCACCGAAGGATTCATGAAACTCTTCCGTGTCAACGAAACCATTCCCTTTCTCTTTTGTTTCATCACTCTTCGTCTCTTCCCGTTCATCGATATGAACAAATTCTTTATTTTCAGTATGCTCGACACGTACATTGATTTTCTTCGTTTCTCCTTTTATCTGTTGTGGAAAAAATTCATCATCAGAGACCGTTCGTCCTTCAATTTCCTCAAATGATTTTCGATTCTCCGAAAGATGTCGTTCTATCTCATTTTTTTCTTTATCTCCCAACTTCCCTTCCTCTGCGAGTGTTTCTGCTTCAGTAATTCTCCGTCCTGCCCGCTCCCGTTCCCAATCCGCACGTGCCGTATCAGAACGTTTGAAGCTCCCTATCACCGATTCATTGACATTTATTTTCACCGGATAGAGGGTCTGGCCCGGGAGCGAATTTTCTGCAGCTCTCGCGACACCAAGGCTGCTCCCGATGATAAGCGCCAGAGCACTTGCTGAAACGGCAAATGATCGGTTCAAAAAAGAAGCGAAGATTCCTCTCGGAACCGGGGTGCCGATCATCCCGGATCGATGTATCAATGTCTGCAACGCCTGTCGCATCATATCCTTTTCCTCTCTCAAAAGCGATCGTGAACGAAGCGAAACGAACGCCTTGCGTTCTTCTTGTCCGATATTCATTTTTTGCTCATTTTCATTCATAACGTTCTAGAGCCAGTTAAAAATCTGAATGTATAGGCTAAAAAAATAAATACTACTTGTCGTATAAAAGTACCTGATTTCGGCTGAAAATTACTTATCGATTGTCGGCTTATCACGCGATAGGCCTTCGCACTCTGCATAATTTTCACCTGCCTGCCGGCAGGCAGGTCTCGAAATCAGAAACTTTTCTCTCGACATCAGATTTTGAACTGGCTCTCTTTCATTCTTCTGACGTTTCAGGACGTGATTTCTTACCAAATTCCTCACTCACTCGCTTCCGCCACAACTTGAGTCCGCGATGAATACGTACCGATATGACATTCTCAGACTCATTCGAAAGCTCAGCAATGTCTCTCACAGACCATTCTTCCACCATACGAAGCCATACCGCTTCACGATATTTTTCCGGAATATCCTGCAGGAACTCAAGCGTCGTATCGGCATCGATCTGTGTTTCGATCGGTGTGCCTGGATCATCTGGGACATCGAAACCCTGTTCAGTGAGACTGTTCAAAGAGTATTCTTTCGATTTCCTATACCGATCGATGACCAGATTGGAGGCGATGCGGAAAAGGAAAGCTCTCTCATTCTCTATTTTCCGACTCGAATCGAGCACCTCCCACATCTTGAGAAAAGTATCTTGAACGATGTCTTTGGCTCCCTCACGATCGCTCACCCGAAAGAAAACAAAACGAAAAAGAGCGTCTGCCTGACTCTCATAGAGTAAAAAGAATTTTTTTTCACGGGTCCTCTTTCCCATCATTGTTCTTTACGAATGAAAACGCCACATTATCATCGTGATGCGTATAGAATGATAAACTCTATTCTACCTTTCCTTCACCATTTTGTAAAACCGCACTTACAGATAAAAAACACTAATCTTTTGATAAAAACACTTGTAAACAGCCTATCAAAGAAAACGAGTCTGAAGCAACATGTGCGACAGACCCGTAAACGATATCCCTCCCTGATGAGTCACTTGGTACGCGAAGATCGCGAAGGATGATTGAATAGATAGCCATTGAAATTTTCCTCCGAGCTACGTACGAAACGAAATAAAATGTTCTTTTCTTGATTCCCATATCCGACGACACAAAGTCGAATGATATGGTATCCGATCGGACACTTTCCCCAAAAACGCCGAGGCGCCTTTTCTACCGAAGAATTTTTCAGCCGAAGATGCCGAAAAGGATTGTCCGTGTAGATCTCATCAGAGTAACGAAGAAGGACAATCAATGCTTTCTCAGCCATCTTGCGATGGAGCAGTGATACATCGAATTTCCCATTCTTCCAGAAACACGCCCCCTCCTCATGTGTGAATATGATTGGAGGGCCATCAATAAACGGTATACGTTTCACGAGAGATTTCAACATAACAGCCTCCCAAGGGTATGGTGCTCAGATTAAGGAACCACCTCAAGTCTAGCCTTCCGCTTCTTCGGTGTCAAATCGGAAAAATGGTCGATGTACAAGGCAGAAATACCTCTTCTCACATCAGCTCACCGCCTTTTCGAGCTCCGAAGAATTCTCCAACGCAGGCATTTCCTGGCCCTCCGAAAAAACATTGTAGGCATACGGGAAGAACCGTTGTGCCAGAACGAAAATACTATACGTGATGAAGAAAGCTGCCAAGACATCTATCGAATAATGCAGATGACCCAAAATCACACCAATACTGAGTAATCCCGACACCGCCAGACAATAGTAGCGTACGCGTTTCTCTTGCCAATAAATAAGTGCCATCAGAAACGACATTCCCGTATGTCCGGAAAAGAAGTAGTCCCCTCCATATGTGAGCGTACGAAAGATATCGGTCGGATCAAGATAAACGCGTTCCGGGAAAGGGGCGAGATGTGTGAAGACGATAAAACCCGATCGGATAAAAATGAACAAAGCTACCGATTTCAAAATAAAAGGGATTCGCCGTGGTTGCCACAGAATGAAGAAAATCATCGAAAAACCGAACAAAGCGGCAGCATCATTCACAATCCATTCCACTCTCATAACGGGGATATTGTCCAAAAGAAGATCGGTGACGGAGTTGCTCGCCTGTGCGGTGGCATAAAAACTGGCATAACGATTCGCTACAAGGCTCAGTATGAAAAGAATCAGTCCGACAAAAGAAGACTTTTGGTATCTTTTCTGCGTCCAATGATATTTGTGTCGAGCGAAAAATGTGTTCATACCGATTTCATATATAAACTCCATTCAATAATACTGGTATTCGTAAAGGAAAGCAATCTACCGGACTTTTCCCGGTTCTCTTCGAGAAGATATCTGTGGATGATTTCGGAGCAAAATGGTTATTCCGTATTGCAACAAACTATATGTTCCGAGAAGGACGATCGGTAAAAGAAGAGGGTTCAATGCGAAAGACATTCCGATTATCTCGAAAAATCGTAAAAAGAAAGGGGTCTGAAGAATGAAAATAAGAAAAAGAATTTCAAAAAAGGTGAGCAGGATGAGATCTCTTCTCTGAGTCGAAAGAAGCGAGCCTCGATACAACGCAGGGGTGAACAGAAAGAAAATATATCCGATGATGCTCCAAGCAAGAACCACGAAAAAATTGGATTCTCCAGATTTCATACTTTCCGGACTCAGAAGGAAAATAACGAGAAGTGTGAGCGATTGCAAAACAGCTGATCTGAGAATAAACGGCGATATCTTATCCAAAAACTTTCCCGTGCTCGGGAACCGTATCTTTTTCACCTTCCAAATCGTCCAATAAGAAACGAGTATCCCAGGGAACCCGACCGTGAGATAATTGATGAGAGTGATATTGAGCGGAGTAAGCGGAAATGAGTATCCCAAAAAACTCACTCCTAAAAAGAAAAATAAACCTGAAAGCGCTGATCCGAAGAAAAGACTTGCGAAAATCTCAGCATTCTTGATGATACTATCAGCCAGCTCCACTCCGCCAGGCAGTGCTGTAAAACTATTGTTCATAAGAACGACCGAGGCGAGCTGTCTCGTTGCCGGTGCGCCTTCGAACATAGCAATGCCCAGATCCGCTTTTTTGATTGCCAGAGCATCATTGGCGCCATCCCCCACCATCGCCGTGAAACCATCTTTCTTCAACGATTCGATGATTTTTTCTTTCTGCTCAGGTATGGTGCGTGCGAAAATCGAATAATCACGGACACGCTCGAAAAAATCTTTTTCTGTCCAGCTTTGCATTTCCATTCCTGTCACTACTTTATCACAGTGTTTCACTCCGGCCATCTTCGCGACAGCCCGAACTGTTTCGGGATGATCACCGGAAATGATTCGGATATGTACACCACGATCCTGGAAAAATGTGATTGCCTCTCCTATCCCTGGTCGCAATTTGCTTGAAAGAACGAAAATCGCTATGAAAGAAAGTTTCGATTGCGATAGATCTTTCGACAGATGTTCTGAACCTGCCCGAAAAAGACAGATGATACGTTTCCCCTGCGTCGCTTCCTGTCTTTCGATTGCCGTAAACCATTCTTTCTCTGACACATCTGCGAGATGCGGTACGAGATGCTCTCCTGATCCGACAAGAAGAATATTCGTTTCACCCTTGGAGGAAACGATCTCTACGGCACCGTATGGATGCCAAGAAGAGAAAGAAGTCGTACTGATGACTTTATCAGAAAAATGGAAATCTCCGATGAATTCCTTCAAAGCAAGAATCGTCTGTGATAAATCGCCCGAACCGCCGATATACGAGGATGCATACGCTTTTGCCTCTTCACTCGTCATCCCTTTCGGCGTTTCCATTCTTTCCACCGTCGGTTTATTCTCTGTGAGTGTTCCAGTCTTATCCATACAAAGATTCCGGATGCGTCCCAATTTCTCCGTCGCATTTACTTCTTGAAGAAGGACATCACGCTTATAGAGATGCGCTGCGCCATAGGCAAAGAGAAGTGTCAAAGCAAATACTAATCCTTGTGGAACAAGAGAACTTGTGAGTGCCCCGATGTTCTTGATAACGACTACATTCGGTATATCTGTCAGAAAACCCCGAGCAACCACAAACAGGATGACGCCCATCAGAATATACCCCGAATACCGAACGACACGATTCACTGCTCCTTGAATCGGGCTTTCGTTCACACTAAATTTCTTGACACCTTCGGTCATCCGCGCAATACGACTTTGTTCGAAGACAGCATCAGTCACCAAAAAACCGAATCCCGCCGTGATAATACTGCCTGCCAGCATATGATCACCTGCTTGCCTCGGAAACGAAGCTGATTCTCCGGTGATAAGACCTTCATTCAATTCGAGCGAATACGATTCAAGAAGCGTTCCATCACAAGGAATCTCATCACCTGTCTTCAATTTGAGTTTGTCTCCCTTCTCTATTTCTTCCGTCAAGACAGACTCCTCTGTTCCGTCTAAAAGGACACGCACGACACGAGGTGCGGTCAGAAGCTGCAATTTTTGGAGCGTATACCAAGCACGAATGTCCTGTCCCAATCCAAGCATCATATTGATCACCAAGATAAGACCCAAGAATATTCCGGATTCGATATCACCAAAAAACAAAAGAAGTGCGACAACGAGCGCGATGATGCCGTTTGTCAACAAGAAAATATTCCGTGCGATGATATACCAAATCTCTCGGAACTTTTTCATCCATTTTTTCCGCCACGATTGTTCTTGCATACACGGATATCTTTATATTCTTTGGTGTACGGTTTATCGAAAAGAATCGTCCACAAGAAATTCATTCCATATTTCAGAGCCATCGTAAAAATTCCTTCTGCCTGCAGTCTCCGCCCCGATGTGTACATAGGAAGGCGAAAAGTGAACTTTACTTTTCCCTGACTGCTCATTTGTTTGGCGATAGCCGTATCTTCACCATAAAAATCAAAATTGAGATCAAAGCCACCGGCCTTCTCCAAAGCGCTTCGTCGTAAAACAAAATTTCCACCCTGAAGCATCGTTCCGCTTCGATTCGTGACAAGAGTATTCAAAAAACTGACTATCTGTCCCAATCGATACCAAAATAAAATAGACCAATTCGTAACAGCTGACAAGTCATAATACATATATGGTCCGGAAAGAGCTACCAATTTCGGATCAGCCGAGAATTCTTCGAAAACAGTACTGATCCATCCTTTCGGCACAAGCGTATCCGCATCAACGTTGGCAACAAGATCTCCTGCAGAGGCTTCATATCCCGTCTGACGAGCCCGCACCAATCCTTTCTTCGGCTCATCAACCACCCGAACAAATGGGAATGATTGTGCTACTTCCCCCGTCGTATCATCACTGGCATTATTGACGACAATCACTTCCACATCAAAAGAACCACGTGCTCTTTCCATCGCTATCGATTCGAGACATTTTCCGATATAAGCCTCTTCATTGTAAGCCGGAATAACAATAGAAAGTTTCATATAGCCTTATTCTAGCACAAACAGACATAGACAGAAACCGTTTTCTCTTCTATTCTTGGAACAGTCACTTCCTGATATACATCATTTTCATTTATGAAGATAGCCATTTTCTCGGACAATTTTTACCCGGAACTGTCCGGTATTTCAGATTCGCTCGTCGAACAAGCGGGCGAACTTTCCCGTCTCGGACACGAAATCGATTTTTTCGTACCACGCTACGGAAAAAAGGATTTCACAATTTCCCATCTCCCCTACCGAGAAGCTGAAATCGGTGAAGGCGTATCCATTCATCGGCTCTTAGCTCTTCCTTTTCCGGCACCGACGAAGCAAGGTCGGATGATTGTTCCGACATTTCTCAGATGGATTCCTTTGCGAAAGAGATATCCAGACATCATTCATACCCATCTTTTTTTTGGAGCCGGATTCGAAGGACTGCTGGCAAGTTTTTTCTTACACAGACCGCTCGTCGGTACGAGTCACACTCCTCTTACCGAATTCCTCCGGTATAGCCCGATACAGGCGAAATTTCTCCAAAAATTCGCTCTTCGTTTCGTCTCGTGGTATTACAATCGCTGTGATTTCGTCACCGCTCCATCACAAGGAATTCTCGACGAAATGCATCAGTACGGATTCCACAAACGGAGTCGTGTCATTTCCAACCCTATCGACCTCGATCATTTTTTCCCCGCTTCTTCCGAAGAACAAATAACTCTCAAAAAGGAATTTGGACTATCTTCTTTTGTCATTCTCTATACTGGACGGCTGGCCCCGGAAAAACATATCGACGATATCATACGAGCAATAGCGATCCTCAAAGAAAAAATTCCGGAAATATGCCTCGCCATCACCGGTCACGGAGAAGGAGAAGTCTCACTCCGAATGCTGACCAAAAAACTCGGAGTAGAAGACCGAGTGAAATTTTTTGGTACTGTATGTGCCGAAGACCACGCCCGTATCTATCGTGCAGCCGACATATTCGCCATTATGAGCACGGCTGAGACACAGAGCCTGAGTATGATGAAAGCGATGGCAACCGGCATTCCACCCATCGGAGCACGTGCTCGAGCTTTGGCGGAATACATCCACGATAATGAGAACGGCTCTCTTGTGGAGCCTGGTGATTACAAGGCTCTCGCCGATACGATTCTTTTCCTCTATAAACATCCAGAGGAAAGGAAACGACTCGGTGAAGGTGGCAGAACATTCGTCAAACAATTCTCACGTGAAAAAATTGCGGAAGAATGGCAAGGACTGTATACGGAAGTACTCACCACATTCAATCAAACAAAAAAGTGAATCAATTGATTCACTTTTTTTCAATTATTTTTTACAGTAAAAAATAAGGCAAGAATGAGAGCAGATACTCTACTGCTGTTTATCGATGGCTTTCGTCAGAGGCGTCTGACTCGGATAATTCGGCACAAGAAGCTGAGTCGTCACCGTATCGCAGTTCCGACCGACGCTATGTTCATGCCAGATCGTTCCACCAGCATAACCAGCAGTGCCTTTGTTTGCAGGATTCTCATAAGAAGCCAGTGCAAACGTGGCGCACAATTCGAATTCTCCGATCTGAACAGAGCCCTCCGTACGAGATGGTGTCACAACCCGATACTCATACGCTTGTCCGGTCTCCGGATCCTGCATAAAAGCACCGCAGTAATTATACTGGCTTGACGTACGCAAATCAGCAAACGAAAGAGGGAGCGCTCCAAGATTCCCTGCATACTGTTCCACACAGGAAGCCAGTGTATTCAAATTGTCAGCCCGTGTCTGGTCGAGCGTTTTATTACGCTGAGTCGTGGGAGATCCACCGGCAAAAAACCCGAGCACCACACCGAAAACAACCAGCACTGATACTCCACGCCCGAAGTACTGGAAGGTACTGCGTGGGACATCACTGTGATACTGAATTTTCCGCCGTTCCAAATAATAGAAACCGAAAATAATTCCGGCGATAACAAGGATAGTCAGAGCTTTGAGAAAGAACCGAACACTGATCTCCCCTTGAAGAAACGTAAAGACAATCGTGATGAGATCACCCACGATAGTCACAGCAGTGATAAGCAGGACAAGATAGGTGAGCCCTTTGGAAAGTGCTGATTCTGTCCGCCCTTCATCTTCGCGGAATTTCCGAAACCACAATCGTAGAGCAAGAAAATAAAGCGGGAACCCGATCAAAAGTGCTGCAATCGAATAATGGATAGAACTGGTCGTCTGGCTCTCCATATACCAGTTATTCATATCCAACACATCCGGAAAAATGACATTGACAATCTGGAAAAACAATGTACCCAAGGCGGTGGCCACGATACCAAGGAGAATAAACGAGAAAAAATTGATGACAACATCCACAGTGGAAGCTTTGCGTGAAAACATCATACGGTTCCCTTCTGTCGGAACAGGGATACCACAAAGGACCAGTCCTGCCTGATAAGCATCAAGAAATTCTTCTTCTGACCAGCCGACAGCAAGAAGTTCCTCTTGTATTGTCGCCCTTGCGATTCCGGCGCGGATTTTTCCAGCAACATATTCCACGAGAGCATTCGTATCCATAAAGAAATCTTAACAAATTACAGGTTCATTATACCACGAATAGCGGGCATTCATTCGAGTCGAATCGGGCCGATACTCACTCTCCCTGTCTACCGATTTATCCGCCGTAGACATGACAGACAGTGTTTGGTAATAAAAAACGAGGGAGTCATTGACTCCTCTCGTATAATCCATCATCCTCCACGACTCAGTTCAACCTTGCGCGGAACCTTCGAAAGGCTCCCCATTCATCCTGCGCTTTTCCTCTGGCACAGTTCAAGACTCGCTCCAACATTTCAAAACCGCGTGCTACCTCATTGAAGAATTGTCCTTGCTCCATCGTCACCGCAGTCACTTCCAAATGTGTCGCCAGTGTACCAAAAAATGATTGGCCCATCTGACGAAAGTAAGTGGAACTAACACGGAGACGAAGCGCTCGCTCAGGAAAAAATCCTGCAAGAATAAGACTGGCATCTCCACAACGCTTCAAGCGGACTACCCTTTCTGCTCCTGATAGACGATCGGATTCCAAAAAATCAAGCGCCAATATACGCCACACGATATCAGGATCCTGTAGATGCTCAATGAGACAATCTACAAGGAAAAGCCTGAGATTTCTTGACAAAGTAATGTGTGCTTTTTCTTCACCTACTCTAACCAAGTCATCAAACAATGCTGTTTCCTCCGATACATAGGGGTTCTTTTCTGCAATGAGTAACATATTCTCCTCCTTGAGTTCGTTGAAAGAACATAAATCCATAATGAGACGCCTTCCTATCTTTGTCAAACCATATACCTATCTTCATTCAGAACACCTTCAAAAAGACATTCAATCCGCCCTGCCGTGAAACCCTCCAAAAAATAAAAAACGAGGGAGTCATTGACTCCTCTCGTAGGAAATACATCTGCATCATTTTTTTCTCGCGGTCTTTTCCTTCTTTATGGCATCGAGTCGTGCAATGATACGTTGTGCCTCAGCTGTCCGAGAGAGAGGTTTCTTCTCGACGAAGTCCGCCGGGTAAACCACTCCTTTTGAGCCATTACGTTTCCAGAAACGAAATTGAAAACGTCTGTCATTGGCTTTGGCATCCTTGAGCCGTCTCACGAAGTTCGATGGAATCGCCAGCACATCGTGCAGTTTGCCATCACTGCCTGGCATATCGACGTGCTTGCTCACGTGATCACTGCCGAGACCGCGGGCGGAAAGTTCCCGCTCCAGACTCTCATTGGTAAAAGCGTCGCACTCCACGAACCACTGTACCAATCGGCTCGCCTTCTCTTTGATATCGCTCATTTTTTTCCTCCTTGGAAAATCGCATAGCAACGTACGAAGAAAGATGATTCTCTCAACGACTCAATAGCATAGACCAAATGACTGCTCACTGTCAATACTCCGGAGTCTCCACCGAAAAATTCCGCCCTCGCAAAATACTGTGATTTTTTCTTCACTCAGTCTTCGAAACAAGCAAAAGCCAGCGCGTAGGCTGGTTCTTGCTCTTCATTCTAATCTTTGGATTTCTTCTTCTGATGACCGAGATTCTTGATACCGACATTTTTCACCTTGCCTTCGAGGCGATGTGCCTCATACATCGGATTGATATTCTCTTTGTGAGAGAGAGTATTCGGGTCCTGCTTCCTACGTTTGTTGTCACTTTTTTCTCCGGTGATTATCATAGTGTTGTGTATTATTCCAAATCTCTTCTTATTGTACCATACTCATCATATCGCTTTCTCTTCACGCAGTTTCCGCTCTTTCTCATCTCTGCCACGATTGTATTCTCCCAATGAACCATCGCTTCTGATGACTCTGTGACAGGGAATGACAGGATTGAAATTCTTTTTCAGAACAGACCCGACAGCCCGACTCGCTTTCGGACTCCCAGCCTGCTTCGCCACAGAAGCATAGGTCATCGTCTTCCCTTTCGGAATTTTCTTCACGACAGCCAACACCTTTTCAGTGAATGATCGCATATTTTTATGATGAAAAATTCAACTTGTGAGTTCGAGCTTCTTGAGACGTGAAGAGATGGCACCTCGTTTCCTACCGAACACCTCTGTCATCTCATGAATCTGTACTCCTTTGTGAAAAAGTTTTTTCAATTGCTCATCCTCTTCGACGGTCCACTTCGCATACGCCTTGGGATATTCTTCGCGGATTTTTTCAGACGACTTTTCTGCCGATTTTCCTTTTTTCTTCTGCTCCTTTTTCTCTTTTTTCTGCTTACCTCCACAAAGAACGATGAAATTCTTCTCAATTTCTTCGATTCTTTCCGGTGACAGAAGATCATACTCCTTTTCTGCCAGCAGAGAAGCATCGCGAAATCGTTCATCTTCTGCAGAGACGAGAGGATGGACTTGAAATGCCCGTGCATTCACACCGAGAAGGTGAATGCCCGCAAGCGTCCGCACCCGTGAAAGCGCCACATACCCCTGACCGTACTCAAAAGTACCAGAAAGGTCCATCACTGCCGAATCGAGACTGACACCCTGGCTCTTATGAATAGTCATCGCCCACGCCAAACGAAGCGGTATCTGAGTGATCTTGGCGAACACTTCGTCTCCCTCGGCGATGGTCCATTCCATCGGTTCCGTTTCGATACGTGTGCCAGCCGACGTTTTCACTATCGGATAATGTGTTCCTGCAGAAAAACCGACGACGGTTCCCAGTGTTCCATTCACGAAACCTTGATTCGTATTATTTTTCGTGAACATCACCGTCGCCCCTTCCTTCAATTCCAAACGTTCCGGAGAAAGACATCCACGAATGAGAGCATCAGTCAGTGTTTCCGGCCCCCGTGCGGCCATCACGAACAATTTCGTTTTTCCTGGAAGCTTTTGTAATTCTCTCATATTGATCGTATCGACATTGGTGTTGTGAGAAAATAAGCGTGTCATATCGTCCGGCAATTCTTCCTGAGAGATGATGCGCTCGCTCAAATTTTCGAAATGAATTTCATCAAACGTATTGCTCCGAATAGCTGAAAGAATATCGAGAAACTTTTTATCTTCTTGGCGATGTTGTTCCGTGAGATAACAGACGACGGGCATCAAACCCTGCCAAGCGTCGGAGTCAAAAGCGAATTCTATGGCTATCCCCTTTTTCGCCACCGGTGGCAATTGGAAAAAGTCCCCTACCAAGACAACTTGTAATCCTCCGAATGGCACTTTCAATTTACGTATCTTGCGACAAACCCTCTCTACCAGCGTCAAAATCTTTCCATCCAGCATAGAGACCTCATCGATGATGAGCACTTTCGCCTTCTTGATACGCTTCGCGACATAGCGGTTCTCTGCGATATGCTTCAACTCATCATCATCGAGTTCCTGATGGACGCCGATACCACTCCATGAATGTATGGTCATACCGTGGATATGCGTGGCCGCGATACCGGTCGATGCGGTCACAGCAAAATCGATCTCGTGCAAATTGAGATACTCAGTGTACTGATTGATGATATGCGTCTTCCCTGATCCTGCCTCTCCGGTCAAAAAAATATTGACACCTGACTTAAGAAGACTGAACGCTTGTTTTTGTGTCATACATATTTCAGATATGTCTCTATCCTACCTTGTCACCTCATACTCTGCAATATGATATGTTTCTGCCTCTCACTCTTCCATCAGTTCGTCTCATCTGGACAAAAGAACTTTTATTCGTTACAATAGCCATATTTGCAATGGGCCGTTAGCTCATCTGGTAGAGCACCGCATTTGCAATGCGGGGGTGGCAGGTTCGAGTCCTGTACGGTCCACCGTATTCCTCCTCTTGAAATTTTTTCACATTTGTGGTAGCATTTGAAATACCCTTTTGCAAACAGAGAGGTTTATTCAAGGGGTGATTAGCTCAGTTGGTTAGAGCGCTACACTGATAATGTAGAGGTCCCAAGTTCGAATCTTGGATCACCCACCCACAAAAATCATAAAATACATATCGTAACAAGACAAGGATTACTTGGCTTGCAGAACAGTATGCTGTATGATGGTTGAACAGGTTTAGAGCTTGCTCTGTGGCAAATGTGGTGAGTTTTATAGAGCGGGGTAGAGCAGTCTGGCAGCTCGTCTGGCTCATAACCAGAAGGTCGGTGGTTCGAATCCACCCCCCGCAACAAGCGATAGCGAAGAGAGGAGGGAGTAAGTGAACTGCTTCACTTACGAGTGGATGAGAAGGGATTTTTTTCTGAAAAGAAAAATCCCAGGCTCCCCGGACGAATCCCTGTCTGCCGACAGGCAGGCACCGCCCTAAAGCAAGCGGTAGCGAAGTATCAAAAAAGGCCCAAGTGTGCTTTTTTGTTTTTACAAAAGAAGCCAGGGTAGCTCAGTCGGTTAGAGCATAGCCTTCATAAGGCTGGGGTCGCGAGTTCGAATCTCGCCCCTGGTACAAGGAAAAAATAAACGGGGGCGTAGCTCAGCTGGTTAGAGCGACTGCCTGTCACGCAGTAGGTCGCCGGTTCGAGTCCGGTCGCTCCCGCCAAGATCAAGATACATCCATACTGGGTGTATTTTTTATTACTCCCCCCGTAATATATGACTGAAGACACAGTTGCCGACAGAGAAAAATCTCGTTACAATGAAAAACAATGAGTGTCGCCACCAAAAAATCAACAAAAAATACGCTCTATGCATCCGTCAGCTCTCCTTTATGCACTCAGTCTCATCCCTGGTATCGGGAACAAAACCCTCCGCATACTGCTCGAACATTTCGGAAGTGCCGAAGCGATATGGGAAGCCGATGAAAAAAGCCTCCTTGGTACGAACAGTCTCCGTCCAAAAATGATTACCACACTCATCCAAGGAAGACAGACCATTCACCCTGACCAAGAATGGGAAAAAGTCATCAGTCAAGGTATAGACATCCTCGCCTTCACTGATATTTCATATCCACGTCTTTTGAAAGAAATTTCTGATGCACCGATGATTCTTTTCACACGAGGGAATTATGCGTGGGAAGAAAAGCCACTCATCGCTATCGTCGGATCACGCAAATTCACCAGTTACGGTGAACAAGCTGCTTATCATCTCGCAACCGACCTTGCTTCTGCCGGATATGTCATCGTTTCCGGTCTTGCTTTCGGTATCGATTCCATCGCCCACAAAGCGGCTCTCGATGCTCACTCTGAGACATTGGCCGTGCTTGCTGGTGGCGTGGATGATGTGTCTATCGCCCCTCAGACACATCTTCCTCTCGCTCGAAATGTGATGCATTCCGGTGCGCTCCTGTCAGAGTATCGCCCTGGTACAGCTGTACAAGAAGGGACGTTTCCTGCCAGGAACCGCATCGTCGCAGGTATGTGTCTCGGGACATTGGTCGTCGAAGCACCAGAAAGAAGTGGTGCGCTCATCACGGCACGATTGGCCCTCGATGATAACCGAGAAGTCTTCGCCGTACCGGGATCCATCTTCTCTCCCCTCTCATCCGGCACCAATAACCTCATCAAAGCCGGAGCGAAAATAGTCACATCCGTACAGGATATCCTCGAGGAATTTCCTCTCCCAGAAAAGAATACTTCTTCCTCTCAAAACACTCTTTTCCCAAAAAAGCGTACACTCACGCGGGAAGAAGAAAAGATACTCTCATTTCTTTCGCACGAACCCGTTCACGTTGACAAGATTATCAAAGCGACTAAACTGGAAACATCGTCCGTCAGTTCTTCTCTCGCTCTCCTTGAGATAAAGGGGTCAATACGGAACGTCGGCGGAATGTATTACATAAGAACGTAATGCCTAATACCTAATATCTAATTCCTAATAAATTCCTCATTTTTTACTTTCAAAATTTTGAAATTTGAGCTTCTGTCAGACATTAGAAATTGGAAATTAGAAATTAATCACACTAAACTTTATTAAAAAAGCCAGGCATATTTTACCTCAAAACTGAACCATATGAAGTTACTGATAGTAGAATCTCCATCCAAAGCCAAAACCATCGAGAAGTATCTCGGTGGCGAGTACAAAGTCGTCGCCTCTGTCGGCCACGTCCGCGACCTCCCAAAATCGAACAAAGATGCTATCGACATCGAGGGTGGTTTCATTCCACGCTATATCATTTCTCCCGGTAAAGAATCCGTCGTCAGAGATATCAAATCACTCGTCAAAAAAAGCGACACTGTCCTCCTTGCAAGCGACCCTGACCGCGAAGGTGAGGCTATCGCTTGGCATGTGGCTGAGACCTGTGGTATCAAGAAACCCAAGCGTGTCCTTTTCTACGAAATCACCGAGAAAGCCGTCAAAGAAGCCGTCGCTCATCCAGGTGATCTCGATATCAATCTCCGCAAAGCCCAAGAAGCAAGACGTGTCCTCGACCGATTGGTCGGATACGATCTCTCCGGACTCATCTGGAAAAAAGTTCGTTATGGTCTCTCTGCCGGACGGGTACAATCTCCAGCGCTCCACATCCTCGCCCTCCGAGAAAAAGAAATCAAAAGCTTCATTCCTGAAGCATATTTCGTCATTACGGCAGAATGCATAACGGAAAAGAAAGAAAAGATAGTTTTCACTTGTACCGAACAACCGAAAGACAAAAAAACCACAGAAAATATTCTTGATCTTGCTAAGAAAAAACAATGGGAAATAGTTGAAGTGAAGACAACGGAGGCTCTCCGTCGTCCGTATGCGCCGTTCACGACATCGACACTTCAACAGGCAGGCAGTTCACGGCTCGGGATGTCCCCCTCCCGTACGATGCGTGCAGCTCAGAAATTGTACGAAAATGGGTTCATCACTTATATGCGCACAGACAGTATCTCTCTTTCCGAAACTGCCCTGCCGGAAATCATCGCTGTCGTGAAAAAAGAATTCGGTGAAAAATATCTCTCTGTCCGTCACTACAAGACCAAGAGTAAAAATGCCCAGGAAGCCCACGAAGCCATCCGGCCTACGGATGCATCCAAGAAAACCGCCGGCGCAACCGAAGACGAAAAGAAGCTCTATACGCTTATCCGTACGAGAACACTCGCTTCACAGATGAGTGATGCAGAAATACTTCGTACGAAAATTATCGCCAATACGACCGATCGAGCGCTCCCCAATTTTTCAGTCAGTGGTTCACATTTGATCAAAGACGGATGGCTCGCTCTCGACAAAGCTTCGCGCGGAGACGACGTCGAAGTGCCCATAGTCGCCACCTCTGATCCGCTCGATCTGGAAAAAATCACATCCGAAGAGAAACAAACCGAACCACCACAACGATATTCTGAAGCCGGCCTCGTCAAAGAACTCGAGAAGCGTGGAATCGGCAGACCGAGCACCTATGCATCCATCGTAAAAACCATCCAAGACCGTGGCTATGTCGAAAAGGTCGGCAAAGCACTCAGTGTGACGGATACCGGTATGGTCGTCGATGATTTCCTCTTCAAACACTTCGAAAATATGGTATCAGAAACATTTACTGCCGATATGGAGAACAAGCTCGATGATATCGCTGCAGGCACTCGTGAATACGAGAAAACGCTCAAAGATTTCTACCTGCCATTCGCCAAAGAAGTGAAGAGCAAAGACAAGATAGAAAAAGTCACCAATATGGGCGATGCTCCGGAGAGTACCGTCTGTCCGAAATGCGGAGCGAAAATGGTTATCAAACTGGCTCGCAACGGCAAATTCTTCAGCTGTTCACGTTTCCCGGAGTGTGACGGCGCTCTGACCGAAGAAGGCAAAGTAGTCGAACCGCCGAAGGAAACCGGCGAGGCTTGTCCGAAATGCAAGGATGGGAAACTGATGGAACGTACCGGGAAATTCGGGAAATTCATCGCCTGTTCCAATTATCCGAAATGTAAATTCATCAAAAAAGATGAGAACGCACTCCCGACAACCGACATCACCTGCCCTACGTGTGCGCAAGGCCTGCCTGCCGGTAGGCAGGGGAAAATGACCGAACGTCGCGGCCGCTTCGGTATTTTCTACAGCTGTTCCAACTATCCCGACTGTAAAAATGCCATCAAAGCCAAACCGACTGGCAATCTCTGTCCGCTATGCAAATCACTGATGATGGAAGGGACAAAAACTATCCCCGAAAGATGTTCAAACAAAGTCTGTCCCAATCACAATCCTCATAAACTTAAATAAGGATGGCACGAGCAAGTCTTAATCCATCCACAGGTTAGTCCGGATAACCGCCAGATACAGCGAAAAAATACGAGAAAAACAAGAAAAGAGAGAATGTTTGAAAAGATTACGGCTTGGGCTTTGTCCCTACTTCGATAGCACGCGTTATACCTCGATACATACCGAGAAATCGTATTTTTACGACTTTATTGCGCCACTCATTGTCGCCACAGGAGATCGAATTAAATATCGGACTTGCTTCGGTACCCGTATTTTCATAAAAAATCGCGCTGTAGGAACCTTCATTGACATTTCCGTCGATCTGACTCGAACCACAGGAGGCACTACTCAGATTACTCGCCAGATCACTGAGATCAGTAATCGAACCATTCGGAGCGAGAACCGTTATACCGCCATCATTGGTCTTGTAAATCTGTTGCAACACGACTTCTGCGGCACTGTCAGCCACCTGGAAAGAAATATTGGAGCTCCTCGATGAGAGAGCAGACCTTTGTGTCGTGACCGAAACGACCGCCACAGAAAGGGCGCCAATCAAAAGAAATGACAAAACGATGAGAGAAAAAACAAGTGATGATCCTTTGAGATCCATAGTCTATTTGTATAAATAATCATTGTCTCCAGTATACCACATTTTTTATGCGAACCATCTGGATTTCATAGTCAGTACCAGGATGAAAATCGCAAGCATGATAAGAACGATCGTACCGCCAGTCGAGAGGTTGAGATAAAAAGAAACGATAATACCGGAAAGAACAGAAAAGAATGAAATTATTTCGGCAGAGACAATGGTTTGTACGAAACTCTTTCTGAGCTGAAGCGCCGTCACCACGGGGATGACGATAAGCGCCGAAATAAGCAGTACCCCGACGATAGGAATGGCCAAAGAAACGGTCAGTGCTGCAAGAACGATCAGAATGATGTTGACGAGGCGTGTTCGGATACCGCTCACTTGGGCCGCTTCCTCGTCAAATGTCACATAGACGAGTTCTTTGTAAAATGCCAGAAGAAGCGTCACTACGATGATTGCCAAGAGAGCGATGATATACACATCCTGTACCGTAACAGTGACGATACTTCCAAAAAGATAATTGAAAAGATTGGTATTGAAACCGTGTGCCAGACCGAGAAGCACGATGGCGAGCGCCAAACTCCCCGAAAGAAAAAGTGCCAATGCCGACTCGCCATAAATCTTTTTCGAATCTCGGAGCCGTTCGATACCGAGCGAGGCTACTACCGTCGTTGCGAGCGCCGTAAGGACAGGATTGACACCGAGGAAAAGACCGATGGCGATACCGGCGAGCGACACGTGCGAAAGGGTATCCGCGATAAGCGAATATCTCCGAAGCACGAGAAAAATACCGATGAGCGGTGCGATAAACGCGACAATCATACCGGCTTCCATTCCTCGTATGATGAAACTATATTGGAAAATATCTGGAATCATAGAAAAGAAATAATCATAGTACGGTCTGTTCTTCCTTCCGCATCCTCAAATACTCTTCCGGTGAGGAATAACTCTCGAGCGTCCGATCGATCCAGGCGATATGCATCACTTCATCCGTCACCCTTTTGATATCATGCGATATGAGCACCAGTGTCAAGCCAAGCTCACCACTCAGCTTCCGAAGCAATACATAAAAATCATCTTGGGCCTGTCTATCGATACCGGTCGTCGGCTCATCAAGAAATATGACTTCTGGCTGACTGACAATGGCACGAGCGATGAAGACGCGTTGCTGTTGTCCTCCGGACAAATCTCCGATGAGCCGTCTTCTGTACTCCCACATATCAACCTGCTTCAGCGCTTCTCTTGTTAATTTCCTGTCTTCTTCGGTGGTTCGAGAGAAAAGGCCCCTTTTGGCATACCTTCCCATCAACACTACTTCCTCGACAGTCGCAGGAAAGCCCGTATCGAAATGTGTCGCTTTCTGCGGTACATACCCGACCTTGTACCAATCTTTGAACTCATTTATTTTCTGTCCGAATAATCTGACTTCTCCTTTAGTCGGCGTGAGCAAACCAAGCATAATCTTGAGCAAAGTGGTTTTTCCGGCACCATTCGGACCGATGAGACCAACATAATCTCCGGAGTGAATAGCGAAAGTGATACTCTTCAAAACATTCACTTTTCCATCATATGAAAAAGAAATACCTTGGACTTCGATGATATTTTTACTATGATCTACTCGTTGCATTGCAGTGCTGTTTTGAGGTTTATGAGATTTTTTTCCATTTCAGTGAAATAGTCTTTCCCGGAAGAGATGTCTTCATTCGTCAATCCTTCAATGGGATTGAGTGCCAGCGTCTGTGCTCCTACTTCTTTTGCTATAGTCTCTGCCAGCTTTGGACTCGTGAGGCTCTCAAAGAAAATATACTTCACATTATTCTCTTTTGCAAAAGTTGCGATGTCTCCAAGCTCTTTGGCTGACGGTTCGGCATCAGGCGACAAGCCAGCGAGAGACACCTGTTTCAATCCATACGCCTGCGCCAGATACCCAAAAGCCGAATGTGAGGTGATGATATTCTTTTCTTTGCAAGTTGCGAGGCCTTGTGTATACAGACTGTCCAGATTGACCAGTCTCGATTTGAGCGCTTCTGCGTTGGACAGATACAACGCTTCATTCGACGGATCTGCTCGCACGAAACCCTGTGTGATCCTGTCTACCATCTGCAGAGCCAGCACTGGACTGAGCCATATATGAGGATCTGCAACCACCTTCCCTTCTTCCGCGAACGTTCCTGTGATCAATCCTTCTCCTGCAACTACGATACTCGTATGATTCGGATCGATATTTCTTGTTATACTTTCCCCCCAAGTTTCCAACCCTCCGCCATTCAAAATAAGGAGATTGCTCCGCTCGATACTGGCAATATCTTGCGATGTCGGTTCGTATTCATGAGGTTCAGCTCCGGACGGAGTGATATTGTACACATCAGCACTCTCAGAAGCAATTTCCTTTGCGAAGAAATACAGTGGATAAAAACTCGTTACCACGGAAATCCTGTCGGCGCTGTTCCTTTCTTGCTTCTGTACGAAAGATGTACTTCGCACATACACCAAGATTGATCCTATCACGAGAATAATTACTCCGATGATGACGATATTCAATTGTTTCTTCATACCCTGCATCATATACTATGATCCCTTATATGAGTTGACATCCCTTACATAGTCCGAAAAACTCGAGGGAGTGACGCAAAACAATGAACCCTCTCTCACGGTTGACCGTCTCCTCTTCTGCTAATAATTTCGCTTCATCCATATCGACATCTTCCACTCGTTCACACGAGAGACAGATGAGGTGATGATGGTGCTCACGAGAAGCCAATTCATAATATTGTTTTCGATCTTTAAGCCGAACAACATCGATAATACCTCTTGTTTGCAATTTTTCCAGCTCCCGATACACAGTCGTTTTATTCACCATTATCCGAACTTTTTGCAATTCATACAAGATATCTTGTACAGAAAGGGGAGTCTTGTCCAACAAAAAAACCTCCACCAACGCCTTACGTGTCTTCGTAAGACGCAAACCATTTACTTTCAAAATGGCGATTACCTCTTCTGTATATCCTTTCATACCTCTATAATAACGCAACTTAGTTGCACTTGTCAATACGAGGGAAGAGTACCGTTCCAGAGGCATAACAAACTGCTTCCAGTGTCTTTTCCCTACCAATTTTACTTCCAACACCGATTGAGTTTCATCTATGCTATAATTGTGTATATACAATTTTACTTTTACTCTTCCAAAAAATATGCCCTCCCCGATCATCATCAATGATGTTTTGAAAACGGCTGTCCACCCTCTTTCAAATGAGGATCAGAAGCTCATTTTAGAGGCATACCATTTCGCAGAAAAGGCGCATCACGGACAAAAACGGAAATCCGGTGCGGATTATATCGTACACTGTCTCCATGTGGCGAAAACCCTCGCTCTCATCGGTATGGATACAAAAACGATCATAGCCTCTATCCTCCACGATGTTCCCGAAGATACCGAAGTGACTCTCTCGGAAATAGAGAAGAAATTCGGAGCAGAAATCGCCTATCTCATCGATGGTGTCACCAAACTCGGAAAAATAAAACTGCGTGGCACCAGAGAAGAATATTATCTCGAAAATCTGCGAAAAATGTTCCTCGCTATGGCACAAGACATCCGTGTCGTGATCATCAAACTCGCTGACCGGTTGCATAATATGAGAACGCTGAGTTATCTTCCACCTGAAAAGCAGAACCGTATCGCCAAAGAAACGATGGAAGTCTATGCTCCTATCGCCAATCGCTTGGGTATCGGCGAAATTCAAGGAGAATTGGAAGACCTCTGTTTCAAATATCTCGAACCCGAACATTACGCGGAGACCAAAAAAATCGAGAAGACCTATCTGCATGAAGGAGAAGCCTATATGAATCGTGTCATACAGCTTTTCCGCAACATTCTCGAGAAAGAGAGTATCCAGATAATCGATGCCAGCGGTCGCACCAAACACCTCTATCGTCTCTACCAGAAACTCAAACGCCACGATATGGATGTCACTCAGATTTATGACTTCATTGCTATCCGCATCGTCGTTCCTACCGTAGCTGATTGTTATGAGACACTCGGTATCATCCATCGTGAATATCGGCCGATGGTCGGACGCATCAAAGACTACATCTCCCTCCCGAAACCGAACGGCTATCAATCCCTCCATACGACTATCTTCGGTCCCGATGGCCGTATCCTCGAAATCCAGATTCGTACTCAGAAGATGCACGATGAATCCGAATATGGTATCGCCGCTCATTGGATGTATACGGAGAAAGCGCGTCCCAGCTGGCAGAATCTTTTCTTCCATAAAAAAACGAGTCCCACTACCCTGCCCAAAGAACTCGTGTGGGTGAGACAATTGAAAGAGTGGCAGAAAGAAATCGGCCGGGATGACAAAGCATTCGCGGAAGGACTCAAAATAGAATTCTTCAAGAATCATATTTTCGCCTTCACTCCGAAAGGCGACATCATCGAACTGCCGGAAGAAGCCACGCCGATAGATTTCGCCTATGCCATCCACAGTGAAATCGGTAACCGTGCCGTCGGTGCCAAAGCCGATGGGAAAATGGTGCCACTTGATTATCACATCCAAAACGGGCAAGTCATCGAAGTACTCACCGTCAGAGAAAAAAAGAAACCCAGCCGTGATTGGCTCAGTTTCGTAAAAACTTCTTCTGCGAAATCCCACATCCAGCGCGAACTTCGTCACGACGAGTTCGAGGTGAAATGATCATTCTTTGGTCGCACGCATCACTTCTTCGAGCGACGTGATTCCTTGCACTATTTTCAGAAAGCCGTCCTGCACCATCGTCGACATACCATTTTTTCTGGCCTCATCTTCGATCATCTCGGTCGTCGCTGACTGAGTAATCAGTTTGCGGATATTCGTATCCATCGGAAGTACTTCATAGATACCGTTGCGACCGTGATAGCCTTCGCCACCGCACTGCTCGCAACCGGTCGGTTTGTAAAACGTCACTTCGTCCCAATTCTTCGCTTTTTCGACGAATTTTTTGGCGACAGGATCATTTTTGAGGAATCGAAAAATATCATCGATATCATACGATTTTCCGAGTGATTCAATCTCTTTTTTATCGAGCGTATACGGTTTACGACATTCGACGCATAAACGCCTTATGAGACGCTGAGCGATGATGACGTTCACCGTAGAAGCGATAAGGAATGGCTCTGCTCCCATATCGATCATACGAGGGAGCGTCGCAGCAGCGTTGTTGGTGTGGAGAGTCGAAAGCACGAGATGCCCTGTCATAGCGGCATGCATAGCGATTTCGAGAGTTTCCTGATCTCGAATTTCACCCACCATAATGATATCCGGATCCTGACGGAGGAGTGACCGCAGAGCAGCAGCAAATGTCATACCGACTTTCGGATTGATCTGCGTCTGATTGACTCTCGGCATACGGTATTCTACCGGATCCTCCACTGTGCTGATATTGACTTCCGTCGTGTTCAAGATATCCATCACTGTATAGAGTGTGGTTGTTTTCCCGGATCCGGTCGGACCGGTGACGAGAATCATCCCGTTTGGTTTATTGATTTCACGATGGACAGCTTCGAGTGCCGAGCCACCGAGTCCCATCTTCTCGAGTGTCAGCCCTTTCGCTGTCTCATCCAAGAGACGCATCACGATTTTCTCGCCATCGAAAACCGGCAACATACTGACACGGAAAGAAATCTTGTACTCATCATTCTGGATTTTGAAACGCCCGTCCTGTGGCAGACGATGTTCGTCGAGTTTGAGATTGGAAAGCACCTTGATGCGGGCGACAATACCGGCCGCTACGTCTTTGGGCAACGTCATCGCGTCATGCAAAACACCATCGATACGATACCGCACGTGGACTTCTTTTTCGTCCGGTTCGATATGGATATCACTGGCCGATTCGAGAATGGCATGTTTGAGGAGCGTATCGACGATACGGATGATAGGGAGTCCGGCCGCAACTTGTGCAAGATTTTCTTCGTCTTTGTCTTCACCATCCGGTTTGATATCGCCGGTGAGCATATCTCCGAACTCCGCCTTGAGCGTCTTCTCATACTGACGAAGTACTCCCTGGATACTCTCACGAGTCGTGAGACAGGGAACGATCTTGAGTCCGGTTTTTTTCTTGATGAAATCAATCGTCTGAAGGTCTTCGGGGTTGAGCATCGCCACTTTCAGATTGACACCGTTTTTCTCGAATGAGACTATATTGTATTTTTTAGCGATAAGCTCCGGGACAATCTGCAAAACTTCCAAAGGAATGGTTTCCTTGGAAAGATCGACGAAGGGAATACCCAAAATATAGGCATAGACTTTCTGAAGTTCTGCCTCTTCTATCAATTTTTTTTCCAAAAGCAACGCTCCGAGGTTTTTGTTCTCTTTCTTCGCTTCAAGAGCTGTCTGTTCAACGACATCTTTGGGAACGATATTGGAATCAAGAAGAAAACTTCTCAATTCTTCAAGTTCGATACGCATACACTCTGTGTTTATTTTGTTTGCTTCCATTATAGCATAAAAAAGAAGTCTCTCTTCCGGAAGACTTCTTTTCTTGATTCACTTGTCAGATTCTCGAGCGTTGTTTAGGGTTGTTCCTTTCGATTTTCTTTTGAGAGACTTGTTTTCCCAAAGCGGGCATGGTTTTTTGCTTTTCAAGAGCAAAAAGAGCGAAGGGGAAACAGGAGTGAGTGAAACGGCTGGGTGAGCGAGTGTGCTCTCAAAAGAAAACCGAAAGGAACGTGAAAAGATGTAGTCTCTTAACAACGCTGTTAATTCTTACAACTTATCATTTCTCTCCTTCGACGAACAATCGGGGGAATTTCTTGGGGATCACATCATCCCTCCCATACCGGCCATCGGATTGCCTGCGGGCATCGATTCTTCCTTGTCTTCATCGACAACAGCGGCTTCAGTGGTCAAAAGAAGCGCGGCGACTGACACGGCGTTTTCAAGCGCCGTACGCGTCACTTTGAGCGGATCGATGATACCAGCCTTGACCATATCATTCTCAAACACGTTCTCTTTGGCATTGTAACCGAAGTTCGCCAGCTTGCTTTCGATCACTTTGTTCAATACAACGGCAGGATCCTGTTCTCCGGCATTGGAAACAATTTGACGAAGCGGTTCGGAAAGTGCCTTGAGGACGATTTCGTAGCCTGCTGTGAATTCATGATCGGTTACAGATGACTTCTTCTGTCCTGCGACGAGGAGAGCTGCCTTCGCAAGCGCCGTACCACCACCAGCCACGATACCTTCCTCGATAGCCGCTTTCGTTGCGGCGATGGCATCTTCCATCTTGTCTTTCATATACTTGAGTTCCGTTTCTGTCGAGGCTCCGACACGAATCACGGCCACTCCACCGACAAGTTTCGCCATCCGTTTCTTCAATTTCTCACGATCATACTCACTGTCGGATGTATCGATGAGCGCCTTGATCTCCAGTACGCGTGCCTCGATATCTTTTTTCTTTCCCTTGCCTCCGACAATCGTCGTCGTATCCTTGGTAGCGATGACTTTCTGTGCGGTACCGAGCATCGAGAGAGTCGTTTTTTCCAATTTCATCCCCTTATCTTGCGATATGACAACCGCTCCCGTAAGGAGGGCGATATCATCGAGAACAGCCTTGCGACTCTCACCGAATTCCGGCGCTTTGACTGCGATCACACTTATCACACCACGGAGTTTGTTCACCACCAGTGTCGCCAAGGCTTCACCGTCGACGTCTTCGGCGATGATAACGACATCTTTCTTTCCGGTTTTCGCAAGCTCATTCAAAAGCGGAACAATATCGGCGATGGCCGATATTTTCTTGTCAGTGATGAGGATGGCCGGGTTGGCCAGTTCCGCGGTCTGAGCTTCGGCATCGGTCATCATATACGGCGAGATGAACCCCTTATCAAAATTCATCCCCTTCACGATCTCTTTGGAAAGTCCGAGTGTCTGAGATTGTTCCGTCGTAACGACGCCATCCTTGCCCACGGTATCCATCACATCGGCGATCATCTCGCCCATCTCACGGCTCTCGGCGGAGATGATGGCGACATCGGTGATTTCCTGCTTGGAAGAAATTTTCTTGGAATTTTTTTTCAAAATTTCTATCACCTCATTCTTGGCAGATTCCATACCACGGCGGATGCCGATCGGATTGATCCCCGTTTCCACGAATTTCAATCCTTCCCGCACCAAAGCCTGCATAATGACCGTCGACGTGGTCGTTCCATCACCGGCTATCTCATTCGTTTTCTCGGCCACCTGCTTGATCAATTCCGCACCCAGATTTTCGAATTTGTCTTTCAATTCTATCTCTTTGGCGATCGTCACGCCGTCATTGGTGATGGTCGGTCCGCCGTATGACTTGGCCAGAATGACGTTGCGTCCCTTCGGACCCAGGGTCACTTTCACGGCATCAGCCACCTTGTCGATACCGATTTTGATCTGCTTGCGCGCATCCGCACCATATGAAATCTGTTTTGTCATAGTATTCTGATACTTTAAACGTATTAGCACTCTCTATTATAGATTGCCAAAAAATGAGTGTCAAGCGTACCTGAAAAAGAAAAAATGAGGTCGACCAACCTCATTTTTCATTGCTACAATTTTTCTCTTCTACGGTGCCACTTCTTTCCAATTGTAATCACAGAGGCGGGTACCAGTGCAGACTCCACAACCAGCAGGGTATGATGTTCCTGAGCAGTGGTTTTTCGCTTCACTGCAGTCAGGATTACACACTAGTGTTACTGCTATGGTTACTGTCTTGCTTACTTTGGTACCGACACTGTTCTGACATTCCAGTGTGTATGTTTTGTCCGCAGTGATATTTAATTGAGTCTCTGCACCACTTGGCACTGCTTTGGCACCGCTCCAATCACCGGAGGCAGTACAAGATACAGCATTGGTCGTGCTCCAGTTCAGTGTGGATCCTCCACTTGAAGAAACGGCTGATGGACTGGCTATGAAAGTGAGCGTCGGAGCAGAAGCGACTACTCCCACGGTTACCGTGGCATTTCTTTGTCCGGAAGAGACACCAGAACTGTTCCAGCATTCGAGCGTGTAGGTCGCGGTGGCTACCGGTGATACTACCGCTGAAATATTATTACCAACTGTCTTCCAGCCTGTCCAACCGCCGGTGGCCCAGCAAGAGGCAGCGTTCGTAGACCAGGTAAGCGTTGATGAACCTCCAGTTGCAATCGAGGTGGGATTAGCAGTAAATGTGAGGGTGGGAGCAACAGGATCAGCAACTGGAGAACAAGACTCGCTTCCGGCGATCCAGGTTCCATTGGAACAAGAGTAATTCTTGCTTCCGCTGTATCCGGCATTCGTATTGGTCACTGTCGTCGATGCACCACTCGGAAGCGATCCGCTCGCATTGGCACCACAACCAGGTGGCCATGAGACATATCCTGAGAAGGAACAAGGGGCTTTCTGTTCGGAACAATTCGTAGCGTCTGATCCTCCATTTGATCCGCCACAGTGCCACGTATAACCTGAAGCACTTTCAACTTGATTGACACCACCGGTAGCGACATGTCTACCGGCTGTACAGCTGTAGTGAGTCGTTCCACAAACAGCATTGACTGGTACCAGTGCAGGGACGACACAGTTGCTTCCGTCCCACGAGGTTCCTCCAGGGCACACGACCGAAAAGGGCAGACTCGAAGGTGCACAACCATTGGCACTATTATAACAGCCGCCGAGTGAAAGACTGTAATTTCCCGGAGGAACCGCTACGACGATGCTCTGCGTAGAAGAACAAGAACCGGCAGCATCACACTGAGCGACTTGGTACGGACCGAAATATGCAGCAACACCGACATACGGAGTGGAACTACCAAAAAAGAAATTGAGAAGACCATTCATAATAGGATCCCACCCATTAAAGGAGTTTCCCTGATCTCCTGCGGCGACAGAAACAGTAACAGAGGCTGTTTCACCGACTGTATAAATACTCTTGTTCGTGGATGCGAAGAACGTGGCAAGAACAGCAGTACGAGGTTGAGTATAAAAGTCATACGTTTCCATAGAAGTCCAGTATCCAGGAAATGTGTAACTATATTTCCACATCGTCGATGACGCTTCGGCTTTCGCTCCGCTCAAGAAAAACCCTGATGAAAGAAGAAATACGAGTAAAAAAGATTTCGCTATCACGGATGAAGAAATTTTTATAAAAGACATAGTGTATGAGACTATTTTATGAACATTTTAGGTTGAATCCGAATCTCCTCCGCGGTGAATTCGGCCAAGGTCTTCACATTGTCTGAAGCGGTAACCACTATCGAATCCCCGACGAGAATACTCGAGGCATCGACAGTTGTCTGATCATAAAGCTCTACAGGAGGGAGCTGTGGCGATTTGCTCTGTTCCGCCTTTTTTTCCATTTCTGCCTTGATGGTAGCCGGGTCTCTATCGGTGAGCTTGATAGTCTTTGTGTTCGTATCTACAAGGATAGTGCGATCTTTGAGAGCGGATCCATCAAAAGGGTTGTTCGCCGATTGGCTCTGTATGGTGAGGCGATTGCCGTTTATAGCGGTCACCGTACCTGATACCGTGCGTACATCGTCTTCCGTACGGAAGAAGCTACCAAGACTGCTGTCTTCCACGAGTTTTCGCGCATCAGCAAATCCTGCCTGATAATTCTGGCTGGTTTTATCGACACGTGCACCGGAAACGCCGGATGACACTTGATCATTATTCATACTTCTCCAAGGACCGACGACATATACACCGAAAGAAGCACCAATCACAAACACAACAAGACTGATGAGTATAATCCTCAAAAACATATATTTTTGTTTGTTATTTTTTTAAATTTTTCTTTCTTTTATTATACCCCTCACGAGTAGAAATGACAAATATTTGTCAAGTATCACAGCCTCCTTTCAGTAAGTATAGAATCAATTCCCTAAATCTTGAACACGATGACATCGCCATCTGCTACGATATAGCTCTTGCCTTCGAGACGGAGAGCACCGGTGTCACGGGCAGTGCTCCACGACCCGGCTTCGAGGAGTAACGTCTCGTGGATGACTTCGGCACGGATGAATTTTTCTTCGAAGTCGTTATGGATAGCCGACCCTGCTTGGGGTGCGGTCGATCCGATGGGGATAGTCCAGGCACGCGTCTCCTCCACTCCGGTCGTGAAATACGTCATCAGTCCGAGGAGCGCATAGGCCTGTTTCGCCAGATCTCCGATATGCGACTCCAGTCCCATTTCCTCAATCTCTTCGGCTGACATTTCTATGAGTTCCTCTTCTATCTTGATATCGAGCTTCACGTGCGGTCGCGCTTCGAGCTCCGGATTGAGGGGACGATCGATATCTGAAACATTGTACACATAAAGGAATGGTTTGGTCGTAAGCAGTTGCAGACTCTTCACCACTTTTTTTTCTTCATCGGAAAGCGTCGCAATCATCGCGTGAGGCAGACGCACCGCTTGGAATTCCGCTTCCAACTTCTCGAGTATCATCATCTCTATCGCAGATTCTTTCTTACCAGCCCGGGCGTCTTTGCCTGTTTTCAACTTCCGTTTGGCGACCGTTTCCATATCCGCCAAGATGAGTTCCGTATTGATGATTTCGATGTCCTCTGTCGGCTCGACTCGATTGTGGACGTGGATGATATCGGGATTTTCGAAAACTCTCACCACTTCCACGATGGCATCCACTTCGCGAATATTCTGAAGGAACTTGTTCCCCAAACCTTCTCCCTCGCTCGCTCCTTTCACCAAACCGGCAATATCCACGAATTCGATCACGGCCGGAATGATTTTCTTCGTACCGGACATCTTTGCGAGCTTTGCCAGACGTTCATCAGGTACTTCGACGATACCGACATTCGGCTCGATGGTGCAGAACGGATAATTATTGATATCCACCACTTTCCGTGTGAGCGCCTTGAACAACGTCGATTTCCCGACGTTTGGCAGTCCTACGATACCTACTTGCAGTGCCATACTCTTGAGCAACTTATGAGACCAAAAAATATTCCATACACTGCCACAACAGTCTCTATTCTCCCAGAAAAAAGTCTCTCGGTCAACAAGAATGTCATATATCAGATTCTATAACGCTGTTTATCCCGGTTTCATTCCAGCTTTCTTTTTGGAGCACGCTCGCTCATCCAGCCGTTTCACTCACTCCTGTTTCCCCTTCGCTCTTTTTGCTTTCAAGTAAGCAAAAAACCATGCCCGCTTTGGGAAAACAAGTCTCCCAAAAGAAAACTGGAATGAACGTGATGAAAAATAACCTGAAAACAACGCAGTCCATCCCTACATCTTATTACCAACACGTTCCATAAAAATATGCATAAAAAAAGACTGGTCTTTGCTGTATATTCTCTTATCGAAAATATATAGAAAAACCAGTCATTGGGATATATGAAGCAGTTGCTTCACGCTATACCCAGAGTTTGGGAAGATGGATCAAAGCGGTGGCAGACCCAAGCGCTTCCGGACGATCGGGTCCGTGTAGGTGAATGGCGCCGATTGTGACGCAACGCCCGATGGATCGACCGCGCTCGTTTTTTGTGCATTGGGCATATCGTCCATACACGGATGACCCGTCTTCTTGAACGCTTGCCGTACCACTGCATTGGCACAAAGAACTTCTTTGGAAGCCAGTGCCGCGCCCGGAACTTGCAATGCCTTGACATCGCGAGCGTTCAGGCGATTGACACATTCGACATCGACCCAGGTACCGCCACCGCTGATGCCGAAGCCGGCGACTGCCAAGCCACCGGACGTCGAACCCATACACGTTTCCGTGAGAGTCGTCGTGAGCGACGGCGCATAAACGGCCGGCACATTTTTCAGTGTCTGCGTGCCCTCGATCGTAGCCGTAGTGTGCGTCGGGATTGTGGTCCCTTCGAAAGTGACGACAGTACTGTTCCCCATCGCACCAGCCTGAGTGCTCAAGGCATTCTGCTGGTTGAGACCGGAACTTGCGGATCCACCGCCACCGCCACCGCCACCGTAACCGACGCCAATTCCGGTAGAACTGCCAATGCCGACGGCACTGGCTCCTGCGGAAGCGGAAGCATCAGACCCAGAATTGGCACCGGCTGTAGCCGATGAGCCATCAGCGAAAGCGTTGCCACCACCGAGAAGGAGTGTAGCGGAAGTCAAGATCGAAAGCAGTAGATGTTTTTTCATTTCAATTCTCCTCAATTCAGTTCAATCACATAATAGGAAAGGTCCAGAGGAAGTTTTTCCCCTGAACCTTTTTGTTTTCGGTCAGTCCGAGACAATCTCAGGCTCTTGACCTTGCTTTCTTCAACTCAGATAATCAACCAGACAGACCGATCAGTGGTGATGGTAACCGCCACCACCGAACGTGCCAAAGGCACTGGCACCGGCACCACCGGAAGACGCGCCAGTGGCATTGCCACCGCCCATAGCAGGGCCGAAGTTCAGAGCACCTGCGCCTGTGACCGATCCGGAGTTGTTGTAGGTCGACGTGCCTGCCTCGACGCTGTTGTGGCCAGGATTGACCCAGGCCTGCGCGCCAGACTGATTGGAAGTCATACTTCCCGAACCTGACAGGGAAAGGCCGGTACCACCGACATTCGCACCCGAAGTGGCCACACCGGACGAGCCGGATGTCGAATTGACAGAACCGCCGAACATCGATCCACCACCAAATCCGTTGGCGAAAGCAGCGGGAGCCGACAGTCCAATAGCAAGAGCGAGCGAAGCGAACAGAAGAGTCTTTTTCATGATGATTTCCTTGATTTTGAAAGAAAAAACCCGTCAACAAAGCAAAATACGTCTTTGATAACGCACTGTAAATTGTCAAAGGGCTTACGTGGCCACAGAAGAGGATGAAACCAAAAAGGAGTCATTCCGCCCTGTGGTGATACAAGCTTTGCACAGATTGACGTTTCTGTCAAGTCCCCCTCTCGAATGTACTCCTTTCATTCATTTCAGACAGAATATGATATACTATCCGTATCATATTCTTTTCTTATTCCTTATGAACCCACATATTTTCAAAGCTTACGATATCCGCGGTATTTATCCTGATGATATCGACGAAGATGATGCCTATACTATCGGTCGTGCGGTCGTCGAATACCTCAAACCGACACGCCTCGCAATCGGTCGCGATATACGACCATCGAGTCCGGCGCTTTTTGCCAGCTTCACACGCGGGGTGATGGATGGAGGTTCTGATGTCATCGATCTCGGCGTCATCAGCACTCCGATGGTATATTTCGCTGCCGGTCGTTTGGATGTCGATGCGGCTATTTCCCTCACCGCTTCTCACAATCCTCCCGAGTACAATGGACTGAAGATAGCTCTCCGTGGAGCACTCCCTGTCGGTGAAGATTCCGGCCTCAAGGAAATCCGCGATCTTGCGCTACGAGGCGAATGGGAAGATGTCGAGCGGAAAGGAACAATGACTACTAAGGACATCCGTCCCGCCTACTACGGCTATTTCACATCATTCGCCGAATTTGGAGACAAACAATTCACGGTGGCTATCGATACTGCCAACTCTATGGGCGTACTCGAACTTCCGATGTACGAACAATTTCCTGAAAATCTCGCCATCATCAACCTCTACAACGATCTCAATCATCCATTTCAGTGTCACGAAGCCAATCCTCTGAAAACAGAAACTCTCGATGAACTCTCTCTTAGGGTGAAAGAGACGCACGCCGATCTCGGCATCGCGTATGATGGGGATGCTGACCGAGTCGGATTCACCGATGAAACAGGCACGGTCATCCCGATGGATCTCATCACCGGACTCCTGGCGAAAATCATCCTCGAGAAACGTCCTGGCGCAACCATCCTTTATGACTTGCGGTCTTCCCGTGCCGTACGAGAAGTCATCGAAGAAAACGGCGGTATTGCGAAAGAATGCCGTGTCGGGCACGCCTTCATCAAAAGACAGATGCGTGTGGACGGTGCCATCTTCGCAGGCGAACTCTCCGGACACTATTATTTCGAAGAGAATTCATTCGCAGAAGCCAGTACATTGGCCGCCTTCCTCCTCCTCAACCTGATGACAGAAACAGGCAGATCTCTCTCCGCGCTCGTATCCGATCTCAAGCGATACGCTCACTCGGCCGAAATCAACAGCGAGGTGACAGACAAGGATGCTGTCCTCGCAAAACTCAAAGCGAAATACAGCGATGGAACGATAAGCGAGCTCGATGGACTGAAAGTCGATTATGACGACTGGTGGTTCAATGTCCGTCCATCCAACACCGAACCGCTTCTGCGTCTCAACCTCGAAGCGACAACCCAGGCGATGATGGAAGAAAAACAAGCCGAACTCCTCGCTCTCATACGAGGATAAATAACTCTTGACAAGATATTGCCAGTTTGTTTTTTCGGAGTACACTCCCACACCAATTCATATTGATACTTAAAGCCTCTATGCTCTGGACTTGTGGAAAAATTGGTGTGGGGGTATACTATTCTTAACATATGAAAAAAGGAATACTCTACAAGAGAATATCGGCCTATCATCCTTTGCCTCTCTTGACTTTTATTTCTTTCTGAACCACCCCAAAGGTGGTTTTTTCATATCTGAGAAATCGTTCATTCACAAATTTACCAAGGAGGTATCCAAATGGAAACAATGCAATCGAGCCTGCTTCTTCTTCCGATTTCGGAAAGAAATCCACGTGAGTCAAATCATCCGACAATGAGTGAGACTCCCCGTTTGAAATGCTACTGCACCGCCCTCTCGGCACGGACATGGAAACTGTATCACGGTTCTGTTCCGTGTGACGGAAGTATCTGCACCTTTGAACGTGAACAAGCAGAAAGAAACAGGTGTTAACAATGAGAGACACCTCACCAAAAAGCCCACCCCAGAAACTGGTAGTGGGCTTTTCATTTCCTTTTTCTTTATACAAGCAGTCCTATTTTTTCACGGACTTGCTTCATTTTTATTCGAGCCAGTTCTCTCGCTTTCTCTGCACCTGATTCGAGGATTGCGAGGGCGTCATCATCAGAAATATTTGCGAGACGTTCCTGAAATGGCGCAAGGAAATTCACCACTACCTCTGCGAGATCAGTTTTGAAATCGCCATAGCCTTTTCCGACGTACATCACTTCGATATCCTGCGTTGTTTTTCCTGAGAGAAGCGAATAGATATTGATGAGATTCTTGAGTGCCGGTTTATCATCGGAATACACGATTTCCGATCCGCTATCGGTCACCGCTTTCTTGATTTTCCTGTGTACCGTCTCAGCCGTATCGGAAAGGGCTATGTAGTTGTATTCGCTTGGAGCAGACTTGGACATTTTCTTGGTCGGATCATCGAGTCCCATAATGAGCGCTCCTTCTTTCGACAACTTCCCTTCCGGTATGACGAACGTCTCACCGAAGCGTTTATTGAAACGTTCTGCCAAGTTTCTGGTCAGTTCGATGTGTTGCATCTGATCTTTGCCTACCGGTACGACATTCGTATCATAGAGCAGGATATCCGACGCCATCAAAACCGGGTAATCAAAAAGTCCTACACCAACAGTTTCCTTCTCGTTCTTTTCTGACTTATCTTTGAATTGTGTCATTTTTTCCAAATCACCAAGACGTGCAAGAGTATTCAAAATCCAGGCCAGTTCCGTATGTTCCTGCACCTGTGATTGCACGAACAGTGTCGATTTGGTCGGATCTATACCGGAGGCCAGATAGATCTTGGCAATTTCAAGCGTTTTCTTACGAAGCTCTTCGGGGTCTTGAGGTACGGTGATGGCGTGTAAATCCACCACACAAAAAATCGTCTCGTATTCATCCTGGAGGTCTACCCACTGCTTGATAGCGCCGAGATAATTCCCCAAATGCAGATTCCCTGACGGCTGTATCCCTGAAAAAATCCTTTTTTTCATACAAAATATCCTAACGGTTAGCACGGATTCATTATATCATAAAAACAAAAAACAGCCTTTTCAGGCTGTTTTCCAAGATTCAAAATTCGAAAATCAAGATTCTATTTCTTACACTTCGATGACTACCGGAAGCACCATCGGACGACGCTCTGTTTTGGTGAACAGGAACTGACCGATGACTTCGCGGAGCTGATTGCGGACGAGATCCCAATCGATGGAAGAATCTTTGGAGGTATTTTCCTTCACCACTTTTTCCACTTTGCGTTTTGTTTCGTTCACGAGATCGAAATTCTCTTTCACATGGATGAATCCGCGCGATGTGATTTGGATATTACCGACGATATTCTTGGTTTTGGAATCGATGATGGCGGTAATGACCACCATACCGTCCTGCGCAAGCACCTGCCGATCGCGAAGTACGACGTGTCCGATATCTCCGACACCCAGACCGTCGATGAAGACATAGCTCGTATCCGCTTTTTCTTTGAGTACCGTCGCTACGTTCTTCTCATCGAGTTCGAAGACACCTCCATTATCCAGAACGAAAACATTCTGCTGTGGAAAGCCCATACGAAAAGCGATTTTGGCCGCTTCTTTCAGAAAGTAATGGTTGGCGTAGACCGGCAGGAAATAGGTCGGCTGTACCTGACGAAGCATCTCTTCCATCCCTTGCGCCGTCGAATGTCCACCGATGTGGATTTCCATAATATCACTGTGGATAACGTTATCACACTTACGATACAAGTTGTCCTTCAATCTCTGAATCGTCCGCTCATTCCCAGGAATGACCGAGGAAGAGAAAACGATCGTATCGTTCTTCTGCAATTTGATGAAGCGGTGGTTGTCCGTCACGATGCGAGAGAGCGCGGCATTGAGTTCACCTTGAGCTCCCGTACAAATCACCACCACCTGATTGTCCGCATACTTGTGGATATCATTCACAGTGATGAGCGTATCTTTCTTGACCTTGATATAGCCAAGTTCTTTGGCTACCTCAATATTCATTTTCATACTATACCCTTCGAGAGCGACTTTCTTGCCAAGTTGTTCGGCATACTCGATGAGATAGCTGATACGACGGATCTGCGAGGCAAATGTCCCGATAATCAGTCGTCCAGGAACACTTCTGATGAGATTCTTCAAGTTCTGATGTACTTCTTGTTCTGATGGTGGCAGACCTTTTTTCAGGGCTCCCAAACTCTCGAGCATCAGAATAGTCGGACGAGGGAGATCAGCCAGATGCTTATAAGAAATCTGTTTTTCCTCGATCGGATCATTGGCGATCGTCCAATCCCCCATATGGACAACTGTGCCTACCGGTGTCAAAAGAGTGATACCGATGGCATCCATAATGGAGTGTTCCACTTCGAAGAAACGTGCTTCGAAAGCGCCGAGCTTGATACGGTCATTGACATCTTTGATCCGTACCATCTTGAGACGACTGGCTGCTCCTTTTTCCTGGTCTTCGACTTTGTGTTTGATGAGTGCCAATGTCAGATCACGAGAAACGACCGGCGGATAACCGAGCTGTTTCAAAAGAAGCGGTGCCGCGCCGATATGGTCGAGATGACCGTGTGTGAAAATCACGCCACGGATATTCTTTTCTTTACCTTTCAGATAACTGGCATTCGGAATGATATAATCGATTCCCGGCATATCTTCTTCCGGAAACTGCAGTCCCATATCGATGATGACGATATCACTTCCATATTCGAAGACAGTCATATTGCGACCGACTTCTTCCTGACCACCAAGCGGGATGATACGCAGACGTTTCTCTCCGAGAGTCGGTATACTGACGCCATTATACGTCGATTCCAAACGACTTTTCATCGGCATCGGAAAACGACGGTTGTTTTTTTGTCCACTCTTCTTGCCGGGAGATTTCTGTCCCTGTGGTTTCACAGGAGAATGCGTTTTGCGTACCTCCGGTTTTGTCACAGCTTTCACTGTCGGCCGAGTGCCGGATGACGGTTGTGTACGCTCATACGTCTTGTGCAGGGCACGAGGTGCCTGAGCGTGAGCGACGATGCCTTCGAAAGCACCGGCGGTTGATTTTTGGCCTCCTGTTTGGGAAGCACTTTGATTCCCACTACCAAAAGTGTTACGAGGTTCGTCTAGACTCGGTCTATTCGATGCTGGCCTGCTCGCATTTTGGTTCTTCTGAAACGAATTGTTCGTTTGCATACTGTTTACTTATTCTCCGAACCGCCTCTCGTCACATACGTTTCATAATGAAACCAGAGCAGAGGCATATTCGCAAGATTGATTAGTTTTCTTACCTCGGTGTTTTGTTATCCAGAGCAAGAATGAATTACACGAAAGATGAATCTCCTCTCTTTTTATCAAGGGAAAATTATATTACGTTGTGCCCTAGGGGAGACTCGAACTCCCATGTGATTGCTCACGCTAGCACCTGAAGCTAGTGCGTCTACCAATTCCGCCACCAGGGCTTTCAATTAATGAGACTTTTGATCTCGTAAATTCTTTAAAAACTCTCTTCCTATACCTGATTTCAAATATTTCTCATATTTTCTTGCTTCTACCGTAGTTTCAAATTCTTTACTATAAAATAATTTAAATGGAGTACGATGACGGTTTGAGGAAGTCATACCACTATTATGCTGTTTCAATCTTTTTGAAACATCGGATGACATCCCTATATACAAACTGCCATCCACATCACTTTTCAAAGCATATACAAAACATTTCATACCACATACTATCTTGTTTCTTTACTATGCGTCTACCCCTGCCTGCCGGCAGCAGGCCTGTCTACCGACAGGTAGAAATTCCGCCATCTCGGCCATACTTCGTTTACACTACGAAGGATTTTTTATCGACTTCTACAAAAAGAATCCCTTTTGTTTCTAACAGGGAAAGATCTGTTCAAAAATGAAGAAGGCTTTTCAAAACAAGAGTCAATCGACCCAAGTTTCTCGATTACTTATTTTAGCACACCTTTTAGCCTCTGTCAATAATGATACGGATATATGCTTTGTTTAAAGCTCTTTTTCTTCATTCTCTTTCAATTTTTCCACTACTTTTTTGACATCTTCGGCATGTCCGCGCTTGCAAATGAGGATACTGCCCTTGGTCTCCACGACAATCAAATCCTCCACGCCGATAGTCGCTATCAGACGATTTTCCGTACTGTACGTATACACGTTCTTCGAATCGATACCGATGTGTCTCGCGGCCGGATTGTGTCCGATAATATCTGCCAGGCTATCAAATGATCCGATATCACTCCAACCGAAATCCCCTGCAAAGACGACGACACGCTTCGATTTCTCCGATACGGCATAATCGATGGATACGGCCGGAGCAGAAGCATACTTGGTCAAGATCGTTGCGAAATCATCTTCGAAGAAAGAAGCTATTTCCGGCGCATACGCTCTCAGTTCCTGGAAGAACGTCCGTGCATTGAAAAAATACATACCGGAATTCCAGAGATATTCTCCCGAAGCGAGATATTTTTCTGCGGTCGCCCTATCTGGCTTCTCTTTGAATTCGAGTACGGAGAAAGAGTCATTGGATTCCTTTCCTCCCTTGCGGATATATCCATACCCTGTCTCGGCCTTTGTCGGTACGATACCGATTGTTCCGATGCGATCCTCTTTGGCACTAAGGGCCCGCTCTATCGTCTTCAGATACACATTCTTGTTCCCGATATAATGATCGGATGGAAGAAAAAGTACAGATTCTCCTGCATCTATTCCGACCCTTTCAGTCAAGTATTTCATCGCAAGAGCAATGGCCGGTGCGGTATTGCGTGCTGCCGGTTCGATGATAATCTGTTCCTCCTTGAAATCTTTCTCAATATCACGGATCTGTTCTGAAACATTGCGGGAATTCTCTCTGTTCGTGACGAAGAAAATATGTGTCGATGGAAGAAGTTCTCGAATACGAAGGTATGTCTCCTGCAAAAGAGACGTGTCTCCATAGAGTTTCAAAAACTGTTTCGGAAAATTTTTTCGACTCATCGGCCACAATCGTGTCCCTGACCCACCGCACAGAATAACGCTATACATACCCGGTAGTAGAACTTCGAATAAACGAAGTTTCTTAAAAAAATTATATTCTATCTCAGTCAAACCAACATTACAAAACCCTTCATGCTATTACTAGACCAATACTTTCGAAGTTTCACTATCGGGTTTAAGCAACTAAACGTTCTTTCAAATCTTCCACCATATCCACCGGTGTCGGGTTCTGTCCATATTCCAGCGCCAAGTAATATGAAGCAAAATCTGCGATGAGGATAGTCCCGAATATCTTTTCAAAGACACTCGTGCCTACCATATCGATCGCCTCCACTTCGATGCCTTTGCCACGGAGTAGCTCCGCTGTCACTTCGAGACGTTTCAGAATTCTCGGATGAGTATCATTGTCACGAAGCATCAGAATCATAAACTTCCCTTGAGGCAATGTCCACCCCACCATCTCATTGTGATTCAATTCTGGGAAAAAATTCCAGAAAGCCGGGGTCTTGGCATTCTCATTGAACTTTATCTTCCACACCATAGCGACTGATTTGTATTTGGTGTCAGCATAAATAACAGGAGTCTTGCCGACGAGTTTCTTCGATAACAATTTTCCTTGTTCCTCCAAATCTGGCAATGATTGTCTTATCTTCTCAGCTTCCGCAAGCAATTCTTCCGTGGTATCGCGGACCAAGCCGAGATTGATGAGTATCTGGAACATCGATCCAAAGAAATAACCGGTACCCACACGAGGCTGAAAACCAGGAAAAGGAACGGGCAATTTGATATGAGGAATATCATTCGCCAGACAGATCTCTTCCACTTTCCCTCCGCTTGAAAGTCCGATGCAGGGAAGATGATGCTCCAATGCCATCTCGAAAGAGGCGATGGTTTCTTCCGTATTGCCGGAATAAGAACAAATGAAATTGAGACAATTATCGAAAGCTTCCGGAGGAAGAGTATAGGAACGATTCTGATAAATGGCGAGCGGTTGTTCGTCTCCGGCGTCTTTGCGAAAAAGATCATTGAGATAGATACGGAAGATATTGCCAGGAAGCGCCGATCCTCCCATACCCGATATCATCACTGATTTGAAAGACCCTGGAATATGGACACCCTTGGCAATCTCGAAACCAACACGGAATTGATCGGGACTATCGATAATCATCTGACGAAAATTGAATGTATCTAAGGGATTGAGTACAGAAGAGGGTTCCATATTCTTTATATTTCTTATTATATTACTTTATTCTCTACAATGAAAAAATTTCTAATATCTAATTTCTAATTTCCAATAAAATGTCCAATTTCTTAATTTCAAAATTTGAGGTTAGAATTTTTATTAGGTATTAGACATTAGGAATTAGGAATTTAAAGAAGTTCTACTTCTTTATCCTCTTCGTATCGATATACCAATCCTTGATATTACTCAAACGAGAATGAGCAGTATCGATGTTCTGTATGTCGATTCCTTTGATGGTACTGCTCACGACATACAAATAGGTCGGAGTATAGAGAAAAACAGCCGGATTTTCTTTGGTCAGTATTTCTTGAAAAGCTCTGTATTGTTCTTTCTGTTTCTCTTTGTCCAACTCTTCACGAAGCGATGCAAGAATATCGTCCGCACCCTTATTATCGAACAAAGCGAGATTCAATCCCGGATCACGCTTCTGGCTCGAATGCCAAAAAGAATACGGGTCGGAATCGAGCATTGCCGCTTCGCCGAAAAGAAGTGCCTGATATTCACGTGGACGGATGATGTTCTGCTGGAGATCCGAAGCCCCGACGACATTCACTGTTATCCGCGCACCTATCTGTTCCCACTGTGTCTTGAGCAGATCGGCTGTGCGACTGAGTTCCGGCCAATCTGGCACAGTCAGCGTCATTTCCAAAACCACGCCTCCCTTGACGCGCACGCCATCTTCTCCACGTACCCATCCGTGTGCATCGAGAATCTCGTTCGCTTTATTTTTATCGAAAGACGGCATAATCACACTCGCATCATATCCCGTCATAAAAGGAAGGAAGGCTCCAAAAGCAGGTTGTCCTTTGCCTGAAAGCACTTCTTGGATGATTGCTTCCCGATCGGTGGCGTAATTCAAAGCCTCACGCACTTCGTCACTCGCAAGAGGAATATTTTTGGTCACATTGAAGAAAACAGAGAAGATGCGCGGGATATTGATGGCATAAATATGCGTACTCTTGCGTTCTTCGAGTTTGGGTAGGTTTTCCGGCATAACAGAATCGATTCCAAGCACTTCCTTCCTGTTGTATGCGTCGATGAGAGCGGTTTCATCAGGATAGAAATGAAAGATGACTTTTGAAATGAAAGGCGCTCCGTCGAAATAATTATTCCATGCACGCAGTTCATACGAAAGCATATTACCGCTCGAGTCTTTCTCAGATTTGAAGAAGCTGTAGGGACCACTACCGATAGGGGCCAGGTTATAATCAGCCAAGAAAAAGTTCTCCGGAGCGATGTTTTCCCAGATATGTTTCGGCAGAATACCGACAGTCAGGTTTTCCAAAAATCCGAAGTATGGTTTCTGTAGCGAAAATGTCACCGTATAACGATCGACTGCTACAGCGTCGACAGATTGCCAACTTGAACGCAGAGGGCTTTTGTAGGCCGGATTCTGAATGGCTTGGACGGTATACAAGACATCGTCTGCAGTCAATTCCTCTCCATCATGCCATTTGGTTCCAGGACGCAGAGTTACTGTGTAGATTTTTCCATCTTCCGAAATATTGTAATCCGCTGCCAAACGCTTCACGAGATTGCCGGAAGCATCATAACTGAACAGTCCGCTATAAATGAGCTCTACCAAATCGGCATCCGCCTCACTCGTTTGTGAGAGAATAGGATTGACATAGCGCGGTTGTCCGGCCACTCCTTCAGTATACTCCCCGCCGGCTTTCGGAACCGCTTTCGTAGAAACCACATACAAAGCACCCAGCCAAAAAAGAAGTGCAACTGTTCCGGCCACAGCAAAAAAAGAAACAACAATTTTGTCTCTCATTTTCAAAGCCTGGAATAAACGCGTCCAATTCAGCTTTTTCAAAATAGCAATGGATTCTAAGATACGAATACGCGTATTTTAAGAATTAAGCGCCAATCGAACATTGACAATAGCGAGGACGAAAAAAATAAAAGCAAACAATACCGAAGCATACAAGAGAAACTTTTCCATACCGCGTTTGGTGTAATAGCCACCAAAATCACCACCAAAAACGCCTCCGAGTCCAGATCCCCGATTCTGAAGAAGGATGGATACGGTAAGGAATATAGCGACAACAGCTTGAGCGATAAGAAGAGCTCTCATAGAGTTGATATAATAGTAGAGAAAAAACCTGCCTACCGGTTTATCTGCCGTAGGGATGACAGGCAGAGATACTTTTAAAACCTTTTTATTCTAGCAAAAAGATCGGTCTCCGTCAATCGAGAAAAAATATAAGAACACACTAAATATTTTAGTCAATAGTCTCTTTTTCGAGAGAAATACGGAAATCTTCGTTGCCTTTTTTCCTGTGATATATATTCAAAAGAAGTCCGATGGAAAAGAGTGTGGAAAGGAGAGAACTCCCTCCATAACTGAGGAGCGGGGCCGGCAGTCCTGTCACCGGAAGTAGCCCGATATTCATTCCGATATTGATGACGATTTGAGAAAACAGCATCACCACTATCCCAACAGCTACCAAATATCCAAAGTTGTCGCTCGCTGTATCACCGATCCGTTTGACACGATACAAGAGAATGAGATACAGACCTATCACGAAGAACGCTCCTACAAGGCCGAGTTCTTCGGCAATAACAGCAAAGATAAAATCTGTGTGCTTTTCAGGAAGAAAATTGAGCTGTGACTGCGACCCATGCCCGATACCCTTCCCAGAGACCCCGCCAGAACCCACAGCCACGATTGCCTGAAGGACATTGTAACCACTGCCACGCGGATCAGATTCCGGATGAATGAATGTATTGATACGATCTTTCTGATACCCCTCCAGCGTAAACCAGCTCCCGAAAAGAAGCGTCGCGCCGAGGAGAGACAAGACAAGAAGATGTTTCATCCGTAAACCGGAAGCCAGAATCATCCCGATCCAGATAGCGACGAGTACCAAGCTCGAGCCCAAATCCGGCTGTTTCAAAACCAAAAAAATAAGTACAGCAGAGAGGACAAGTGATGCGATAACCCGGGTCCATTCACCCAATTCTGATTTTTTCTTGGAAATGAAACTGGCCAAGAATATGACCAATGTCACTTTTGCAATCTCGACCGGCTGTATCTGAAATATACCGAAAGAAAGCCAGCCTGCCGTACCACGAACCGTCGTACCAAATATGAGCACAAGAGAAAGGATAAAAATCGTCAAAAAGTAAAGTGCTGTACTATATTTCTGTATATGTCGATAATCCAAGAAACCCACCAAAAACATACTCATCAGACCGAGCGTAGCAAAAATAGTCTGTTTCAGAAAATAATCCGTTCCTGAAGCGACCGACAAACTGTACAGAGTAAGCAGACTCACTCCCAGAAGAAGCAGTGTCACCGCAACCAATACGGAATCAAATTTGAAAAAAAATCGAAACACAGTCCTTGAAAATTAGAAAATTCTCCGAGCACCACTTTCAAAAATATATTTTTTATTTTTCTAATACCCCCGTGCCGGAGTGATATCCTGAAATTTCCCTCCAGGAAAATACTGCTGAATGAAATTCTCAGAATGATAGACATCCGCATCTACGACCATCTCGACATTTTCCACTGCTCCAGGGAAGACGCTCGGCCACACCAAACGGAAATCGCGATTTTCATGAGAACGCACGGTGTTCATCTCAGTCGAATTGAGGGCGAGTGGTTTCCCCGCACTATCACGCAAGATAACCTGCACAGTAAGCGATCGAAAATCATACGGGCTCTCATTGGAAAGAAGTCCGAACGCTTCGCTGAAGCCGGTACCGGAAGAAATCTCATTATAACGCTTCTGATAGATGCTCACGGCCGGTTTCTCCTGATATCCTGAAAAACGTACCCACTGTACATCACTCAGATGAATAGAAACAGTAGCGGGAACGACAGGTGTATCCAAATTGAGATCAAGAATATATTTCGTTTCCAATGGTAAAATGTATCCGGTACCTGAATGTGTCACCAGTATCTTCCCGGCACTGTCCAAAAGCGATGCTGTATACGTGAATGAAGTCGCTCCGACTTCACTGTTCGGATTGTGAATCTTCCCTATGACATCGTACCGATTCTCACTGCTCCGAATGAATGCCGTTTCCTGGAATTGTATCTCATCGCCGGTCACGATTTCTTTGCACGCGAGAGAGCACACTCCGCCACAATCCATTCCCTGTTCATTCTGATTCTGCTTTCCATCAAAACAGGTCGCCGGAGCTTTGATAAAGGCATAATACACCATCACACCGAGAAGCGTTGCGAGAATAAGATACACGCATACGACGAAAATCTGCTTCATTTGTCGAGACATAGTTGTAGAAAAATTTATCAATCCCACCTCTATCAGCGGGTATATTATTTCTATTATAGCATACTTCTGTCTCGCTATTGAGTCAGTGTATTTTCTAAGCAAAAGCAATCTTTTGTCTCTGCTGAAATTTTTTGTCGCAAGAATCTTTCTGGGAGAGTTGAAGTTTTTTCGAGCACGGTGCCGTCGTTTCGACGGATCGAAAAAAGTCCATAAGAGAAATTCACCGCTGGGTGAATGAATGGCTCCCAGGAAGATTGCTTGTGATCAAAAAATTTTTCCATTTCTCAAAAACAAGAACAAAAAAACAACCTTGTTCAGATTGTATTTTGTAATTTTTGAAAAATTTTGAAGAGGAATGTTCCCGGCACTGTCCTACTCTTGCCACTGAAGGCTACCATCGGTGCTGAAGTGCTTAACTGCTGAGCCTGCCCCGTTACATTTTTGAGTTCAGAGTACCCGGCACTGTCCTACTCTTGCCACTGAAGGCTACCATCGGTGCTGAAGTGCTTAACTGCTGAGTTCGGTATGGAATCAGGTGTTTCCACTTCGCTAGAAGCACCGGATACTCTGCTCTCAAAAATGTATTGGATTCCCCTGCCCGCAATGCTACGCATAGCGTTGCAGGCGGGCCTCCAAATTGTCGTCTAATTTATAATGTTGTTGTGTCCCCATTTTCAAGCACTCTTCACTGCTAACCGTAACTCACTTTACTCTCTTGCGAGAATAAAACAAGATTAGAAAAAAGAAAGTTGAATAAATTTATTAGTACTGCTTGACTGAATCCCTCTCGGGACTTACATCTGCAGCCTATCAACCTAGTAATCTTCTAGGAAATCTTGTATCAGTAAACTGATACTGTTGCCTTATCTTGAGCTTGGCTTCCCGCTTAGATGCTTTCAGCGGTTATCCTACCCGAACGTAGCTACTCTGCGATGCTCCTGGCGGAACAGCAGATACACCAGAGGTTCGTTCTTTCCGGTCCTCTCGTACTAGGAAAGAGTTCTCTCAAGCAACACACGCCTACAGCAGATAGGAAACCAACCTGTCTCACGACGGTTTGAACCCAGCTCACGTACCACTTTAATTGGCGAACAGCCAAACCCTTGGGAGCTTCTCCACCCCCAGGATGTGATGAGCCGACATCGAGGTGCCAAACCTTGCCGTCGATATGGACTCTTGGGCAAGATCAGCCTGTTATCCCCAGGGTAACTTTTATCTGATGATCTTCCACACTCCTACGAGTAATGGTCGGTTCACTAAATTCTACTTTCGTAACTGATCGACTGATCGGTCTTTCAGTAAAGCTCTCTTATGCTTTTGCGCTATCGGTCCGATTTCCATCCGGACCTAGAGAACCTTTGTAAACGCCTCCGTTGCACTTTAGGAGGCGACCGCCCCAGTCAAACTACCCACCAGGCACTGTCCCCCGACCGGATTACGGCCGTGGGTTAGAATTAAAATCTCTGCAGAGTGGTATTCCAGTGATGACTCCACACCCCCCAGAAGGGGTGCTTCATAGTCTCCCACCTATGCTCGGCAGCAAAAACTTTAAGTCAATACCAAGTTATAGTAAAGCTCCATGGGGTCTTTTCGTCTAGCTGTAGGTCGACGGCATCTTTACCGTCATTGCAATTTCACCGGGATGTTCGTTGAGACAGTTTCCAAGTCATTACACCTTTCATGCGCGTCAGAACTTCATTTATATTATCTCACGTTTTCACGCTTCATTAGACTATATCTTCATCTTATCCAGAACACGTAGGAGTTCTGCTTCCGGATATTTCCTCTTTCCCGACCCATTCATTTGATAAGCCAGATGAATAATCTGTCTCAAATGCTCTGGATTGAGATGTTTTGCAGTAGATATCTCTTTGCATATATCACGAAAAATTTTGAAATCTCTCGCTTTATCTGACTGAAGAGGGAATTTTTCGAAATGCGGAATAATTTTCCGCATGAGCTCGCTTATATCGCGTGTTTCATACTTATAGCAATTATCACGTGACGAAAAGCGTATACTCCCGCATCGGAAAAACTGTTCTATTTCTTGTAACAGCTTCAGACTGCGCTTATTCTGTCCGATCGAAAAACTCGGTCGAACCTCTATTCCTGTCTTCAGTTTTGCACGAAGAGTAAAAGATACACTAAAGCATCCTTCACCATCTACAAAACCGGAAATGTAAGAGGCAAAATCCATATGTTTCTTTTGGGTTAGATAAGAGCCGGCGTGTTGCCTCCGCGCAATAGGCGGGGGCCTCTGCTTTCGCATCAGTCGTTACGGGGTCACCCTTCGAATGTCTCTCAGGGGACTTCCCACGGTATTACCATAACTTGTTTCAACAAGTGTTAGGCTCCACCGTTATAAGCCGGGTTACTTATATCATGTTACCACGATATTCAGGCAATTCTGACAATTTACCTGACAAGGAATTTCGCTTTTCGCTCCTTTTCGGCGAAGGACTCTATCTTCATCCTATATTTTATTATAGGAGCATGGCATATAGTCTCTGAGGATTTCCTACCAAGTAGGATCTTTCCTGCTGATTGTCTGCAAAGCAGATTTCCAGCATATGGCCATGTATTTTTTTAGGACCTGTTCTATATTACTACAGAACGAAGCAGCTCTTCTTTTCTATTTATCACACTTCCTACAATCGTCCCAGTCCTTTCGAAACTCTCTTGCGAGCGTTTCGAAACCTTAGGACGATTATAGTTATCGCCGACGTTCACTGGCGCTTCGGGGATTGGCTTGCACCGCTCCCGTTAACGTTCCAGCACTGGTCAGGTGTCAGCCCCTATACTTCCCCTTGCGGGTTTGCAGAGACTTGTGTTTTTGATAAACAGTTGCTTGGAAAACTTTTGCTGCGGCCAACCTCAGCGGTTGGCAAGACATATTGCGAACTTACGTCTAGCTTTTTTGCCGAGTTCCTTAACGAATTCTCTCCCGTTCATCTTAGGCTACTCGCCCAGTCTACCTGTGTCGGTTTGCGGTACGGATATTTGTATACGAACCTTAGAAGATTTTCCTGGCACCCCGCTCCCTCTCCTTCATCTCACCGTGGTGAAACTTCGTCAATCTCCATTGGACTAGTGCCGTACGGATTTGCCTGTACGACGTCCTCGAAGACCAAACCCCAATCCAATAAGGGGCAAGAGGTACAGAGATGCGTCTCTCCCTCGAATATACAAATAGTTCAGGAATATTAACCTGATGTCCATCGACTACGCTTTTCAGCCTGGCCTTAGGACCGACTAACCCTGGGATGATCACCATGGCCCAGGAAACCTCAGACTTTCGATGTGAGGGGCTCTCACCCTCATTGCGGTTACTCATTCCAACATTCTCACTTCCGTACGCTCCACAGTCGGTCACCCTTCTGCTTCAGCGCATACGGAACGCTCTCTTACCACTGTATCTTGCGATACAGTCCGTAGCTTCGGTACTGTATTTTAGCCCCGTTACATTGTCGGCGCGAAAACTCTAGATTAGTGAGCTATTACGCACTCTTTAAAGGATTGCTGCTTCTAAGCCAACCTCCTAAGTGTCTAAGAGTTTTCACTTCCTTTCCCACTTAATACAGATTTTGGGACCTTAGCTGACGATCTGGGCTTTTTCCCTTTTGTGCTCCGAGCTTAGCCCCGGAGTACTGACTGCCTTGGTAAATACCGCGAGTATTCGGAGTTTGGTTGAAAATCCTACGGCAAGCCGCGAATTCTCATCCAGTAGCTCTACCCCTCGGGTACAATTTACAAGACGCTAGCCCTCAAGCTATTTCAGAGAGAACCAGCTATTGCCAAACTCGATTGGAATTTCTCCCCTACACACAAGTCATCCCCTTGAGTTGCACAGCAAGTGGGTGCGGGCCTCCACGTGGTTTTACCCACGCTTCACCCTGCTCATATGTAGCTCGTCTGGCTTCGGGTCTAATCCACGCGACTCTTATTTCGCCCTATTCAGGCTCGCTTTCACTATGTCTCCGGAACTCATCATCCCTTAGACAGCCGCGTAAAATTAACTCGTTGGATCGTGCTGCAAAAAGCACGCCGTCACCCTGATTGAACAAGGCTCCGACTCTTCGTTAGCATGGAGTTTCAGTTCTATTTCATCTCCCTTATCGGGATGCTTTTCACCTTTCCCTCACGGTACTAGTTCACTATCGATCTGAAGCAATATTTAGCCTTGGAAGTTAGTGCTCCCAGATTCAAACGGGGTTTCTCCGGCCCCGCCCTACTTAGGTACTTGTACATCGTGGTATTCTCGTTTTCACATACGGGACTATTACCCTCTTTGGTTGTTCTTTCCAGAACATTTTGCTAACAGAAATACGACGACCCCGATCAATCGAGTCTACAAGCCCTGCAACCCCACACGAGCAAGCTCGGTGGTTTAGGCTATTCCGCGTTCGCTCGCCACTACTTACGGAATCTTTATTAATTTCTTTTCCTCCTGGTACTAAGATGTTTCAATTCCCAGGGTGCGCTACCGTATCCTATGAATTCAGATACGGTTTTCCACTAAAAAGTGGAAGGGTTGCCCCATTCGGAAATCCCCGGATCAAAGCTTGGTTGACAGCTCCCCGAGGCTTATCGCAGCCTCCTACGTCCTTCATCGCTTGCTTCAGTCAAGGCATCCACACCATGCGTTAAGTAACCTTCTTTTTTCTCTTGTCCGCAAAAATTCTCTCAGAAGAGAAAATTCTCACGGACAATCGGTTAACAGTGAAGAATGTTTGCGCATTCGACGCACTGTTTTTTCTACGTTGAATTTGCTTGACCTTTTCTACCTTGCACTTTGGATAAAAAGTGCGCAGGTATACATACATTATTTAGACTATCTCAAAAAAATCGGATTGCTTTCCGCTGCCAGGCAATCGGTGACCCCTTTGAAAAAGACATAAATTGTTAAGGCACTTCTGCGGAAATGTGTATCGCTCTTTTCACAAAAAAGAAAAGAGTAACAAACATTTCTTCAGAATTTCTTTGGTACTCTTTGACAATATTATCGGTAATAAGGAGTAGGACTCCTTGATGTCGTCAATCGTTCGGAAGTGAAAATAAATTTTCTCTTCACTCACTTCTCTAGACAATAAAAAAACACCCTGGAAAAGAAAAAAGTACTCCGAAGCACTTTCTCAATTCGTACTATCCATCTTACAGAGTATCCAAAAGCTTGTCAAGTCCGCGTGCATCATACCTTGTTACGTCATTTGTGAGTCCTCATACAAGACAAAGATGTCCCTCAAAAGAAGCAAAAGACCTCGCAAATAGGAGGTCTTTTACACTCTCTTTTCTGGCTACTGTCCGGCACCAGGAATCGGTGCTCCGATAGGGGCGACCGGTGACTCGAGAGTCGGGGTTTGCGTCGGTAAAGCGACCGGTGCTACCTCCGCTGAAACAGGAGCTGTTTTCTTGGTGAGATTTCCTACACCACTTTTGACATTGTCGATAAGCTTCTTGATCTGATCGCGTGTTTTGTTCACACTATCACTTCCGTCATCGGGCAGAAATCCCAATATCTTATTGTATTGTTCGATAGCGGTGTCTTTCTTACCCATCCCCTCATAGAGCAACCCGAGACTGAGACGGACATCGATAAGCTTTTCATTGCTTGCCAAAATATCTTTGAAGAGTTTTTCTGCAAGTTCCTTGTCTCCATCATTATCCCTCAACTGATACAGGATGCCGAGGTTGTATGCGTAATTCATATTGCTTCGGTCGAAAGCCAATGCCTGCTTGGCCTTCTCCACCGCCCCGTCCAAATTCTTCAGATGAGATTCTACGATAGCGAGATTGTAGTACGCCACGGCAAGATCTTGTTTCTGATCGATAGCTTTCTGAAAGAGATCTTTGGCTTCCTTGTACAAACCATCACGCTCTGCACCTTCAGGTTTTCCATCGGCGGCGAGTTTCTTGATCTGACCGAGCTTCACTGAATAAAGAGGATTGGTCGGTTCAAGTTCCAAGGCACGCGTGTACAAATCTGCCGCTCTCGGAAGTGCATCGCTCGCATAGAGACTAGCATTCTCATAAATGAGGCCCAGAGACTCCACCTGCATAACATCATTTGGCATAATTTGTTTTCCTTGTTCTCCGACTCTGATCGCCTCACGGACATAAGCAGCTATCGTATCAACATTTCTTTCTTCTACAGGTTTACCTGCTTCAAGATTTGCCAAAGCCATATATCCTTGAGCCAAACGAGTGTAATAACGGCCTTCCTGCGGATAGATATTGATAGCACTTGCGAGCAAATCTATCGAATCTTTGCTCGGATTCACTGCTGAAAGACTGACGGCCTTACCAGCTTTCACATCCGCAACAAACACCTTTCCCATAAACACAAACACGAAGGCAACGCCGGCCGACACCACCATAAAGATAAATGCGAGTGCCAAGGCGAATTTTGGCGCCGCCTTGAGTGATAGATTGAGGTACCGTTCTTCAGAACCGCTTTCCCAGAGCACTGTCCCGAGAGCCAGCGTCGCCAAGAGTGTCCCTATGACGAGGAGCGATCCACTCACCGCGGATACGAAACTTGCGAGGAACAGCATCAGTGCTACAGACCACAGTCCGAGAGAATAAATTTTGTTCCGGTTTTTCTCATATGACAAGAGATAGAGGCCGACTGAAATAAAAGAAAGCCACAGTACGAGGAAAAGCACCGTCCCTACGACACCGATCGTCGGAAGGGCTTCGAAGAACAATCCTGTCCCCTGATAAAAACGAAGTGTGTAGAGTGCATTCAAATTATATCCCTCTGAACGGAACATCGAAAATGCATATCCATAATCAGCCGCACCGACACCGGCGAAGAAATGCTCCTTGACAGTGTCCTTGGCGATCTGCCAGGAAAGTGTCGCATTGGGAGTGACTTCTACCGGAAGTGTCGTCCTCACCAATCCCGAACCATAATTCCCGATCATAAGGAATGCCAGGACGACGACAAAAACAACCATCGGTAGCCACACCCATTGTTCTTTCGGTCGCACGATCTGCGCGAGGATGTATACCAAGAAGAGGCTGAGTCCGCCTAATACCACAATCCAAGAGACGAACGCATACAGAGCCAAAAGTGAAAACAGTGTCAACACAATACCGATGAGAAGCAGTGTCGTCAGTATCAAGCGGTGTGCTTTCTTGATGTGTTCATTTTGCCACAGAACGAAAACCCCTGTGAGAAAAAGAGGTACCAAAATGCCGAGGAATATACCCAAGTTCGAAACGGTACCAAGAAGACTGATCGGCGCGTGTCTCTCCCAGCTGGCAGGAAGAAAAGGTATTTTCATCAGAACCAAAAAACTCCAGATAGCCACAAGGAAACCGGAGAGGAGAAATGACCAGAACATAAGATAGAAACGCTTGGCCGTGAAATGACTAAGGAGGAGATAGTATGCCAGAATAAATGCTGTCACAGAGATGACACCACGGGATGGATCACCAAAAAATCCCCAGAAACTGTGCCAGCGATCGACAGAGAAAACCGCTGTCGCAACATAGAACAACCAGAACAATGCTATTGGAATATCGAGTGGTGTTCGTCTGATACGGAGTTCTCCCGTTATTACACCTTTCGATGACCATGCGACGATACCGATAAGCAACCAAAAATAAAAGTACAACTGTTTCTCGAAAGCGATACCCTGAAATGTCGATCCGGTAAAGAAGAGTGGCAGACCAAAGAAGAGGGCTACAAGAACGACAGAAATAATCCCGTCGAACAGCGTTGCAGTCTTGGACGATGGTTTTTCAGATGGCGTTACCACACTCGACGGCGATACCTGCGGACTCTGCGACACAGTATTTCCGGCACCTGTAAGATTGATACTTCCTCCAAAACGCGCGAACGATGGTTTTTCAGATTGCATACATTATCCTGTTTAAAAAATGGATTTTGATTACTGGTTCAGTATAGAGCATATCCGCATTTTTTAAAAGTGGATAAAAATACTCCTGTCAACCCTTTAATTATCTACCAATGACCCATTAATTACAGCGGTCTCTCCGCTGTTTTTCACAAGAGTTTATCGAGACTGAAGGGATTTTGACGATATTGACTCTCCTCCAAACTCAAGATTCGACTGAATGATATCTTATGGGGTGAGCTTCGTCCCGACTCCCATATTGTAGAGACTTGTCACTTCTCCGGCTGAGAGAGCACGATTGTAGATACGTATCTCGTCTTCCTTCCCGGCGAAGAATTGCGAAGTTCCTTGACGCGAACCGAAGGTGAGGGTACTCGTATCTTGGGTGATCGATCCGGTATTGGTGGAAGCGGTACAGCCTGTTCCGGATGCCAGTGATTGGGATGCCCCATCGATATAGAGCAAAGGTGTCGAAGAATCATAAGTCACCATAATGTGATGCCAGGATCCCGTGGTGAGAGCCGGTCCGGCGTTGGTTTCCGTGCCTCCGGCTGTTTTGATGACGAAGCACACTTTCGGATCGGAGGTGACATAGAGTCCATAGCCAGCTGTGGTAGCGGTGCCTTTTTCTATGATGGTTTTCAGTCCCCCCGGAGTGGAAGGAACATATACCCAGCCACCATAGGAGATGGCAGAGGTGGGTTTGAGAGAAGTGGCATCAGGAACAGAAACAGAACTGGCACTTCCATCGAAAGAGAGAGCTTGGCCGACTTTGCCGAGAATAGGAGTGGTGCTTGTCAAAGTTCCATTATTGCTCGAGCCGGAGGTATCAGTAGCACCACTGGGAGTACCAGTGTACAATCCTGCTTCATATGTTGATGAATAAGAATAATATGGATAAACAAAAGGAGTTGCACCGAAGTTGGCGGTCAGATTGGTCGCTCCACCGGAAGACCCGACAGCAGCGAAGTAGGTGCCAAGTGTAATGTTACCGCCGAAGCCACCCTGATCTACTCCGTTGACTTGGAATCGCATAGAAACTCCATTTCCTGTCATGACTATACCGATAACGTCATTAACGTGCAATACGCTCCCGATATTATAGAAGAGACTCCCATTCACCCAAATGTCTCCATTGGCTCTCAGGCCGACACTGTTGGCGACACTCCCCGGAGAAGCTGACGTTGCTACACTACCCATAGCAACGCCTATTGCAGCACTTCCCAGGGTATTGATTTTGGCCTCCCAATAGCGATTATTATTATTTCCAATCGTGCTGAATACCAGTCCGGTCGATGAGATGGCTGCAGTCAAATTACCATTCGATAAAGTGACCGAAGCCGCTTTGACAGCTGGGTTCAAGGTGGCAAAAACCTGGGTGTTCGCCGTCATATCCGCACCATTGAAAGACCACTGGCCGACAAGGCCATTCGTATTGGAGGAATTCTGCGAGGCGTTCACCTTGGCTCCGGCGCCGAAATTGTAGAGAGAAGCGATCTCTCCTGCTGACAGAGCACGATTGTAGATACGGACTTCATCGATGGAACCATTCATATTTGTTATACTACTATTCAATGCTTCATCTCCAATCCTGGAATTAGCTGCGGTCACAGTCAGTCCAGTTGCCATCGTATCGGTTCCTGAAGCAACCTGAACACCGTCCACATAGATGTAGAGATTCTTTGATGAATTCCTCATAGCAACAACGTGGTGCCATTTTCCATCATTTATAGCTGTTGCCCCTCGAATATAAGTAAGGCCACTTTCACTATCATCTCTCACAAGAAGCGTAGGCGTACCAGCTACACTAGCAATACCATTTTCGCCGAGAGAAAAGTCGAAAACAGAACTCCCAGCCCCATCTCTTCCACATACTATTGCGGCATCATTGGCCGTCGTTTTTATCCAAGCAGAAATGGTCTTTTCGCTTGTGGCAGAACTTAAGCTTAACAATGATGCACTCGGAAGTGCCACATAACTCGTCCCATCGAAAGAGAGAGCTTGGCCGACTTTGCCAATGGTCGTCGTTGGTCCATTCACAAGTGTGCCGTTATTGCCTGAGCCGGAAGTATCGGTGGCTCCGCTCAAAGTGCTTGTGTAGAGTCCTGCATTGTAGCCTGCAGGTGGCGTGTAGGTGAAAGCGGTTGCGCCGAAGTTGGCGGTAATGGTCGGAGCACTGAATGTTCCGCTATCGCCGACCGATGGATACAGAGTCCCTGTCAATCCCGTGAATGCTGTTCCTTGTGATGTGTTATTTATATAAAAGACAATCGTTCCCGCATTCATATCGAGCGCGACACCGATGACATCCCCTGGAGAGAGAGTGCCTGTGCCACCATAGGCGGTAGGCGTGCCATTGGTATTCTTATCGACACCGAATGTATCACCTCGCATCGACCAGCTCGTTGCCTCCGCACCGGTGTATGTATCGACTGAGGCTGCCGACGTGGCAACACCGACGTACACGTCAGACGCGTATGACACTATGACATATTCCCAGTACCATTTTCCGCTTGATTTGCCGATGGTTGCCCTCACTTTCCCCGGCGTACCACTTGAATCCGGCGCAGCGATTTTGTCACCACCGGAAAGCGTGAATGAAGCTGCCTTATCGGAAGGATTCCACGTGGCGTACGTCGTGGTGTTTGTCATATCCGCGCCATTGAACGACCACTGGCCGACGAGACCATTCGTATTCGTAGCGTTCTGGGAGGAGTTGATTTTCGTCGCGGCACGCACGCTGAAATACCGATAAGCACCTACCAAGGCAACCAGAACAAGGATGATGATCATCCACTGAAGCGTTCTACTTTTTGTAAGGGAATAATCGGACATATTCTATAAAAATTTTTACACACCCATCTTAACAGGCACTTTTACAGCGGTCATACAGCGGTCTCTCCGCTGTATTTTCATTCATTCTTCGAACTGGAGCATCTTGATCATTCTTTTCCTTTCAACACTCCCCCGAAGTGATTGCTCTGCAAATGTTTTGTACTCTCCTCTATTCCTGAACTGACCCAGCACAGAATCCTTCAGACAAATACTACCAGAAAAATCGTCTTCGGTATATTCGTCCCAACTCGAATGGATACGTTTCACGATCTGCTCACTGTAACTATGGACTCGAAAATTCAAATTGACATACGCACTCGCATGAAGAAGATATGTATTCGAACCAATATGGGAAGATTTGAAAGGTCCCTCGAACAATACCCCCGAACGATTGTGCTTATTGTTGAAATACCACACATAACCGCCTGAGAGACGCTTCATAAACTCACTCACTCCACCCTCTACCTTTTCCCGAAGTAACAGATGAAAATGATTCGGATTCAAACAATAAGCAATAATATCCACCAATGGTTCATCTTTTACAGCGGTCTCTCCGCTGTTTTTTCGCTCGAGGTCAGCGTTGCGAAGACTACCAACAGGGTGGATAGTATTGAAAGCGGTTATACTGCGAAAGAATCGATCGACATCATAGCGATCATGAAAAATTTTCCGTTTATCAACCCCACGATTATACACGTGGTAATACTCTCCAGGAACGAGTGGTGTTTTTCGTAATGCCATATAACTTAAATGTTTTACTTCAGGTTCATTGGAATATTTTCTTGTCTATAGATGGAAAAACCACTCCAAAAATCGACACGACTGATTGCATATTTACAGCGAATTTACAGCGGTCTCTCCGCTGTTTTTTGTGGGTTAGCGGAGATTGACGGTGCCGCGGAATTTCACGGTGCCTCGGGTGGTGGTTGTGTTTGGAACTATCGCTGTCGACGCTTCGGTGGTGAAGATGTAGGCACGGCCGGTATAACTAGAATAACCAGTAGCACCAATAGCCAGATCTGTCTTGCTATCAGCATTGAAATCGCCTGGTGTGAGAGCTTTGCCGAAGGAGTCACTCGCCGTCTCGCCGGTGATGGTGACATCAGCTGAACTAGCTACGGTCGGAATAGATCCGTCATTGTAGAAGATGTAAGCACGACCGGTATCGGAAGAATAACCAGAAGCACCAACAGCGAGATCGGTT
>JAHFOO010000003.1 GCA_023261645.1 Candidatus Moraniibacteriota bacterium | reverse complement strand
GGTGTGAACAGGTTCAGCAACGGGTGGTGGATCGGAATGGCCGGCCACTCTATGACCAGTACACTGGTCAACCGCTGGTTCGGTGGGTGCAAGCGTGCCCAGCGGTGGTGCGATAAAAAAAGCGACAAAGCTCGCAACAAACGACGACTGTGAAGTTTTATGAAGAAAATCCTTCAAAAAAACTCCCAGTCGTTTTTTCTTTTCTCAAATTTTTCTTAAAAAATTCAATATGAGGTATACTGAAGGAAAGAAATAAAGAACACAATACTATGAAACAGACAAAAATCGTCGCGACTATCGGACCGGCATCGGAATCGAAAGAAGTTCTGCATAAAATGGTAGAGGCGGGGATGAATGTCGTCCGTCTCAATTTTTCGCACGGTGAATATGCGTGGCACAAAGCCGTCATCAACCGTGTGCGGGAATTGTCTCACGAGCTTGATACGCCGATCGGTATCTTGGCCGATATGCAGGGACCGCGTATCCGCACGGAAGTAGAGGAACCGATAGCCGTACAGAAAGGTACGCGTGTACGATTGAGCGATATCGCCAGGAAAGAACAACTAGAGACGATCGATATACCAACGGTACTTTTCGATATGACAGGAATCATCGATGGAGTGGATATCGATCATACGGTGCTCATTGAAGACGGTATCGTAGAACTTGTCGTGAAAGAAAAAAATGAGCACTGTGTCATCGCCGAGGCGAAAAATGACGGCATCATCAAGAATCGCAAAGGAGTGATATTGCCTGATTCCCATCTGATCCTTTCCATCCTTTCTCCGAAGGACAAGAAAGATCTGCGTTTTGTCGTGGAGGAAGGAGTGGATTTCGTCGGACTTTCATTTGTCGGTACGGCCAAAGACGTGGAAGATGTCCGTAGTACGATGAAAGAAATGTTTCCGGAGAAGACATATTTTCCGAAACTTGTTTCCAAAATAGAACGCAAAGAAGCCATCAAAAACCTGACGGCCATCGTGAAGGCAAGCGATGCCGTGATGGTGGCGCGCGGTGATCTCGGAGTGGAAATGCCGGAGAGCGAAGTGGCCATTCTCCAGAAACAGATCATCGCCGAGAGTCTGCGGGCTGCCAAACCGGTCATCGTGGCGACACAGATGCTCAAGAGTATGACAGAGAATCCTCGTCCGACGCGAGCCGAGGTATCCGATGTATCCAATGCGGTCATCGATCATGCTGATGCGGTGATGTTGTCCGAAGAATCAGCGATGGGGAAATATCCGGTAGAGACGGTGGCGATGATGGCGGAAATCATCGGAAAAACGGAGGAGTCGCCATTCGATGATCTGTATCAGACGCTTGATCTGAATTTCCATAGCGAGTATGCGACGATGCTTCGAAGCGTCTATGAACTCGCCAAGAGCTTTCATTCCAAAGCGATACTGCTCCTCTCGATGAGCGGGTATACGGCACGCTTACTCTCTCATTTCCGTCCGGAGAGCAAGATGTTCGTGGCGACCAACAATCGCAATACGTACAATGAGCTCGCTTTGGTGTGGGGGATAGATCCGTATCTTTTCGAAGACAATCAGAAATTGGATACATTCATCGACTGCCTGATGCGAGAAACGAAGAAAGATGCGAAACTCTCGATCGGTGATCAGGTTGTAGTCTTCCACGGACGTACTCCGGATCAGGATACGATGAGACTTGTCGGAATCCGGGAAATCCGCTAAGATACATTTCTTGTGTGAAGCTTGTTTTGCACAGAAAGGAGAGATGGCCGAGCGGTTGAAGGTACTCGCTTGGAAAGCGAGCATACCGAAAGGTATCGAGGGTTCGAATCCCTCTCTCTCCTCAATGAACGCAGTGAATGGAGGTGAGAAGAAAGCCAACTGCTTGGCTTTCGTGAGGGATGAGAAAACCAGAGCGATGTATTTGTTTGTCTGAAAGGCAAGGCAAATACCGCGAGGTGGGAGTCGCGAGAAATTTCCGTCAGGAAATTTACTTGTGACCGAATCTATTGTCCTCTCTCCTCAGATTGAAACTTCCAAAAAGCTAATTTCAGAAGGTCAACAAGTGAGAAAAAGATTTTTCACTGTGGTTGTTTCACGTAAATTTTTCTATATTTTTGAAATACTTGCTTTTTATTGACGAAACGAATAGTATGGTATCTAGTTCTTTGAAATCAAAAAGGAGTAGATCATGAATAGACAGCCGTATGTCGGTATTACCGACTTCACCAGTTTCGAGCAGGTGAAAAAAATGCTCGAAGTGTTCCATAAGCACAAATCCTTGGAATCACATCGCATGCTTCATATCGGCGTCATGATGAGTTTCAAAACTTTGAATGACATCGAGACCAAGTGGTTAAAAGTTTTCCCGTCGAAAGAGACAATCGCAGATATCTTCGGTTCCGACAATGTTTACAACTGTTTGCATTATGCGGACTACGATCATGATACGAACTTCTTCAAGGATCTGGCGCGGGCAATCAGTTATGGAGGTACAGGCATTAATGCCGTACAGCTCGATATGGTCTGGCCTGATCCAGATGAAGTCGCAAGTGGCATCCATGCATCGCGGAAGCAAATCGAGGTGATCCTTCAAGTTGGTAAGAACGCCATCGGAGTCGCCGGCAATAATCCTACGGAAGTTATCCGTCGACTCGAGGATTACGAGGGAGTAATCCATCGTGTGCTTCTTGACAAGAGTATGGGAGGAGGTCTCGATATGGACGCCGTTGGATTCATTCCATTCGCGCAGGCGATCAAGGATCGGTTTCCTGACCTCGGACTTGTTGTTGCTGGTGGCCTCGGTCCTGATAGTATCAATTTGGTCGAACCTCTCGCCAAAAAGTTTTCTGATTTGAGTATTGATGCTCAGGGAAAACTTCGGCCGAGCGGAAACGCCCTCGATCCAATTGACTGGGGTATGGCGGAAACCTACCTTATCAAAGCTTTGAGGCTCATGAAGTGAGGAATCAAGATAAACTCCAAATCTATACAGCCACGCCGGTAACCACCGTCGTGGCCTTTTTATTTACCACGACCAGTCTCGAAAGCACAGAATTGAGAGTCATAAAAATGCGGAGAGGAAGCTCATTGGTTCGAATCACGAATGCAGTCCGCGTATGCGATAGTATCGATCTTTTCACTCAAAGAAGGTTCTCTCAACGGCTAGTATTTCACTTCGAGTGAACAACGCGAATAGAGAAAGAAAGAGCAAGCACTCCAGAGTGTGAGCTCTTTTCTTTTTGCTGTATACTTCTCTGTGAGAGGTGCTTTGAAACGATATACAAAAAATATGAGAGAAACGTATTCTTGGAAATTTTCCACTACCTCAGAGATGGCATGGGAGTCGATGCTTGAGTCGTGCAGGAATGCGAAAGAATCTATTGATTTGGAGCAGTACATCTTCGGAGGGGGAACCATCGAACAAACGTTTGCGAATCTTTTTTTAACAAAGGCCAAAGAAGGGGTTGTTGTTCGGTTGCTTTTTGATGCCGTGGGAAGCTTCGGTTTTTATCGTAGTGCGCTTCGTCGAGAACTGGAGGCGGGCGGTGTCAGAGTGATATTTCATCGGGGTATTTTTATGCCGTCTTTGAAACGGTGGTTCCCTCTTCTGCTCCGGGACCATCGGAAACTGCTCTTGGTAGACGGAAAAGAGGCGCACATCGGCGGTGTTATCATCACAGAGAAAGCTCGTCTGTGGCGCGATACGTCGGTTTATATACGCGGGAAAGTCGTGAGAGAGCTGGAGAGATCTTTCGAAACGGTGTGGCAGAGATCTCACAAGATGGATCCCGTCGGACAGGTACTTTCCAAAAATACAGATGCTGAATTTTCCATTGCCGGAAATTCTTTTTATCTTTATGACAAGGATCTCTATCGTGCCTTCCTCCGTCATATCACATCGGCCAAGAAATACATCTACATCACGAGCGCCTATTTCTCTCCGAATGCGGAATTCCGTCGAGCGCTCTATTATGCTTATGAAAAAGGAGTAGACGTGCGTATTCTGCTTCCAAAAAAATCAGACATTTTTCTCGCGGATATGCTCGCAAAGATGTATTTCAAGAGATTGCTACGTCAGGGAGTCCGTATTTTCCTGTACACCGGAGAAATCCTTCATGCCAAGTCCATCGTCATTGATGATCACTTTGCATCTCTCGGGAGTTGCAATTTTGATTGGCTCTCATTTTGGATCAACTATGAACTGAATGTGCAGAGTACCAATCAGCATTTCGCGGTGGAACTCCGGAACATTTTTTTGCAAGACATCAAAAAGAGTGAGGAAATTTTTCTCAAGTAGGATAGCCTTCTTATAGATGCTTCTTGCCCCAAGTATTCAAATTGCAGATGAGAGGAGAAAGGCTTTTGCCACGTCTGGAAAGTGTGTACTCTACCTTCGGGGGAATTTCCGGATACACTTTTCGTACGATGAGCTCATCTCGTTTCAATTCACGCAAGGACTGAATGAGCATTTTTTCGCTGACAGTCGGGATGAGTTTTTTCAGTTCACCATAGCGTTTGGTGCCACTGCCGAGATGCCAGAGGATGATGGTTTTCCATTTTCCCACGATCATACGGAGAGTTTTTTCGATGGGACACATCGTCTGATCCACAGTTTTTTTCATAGATATATACTTACTAATATGTAGGTACTTGTATAATAGTATGTATATGTATAGAATGCAAGAGTAATCATTAGCGCACAAATATATGTTAAAAGTAAAAATAATTTTGGGGAGCACGCGTGATGGGAGGTTCGGTGACAAGCCGGCTCATTTTATCTATGAGCTTGCCAGGAAGCGCCAGGATTGGGAAGTAGAACTCCTGGATCTTAAAGAATGGAATCTACCATTTTTTACAAGTGCCAAAGCCCCCAAGATTGGAGAATACGAAGGTGATTTGGTCAAAAAATGGGCGGCTACCATCGGAGAAGCAGATGCTTATATCATAGTGGCACCTGAATATAATCATGGTTACTCGGCTGTTTTGAAGAATGCCATGGATTTTCTCTACAACGAGTGGGTGAATAAGCCGGTAGCTTTTGTCGGTTATGGCGGAGGATTGGGCGGTGGCCGAGCAGTGGAACAGTTGCGTCAGGTGGTAATAGAACTGCAAATGGCACCGATTCGCGAGGCGCTCTATATTCCTTCAGTGTGGCAGGCCTTTGATGAAAATGGAAAGCCTGTAGACGAACAGTCGGAGAGTAAGGCTGAAGCTCTGTTTACTCAGCTCCACTGGTGGGGCGAGGCTCTGAAAGTCGCGCGCAATAAGTAATATGCAGACTGTTTTACACAAAGCGAGTGAACGGGGATATGCGAAACAGGGATGGTTAGAAACCCATCATTCTTTTAGTTTTGCTTCGTATTACAATCCTGAAAAAATGGGGTTTGGTGTGCTTCGTGTGATCAATGATGATGTAATCGCCTCGGGAGAAGGCTTTGGCAAACATCCGCATAATGATATGGAAATTATCACCATTCCTCTCTCGGGTACGCTCGCTCACGAAGACAGTATGGGCAATGTCGAAACGATCGAGACGGGCGAAGTGCAGGTGATGAGTGCCGGTACGGGAGTAGAGCATTCGGAATTCAATGCCAGTGAAACAGAGAGCATCTCTTTGCTTCAGATCTGGATACTGACACGCGTGAAGGGTGTTACTCCGCGATATGCACAGAAACTTTTCAACCCACATCTTTTCAGAAATACTTTTCATCAAATAGTCGGTCCGGAAGGAAGCGAGAAAAATGGAAATCTCCCCATCTATCAAGATGCATTTCTTTCTTTGGGGCGATTCGATACCGATATGAGCATCGAGTATGATCTGCAAAAAAGAGGGAATGGCGTCTACTTTTTTGTGATTGAAGGAGGGATGATTGCAGAGGGCAAGCAACTGGAAAAAAGAGATGCCATCGGCATATGGGATACGGAAAAAATCAACGTACAAGCGAAGAAAGGTGCCTTTATCTTGGCTCTTGATGTACCGATGAAGGCTTCAGAATAAATGATCTTTGAACGGGTTCTTTCGCCTCATGTTATACTGTAAAAGGAAGGAACGGTTAATATATTTTCGTATGCATATCAAAGAACACGTATCTGGGTTTATGGATTTTATCCGTAATCAAGGAGTAGTGGGGGTGGCGGTTGGGTTCGTCTTGGCCGGTGCGGTAGCCAAGATGGTGACGGCACTCGTGACCGATATCATCAATCCGCTCATCGGGTTGGTATTGGTGAATGCGGAAAATCTGAAGAACGCAAAATTTATGATTCGGAACGTGGAGATTCTGTGGGGGGATTTTATTAGTACGACCATCGACTTCTTTATCATTGCCCTGGTTGTTTATTTCACTATCAAGCTACTGGGAATTGACACGACAAAAAAGAAGTAATTTTTTCATATTGAAATTTTATGACATCCAATGTTTTCGGGAAAAGAGCACTCGCAGTACATAAAAAGTTACGAGGGAAAGTCGAAATAAAACCGAAAACAAACGTGAAGAACAAGGATGATCTGAGTATTTATTACACGCCTGGCGTGGGTGCTGTCTCGACCTATTTGGCAGAACACAAAGACAAAGTACGTGACTATACGATGAAAGGCAATACGGTAGCTATCGTATCGGATGGTTCAGCAGTGCTGGGTCTCGGGAATATCGGAGCAGAAGGAGCGCTTCCTGTGATGGAGGGTAAGGCGATGCTTTTCAAAGCACTCGCTGGAGTGGATGCCTTTCCGATCGTGCTTGCTACGCAGGATACAGAACAAATCATAGCGACCGTGAAAAATATCGCACCAGTATTCGGAGGTATCAATCTGGAAGACATCTCGGCTCCGCGTTGTTTCGAAATCGAGAGAAGATTGCAAGAGGAGCTTGATATTCCTGTGATGCACGATGACCAACACGGCACGGCGATGGTCGTTCTCGCAGGAATGATCAATGCTTTCAGAGTAGTGAAGAAAAATATGAAGACGGCCAACATCGTCATCTCCGGCGTGGGTGCGGCAGGACAGGCCATCGCGGATCTCCTCATTCTTTTCGGAGCAGGGAATATCATTTTGGTGGATAGCAAAGGCATCATCAGTAGCAAACGTACCGATTTGGATGCATACAAGAAGAAGCTTTTGAAGCGAACGAATAAACGGAATATTCATGGAGATTTGAGTGCCGCCCTTTCCGGTGCGGATGCATTTATCGGTGTATCAAAAGGAGGTACTGTCACCACTCTCCATATCAAAAGTATGGCGCCGGGAGCCATCGTGTTTGCTCTGGCCAATCCTGTTCCGGAAATTATGCCCGATGTGGCCAAGAATGCCGGTGCTCTCGTCGTCGCCACTGGACGATCAGATTTCGCCAATCAGGTCAACAATTCGCTCGGTTTTCCCGGTATTTTCCGTGGAGCACTTGATCATCGGGTACGCAGGATTACGGATGCGATGCTTATGGAAGGAGCAAAGAATTTGGCCGGACTGATGAAGAAGCCGACAGCGGAATCGATTCTGCCGACAGCCTTCGATAAACGAGTGGTACAAGCTGTCGCCAAAGCTATCCGGTAAAGATTGAGATGTCAATGTTCCTCATAAAAAGATTCCAAAACTTTTGGAATCTTTTTCAATAGGACATTGTTGAATTTTGTTCTTTGTTTCCTGTGGTATAATGAGAGTACTTAAAAGAAAAATATCTATGTCAGAAATACCAACAGAGGCGGAGGAAATATCAAGTACAAAATCAGAAGAAAATGAAGTCAATTCCCAACCTGAGAAGAGAACCTCTCAACGTTCATACGAGTCATTGTGGGGAGGGATTTTGTTTGCTTGTATGCTACTTTTCGTGATAGTGAGCATCGCTTCCATAGGATGGGGCGTCTATGTAGGATGGAGGAATAATCGTTTGGTGAAAGCCGAACCATCCATATCCGTCTTGTCACAGCAAGCGGACGAACAGCAAAATGTCGGTACTGCCGACGAAACGAAGACATCGGATGGAGAACAGACGAAACAACCTGATGAGAAAATGAATACGATCGATAGCGCAACCGTCAAGAAAATAGCGATCAGCGTCCTGAATGGCGGAGGAACCAAAGGCAGTGCCGGAGTAGCCGTTACTTTCTTGAAGGGAGAAGGATATACCAGTGTTACAGCCGGGAATACCTTGAAAGATTACGCTGGAGTCGTCATTTATTTCGCTTCCGGTCTCGACAAGGAAGCAGAAATGATCAAATCTACTTTCGTCAAGAAATATCCACAAGCGAAGACATCACCGGCCGATACGAAAAATAAAGAAACCTCCGTTTCTCAAGTCACGATTGTTCTCGGAAAATAGAGATATACTTTACTTATGAGGAAAGGCTTCACAACTATTTCTTTTTACAAAAAGTTTTTTTCACTTCCTCTAGGGTTTTTTCTTATATTCGTTTTTCCGGCCAGCACGAACTATCAGCTCAAGGATTTCGGTTTTGGAACAGGCGGAGCAGGAGATGCGACATCCACAAACTATGCTTTGGATGGGGTAAGTGGCGAACAAAGCAATGGAAAACTTTCCAGTACGGATTACGGTCTCGGTTCAGGACTTCTTTTCACCAATCAGGCCAATGTTCCTCCGGCTCCGACATTTACCAATCCGAGCAATTATTATAATAAATTGAAAATAGTCCTCGATACAGGAAACAATCCAAGTGATACGAAATTTTCTATTGCTATCAGTACGGATGGTTTTGTGAGTGATACACGCTATGTACAAAGTGATGATACGGTAGGTGCAGTACGTGGCAATGAAGACTACCAGACATATACGACCTGGGGAGGAGCAGGTGGCACTCTTATCATAGGTCTCACGGCCGGTACGACGTATCAAGTAAAAGTAAATGCATGGCAAGGAAAATTCACCGAAACCGGTTATGGCCCGACTGCGACCACGGCGACCGTCAATCCTCAGATGACCTTTGATATCGATGTTTCGGCATCTGATGCAGACAACAACGTTACAGCAACAAACTTTGGGGATTTATTTGCGGGGACAGTGACAGACAGTCCGGAGAAGATCTGGGTGGATTTCATCACCAATGGTGAGAGCGGGGGACGTGTCTATGTCGTTTCCAATAGTGCAGGGCTAACGAGTACCCGTGCCGGGTATACGATCGATGCCGTGACAGGCAATTTGACTGCTTTGGATGAAGGTTTTGGTGCACAGAAATCGACAGCTACCAATGGGTTGACCATCGCAACGCTCTACGATCAGACGGGGAGCAACGTGGGTATTATCGATACGAGTATTCGTGAGATATTTACCGCCTCCGCTCCGACAACCAATGGCCGTGGGTCATTCCTCCTCAAAGCGAAATCATCTGCAGTGACTCCTTCTGCCAGTGATTACACAGAAACATTGACTGTTATCGCCTCTGCCAGCTTTTGATTTTTTCTTTTCAGTCTTGACAAAGGATTAACTTCCGGTGAAAAAAGTGATACAATGACTGCAGAAAGAATCTTTTTATTCTCTCAATACATAATAATAAAAATAAATTGCGAACCTTTTTCTATGAAACAGTTGACACGAAGCGTGATGTCGGTAGCGGTTCTTTCTTTCTTGTTTATTTTTGTCTTTCCATTTTTTCTGGGTGTTGAGAAAGCTGAAGCAGCCGGACTCCAGCAATCTTCTGTTCGTCTCGATCGTTTGGCTGCCTCTACGACCACGGGCGGGATGGTTTGTGCCAAATCTGTCACGGCTTCTATAGAAACGACGGTCAAAGTGACCTTTCCGACAGGATTCGCTACGGTGGATACTCCTGCGAACTGGACCGTGACGACGACCAATATCCCTACGGATGCGACAGCGTGGATCGGTATCGGTACCGCTTCGGCAGCCACTGGTCAGGATGTCACTTTTCCGAGCGGTGATATGGTTGTCGGAACGCTGTATTGTTTCAATTTTACCGGAACAACCACATTGACCAATCCTACTGCCGGGAACAATTTGGTAGGGACTATCACCACGCAACTCGCCGGACCGACTGCTATTGATAGCTCCAATTTTGCTCTCTCTATCGTGACCAATGATCAGATCGTGGTGACAGCCACTGTGCCTGCTACTTTCACCTTCGCTTTGAGTGGGAATACGGACACTTTCTCTGGTAATCTTTCTACGACAACCGCTTCTACTGCCGGTAAGACAGTCACTATCGCAACGAATGCCGCTTTAGGTTGGGTCGCTTGGGTCAAGAGTGCCAATGCTGGCCTTTCCTCCGCTTCAGCCAGTACCACTATCGCTACGGCCGGCTCTCTCGACAATGCACCATCCGATCTTGCCTCTCTTGTAGGATATGTCCTTGATGTGGATATCACGACTGATAGTGCTACGGGTACAGGTACGGTTTCTCAGGCCTCTAACTATGGGGCAGAGTACAACGGTACCAATACTACTTCCGGAGGTACGCTTGCAACGACATTCCAACCGATTGCAGCATCCTCTGGTACGACCGATGGTGATGTTCTGACCCTCATCGAACGTGCCAAAATCACCGCTATTCAACCTGCAGCGACGGATTATACGGATACGTTGACAGTTGTGGCTGCTGGACGATTCTAGTTTTCCGTTCTCGTTAAAAAAGATAGACCTCTTTCCTTCGATGGAAGGAGGGTTTTCATTACCGAGCGAGTGCTAGTAAAATTGGGTCAATACTCCGCGGCTTGCCGCGGAGGGATTGTGTCTAGGGCTTGCCCCGGGGTTCAATGCCCATTATTTCTAGAGATAAGAGACTCTTGATGAAAGGTGAATTCTAGGTACAAAAAGAGGAATATGGTATTATGATGATAATCCTTATGCATATATTTCCTACAAATTTTTCTTTCAAAGTGACTTTTTTCAGCCTCCTTTTTCTTTTTGTTTGTTCTCTTTCGCTTGCTTTTTCCGTCTCCGCCCAAACTACCGATGCAGGACTCCGTCTCATCACTTCACCATTGCCTATCAACCTTGTCACCGAACCAGGCAAGACCATCACAACGGAACTCAAGGTGAAGAATGGTGGTACACAGAAAGAAACGCTCAAGATCGACCTGATGAAATTCAATGCGTACGAAGAGTCTGGCAAGCCACAACTCTTGGAGAGAGAAGCGGGTGATGATTTCTTGAACTGGGTAACATTCTCAGAACCGACATTCACTTTGGCTCCCGATGAATGGAAAACGATCACTGCGACGTTTGTCGTTCCATCGACCGCCTCTTTCGGATATTACTATGCCTTTGTTTTCTCTCGAGCGGATGATGGAGCACAGCTTGAAACACGACAGACAGCCCTTGTCGGGGGTACGGCCATTCTCGTTCTCCTTGAAGCGCGAGTTCCGGATGCCAAGAGAGAAGTGAGTGTGACAGAATTCTCTGTCGACAAGAAATTCTATGAATTTCTTCCGACAACATTCAGCGTGAAGCTGAAAAACACTGGAAGTGTCCATATCGCTCCGAGAGGAAACATCTTCATCAATCAAGGGAATACAAAGAATATTGCTATTCTTGAAGTGAACAGCGAAAAGGGCAATATATTGCCGAATTCAAGCCGTATATTCGATACCAAATGGAACGATGGCTTTCCTGTCTATACGGAGAAAACACAAGACGGCAAGACGGTTCTTGATGGAGAGGGGAATCCTGTCTATGAACTCAAATGGGATTGGAACAATACGTCCAAACTCCGTTTTGGAAAGTATACCGCCAATCTCCTCCTCATCTATGATGATGGACATCGGGACGTACCTATTGAAGGAGAGGTGACCTTTTGGGTGGTGCCTTGGCGGATGCTTATTGCACTTACTGTTATTGCCATTTTTTTCTTCGTAGGTTTCCGTTCCACGGTACGTACTGTTTGGAATAAGCTTTTCAAACGAATAAAGAAGTAGAAACCAAACCAAATTTAAATTTCATGAGGCTTTTTTTGTTTACTCTTTTTATCGTTGTGGTAATGTTCTCCCCACGAGGGATGGTTTATGCTGAAAATGTTCAAAGCGGTATCACTCTGAGCCCCGCCTTTCAAGAAATTACCCTTGAGACGAAAGATACAAAAACAGATTTTTTCGTTTCTGTCACCAATACCACGGATGAAGCGGTGACACTCCGTATCGCTGTTTTTGATTTCGGCAGTTTGGATGAATCCGGCGGAGTGGCTTTCCTCGGTGCAACGAACGATCTGGAGAAAAAATACGCTCTCGCTTCGTGGATACGCCCGGAAAAAGATGTGTTTATGCTCGAACCCAATGAAACGAAGAAGATTCTCATCACCATAGAAAATCGCGAAGGTCTGTCTCCTGGCGGACACTATGGCGCCCTGACATTCAAGACAGAGAAGAGTGGCCAAGGAAACACTGAAGAAAACGCCGGAGGAGAGACGGTTTCTGTCAATCAACTCTTCTCGACGCTCGTTTTCGTCAAGAAAGTCGGTGGTGAAATCTCTGATCTTCGATTGAACAGACAGGACTATGAGCATACCCTGATACGATTTCAGAATATGCTTCGTCTACGTTTCCAGAATAATGGTAACGTCCATCTTGTACCGCGGGGCATAGCAACTGTGACTGATCCTTTTGGACGCATTGTTGCCAAAGGTATCATCAATGAGGAATCATCAATTATTCTTCCTGAGACATTCCGTATCTATCCTGTCCGTCTCAAAACGCTTCTCTTCAGTTTCGTACCAGGACGCTATACGATGGATATGAGTTTCCGATATGATGGAAAAGACGATTTTTCATCCACATCGTTTCAATTTTATTTCATCCCTCTGCCTGCTATCGGGACGGGTATTCTTCTTGTCGTATTGGTAGTGTGGTTCGTGGTAAAATATCATAGAAAAGGCTCAAATGAGACAAAATAAACGAAATAAGATGAAGCGAAAGTACAAGTTTTCGATATTCTTTTTCATAGCGACCTTTCTTTGTGTGGGACTGTATTTTTTATGGATTTTCCTTCGAACTTCTGCTGTCGGCGTAATTCGTTCTGGAACACTCCCCAAGCAAGAGGAGAGTTTTGATCAAAAAACGGAAACCAAACACTTTTCGGGAACCTCTTTCAGTTTCTCGTATCCTGGAAAATATCGAGAAACCTCACATACATTTTCAGAGACCGGTCCGATTGAAGAAGGTCTTCTCCTTTCCGCTATCGATACGGAAGGAAAGAAAATAGCCATTACTGCAGAGAAGCGCGAAACAAACACACTTAATGCTTCACCGGCGTTTCAGATGCGTCGCAATGATTCCCAAACATACGAACAGTCGTCACTCAAATGGCAAGATCTTGACGGAGCTCTTTTTACGAAAAACTCTCAAGTATTCGAACAGACGGTGTTTTTCCAGAAAGATAATTCTATTCTGAGCATTTCTACTACTTCTCCATTTTCCCTTGAAACATTACGAGGAGATTTGGAAAATATTCTTAAAGATTTCGAATGGAAAACGAAGGAATAGAGATCCTTATTTGGTACGCGTTGACAAGAGGGCATTTTCCTGCTATAATAGACAGGTGATTGAGTATCGGATATATCCGATACAGCCAAGAAACCGGGTGAATGCCCGGTTTTTTTGTTTTAGCAGGAACAAAGAAGCACAACACTACTTCTGATAAGGAGTAGCAGGTCGTGAGCTTGCTATCACGAGTATCTCTCTCAAAAAAATATATGAATACCGAATATCTCTCTATGTGGGACGCTTCCAAACTCTGCTCGTATAGTCAGGAGTATCTAAGTTTGCTTTCTCGGCGCGGACTGCTCAAAGCGGAAAAGAAGGGGCATAAATGGTTGACCACTATTTCATGGCTCAATGAGTATCTTGCGGACAAAAAACCAGATGAAGTTATCATCTCTCAGGGGAAAACCACCCAATTTTTTGAAAAAAGAAAAAACGAGCTTTCTGGGAAGTATTGGTTGATAGCTATCACACTTGTCCTTTCTCTCATTCTCATTGTGACAGCGGTCATTTTCAGTCAAATGTCGGATAGAATTTCTGAACTTGAAGCGAAGAATAACGCTGTGAGTCGAGCACAGGCCGACGCTTTGGCAGGGTTTGACTCTTCGGTACTTGAAGTAAAAAGTAATCAGCCTCAAGACGTCGTGTTACCGAGATAAAAACAAAAAAAGAAGCGTGTGAAAACCAAAAATACAAAGAATTTCTTCAGAAGTAAAGCGGTGGCCTTGGCCAGCCTGCTTCTCTTTTTTTATGTAGTTCAAACAGCAGAGGCGACTACGGGTATCAACAAACAGATCAACTTCCAAGGAAAAGTTACGAATACCGATGGTACCAACGTCGCCAATGCCAGTTATAACTTCTTGTTTTGTGTGTACACGACCGCCAGTCCGGTGACACCCTGTACAGCCGGTTCCAATAACGACGCCGTATGGAAAGAATCGAAAAGCATCACCACGGCTGATGGTATTTTTCAGACCAATCTCGGCGATACGACTGCTTTCGCTTCTCTCATCGATTTCAATACCGATAACATTTACCTCGGTATCAACTTTAATAGTAACGGACAGATGACACCGCTCGTTCACTTCACCACGGCACCGTATGCTCTGAACGCCGACAAAGTACACGGTCTCTCAGTCACGGATACCACTGGTACTCTTACTATCCCAAATGGCAAGACCATTCAGTTTTCTGATGCATTCACAACGACCGGTGCTTTTCCCCTAACATTAACGGCCACAGCTTCAACAATAGCTACGCTTCCGTCGGGTACGATCACGCTTGCTGATTTGGGTACGAGTCAGACACTGACCAACAAAATTATTGGCTCGACTGGACTTACTTTTACGGGTGCGACAACCGATATCACCACCGGAACCGGTGAAGATCTCACTCTTGTTGCTAATGGTGCTGGCATCATCAGTCTCAATGATGCTACGACGATTACAGGTACAACCCTTATCAACTCAACCGGTACAGCCACCACGACCATCGGCAATGCCACCGGTACTTTTGCTTTGACTTCATCTGGTGGCCTCAATGTCACGACTGGAGGCGCTCTTACTGGTGTGGCTTCTCTGGATACGATTGCAACAAGTGCTACAGCACTCACTTTTGCAGGAACAGGGACTATTGCCTCGACGACAACTGGGTTGACCCTTGATTCAGGCTCAAACACTCTCACGATTGCTTCTTCTGACACCGCTTTGACAGCTTCTGGTATTGCCACAATGACGTTGGCACCGAATGTGAGCATTACTAATACTTCAGGGAACCTCACATTGCAGCCAGCAGGTTCGGGTACGATCGCTACGGTTCAGATTGGGGCTGGCGGTGCTGGTTCGACGACGCCTGACTACCTCGCTCTTGATGTGAAATCAACTACAGGAGATCCTGCCGGTGGTTTTGAGGGTGCGCTGTATTACAACACGTTTGATAATGTATTTCGTTGTTATCAGGGAGCTACTTGGACGAATTGTATTGGAGCGGGCGGTAGTAGCACTCTCCAAACTTCGTATGATACCGCCAGTGGTAATACCATTCTGACTACAACAGGAAGAAACATTGCTTATACTCTTGGTGAAGTGGCGACGCCAACTTCATTTACGGTAGAAAATCAGGATACGGCTGGTGTTTCAGCAGAAAGAATTTTTAACTCTATTGCTTCAGGCACTCTCACCAACGGGATGCTCATTGAGCAGACCGGAGCCGGTACGATGACGAGTGGCATCCAGATTACAGAAACAGCCGGATCTATCGCAACTGGTATCAATATCGGTAACAATGTCGGTACCGGTATCGCTATCGGCACGGGCGTGACAACCGGTATCTCTATTGCTTCTGGCGGAATGACAATCACGGCTGGAGCATTGGCTATCAACAACGCGACCGGTATCACCAGTAATCAGGCGACGATGGTAGTGAATGCCGGTGGTACCGTCGATATCCAGGATATTTTGAATGCTGATTCAGTCACTACGGATACCGGCGGTGTTTCTATTGCGAACAATCAATCATATACCGGTGCGGGTATCGTGACTCTCTCTTCTGCTACAGCATCAGCTCTTACGATCAATTCGGGTACGACAGGAGCACTCTCTATTGGTGATGACGCATCAAACGAAACCATCAATATCGCTACGGGGGCTGCTATCAAGACGGTTACCTTTGGTTCATCAACGACGTCATCGACGACGACCATCAAATCGGGCACTGGTGGTATCAACCTCGTCCCAGAAGATACTGCAGAAGGTAACGTGCAGATCGGTACGGGTGGAGCAGGATCTACTACGCCAGACCTCCTCGCTCTTGATGCCAAGAGTGACGCTGGTGATCCAGCTACAGCCATCGAAGGAACGATGTATTACAATCAGAACAGTAACAAGTTTCGTTGCTATCAAAATACAACTTGGACCGATTGTATCGGAGCGGGTGGTGGCGGTCCGATCGGAAGTGATACACAGGTTGCTTTCAATGACGCCGGAACAGAAAGTGGTGATGCAGGATTTACCTTCAACAAGACAACACAAACCTTGGGAATCAATGGTACAGATGGTGAGGTATTATTAAATGGAATAACCAATGAACCATCGGCTCCAGCTACTGGAAAGATGCTTCTCTATTCAAAATCAGTCGCAGGCAGAATGATGCCGAAATGGATTGGTCCATCGGGGCTTGATTCCATTGTGCAACCAATGGTGGCAATGAACAAAGTAGCATGGTGGAATCCACCTGGAAATGCGACGACAGCACCTGGAGTTCTTGGTATGGCGGCAATGACTGTAGTTTCAAATGGTGGGACCACTATGACAACAAGAAGTGTCGCAACTACCCGTATGTTTACGCGTCTTAAAAGAGCAGGAGTAGTTTCAACTGCGGTAGCTGGAACATTGGGAAGCCTGCGTCAAGGTAGTATGCAATATACAATCGGTGATGGTGCGGGATTAGGAGGCTTTACCTATGTCTCTCGTTTTGGATCGAGTGATGCCGCTACTGTAACCGGTGCCCGAGAGTTTGTAGGGCTGTCTTCTGCAACGGCTGCGCCGACAAATGTCGAGCCGAGCACGCTTACGAATAGCATAGGACTTTGTAGTGGTGCGGCTGATACTAATATGAAATTATGTTATGGTGGTTCCGCACCACAGACTCCAATTGATCTGGGTGTTAACTTCCCAGCAAACACTCTCTCGGTTGATATGTATGAATTGATACTTTATGCTCCTACTAATGTTAATAATGTTGTAAATTATCGAGTAACAAGACTTAATACCGGAGATGTCGCTACGGGCACGATTACTGCAGCGACGGCTGGGACACAGCTTCCTGCCAGTACCACTTTTTTGGCAGCAAGATTTTGGAGAACCAACAATCTCACAGCTCTTGCTGTTGGAATCGACGTTGCATCGCTGTATGTAGAGACGGATTATTAAACCTGAATCTAAATAAAAAGTCCTGAGAACAAAGCACTCTCAGGGTTTTTTGTTGGAAGATCGGTCAGAAAGAATATACTTTTTCAGAGATTGTTTTGATGATTGTTTCAAGGTCATCAAAACTTTTTCCCTGAGTCATCACACAAATGATATACGGGCTGCTTTCTTTGTAAACAATCCCGCAATCATTGAGTACGATATAAACCTCACCCGTCTTTTCATCGGTTTCCGAAGCCTCACCATATTTGTGTGCAACTTTTGTCTCGGCAGGAACACCGGCAACAAGACCGTTTTTGAAACTTGAATCGGCGAGCTGTTCAAGGATAACATTCGAATATTCTGGACGAATATACGATGCATTGTAAAGGACGCGAAAAAGGTTAGAAATAGTTTTTGTTGTTGTGTTCCATTGTGCGACAGTATCACCTTCCTTGGCCGGGAATGTCACACCGAGATCCAAGAAAACAGGAGCGCTGAAGGGAAGGGCCGATTCCATAAGTATCCGAAGCGGGATATTGTCAGAATATGTCAGAATTCTTCGAAGAAGTTCTCTCGTTGAATAGTCTTTTCCGGCCCCCAGCTTTTCCGGAGGTTTATAGTGTTGGCCATCGTTTAATTTGGTATCTTCCTCGGTGATGGTGTTTGGTGTTTCGAGAATCTCCTTATCGACCTCGGCAACCTTATAGAACATCATAGCAGTAGGGAGTTTCGCAACACTGGCGGGGTAGAATTGCCTGTTCTCGTCGATACCGAACCACTGACGGGTAGTGAGGTTCCGATAAAAGACAGATATTTCGTCTGCTTTGCCTGTCTTTTTTTCAAGAGCAACAAAATCTTCAATCGTATTATTAATTCCTTGAGTCTTGGTAATGTCATCATCAATCGTTTCACAATCAATCTCTGGGTTGATGAGGTTGTATTGATTCTGACAGCTTTTGAAACCGCTATTTTTTTTATTTTCCTTCGATTCTTCCAACTTGAAAAAGGCGACAGTAACAGCAATTCCGATAATAAGTATGAAAAGAGTGAAGAGATATTTTTTGATGGAATACATAAATAATGGAGATTTTGAGCATTGTTATAATAGCACCTTTCTCTCTCTATTTAAAGGTTTTCTTTGGATAAGATGTGGTTTTTATGCTACAATGAAGAAAAAAGATATAGAAATCTCATGAAAAAAATCATTTTTGCCTTGTTTCTTCTTTCGATTCCGATACCGATTTTTGCGAAAGAGAAATACACTTTGCAATCGACCGAAAATGTCTTGACATTGTCCGGTGTTTGTTCGATGGATGTGAAATTCACACTCACTCACGTGAACAGTGACCAGGAATCAGTCTATTCTTCTGGCACACCGTGTAAAGATGGCGTATTTTCTTTCTCGGATGATTTGTCGCAGTGGAATATTCCAGATGGTCAGTATACCCTCTGGGTCAATGGTGATCCGGCTGAGAAAAGAATCACAATGAAAAAAATCGTCATTGTTCCTGCTGTGCAAGTTGCCCCTAAAAAAGAGAATCAACCACCAAAGAATACCTTTGAACAAGCCGTAAATGACTTTGGTAGTAATTTAGCACAGATGAGCAAGTCTCTTGGCGTGATGGAAGAAAACCTCCCCCAAGCCGATTATGTGAAAGATACCGTCAAACGTACATTGATTGGATTTCTTCGTACGACACTCGACACTCTTGCTCAGTTTTTTGGTGATTTTACGTCAGAAGAAAGCATTATCCGCCCATCGGAGGTCCAGGTTACTCCAGATGTGAATACGCCAGTCATTCCTGACGATACATCAACCCAAGTAGTGCCGGAGGATTCGACAAATGTGGTACAGCCTACGGATGGGACGGTAAGCGGAGATGTACAAACAAACGAAACTGTCCTGCCAGTTGCTGGGCAGACTACAGTTGAAACACCTCATGTTGTCACTTCACCAGAAACAGGTGTTTCGGAGTAGTGAAGACTCTTCAAAGAAGGGAGTTTGTTTGTTATACTGAAGGTGGATAAATTTAAAATAAATAAACATATGTCTTTTTTTTCGAAAAAGAAGGGAGAAGGGTTGAGAGATGCGACTGTCAAATCAGTACCATTAAGTGGTAATCAGAAAAAAAACACCCTTCTCATCTCGTCTTTCCTCACTCTTTTTATTCTATTTGTAGTTGCCTCCGGAGTAGCCGTATATTTTTATTTTCAGTATAAAAATGTTCCTGTCACCAAGACGGCAGAAGATGAATTGGCACAGGTAAAAAATAGTATCGGAAAATTGATGGAATTACCCGATGAGACACCGACACTGGCTACGATTAATGATAAATCAAAACTTGAAAAATCATCTTTTTTCGATAGGGCCGAGAATGGCGATAAGGTGCTCCTTTATACGAATGCGAAGAAAGCCATTCTGTACAGACCTTCAACTGGGAAAATTATTGATGTTACGACAATCAATGTGACTGACATCAAGGCAACTGCTCCTGTCACGGATGTATCGTCTGCCGTAGACGTACCAAAAGAGGCGGTAGTCGGCGAACAAACGACTACACCGGCAGAGACTCCTATTTCATTGAGGCTGGCCTTGTATAATGGGACGATGAAAATTGGTGCCACTAATACGCTCGAAGACAGTATTATAGCGAAATTTCCCGCAGTAACAGTGGAAAAGAAAGAGAAAGCAGTAAAAAGTGATTATACGGAGACACAGGTTATTGATCTCTCGGGAAAAAATGCCGATTTTGTTACCAAGCTTGCAGAAACTATTGGCGGAAAAATCGTAGCGACACTCCCGGATGGAGAAGTAAATCCCGGTACTGATATCCTTGTGATTGTTGGACAGAAGTAGGGAACGGAAGGATAAATATTTTCATCTTCCTCGCGGAGCAAGTCGCTTCGTGAGGATTTGCTTTTTAGCCCTATTGAGAGCTATTATTCAGTCAGTGAGATAAAAAATACTATGTCAGACGGAACCATTGACGAAATCAAAGCACGACTGAACATCGTCGACCTTATCGGATCGTATGTTCATCTGGACAAGTCCGGCGTGCATTACAAAGCGTGTTGCCCATTCCATCAGGAACGGACACCATCTTTTATGGTGAACGAAGAGAAGAATATGTGGCACTGCTTCGGTTGTGGCAAGGGCGGAGACGTATTCGCGTTCGTGATGGAAATGGAGGGCCTCGAATTTCGTGAAGTTCTCAAGATGCTGGCAGAACGTGCCGGAGTGGAATTGCCACAGTACAAAGGAGAAGAGAAAAACAAAGAAACCAAAGACCGTGTATATGAACTTCTCGAGCTGGCTACAAAATTTTTCGAAAAACAATTGGCAGGAGAAGTCGGACAGAAAAAAATAGGGACATATCTTTCCGAACGCGGTCTCTCACAGGAGAGCATCGCAACATTTCGTCTCGGCTATGCGCCGGATGGTTGGCGACATTTGTTGGAATTTCTCACGAGTAGAGGTTTTTCTGTGCAAGAAATGGAGAGCGCCGGACTCGTTATAAAAAAATCCAACGAAGGAAACCAAGATTCAAGATTCAAGACTCAAGATTCTACTCACTATGATCGTTTCCGTGATCGCATTATGTTTCCTATCTTTGATATCCTCGGTCGGGTGATCGGGTATTCGGCACGGGTGGCACCGGGTGGCGATGAGACACAGGCGAAATATATCAATACGCCCGAGACTCCAGTCTACCACAAAAGCCGAGCTTTGTATGGCTTGTTTCAGGCAAAAATGGCGATGAAGCAGGAAGGCATAACGGTGATTGTGGAGGGGAATATGGACGTCATCGCGATGCATCAAGCAGGTATCAAAAATACAGTGGCCGTTTCCGGTACCGCTCTCACTGATGAGCAGTTGACGACGATGAAACGCTATGGTAGTGAAGTGAAATTGTTTTTCGATATGGATGGAGCAGGACAAAAGGCGGCGAGGAAAAGCGCGGAATCGGCACTCTCGAAAGAGATGATTGTCTCAGTCGTCGCCCTTACATCCGGCAAAGACGCTTCGGATATGGGCAAAGAGAACCCGGAAGGACTAAGAGAGGCGGTCAAGGCTTCGATTCCGGCACTACGGTATTTCCTCCAAACCAGTTTGAAACAATATGATCAGAATACGCCTGATGGGAAACGGAAAATAGCGGAAGAATACGCCGAGCTTCTGGTGTTTGTGAAGAATCCCATCGAACGGGCTTTTTGGGTCAAAGAACTCTCGGAAGCGATACAGATGGAAGAAAAACTCGTGCTGGGTGTAGTAAATACAGTCATCCAGTCGCGGGAACGCCGGGAGAGGTATACTCCATTTGAGACAGGAAGAGGAGAGCCTCTCAAGGGTACGATTCCATTTGGAAAACGTTCTGAATTGTTACGGGAGGAATTGGTAGGATTTATGTATGCGGATAGCGTCGTCCGTGAAACCTTTTTCAATCTTCTTCTCGATGATGAGACCAAATCATTTCTCGAAAAACACCCCCTCTACTTCTTTCTGGTTCAGGCAGGAATAAGGGATCCACTGACCCTCATAGAGGATTCTGTGCTGAAGAATGAGGCGACGAGACTGATATTTCATATTTTGGAATTACCGGATTTCATCGATGTGCCGGAAGAAGACCGGACAGGGAAGATGCTCGAAATAGCCAAGAGTTATTTCGAAGATTTGAAAAGGGAGATTACCAAACGTGAGAAACTCATCGCACTGGAACGAGCATTGAGAGAAGCACGAGAGAAAAATGATAATGAATTGGAGAAGAAGCTTTTGGCTCAATTCACGGAAATTTCTTTGGACAAATCCTAAGAATGTTGCTAGGATACGGTATTCATAAATGATAATCATCCGAGACTCACAAGAGGGGGTTTCGCTATTTTCTAATAAATAAGATCTTATGACAAAAAAGATTATGAAGAAAGGTGCAAAAAAACCCTTGAATAAGGGAAAGAAACCTATGAAGAAGTCTGCCAAAAAGGTGCTTCATAAAAAAGTGCAGAAAAAGATTCATCCGATCGGCAAGAAAAAGAAACAGGTTGTCGTGAAGAAAAAGCAGACGAAAAAAACGGCATCAAAAAAAACAAAGATCGTTTCCAAAAAATCGAAAGTCGCTCATAAAAAATATGTGAAGCCGGTGAAGAAAAGAGCTTCTCAGAGCAGGGAACGCATCGAAGAACAGCAAGATGCTGTGACGGAATTGCTCGCGCGCGGGAAGCAACGCGGTTTCGTGACGGAAGATGAGATCATTCATATCTTGCCCGATGTGGAACAGGATTTGGATCATCTGGAAAGTCTGTATGAAAAACTCGAGACATCTGGAATCCGTGTCATCGGTTCGGAAGAAATGTTGAAACTCGATATAGAGAAGGAAGGGGCGAATTTCGGTAAGAAAGAAAAAGAGAAAGGCAAAGGAAAGGACAAGGGTAAAGAAAAAAGTAAAGCGGCGCCGAAAGCTAAAGACAAGATGATGGATCTTGGTGAAGAGAATACGTCCGATCTGGTGCAGATGTATCTGAAAGAAATCGGACGCGTGGCTCTGCTCAACGGAGAAGAAGAAGTGCGTCTCGCCAAACTGATCGAAAAAGGTGATATCCCTGCGAAACAGCGTCTGACGGAAGCCAACTTGCGATTGGTCGTGTCGATTGCCAAGAAGTATGTCGGTCGATCGCACAATCTCTCGCTTCTTGACCTCATCCAAGAAGGCAATATAGGACTGTTCCGAGCTGTCGAAAAATTTGATTATCGCAAAGGCTATAAGTTTTCTACCTATGCTACGTGGTGGATCCGTCAGGCTATCACGCGAGCACTTGCTGATCAATCGCGTACGATCCGTATCCCGGTGCATATGGTGGAAACGATCAACAAATACGCCCAGGTGACCCGTCGTTTGGTACAGGAACTCGGACGCGAACCATTGGCAGAGGAAATCGCCGCGGAGATGAACATCGAAGTCGAGAAGATTCGCCACATCCAGAAAATTTCACAAGAAACTGTTTCTCTCGAAACATCCGTCGGTGATAATGAAGACGATAGTGTGCTCGGGGACTTCATCGAAGATACCGAAACAGTGATGCCAAATCAATCTGCTTCACGGAAACTTTTGAAATCGCATATTTCTGATATTTTGGACGAACTCACTCCGCGAGAACAGAAAATTCTCCGTATCCGTTTCGGATTGGAAGACGGCGTGACACATACTCTCGAAGAGGTGGGGCAGGAATTCGGTGTGACGCGTGAACGTATCCGCCAGATTGAAGCCAAGGCTCTCGAAAAGATCCGTGAGCACGCGGATATTCGGAAACTTAGAGACTATTAGAGATTTTTCAGAACCCCTCCTCCTTGGAGGGGTTTTTGATAATTCTCCTTTCGGTGTTGCTAAAACCCTCTTCATTTGCTATATTTTTCTTACTCAAGCTTTCCCGAGAGTTTGAGAGAAGAAAGACGTTATGGGTACAGACACTCATTTCGAGTGACAGTATCTGTGGCAAATTTTCTTTTTCAGTTCTTACAATAGTACCTTACCAGGAGAAAATGACGATGAAAACAATTCATAAAGAAGAGGGATACCCTCTCGCCTTTTTCAAGACGTATTTTGCGATGATTCAGGGAAGCGTCGGCTCGAATCAATACAGACATCTGTATGTGCAAACGGTCATCGGACCAAGGGACGTCATCGAGAATGGAGACCTCGCTTGTGCTTACTTTGTGTCTTCGATATTGACACTTTTCAGACTGACGAAAGGCAGGGTGCATACGACAGTAAATGAAACAATCCGTGACCTTGAAATGTCCGGTTAGAAGAAAATACCTTCTCCGCGTCCCGGATGTATTGTTGTCTGGGGGAAAAAGCTCCGTAGACGTGGACCCGGTCACCGGCATATAGGATTTTTTGTCGGCGACGATAGCGTCGTAAGCAATAATGCTGCTTTGGGTAGTCCAAAATTGCATCTGCTGTTCGAAAGAGATGATTTAGGGAGACCTATACGTAAAATAGAGTCTTATTATTCCCATCCTCGACTGGAATCCACTTTCGGTTGATATACCAGCGGTATAAAATGTTTTTTTGAGGCAATTATCAAGTATAGTTGCCTTTTTCTTTTTTTTGCTTTAGAATAGTTACATTGCCTATAAGAGGCAACACGTTCTGGCGTAGCTCAGCGGTAGAGCAGGTGACTGTGAAAACATTTATGGTATATGACACTATATGCCAGAAAAAAGATCCTATGCTGATCGCCGAGAGTACATAAAACGCGCTGTTGCGAAACGCCGAAAGGCTATTCGTCAAAAAGCGATTATGTATAAAGGCGGAGAATGTTCTTTGTGTGGTTACAAGCAGTGTCAAGATGCACTCGAATTCCATCACGCTCTCGGCGGAAAGGATTTCGGGATCTCTCAAGATGGACTCACCCGAAGCTGGGAAAGGGTTCAGAAGGAAATAGATAAGTGTATTCTGATATGTGCGAATTGTCACAGAGAAGAACATTCCAAATTACGCAGCCTTCTCGAGAAATCGAGAAGTGAAGAATGAGGTGAATTGCTGGAAGCCTACGATTGTTCAGCACGATTATGGTAATCAGCAGCCAAGCCTACTAGAGGAGTAGGAAGGTTCAGAGACTATCTCGCGAGAGAGTACCCTGATGAATAGAAGGGGAAGCCCCTCACTCCTAATGCTTCGTGCGATGGAGATGATATAGTCCATTCTTTTTGGAAACAAAGAGGGAAATGTAATCACTTGGTCGCAGGTTCGAATCCTGCCGCCAGAGCCAACATCAGTATTTCTCAAGTGACCGGTTCCTATCCGTGGGGAAAGTCCAGAGAGAAAGAGAGAATCGTCACGGAAAGTGGCGATTTTTCTTTCCTCTTATATAGGTTTTACATTCCAGGCCAGCAACCGGATTTGAACCTGAGAGACTCAATTATTAACCTATAAATGTCTTTGTATGAATGTTCATCAGATGAAACTTGCCAAGGAGCCGTTTGAGAAAATAGCAAATGGGAAGAAAATAATCGAATCTCGACTTTTTGATGAAAAACGTCAATTGATCAATATTGGTGACGAAATCGAGTTTTCACAGAATGACAATCTTAGGGAAAAAGTAAAGACAAAAGTAAAGGCATTGTATCGGTATGATTCATTCGAAAATCTCTTCTCGGATTTTCCGCCGGAATATTTTGGCGGAGATTCCAAGGAAGCTTTGTTTGAAGAAATCAGCCGATTCTATCCGAAGGAAGAGCAGCAAAAGTATGGGGTAGTCGGGATACGAATCGAACTTCAAAGATAAAAAAAGAGGCCCGGACCATATTATGTGTCCGGGCTTTTGGTTTGTGGCTACTTTGTGAGCTCAAACACTATGACCCCGAGCGCCTCCTTGTTTGGCGGATAGATTTGCTTGAGCAGGTCAAGGAGTTCTGCTTCCGACGAAACGTCCGGCGCAATCTTCCCGAAGGACTCCTTCTTGAGCATCGCTTCGAAACTACCGTAGTTCCGGACGGCGGCGATCCTGACGGTGAGTCTCGATGTGTGAGTCTCGAGATTGACCTGCTCGCCGGCTCTGATCCGCTTGATCGAATCGTAACCGACACGGACTTCGAGCGGCTTCTTTCCAGACTTGATGAGATCGAAAAACCGTTGTTTGATTCGCATGGTTCGCATGAGTGTTTCTCCAATGTTGAGACTCCATTGCTGGGTAACGATGTTCTGACGGTAAGCGTTTGGCAAGGCCGAGTCAAGCCTCCATCCGAGACGCTGGAGCGAGACCACCTCATCGGCGGTCGGGTTGATGTGGACGTACAGTTTGTGGCCGTACAGAACCAGCTGATGTGGAATGTCGATCAGAAGTGCTTCGAACGCGATGTTACTTTTCGCGATGAAGGGCATGATTTTTATCGGACTCCCTTTCTTGGGAGTCGCTCCCGCCACGCCGATTACTTGCCCAGTGCTGTCGAAAGCGACAAAAATCAGCTTGTACTTGGCATTGATGTCGGCGCTATTCCTTCTCGCGTATCCGTCGAAAAGCGCCGAAATCCATTCGGGAGTGATACCCTCGAATGAGTTTGGCAGCGTTTCGAGCAAAAGTCGTGCCACTTCAGCTTTCACTTCGGAGTCCACTTCATCAAGCGGTAAGACCGACACATGCAATTGATCCAGCGATGTGATCAGGCTTGTCTCGTAAAGAGGCTTATAGAGCATCGTTTCCGTGACGCCGGTCTTGTAGTGACTGTCTGAGCTCCCTGCGCGGATGAATCCTTTCCGAAGAAAGAACTGCATGGCGGACACGTTCTTTTCCGCGACCGTGCAGTAGAGCTGCCGTGCCTCGTGTTTGCGCGCATAGCCTTCCGCATAGTCGAGAAGGATCGTTCCGAATCCGCCCTTGCTCTGATATTCTGGCGCAAGGATAAGCGGGCTGATCTTGTACGTCGACTGACGTTTACCGACCACATGGATGATTCCTGCTCGGACACCGTCCACCTCAAGGATGGACATGTGCTGTTCGAACGAGAAAAATCCGATATGATCGTGACCGCCAGCGATATGCGCATCGAAGATACGTCTCGCATGTGCGCGGTGATCGCCCCCGTAGTACGATTCAAGGGCGTTATGCATGAGTTCGGCGACCCACTCGAAATCGTCTGCTTGTGCGTCACGAATCAAAACGCTTGGTGTTTCCATGATGAATCTCCTTTGTTGAGCATCGGCCTGCCCAAAGGCAGGTTGTGTGGCTCAAAGGTTGATGGGATTGTAAAACAACTGCTATACGATCTCGGTATTTTGAGATCAAGCCAATATATCAATATTAAGCCACGAAGTCAACAAAAGGCTACTTCGCAGGATCCGAGATGTAAGCTAGGATGGAAACCAATCGGAAGGGGTGTTTCCGGACTTTTTGAGGCGGTTCGAATCCTGCCGCCAGAGTAACAAGTGAAAATCACTCTTTTTGTAAGGGCATCTGATCTTGTTGTGGAGTCGGGGGAGTTTTTTTGTGCTATAATGAGTATTGTTAATTGTTATACGGTCAAATAAATTCTATGAATCCTGTCGAATTCGATTTTCCAGATCCCATTAAAGATATGGAAAGAGAACACGGATTGATCAAAATGGTGCTTCGTGTTCTGGAAAAAGTATGCGAGCAACTTGAATCTGGAAAGCCTCTCAATAAAGAACATATGCAACTCGCCATCACATTTATCCGGGAATTCGCGGACAAGTGTCACCATGGAAAAGAAGAGGCTTTGTATTTTCCAGCCGTAAGGGAAAACAATATACCGGAAGAAATCGCTCTCGTTGATGGTTTTATCGAAGAACACACTATCGGCAGAGGATTCGTGAAAAATATGGCCGATGCCATTGAAAGCGACGATGTTTCCGCTTTCGGTGAGAACACAAAGGCGTATATCAAACTTCTCGACCAGCATATAGATCGTGAAAATAAAGTGCTTTTCCCGATGACGGAAAAAACACTTTCGGAAAGCAAATTAAAAGAACTGGACAAAGGCTTTGAAGACGTGGACAAAAACGTCATCGGGAAAGAACGGCATGAAGAACTTCACGACATAGCCTACAAATTGAAAGAAGCTTATCTTCAATAACTGATTTTGATACCCCTTTCGATATTGGAGTCACCGCATATTTTTAGGAGCAGAAAAGGGGTCAGGAATTAGTGCCCAACCGAGCCATCCTGGTTATTGGATGGCGTTTTTTATATCAAAATTTTCTCCATTTCTTCCATTACCTTTCTAATATTTCCCCAATCAAAAGTTCTAAGTTTATCTACTAGGGAGAGCTAATAAAAAAAGTCTGTAACAAGCCTTGTTTTGTTATTCTGGCAGGATTTGAGCCTTGGTTCTTGATGGAATATTGACAAAAAAAGAGAAGATTGGTATATTAGAGCTTCTAATAATTTTTTATTCTAATGAATATGGAAAATTCTATTGATCGTATCATACGACTTATTTTTGAGACCAACAAACTCTTGCACGAGCAACGGGAGCAAAAGAGCGAGAAAGCGTGTTCTTATCTGCATATGGTGACACTCGCATATGTGAAGAAGAAAAAACCATTTATGAGAGAGATTGCCGGTTTATTGGGAATTACTCCGCCCTCAGCAACTTCACTCGTTAACACGATTGTTAGGGCACGGCTGGTAGAGAGGCAAGCAGATGAGAAAGATCGCAGAACGGTACGTATCGTGATTACGAAGAAAGGTGAGGAGTATTTGGAAATATATAAGCAGAATGCGGCCGAAACACTGCGAAAGAATTTAAGGAGGCTGACAATCGATGAACAGAAGCAGTTGACAGCCATTTTAGAAAAAGTAACGAATATCACCAGGTAATTTATTTTAAGAGAATATATTCTATGAATAAGAAAATAGCGAACAGATTGCTTATGGCTATTATCTCAATTGGTGCTTTGGCGATAGCGTTCATATATTTGAACTATTCCGGTCATCCGAGTGTTGGAATGATCCAGGTTTCTCGGGGAGACGTTGTCGAGGGAATCTCCCTCTCTGGTACAGTGAGATCTCAAAAGCAAGCTGATTTAGGTTTTGGAAGTGCTTTCCCGGCAACCATAACGAAACTTTTCACAAAAGCGGGAGACTCTGTGAAGGCCGGTGCCATGATTGCTCAATCAGAAAATGCAGATGTACAAGCACAATATGACCAGGTTCTAGCGAGCGTTTCCAGCGCTCGACTGTTACTCGATGAGCTTAATGCATCTGTGAAAATGGAAAAGTTGAAACTCAAAGGCTTGAGCTCGAATGCCAAGAAAGTACAGAAAGCTCAGGTGACTGTGACGGAAAAAAGCGTTGTGGTACAAGAGGCGACGTTGCTTGGTGTTCAGGCTGGTTTGAGAAATGCACTGGCACAGCTCCAAAAAACAATCATTCGAGCGCCATTTGATGGGATTGTTGCCAAACAAAACGTTGAAGTTGGAGATGTGGTGGCGCCTGGAGTACCGGTGGCTACGTTTATTACCGGCAAGGATATTTTTGAGATCCAGTCTTTTGTTTCTGAGCAGGATGTTACGAAAATAAAGGTTGGTGATACGGCCGATGTGACGTTTGATGCCTATGGCAACTCAGCTATATTTTCGGCTCAGGTAGTGGCGATTGATCCTGGTGAAACGACGAAAAATGGAGTGCCTACGTATAAGGTGACATGCGTATTTTCAGGAAATGACGATCGTATCAAATCAGGAATGACCGTGAATATCTTGTTTAAGACGAGCAAAAAGGAAAATGTCGTCAGGGTTCCTTCCACGTCGATTATCAGTCGAGATGGCAAGCAACTTGTACTTGTTTCAGAGAATGGTACAGGACAGGAAAAAGAGATAATCACCGGAATCACCGGCGTCGACGGGATGGTAGAGATCGTTAGCGGGCTTTCTGAAGGAGAATATATCGCGAAGTAATTATTATTTTTTCAAGATCAATCATATGGAACAAGAACTGTCCGTGCCACAAGAAGTCTCGAAAAGAAGTTCGGCGCGAAGCACTGCGTTGCTAGGATTTGTGTTGCTTGCGGTTATTGCGGTAGTGGGATTGTTTTTCTTTGCAATCACGAAAAATCAAATTGTTACCGACAAAGCAGATATTGAAGCACCAAGCATTACAATTGCGTCAGAACAAGGTGGAGTTATTCAGAAAATATTTGTCAAAGAGGGTGATCTGGTTTCATCCAATGCAAGTGTCGCGCAGGTTTCGGATCAGATTTTGAAGACCAAAGATGTTGGTCTAGTCATAAGCGCTCAGAACAATGTGGGCAAGACAGTCGGTGTTGGTGAGTCGATAGTGACGGTTATCAATCCAGCACAACTTCGCGTGGTAGCACATATTGATGAGAACAGTGGTTTAAGCGATATACATATTGGGCAAAGTGCGGTATTTACGGTTGATGCTTTCGGTTCAAAAAAATATTCCGGGATCGTTGAGGAAGTTAGTTCGACCTCGCGCCAATCTGGAGTGGTATTCAATATTTCTGATCAGCGGGAGGTGCGCCAGTTTGATGTGAAAATCCGTTTTGATGTGAAGCAGTATCCCGAACTAAAGAACGGTATGTCTGCAAAAGTGACCATTTATACGAATTAACAAAAGGAACAGGTTCTGTGAAAATATTCAAAGATCCAAAAAATTTGCGCTGGATGATATTGTTTACGGTGATCGTTGGAACTTTTCTTGGGCGTCTTGATCAGACAATCGTGAATCTAGCCATCCCAAAAATTATCGGTGATTTCGGAATCACTGTTTCTTCTGCTGGCTGGATCGCAACAGCATATATCCTGGCCAATGCCATCTTTGTCCCTATTTGGGGAAAGCTTGGCGATATATATGGGCAAAAGAAAATCTATATCGTCGGTTTTTCTTTGTTTATCTTCGGATCGATATTGGCCGGATTGTCTTGGAATCTGAACTCGATGATCGCCTTTCGAGTGATCCAAGCCATTGCCGGATCAGCAGATTACCCGACAGCCATGGCAATCTTGGCCATCACTTTCAAGCCAGGCAAAGAAAGAGCTCAGGCTTTGGGCATCTGGTCTTCGTCTTTTGCAGCGGCATCAGTATTTGGGCCACTTATAGGAGGTCCGCTCATCGATAATTTCGGTTGGCGTAGTGTCTTTCTGGTAAACCTTCCAGTAGGAATCGTGGGTCTGCTTATGGCTATGACCTATATTCATGAAAGCAAAAAAAAGGAAAAAGAACACGGCTTTGATTGGTGGGGGGCAATCGTTTTGGGAATAGCGCTTAGTTCACTTGTCCTCGTTCTTGATAAGGGGCTGAGCTGGGGATGGTTTTCTATTCCGAGTCTGACTGCTTATTTGGTGACTATCATATTCGGATATATTTTTATCCGTATCGAACAGGAGCATAAGGATGCTATCATTGATTTGAATTTTTTCAAGAATACGGTTTTTGTAAATGTTTTGTTGAATAATTTTATCGTATTTATGACGATGATGGGATCGATGTTTCTGATTCCGGTTTTTGCTCAGACATATCTCGGTTTGGATGCGACCCAGACTGGCTATCTTTTTATGCCGATGGCCTTCGCTTTGCTTTTAGCTGCGCCGATCGGTGGCAATCTGGTAGGGAAAGTGTCAGCCCGCGTTGTTATTATGGCAAGCACGTTCGTTGCTGGCGTGGGGCTCTATTTGTTTTCCTATCTCGATCCTCGTTCGACATCCATCGATATCATCATTCCTTTGATAATTATGGCGTTCGGTATGGGATTTGGTATGGCTCAGCGGACAAGTATCATCGCTTCAGCTGTACCGCAAAACGAGATAGGAAGCGCCTCTTCAGTTCTGGCTTTAGCACGTAATATCGCGGGCGCCTTCGGTATTGCGGCATTTGGAACATTTCTACAAAACGCCGTAAACAGCAAGGTGACAGAAATCGCTCAAAATAGCGTTATCAGATCTTTGGATCCCAATGTGATCAAGACAGGGATTGATTTGATCATTTTGAAAGCACAGGTTGCTGCATATGATCATGTTTTCGTAGTGGCGGCGGCCTTGGCGATGTTTGGTGCGGCGGGTGCATACTGGATCAGGGTCGATCATGAATCAAAGGAAAAAGTTTTTGTTGAATAGAGATAAAGTCTCTTTTGATTTATGAGCACAACCGTATTGTTTATTGGTTTGTCGTTCAACGAAGGTTGATAATCGATTCATTCGATGCATTGAAAAATACTATTTCTCACTGAAAAGTTCGAAAGCTATTTTTCCAAGCAAACATATATGAACAGAGATTTATCTGAGTCTCTATTTTTGTTACCCCTGATGGATGCTGAGACCTGTGCTAAAATGGGATCAAGAGCAATCAAAAAGCATATACAAAAAATTTATAAAGAAGAGAAGATATGGACAAAAAAAGGAAATTTGGAATTATAATAGGATTGGTCCTGGTCATAATGACGGGTCTGTTTCTAGTGAACTACTTGTTTTTCAGTGCGCCTCAATCGCAGGAGGAGAATACTGTTTTCATCGTTAATCGGAATCAAACCGAGGTTCAAACAGTAGATAAATTGAAAAGTCAGAGATTGATTAGAAACAAAGCAGCTTTCAAACTAGCTCTGTTTCTCACGAATAATCATACGATAGAATCCGGCGGTTACAATGTGTCAAAAAATATGAGTATTTGGCAACTCGCCAAGAAATTGACCGCCTCTCCAGATATGAAATGGGTAGTTGTCCCTGAGGGACTCCGAAAAGAACAGATAGGTGAAATTTTGACGAAAACGTTTTCCTGGAGCGATAATGAACTCGATAAATGGAATACGGAGTACACAAAAATGAGGATAGACTATATCGAAGGAACATATTTTCCCGACACATATCTTATTCCGGTAGGTGAAAGCGGATTCGAAATTGCCAATCGGATGACAAGGCATTTTGATGAAAAATTCGCTCCCTATATCAGCCAATTCGCACAACAGAATATCTTGTGGACAACTGGCTTGAAATTAGCTTCGATTATCCAGCGGGAAGCGGGAGGGAAAGACGATATGCCCTTGATTGCTGGAATTCTTTGGAATCGATTGAATCAAGGAATGAATCTGGAAATTGATGCGACTGTCCAATATGCTCGAGGGAAGACCGAGGCTGGCTGGTGGGCGCCTATCGAATCAGTGGACATAACTAATATCGATTCTTCTTACAATACTTACAAATACAAAGGATTGCCTCCGTTTCCTATCGATAATCCTGGAACGGATGCTATCGAGGCCGTTCTGCACCCTACGGAAACAGATTGTTTGTATTATCTCCACGATAACAATCGGCAAATCCATTGTGCCAAAACGTACGATGAACACAAGGCAAATATTGAGACATATTTGAAATAGCGAAAAGAAGTAAAGATTTAGAATACGGTATGGATAACGATGAGAAGAATATACCGTACCAATTTCATAACTGGGTACAGACATAGCGAAAAGCAGAGCGGGGTAAATCTCACACACTTTGCTCCATAAACTTCTTCAATCTGAAGGAGTAAAGCTTTGAGACTTTGATAGGATATTAGAATAGTGTATATTAGAAATAGTGTTGGCTATTGTTAAAATTATGACACAAAACAAGGTATCAACTGGCGTCGTACACGCAGTACCCGCTGATTGGCGGAAAGCACTAATGATAACACCCTCGGCACATATTCTCTGGGAGGATATCACACCGCTCGCACGCAACGAATGGATTTGCTGGATTCTTGATGCTAAGAAACCAGAAACGAGAAAGCGTCGGATCGAGGTTGGTCTTTCGAAGCTTAAATCAGGAATGCGTCGGCCTTGTTGTTGGGCTGGCTGCTCACATCGTCCGTGATCCTCCTATTCTCTCTCCGTCGAATTCAAGGTCGTGGCAAGCCTTGTTTTTTGTTGTTTGTGGCTGATATTTGAGTCTGTAAAGTATAATTTCATTGACAGATGTATCAAAATTAGTTAATATACTTACACAATTTAAAAAAATAGTATGACACAACGGAGGAAACAGATTGAGAAGCTGGTCGAAGATTTTCATACCATAAAACGCAAGATGAGTATCGGTGTAGCTTCTCATTGTTTGAAAGGTACGCACATCACCGCCTCTCAGTGGCTCGTTCTTCAACATTTGCGAAAAAATGAAAAAGTGACAATTAAAGAATTGGCCAAGGCGCTCAGTATCACTTCGAGTGCGACAACCCAGCTTGTCGAATCTCTGGTTCAGAAAAAATATGTGATCAAGAAAACGAGTAGTGATGATAAGCGGGCGCTCAGTCTTTCTCTTTCAGAGAAGAGCAAAAAACGTATGGAGGCACTCAGAAATAAACGTATCCAATATATGGAACATATTTTTGATGTACTGACTGATGATGAATTTGAATCGTATTGTTACTTACTGAATAAGATAATAGAGAATACGATTGTTGTTGAAAAATGATAATCAATTTATTATGCAACGAAAAAAAGAATACAAAAGTAATGACAATGATATAGGAGTATTGGCCCCGAGCCTTTTTGGATTGCTTGGAAAATACACGGGTATTATCACTCTTCTTGTGGTGCTTACTATAAGTGCCAATGGACTGAGTATTGCTGTGCCGAAAATCATTGCGCACACCATTGATAGTTACACGAGTGGCAATTTCTTCATAGCACCGCTCATTGTTGAATTCTCCATTATTGCTCTGCTTATTTTCATATTTACTTATCTGCAAAATATCGTACAGGTCTTGGCATCAGAGCGAGTAGCACACGATATTCGCAATGATATTGCAGCCAAGATATCAGTACAGCCGTACTCGTACATCGAAAGTGCCACACCAGCAAAACTCTTGACCAACCTGACTTCGGATGTTGATGCGGTCAAAACATTTGTCTCAACGGCTGTTTCGTCTATCATTTCGTCTGCATTTTTGATCATCGGTGTATCGGTACTCCTCCTCATTACTGATTGGAAGCTGGCACTGGCAGTGCTCTCGGTTACTCCTATCATTGCAGCGACATTCTTTTTCGTATTGAAAAAAGTTCGCAAGCTTTTCATCAGATCCCAAGAGGCCATAGACTGGCTGAACAAAGTTATTAGCGAAAGTATTCTGGGAAGTGCCTTGATCCGTTTGCTCAACTCTCAGCATCACGAAAGTGAAAAATTCCTCGGCGCGAATATGGAAGCAAAAAATATCAGCCTTGAGATATTGAGATTATTCTCCGGTCTTATTCCTGTTATCACCTTTTTTACAAATATCGCAACACTGGCCATAGTCCTCCTAGGAGGACATTTTGTCATAACAGGCACAATGTCGCTCGGCAATTTTACAGCTTTCAATAGTTATCTTGCTATCCTTATTTTCCCGATACTCATCCTTGGATTCATAAGCAACCTTATCGCCCAGGCTGGGGCTTCCTATGGACGCATCTTGCAGGTACTCAATGCACCGGTCGAGAAGAAAACCGGAGGAATCAAAGCGGTTCTTCGAGGTGATATCGAAGTGAAGAATGTGTCCGTACATTTCGGAGAAAAAAGAGTACTCAAAGACATCTCATTTTCAGTGAAATCCGGAAGCAAAACGGCTATTATTGGTCCAACAGCCGCCGGCAAGACTCAGCTACTGTACTTGCTTACGGGACTTCTTGCCCCGACAGAAGGCGAAGTGTGTTTTGATGGTAAGAATATCAATGAATACAATAAAGAAAGCTTGCACAGTCAAGTCGGATTTGTTTTTCAAGACAGTGTGATATTCAACCTGAGTCTCAGAGAAAATATCGCGTTCAGCAACACTGCTTCCGATGAATATATTGAAAAAGCGATAGAAACCGCAGAGCTGAAAGACTATATCGAGGCTTTGCCGAAAAAATTGGATACAATAGTTTCAGAAAGAGGGACCAGCCTTTCAGGAGGTCAAAAACAGCGCATTATGCTTGCTCGCGCACTGGCGCTCGATCCCAAAGTACTGCTCCTGGATGATTTCACCGCACGCGTCGATGCGCATACTGAAAAAAAGATTTTGAGCAATGTTGCCAAGAATTATCCTGAACTTACGCTCATATCTGTCACCCAAAAAATTTCATCCATTGAACACTATGATCAGATCATAGTGCTTATGGAAGGAGAATTGCTGGCCAAGGGCACACATGAGCAGTTGATGCATTCGTCACCGGAATATGTGCAGATTTTCCAATCACAGCGAAGTACCAGTCAATATGAATTAACTGATGAAAAATAATAATGTGAATTACTCTCTTACCAAGACGGACATAGAAAAAGAAAAACAAAAGGGCGTGCTCACCACTGCTTGGCACAGGTTGGTGCCTTTGATGGTCGAAGAGAAACGTTCAGTGACGATTTCAATCGTTGCTATATTGGTAAGCTCCGCTGCTTCACTTGTCGTGCCGATTATTATCGCTCACATTGTAGATGTCTATATTGTCGGGAAGAACTTCCATGGAGTCTTATTGTTTTCAGGACTTTTAGCGGGTATTTTTATTGCTAATCTTGTTTCAAACTATATCCAGATCATAACTATGGGAGGTGTGGGCAGACGGCTACTTTTCAACTTACGTGGCAAGATATTCAGTAAGCTTCAGGAGCTTCCAGTAGCATTTTTTAATCAAAACAAAGCCGGTGACCTTATCTCTCGCATAAATAATGATACTGACAAGCTCAATCAATTTTTTTCGCAGGCACTGATGCAATTTATCAGTGGTGTCATTCTTATAGTAGGCACAGGAGTATTCATTCTCTTTATCAATTTCCAGCTCGGACTTATCGCGCTGGTGCCCGCAGGTATCGCGCTTGTTGTTACACAGATACTCAATCCTTGGGTCAAACGTGCGAGCCTGAAAAGCCTTCGTGCACTGGGTGGTATGAGTGGAGAAATTCAAGAAAGTATCAATAATTTCAAAGTGATCGTGGCGTTCAATCGTCTCGACTATTTCAGGAATAAATTCAAAGAGGTCAATGAGACCAACTACTCCGCCTCAGTTTCGGCCGGTATTGCAAGCAATGTATTCAATCCTGTTTATGTGTTAGCTTCGTCTTTGGCACAACTTGCCGTATTGGTCTACGGAATATATCTTATATCTTTGGGTCATTTCAGTGTTGGTTTGCTCATCGGATTCTTGCTCTATGTCAACAATTTTTACAGTCCACTGAGACAACTTGCAGCCGTATGGCCGTCGCTTCAGCTGGCGCTTGCGGGTTTAGATCGTATTTCCGAAGTATTGAGTCTCGAATCAGATGTGAGAACCATATCCAATAAAGAGGAAAGAATATCAGCGCCTTCTGATCCGGCTGCTAGTATGGAATTCAAGGATGTGTCTTTTCAATATACGGAAGGAAAGGATGTTTTGAAAAATATCAACTTTACGCTCGAAAAAGGGAAAACGTATGCACTGGTAGGACCGACGGGCGGTGGCAAAACAACAACAGCATCTCTGATGGCGAGACTTTATGATCCAAGTAAGGGTACGATTTATCTTGAAGGGAAGGATATCCGTCGTTATGAATCTTCCGAGCGGGTAGCAAAAATCGGCTTTATTTTGCAAGAACCATTTTTGTTTAATGGCACGGTACGTGAAAATATCCTCTATGGAAATGAGGAATATAGCAGATATACCGATGCTGAGTTATCGAATGTTTTGGAGGAGGCGCAACTGACGAAGCTACTCGCGAGATTTTCTGAGGGGCTGGATACCAAAGTAGTTTCAAGCGGGGATGCTATCAGTTTGGGACAGAAACAGCTGATTGCGTTCATTCGGGCAGTCCTACGCAGTCCCGACATATTGATTTTGGATGAAGCTACGGCAAATATAGATACTGTTACAGAACAGTTACTCCAAGAAATCATTGATAAGTTGCCGGAAAAAACGACAAAAGTCATTATTGCACATCGGCTCAATACCATTGAGAATGCTGATGACATATTTTTTGTAAACGCAGGAGAAGTTATCCGTGCCGGATCTATGCAACATGCGATGGATATGCTTTTGCACGGGGAAAGACAGAGCTGATATTATTTTGAGAATCTAAATCCACCAGACTCCTCCATTCATTTCTTTCTCCATCAGTTCTATTGGACAAGAGTGAAAAAATATGCTAGAATGGATAAGTAATAAAGACGGGTGGTGACAGAACCCGTCTTTTTTCTTTTTATTTACAGAAGAAAAACAAATATGCAAAAGATAGCTTTTCTTTCAGCTCGCGAAATCCTCGATTCACGAGGCAATCCTACCATATCAGTAGAGCTCCATCTGGAAAATGGATCCATTGGGATAGCTGCCGTACCGAGTGGCGCGAGCACCGGAAAATATGAAGCAGTGGAACTCCGGGATGAGGACCCGAGTCGTTATCGAGGTAAGGGAGTTTTGAAGGCGGTTCATAACGTAGAAGGAAAAATCAGAGAAACGATAATGAACAAGGAGTTTGACCAAACATCTCTTGATAAATTTCTCATTGATCTGGACGGGACGGAAAATAAAGCCAATTTAGGAGCCAATGCCATTCTCGGTGTCTCGATGGCTTTTGCTAGAGCTTCAGCTGATGCAGAACATCAGGAATTGTATGAATATCTCAATAGCTTGATAGGGGATACGGAAATGAAACTTCCTCAGCCGATGTTCAACGTCATAAACGGTGGCAAGCACGCTGATAGCGGACTCGATATTCAGGAATTTATGCTCGCTCCTATCGGTTTTCCGGATTTTCATGAGAAACTACGAGTAGGCTCTGAAATTTTTCATACTTTGGCCGATATTTTGAAAGAGCGTGGTTACAAGACGAGTGTGGGAGATGAGGGCGGTTTTGCCCCAGAATTGCAATCCAATGAGGAAGCGCTTCAGCTCATCGTTGAAGCTATCGAAAAGGCTGGTTACACGATAGCTGATGTGAAAATCGGTTTGGATTGTGCAGCAAGCAGTTTTTTTAATACCGAGACAAAGCTGTATGATTTGAAAATTGCTGGAGAGAAGAAGAATTTGAAGAGCGATCAGCTCTTGGTATGGTATCAGGAAATTGTTGATATGTTTCCTATCATTCTCATCGAGGATGCTTTCGCCGAAGATGACTGGGAAGGCTTCCAAAAGTTCAACAAGGTACTGGGTGATACGATAACGAATGTTGGTGATGATTTGCTCGTAACCAATATCAAGAGAATCGAGCAAGCTATCGAAAAAAATGCAGTGAACTCCGTCCTTATCAAATTGAATCAAATCGGTACGGTGACCGAGACCATCGATGCGGTGAGGATGACGAAAGCACAGGGCTGGAAACCATTTGTCTCGCATCGTTCGGGAGAGACAGAGGATACGTTCATTGCCGATCTCTCAGTGGGACTGGCTTGTCCTCTCATCAAATCAGGATCGCTTTCTAGAACCGAAAGAATCTGCAAATACAACCGCTTGATGCTGATCGAAGAAAGAGTCCTCTCAGGATGACAAGTCTCTAACGCTTTTTTAAAAAAATAATGATAAAAATAATGATAAAAATAAAATTGGTTACTTTTGGCCTCGTGGCTATATTGGGAGTCTTGATTATACCGGAAACGTCTAAGGCAATTGGGGTAGGTCCTTCTGCTGTCACTGTCACGGGCATCACTCTTACCAAAACACTATTGACGAGAAGTGATATAGGAGGGAGAATGCCTGCGCTTGAAGTGTATGTGAATTACAGTGAAGCGATGGATCAGACGATAAAGCCGGTCATTTCGTATGAAAGCCCATCTTTGGTAAATTCATACCCATCAGGACTCCAGGCCGGTGATTGCGGTGGTAGCTGGATATCGGAGACGCAGTATCTGTTCCCTTGTGCCTTGGGCGGAACAGATTACCCTGGGGAGAAAGTGGATGATATAGATATACGAGTGACGGGGGCTCAGAACCTGACAGGAAGCGTACAGGAAGATTTTCTTGAGATTGATGCTTTCAGTATCGATACGATTGTACCAGTCATAGCTGAAGTGATATCTGTCACCACTCCGACAGATAATGACCACCACGGAAGAAGATGGGTATTGTATAGACACTATAAGAGCATATATACGAGCGATAAAGATAAAGACGATTATGCAAAAGTAAAAAATCTAAAAAATACGAATAGAGCTGAATTCGAGAGATTGAAAGCAATGTATGCGAAATATAAGAGTTTAAAAAACAAGGAACGGGAAGGATTGAGTTTGAGTATTCAGCGTGATTACAGCCTCTACAAGAATTATCGCGGATACAAGCTCTATAAGCGCTATAAAAACCAGATAGGAAGATAAAGAGATTATCTTTCTCAAAAAAAGAGCCTCACCCGGGGCTCTTTTTGATTTTTTTGTCGAGATACGAATTACTGTTTCGATTGTAATCGGTTGCTTCAATTTTTCTCTCGAAGAGGATGCTCGCGATAACGGATGGATCATACCAATTGCTCCCTATCCTTATGAATGAAGCTTTCTTATCTTTCTTTTTTATTGATGAATGTCATATAGAGAGTCGGAATGATGAAGAGAGTGAAGAAAGAGGAGATAGACAATCCGAAAATGATGACTGAGCCGAGAGCTGTCCACGTGGCATTCGAAAGGGTAATCGGTATGATGCCGGCGATAGTGACGATGGACGTGATGATGATAGCTTCGAGACGAGATTTTCCAGCATCGATGATGGCATCATCGAAAGGAATACCGGTTTTCACGTTGAGATTTATCTTATCGATCAAAATGATGGCATTTTTCACGACAATACCGAAGAGTGCCAAAATACCGATCAGTCCTGGGAAGCTCAAGCTGACATTGAGAATCGCCATACCGATGAACACCCCGATAAGAGCGAGAGGAAGGGTGACAAGAACGATCAATGCTTTACGGAAAGAATTGAATTGGATGACGAGAGTAGAGATGATGAGTACGGCTGCAATCGCCATTGCACGGATGATGGAAAATACCGATTCGGCATTCTGTTCATTCTCTCCGCCGTAAGTGATGGCATACCCTTCGGGAAGGACATACTCTTTGGCGATTTTGTCCTGAAACTCTTTGACGACTTGAGTAGCATTGGTCGTACCGCTGACGTCAGCGGTCAGAAGAACGGTTCTTTTTTGATCGATACGCGTGATGGCATCGACTGTCGGAGTGAGTTGTACCGTGGCGACATCTTTGATGAATACCGGTTGTTTTTTGAGGTTGAGAATCTGTAAATTCTGGATAGTTTCCAGTGTAGGAAGAGAATCTTTGTCGAAACGAGCGACGACATCGATATTTTTATTGTCACGGATGATGGTCGTCACGGTCGTGCCGGAAAGAGCTGTTCGCAGTGTTCCACCGACAACTACCGCGTTGATATCATACAGCTCCATTTTGGCGTTATCAAGAGCAAATGTATATTCAGCCGGAGCGTCTTTGAGGGAAATATCTGCATTGACAATACCGGGAAGAGAAGCGACGATCGGTTTCAGATCAGTGGCAATTTTATCCAATGTCTGTAAATCTTCTCCGGCGATCTGAGCCTGGAAGGCACTGCCGGATGGCGGTCCACCGCTAGGAGTGGAAACAGTGATGGTAGCTCCTTCGATATCGGAAAGCTCCGTGCGTATCTGCTGTGCGATATCATACGCCTTGATAGTGCGCTCTTCTTCTGGAACGAGTTTGATAGTGATAGAAGAGGTATTCGATGTGCTGGAACTCCCTCCTCCGAAGCCACCACCTGATCCTGGGTTTCCAATAATCGTAGAGAAGTTCACTATGTTTGGAGTGGTTGAAAGTCTTTTCTCAACTTCTCGTGTCAGAATATCCGTCTGATCAAGATTGAGGCCGATAGGAGCACGCAGGCTTATATACAAAGCATCGCCATCGGCAGGCGGGAAAAATTCTGATTTGACAACACCGATAATCGGAAGGGTTACTGCAAAGATGAACAATGCAAGCGTAGAAAGAAGCGTGATGATGCGGTGTTTTCGGGTATTGGTGGCAATGCGGAGGTATTTCTCGTATACAGGAAGAATACGGTCGAAATGAAAGATGCCGTGGATGAGTTTGCTTCCGAAGCTGGAATTTTCTCGATCTCCTTGGGAGCGAAGTTTTTCTTTGATACTATCATCACTCTCCCATTCTTCTTCCGTGAGGAGCGTATTCTTTTCAAGAATGTTTGTTCCTTTTCCGAAATACCAGAAAAGCATCCATGCGAGAAGTATGAAAGAAAAAAATGTGAAAATGAATCCGAGAGAAGAATGCTGTATCGTGGAGAATGCTCCAAGAGCGAGTATGGAAATGAAGATAATCCAGAAGAATTTTTTTGTGAGTCGGATCCTCTCGAGGACAGCCGCCAACGGATGGTTGATCATAAGAGCGATGAGGAGAGAGGCGATGAGTGTTGTTGAAACTGTGATGGGAATTGATTTGATAAATTTTCCGATCATTCCGGATGCGAGAAGGAGCGGAAGGAAGGCCCAAACGGTGGCAAGCGTCGTCGAAACAAGGACAACTTTGAAATCAGAAAGAACGAGCAAAACGGCTTCCTCAGGCGTATATTTGCCTGTTTTCATATATTGTTTGGTAGCGGAAACTACCACGATAGCATCGTCTACCAAGAGTCCGAGCGAGAGAAGCAGAGCGAAAATGGAAAGGAAATTGAGTGATGTTCCTGTCGCTTGCATCACTCCGAAGGTGACGAAAAAAACGAGAGGAATAGCGATACCAGCGACAAACGCTTCTTTCAGTCCAACGATAAGAAAGAGGAGACCGACGACGAGAATAAGTGTGAGGAGGAAATCATGAGTAAGTTGATCAAAATCTTTTTTGATACGATCGGACTGATTGACCGTGTCTGAAATAGTGATATCAGATGGGAAAGTCTTGAGGAGTTCATCGATTTTGATGCGGGCACTGCCCACAGTATCAATGATCGATCCTCCTGTTCTCTTGATGATTTGAAGTGTGACGGCGTTTTCCGGCATTTCACCACTTAGGGAAAAACGCGAGTAGGTTGTTTTCTCTCTGGCTTTTTCTTTCACATCCGCGATGTCTTTCAAATACACGATAGCGCCTAAAGAGGTATGAATGAGAGGAATCGTACGCAGTGTCTCTCTATCATAGAAACGGCCGTCAGAGCGGAGAGAATAACTGAATGTCGAGCCTTCAAAGTTTCCAGCAGGAATGGCTTTGTTGGCGGTGGTTATGGCTTGATTGGCTTGGTCTGCCGTGATGCCGAAGAGAACAAGCTTCTTCGGATCATAGGCCACTTCAAATTCACTTTGATCGCCACCAGAAATATCCACCTCACGGACGCCTGGAATCTTCTCGAGTTCGTCTTGAATCTTTTCGGCGTATGTCCTCAGTATGAAACCATCGTAAGGCCCACTGAGTGCAAAAGTGACGATAGGAGTATCATCGAAGGAAATTTCTTTGACCACAGGATCATTGGCGTCTGTCGGGATATCTCTTCTGATGGTCGGAAGCGTGTCACGCAACCTTCTTACGGCATCATCGACATTCTGATCAGCATCGAATTCCACGACCACCGTGGCAGATGAGTTGGCAGAAGTAGAAGTGATTTTGTTCACGCCAGTGACACTGGAGATGTCCGTTTCGATTTTCTTGGTGATGAGTTCCTCCATATCAGAAGGGGAAACCCCCGGATAAGTGACGCTGACTATCGCTGTGGCGATTTTCACTTCCGGGTTGGATTCCCGAGGGAGGTTGAGGAAGGAATAAATGCCCCAGCCCGAGATAAGCATAATAAGAAGGATGACGACACGGAAATTTGAAACGAAAAAATTGAGCCAGGTATGGCGTTTTTCGGGGGTGAATTCGAGTGTACTCAGATATACGCTGTCGGTTGAGAGAGGTTCTTTCGGATGTTCCATACGATGAGAGATATTTTTAGAGGGAGATTAGTTTTCCACGACGACTGGTTGTCCATCGGTGACGAGCTTGCTTCCTTCTATGATGATGAGTGATTCGGATGGAATATGAGAGAGGACTTCAGCATTCTCTCCGCTGATGTTTTGTATGGTAATCACTTCTTTTTTCGCGGTATTATTTTCTACGATAAAAAGAGAGCTTTCATTTTGGCTGATACTGAGAGCAGACAATGGTAGAAGAAGGGCATCTTCCGTCTTTGGTCTGATAATTGTCTCAAAAGAGACAGTCATGATCGTACCGGCGAGGAGAGAAGCATCTTGTTTCTTCGGATAGGCTTCAATGAGAAAGTGTCTGGTGACAGGGTCAGCTGTGATAGCGATATTTTTTATTACGAGTGGGAAAGAAGTGCCAGCAGTATCAATTGCAGAAATTTCCTGTCCCCGCGTGAGTGTACTCCTTTCTTCGGCATCGACAAAAAATTGAACCTTCACTGTGGAAGACTGACTGACTGTGGCTATCAGCTGTCCGACCGAAACGGAATCTCCGACTGAAACGGCTCTGCTTGTGATGGTGCCCGAGAGAGGAGAGAGGACGGAATGATTGTCGATAGTGCCATTTAATCCCAGTATGGCGCTTTCATACTGTAATTTGGCGATATCTCTCTGTGTTTTGGCAGTATCCTTTTGTGCGCTGGTAGCACTCGAAGATTTCTTCAGATCATCGTAGGTTTGTTTTGTGAGATTGTACGATTTTTTGGCTTGTTCGACGCTGAGAGAGGATTGTTGGACTTGAAGATTTCTCAGTCCTTGATCTCCGATAGCCTGTGCTCCCAGATCGTCTATGCGTGCGAGAAGTGATCCTTTGGATATCTTTTCTCCGAGAGCGCCAGGAGCTATGGTAACTGTTCCGGCAATTTTCGCGGTAATTTTTACTTCTTGGTCGGAGACGATGCTGGCCGGGAAACTTCTTTTTTGCGTGATAGTTTTGCTCTCAGAAACACTTTGAACAGAGACCGTGAGAGGTTTTTTGGGTATTTCTTCGACAGAAACTGTTTTCTTGCGAGAAAAATTCGAAGCGAGAATAAAGAGTATCAGAATTGAAAGAAGAGTGACGATGATTTTTTTCTTGTGCATAGATTTCATGCCGGTTATTTAAATATTTTGGTTAATTCACATTCACCATTGTCGAGGATTATGCTGAGTTTTTCAAAGAAGGCTTTATGGTCGGCTAATTCTTTTGGGGTGAATTTTTTTTCGAATGATATCTCAGCCTTTTTGATTCTTTCTTCAAGAGTGGCGATTTTCTTCTTTCCTGATGTTGTGAGAGAAATCATTGTTTTTCGTTTGTCGCCATTTTCTTTTGCAGGCATCCTTGAAACGAGGTGTTCTTTTTCGAGGAAACTCAGTCGTTGGCTCATATTCGACTTGGTTGTGGCCGTCATTCGTATCAGATCACTCGCAATCAGAGGTCCATTGTCACGCAACAATCGCAAGATATTCATACTCATAGGGGAGAAGCCTGTCGGTTGGAAGATATATCTTTGGGCGATCGCCTCGAATCGATGGGCAATATGAATGATAGGAAGAATAGGGGAGAGAGAGTCATTTGTATACATAAAAAATTTCTTAAAATTATCAACAAAACAGTTTCCTAGTTTATCAGTAAACCAATTATCTGTCAAGAGGAAAGAGAGAGGAAATAGTTGTGAGGTATCATTATTGGAGAATGGCTCTTTTTTGCATTTGTAAGGGGATTTCTTACTTTTTTTCTTTTCATTGTGTGGTATACTATAACCAGAAGGTTCTTGGAAACTCTTTGTTTTGTGTGTGGAATTCGCTTTTTGAAAAAGACCTTTCTCGAGGAAAAACGAGTATAGAAATCTCATGGCTATCGTAAAAAGAAAAACAAACATCAGAAGACTCTCGTTATCAGAGAACCTGTTTTCTGCTACTGGCCGGGAGGTAAAAGCATCACGGAAGGCAACGTCTGTAAGAAAGGTGTTACGGAAGAAGGTTGACATACAAAAAGAGCCATCTTCTCGTTTGCACTGTTGGGCGGAAAAGTCAGTGACAAAAGATATTTCGAAAAAAATGACAGAAATAAAGGTAAAAAAACCATCTGGTCTCTTTACTCTATTACGGTGTCGCTTTTCTCTTTTTGCACAAAAATACCAAATCAATTTCAAAAAAAGATTTCTCTCAGAGGAAATGCCGAAAAAACGTCTGATAGTTGAAGAAGAGAGCCTGAGTGAATTCTTGAATAAATATACTCCTGCCCAGAAGAGAAGTTATGGCAAAGCATACTTCAGGCGTTATTATGGAGCACTCTTTTTCGGGTGGTGGTACAAGAAAATTCGTCGGTGCATGCAAATAGCTCATTCTATAACGTGGCGAAGTGCTATTGTGGTGGGAGTGGTCGTTGTGGCGGTATATATAGGTGGAGTCAGTGTATCAGGGGCTCCATTTGCACGTACTATCACCACTGAAACAGAATGGGGAATGGGAACGACGGCAGATATTTCTCTCGATAGTGCTACTGACGCGTTACAATTGGCATCGGATGGGAGTTGGTCGGCACGCACCTGGGCGGTACCTCCCGATACGGTGAGCGCGGGATCAAGCTCGATCTTCGTGGGCAATAATCTCTATGTCATGCGCGGATTGTCGGATAAGGCATTTTGGAAGTATGATTCGGTGCTCAATGAATGGACGGAGCTGTCTGATCTGCCATTCCCGGTGTATTACGGGGCAGACATGGTCAGTGATAGCGCCAATGGCCTCATTTATGTGATTTTTGGAGGGTATTCGAAAAAGTTTTATTCTTATGACGTGGCGACCGATACCTGGACGGCCCTCCCTGATCTTCTCGACACCATCTATACGGGTGGGAGTATCGGATTTGACGGGACCAACCCCTATGTAATGCGAGGGAATAGCAGTACGGATTTCTGGCGTTACAATGTTTCACTTGGCGAGTGGCAGAGTCTCGCACCGGTATCGGCCACGGTATCGGCCGGTGCCAATCTGGTCTATGGGTATGATGGGAATTTCTATACGCCACGTGGTGCGAATACTTTGACATTCTATCGCTATAATATCGCCAGCAACACGTGGAGTGCCCGCACCGACATCACGACCGGTCAGAATTTCAACGGTGATGAGAAGGGAGCCTATGCCAATGGATATATCTATTATGCGCGGTCTGCGGGTCAGACTGGATTCTTGCGCTATGATATCACTGGCAATAGCTGGACAGTACTGGCGACGACACCAGCCGCGGCCAACTATGCCTCTCTCGCGTTCAATGCCAATGACAATCTGATCTATATGCTTCGTGGCAATGGCACTTATGATCTGTGGAAATTTAATCCAGCTCTTGGGACGACGGGGGATTGGGTGGGACCACAACAGGTGATGAACAACACCATCACTATGGGGACAGGAAGTGATCTTCTCTGGAACGGAGTAACCGGGGCTGGAGCATATGTTTATGCGATACGGGGCGGTACGGCGGGATTCTATCGATATGAGACCGCCACCAATACCTGGACGGCTCTGGCGAATCTGCCGACAGTTCCGCCGACCGATACGACAGGGACATTGGTGGGTAATTACATTTATTATCCTCTCGGCAATGGAACAACAACTTTCTACCGATATACAATTTCCACGAATACCTGGGCAGTAATGACGGTATTGCCGGGAACAGTATCAAACGGTGGAAGTGCTGTGTATAATGCTTCGGATAACAAAGTGTATGTTTTGAGAGGGAATGGGACTCCTAATTTGTACAGCAGTTTGAATTCCACAACGTTGGCTTGGACGACGCTGGCTACTTCGGTGGTGAGCGGTGTTACTTACAATGCGAATATCGGTGCCAAAATGGTTTCCGATGGTACGAATCTGTACGCGACCTTTGGTGATGGCGAAACGGCATTTCTTCGTTTCAATACGGGGAGTAATACGTGGTCAACTCTTTCCTCAACACCTTTCGCCCAGTACTATGGTACTAGTCTGACATTTGCGAATGGTAAGATTTATGCGCTCGCCGGGTACTATAAGGACGAAACCTGGGAGTATACCATTACGACTGATACGTGGCGGATGTTGCCATCAAATCAAAAATACCTCTATGGACGTGGACCGTACAATGGTGCGAACATCGAATACGCTGGAGGCAATTCTTTCTATGCTCTGACCGGTCAGGCAACGACAGATATGTGGAGCTTCACGGCTGGAACAAATAATTTCGTGAGTACAGGGAGTTATGTGAGCGAACCTCTTGATGTATCACAAGCATCGAACTGGGTGTCGTTTGTCGCAAACAGTACGACACCTGCCGGTACGAGCATCGTCTATGAGACTCGGACGAGTACTGATGCCGAGACGTGGTCGGATTGGGAGGCAGTGAGTGGTACAGCCATTGCTTCGCCTCCAGAACGCTATATCCAGGTGCGGATCACCCTTTCTACGACGGATGGCGCGAATACACCGACGGCTTCTGATTACACCATAACCTATAATAACTCCGATACACTGCCCATCAATCCGACTGCGGTCAACGCTTACTCGAAAAACACCGGAGGTGTGACGCTTACTTCCGGATCATCCTACTCATATGAACACCCGTACTTTTCCTTTTCTGGCGCGAGTAGTCCGGAGGCGGGAGTAGAAGGGTACTACGTCTATTTTGGTACCAATGCCGGTGCTGATCCGGCAGTGGATGGATCGTATCAAACGAGTACTGCGTATGAAGCAAATACTGCTCTTACTGCCACTTCCTATTATCTCCGGATCAAGACCAAAGACAATAATGGTAATGTGAGTGCCACAACTTATTCGGCTTTTACCTATGTGTATAACGGAGTGGCGCCGGCATTGGTTGCAACGAAAACGAGCCAGGCCGATTTTTCGGCGGGGACACTCTCAGATGTTTCAGCGACTGATGTTACCGATGCTCTTAGGCTCAGTGCCAGTGATGGTACCGGATTCTGGAATCAGTCGCGTATAACCAATGCTCCTGCTTTGATGTATTATGGTAGTGACAGTGTTCAAGTGACCTATGATGGAAGTGACTATATTTTTGCACTTCGGGGTGGTAATACCACTGGATTTTATCGCTATGCTCTGGCGACAGACACCTGGACTGCTCTAGCCGTGACACCGGGGGTGGTCGGATATGGAGGATCGATCGAGAGGGGTCCGAATGGGTTTCTCTATGCCACACAAGGAGGGAATTTGCCGACATTTTGGAAGTATGATATCGCACTTGATATTTGGTCCACTGTTTCGAGTGCGCCGAAGAATTTCTACGCTGGCGGGTCGATCTCCTATGATGGATCGCAGTATATCTATGGTTTGCCGGGGAGTGATGACGCCTTTTATCGGTATGATACGATCAATGATTCTTGGAGTGCCAAAGTCAATGCGCAATTCGGCAATCCGAATGCCACGGATGGGCAGACGGTCAATTATGGCTCTGACAGCGTATATGATGGGCGCAATAATGTTTATGTCGTTCAAGGAAATTATTACCCGTACTTTGCAAAATATTCCATCGCGACGGATGTAGCGCATGGCGAAGTCGCCAATACCTGGACGGTACTGGCTTCGGCGCCGACGGGTGTGTATACGGGAGGAAGCCTGGCCTTTGATGCGACATCGAACAGCGTCTATATGACTCGTGGTAATTGGAAAAACAATTATTACCGTTACAATGTCGCCATCAATGAATGGTCTCAATTGCCAGATACTCCAGGAACATTTGATCACGGCGCTTCCCAGGTGGTGTATCACGGTTATATTTATGCCTTGCGTGGTGCGAACACGACGAATTTTTATCGTTACAGTATCGCTGAGAGTTCCTGGCAGGTACCAACCCGCGGACTGTTCGGGCCGGCAGTAATCAATGCGACGACATACTTCCCATTCGGTGCCGGAACATTTGCGGTCACTGATGACAATGAAAATATGTATATGATTCGTGGCAGTTATGATAATGTTTTTGTCCGGTACAATATAAGAACAGGAACAACAACGGAAATGGCTCGATTGCCAGTAGGAGCGTATGATGGATCAAGTCTTGTGTATGTCGGGAATCATAGTGAGATCTACTATTCTCCCGGAACAATTCGCACTTCACGGAGCGGGGCCAGTAATTATTTCTATAAATACGATATCCCGACCAATACCTGGAGCGAGGTGACGACAGATCGCCCTCCGATTCAGGTCGGCACCGGATCGAGTATGACCTATGATGGGTTACGATATATCTACCTCACACGTGGAGTGGGTCAGGCGACTTGGTGGCGCTATGATCTGAATGGGAGTGATGGCTCTCGATGGTCGGCACTTTCTACAGTCGGAGCACCCACTGTTACGACCGGTGGAGAGATGATATATAATGGAGGGTATATCTATTCGGTTCGTGGAGGAAACAATACGGATTACCGCTATGATATCGGGGCGGGTACTTGGGCGGCGATGCCGATACTACCGGCCACCATCAGTACCGGTGGCAGTATTGCCGATGGAGGAGACGGATATATCTATATGACTCGTGGTTTCAACACCTCGAATTATTATCGGTATCGGATCGCCGATGGTCTTTCAGGTACTTGGAGTGCTGTGACGGATATTCCTGCGCAAGTGAATACTGGTGGTTTTCAGAAGCACGCAAGCAATCGGAACTGGGTCATCGCCGGAAACGGCACCAACTCCTATCCAGACGGACTTTATAGTTACGTGGTGAGTTCGAGTGATAACGGCACTGGTTTTCAGAAGACGGGGGTTTATACTTCGGAGACTATCAATCTCGTTTCTGTGTACAAGTGGGCGAATTTTTCAGTCAACTACACGTTACCAAACAATACTTTTGTCACATTTGAAACGAGAACTTCTGCTGATGGAGCGACGTGGGAGAATTGGACAAATGTTTCCAATGAACAGGTATTGGGGACAACACATACATTCAAAATAAACTCTCTACCGAATGGTTTTTTTCAAGTACGAGCGAATCTTTCATCATCGGATCAGATTTTCTCACCACTCATCACTGATTATGCAGTGAGTTACTATCAGGACATCACGGAACCGACCAATCCAAGTGCCATCAGTGCGTATACTGACGGAACAAAGGTAACGAGTATGACGACGGATACCTGGTACAATCATACGGCGCCGTACTTTGAGTGGCCAGCTGTCGATGTCGCCGATGGCGCGACTGATGGTGTAGGCGGATCAGGAGTTGCTGGCTACTATGTGTACTTCGGTATAGACATAAATGCCGACCCGGTGAATTTTCAAACAGCGAATAATTATACGGCGAGCAGTTTGTCAGCAGGACAGACATACTATTTGAAGATAATGACAAAAGATAATGCGGGAATGATCACATCTACTTCGTACAGTGCGTTCATCTACAAGTTTGATAATATCGCTCCGACCAACCCGTCTGTTGTTTCTGTTCTCCCGACCGGCTATACGGCGACGGATAATTTTGCTTTCACCTGGTCAGCTGATTCAGCTGATCTGTTTTCCGGTGTGGCGAAACTACAGTATCGTACTGATGGTGATGTTCCAAATGTCTGGGTAGATATCCCTGATGTCAACCAAGTGGCACTGACTATTCCGAATGTGAATCATATCGTTGGTGCCTATCAATCTGGTAAGAATAAATTTTATATTCGAGTGGTGGATGGTGCTGGTAATGTTTCTCCGCCACTTCCGCAGGAATACTATTACAGCGCCAGCGCGCCGACACCACCACAGAGTTTGACTGCGACACCATCTTCTTCTACGAATAACTCATTTACTTTTTCCTGGGATACACCAGCTTCGTACGCAGGGGATCCGACGAAAATTATTTATCATTATTCGATCAATATGTTGCCAACGGCAAACAACTCAGTGGCGACGACGGCCAAAGCGGCTGGCCCGAGCGCCTTTGCGACTCAGAAGGGTGACAACCTCTTCTTCGTGGTGGCTGGGGACGAATCGGGAAATATCGAATGGGGGAACTATGCTACAGTAACATTTACGGCTGATACTAGTAACCCGCCTATTCCGGGTAATGTACAGGTTTTTGATACTTCAGACAGAGAAAACGCCAAATATGGTGTCGCAGTGAAGTGGGCTCGTCCGGATAGCATCAATGTTGCCAACTTTGATGGGTTTGTCATTTATCGTTCCGAAGATAACGTTACATTCACCGAAATTGCCAAGACGACAGGAAGTGCTTATGTCGATTCCGGCGAGATCCTCCTTGCATCCGGTGATACTACTTTGGAAAGTAAGCTGTATTATTATTATGTGAAGTCCAAAGACAAGACGAATAATTATTCCGCCGCTTCTTCGACAGTCTCGATTATTCCGACAGGAAAATACACGACCGCGCCAAAATTAGTCGGTACGCCGAGCTATACGACACAATCTTTTCAAGCGACTTTCGAGTGGGCGACCGATAGAGTGGCGAGTTCATTTATCGAATATGGAAAGTCCATCTCGCTTGGTGAGACAACTGGACAGGTGGATTCAGTGACGACACACGGAGTCTTGGTGAAAGGGCTGGATGCTGGGACGAAATATTTTTATAGCGTGAAGTATATCGATCCGGATGGCAATATCGGTACGTCAACAGTGGATACATTCACGACGTTGCCACCGCCGGTCATTTCTGATTTGACGATTACTGACATTCAATTGTACACAGCCTATGTCAATTGGAAGACAAACGTGAGCGCTACCTGTACTCTGAAATATGGTTCGTATAGTATCGAGGAAACATCGGGGGGATCGAGTCATATCCAGAAGATAGACAATCTTCAGCCTACTTCTGATTATTCGGCACAGATAGACTGTATCGATGGTGATTTGAACACGTTCTCTTCGGACCAGTATTCATTCAGTACGCCGGAAGAACCGGTAGTGTCTGAGGTGATTATAGAAAACAAAGAAAATGTCGATTTACCGACAGTGACTATCACGTACAAGACCAATGTACCAACATCGACTCTGATATACTATAAATCAGGATCGGGAGACAACCACACATATTTGACAGAAGATTTGACGACAGAACATACGGCGGAGATTTCCAGTCTTGATCCTGCGGTAGAATATATGGTTACCGTGACCGGAAATGACCAGTATCATATTCAGGCGAGACCCTTCGAACAAAAGGTTACGACACGTACTGATTCTCGCCCACCAAGAATTATTTCAAACAAGGCAATGGGACGAGTGTCTGGACGAGGCACAAATGCTCAGGCCAATGTGTATATCAGAATCGAAACCGACGAAGCATCACGTATACACGTGGCATATGCGAAGGGAATCGTAACAAAATCATTTGAGCAGTCGACGAGCGACGATACTTACAATACCTACCATCTCATTACTATTCCGGCGGAGGCGGGGGATGTGTATAGTTATCAGATAGAAGCGTATGATGAGGCAGAAAATGTAACGGTCTCTGATGCAGTTACTGTTCCGGTAGAACAAGCTACATCCAGCGCGGCTGAAGTGGTGACGAGAACCTTTCTCAATAATTTCGGATGGATGTCGAGACTTCGTGGCAATTAGACTTTCTAAGAAATACATATGGTCGAAGAAAAAGAAATTGTTATCAAAGTGATGAATCTGAAGAAGTCTTTTCGCGTAGGAACTCAAGACATTCAGGTGTTACACGGTATCAACCTTGAAGTTCGTAAAGGTGAGTTCATATTGTTAGTTGGTCCTTCCGGTTGTGGAAAATCGACGCTTCTTCATACCATTTATGGTCTCGAAAGCCCCACAGAAGGAACGGTTACTATCGAGCTCGACGATATTTGGACCCAGAGCAAGGACTGGAGAGCAAATTTCAGGAATAAAAATATTGGTTTTATTCCGCAACAGCCATTTTGGATCAAATCATTGACAGTAATCGAAAATATCGCCATTCCAGGAGTTATCGCTGGCAAGACATTTCACGAAAGCGTCACTATTGCTGCCAAACTGATTGAACTTGTGGGGATGGGAGAGTGGGCAAATCATCGTCCATTCGATCTTTCCGGAGGTCAGCAACAACGGATCGCTCTTGCTCGTTCGCTCCTGCTTAATCCGAAGTTCATCATTGCTGATGAGCCGACTGGCAACCTCGATATGAAAGCAGGAGAGGTACTGATGACACTTGTGAGAAATATTTCAAAGCAGTTTGGCATCACCATTCTGATGGTGACGCACAACACGGATCAGTATAAGTTCAGTTCGAGAATTGTCAGTATGGTGGATGGGAAAATCGTTTCTGATGTCATTAATCAGAATTCGTTTGATATGATCGAGGAAGATATGAAAAAAAGTTAAAAAAATATGCATTCTTCATTACGAAACAGCAACCAACAACCAGCATCTCCTCCGGATAGGAAGAGGAATCTTTTCGTTCGCACGCGCTCGACAAAGAGAGAACCTTTTGCTCATATGAAATTTTCATCGGTATTATTGATCGGATATCGGAATATGATTTCAAACAAACTCCGTTCTATCCTGACGATTGGAGGTGTTGGCATCGGCATCGGCATCATTACTTTACTCATCTCGCTTGGATTCGGAATCCAGGATATGGTCATTCGAGAGGTGACCAAGAATAATCCGAGCAATATCATCGATGTGAGCAATAAGAGTCTCGATAATTTTATTTTGATGGACAATGTCGCACTTGAGAGAATGAGAAATATCGGAGGAGTTGAGCAAGTGGAAACACGAACAAGTGTCGGAGGAAAATTTTCAAATGGTGATACACAGACGGATGTTGTTATCAATGTGATCAGTCGACACTATCTTGATTTGGCTCGTTCTGACATCAATCAAGAAATAGGGAGCAAGATTTTTACTGAATCGAATGGCGTCCTTATCACACCAAAACTTGCCAATCTCCTCGGTTTTGAGAAACCGGAAGAGAGCATCGGAAAACAGATAACATACACGAGTACTGTGACAGCTGATATGTTTGCTAATGATACAGAATCAACACCGGAAGAAACGTCCAAGAGAGATACTGATGATACGCTTACGATAGTGGGTATTGTGAAAGACCAAACCAAGGATGATGCTGTGTACGCATTTCTTTCTTTTGAAGAGTTTCAGAAACGATATGGCAATGTCGCAGGACAGTTTGCAAAAGTACGTGTCAAGGATGACAGTGTCATTGAGTCGGTACGTCTTCAGATAGAGCAGACAGCCTTCACTACAGAGAGTATTATCGATACTATTACCGAAATCAATTCATTTTTTCTGATAGTTCGGATTATTCTGGTGATTTTCGGTACCATCATAATGTCTATTTCTGCAATGGGAATGTTGAATACTTTGAGTATCTCTCTTTTGCAACGTACCAAGGAGGTTGGTATCCTCAAAGCGCTCGGAACCAAGCGAGCTGATATATTTAAAATGTTTATTTTTGAAGCGTTTCTGATCAGTTTTTTTGGCGGAAGCATCGGGTTGCTCGGTGGTTATGGAGTGGCCAGAGGTGTAAATTATGTTATCAATTTTTTGGGGGAGAAATATAATGTTACCCCATTGTCATTTGTGGAAGTCCCTTCCATATTCATTATTTCTATCATTGTCTTCATCTTTTTCCTCGGATTGGTGACGGGGATATTTCCTGCTATGCGCGCCTCAAAAATTCATGCTTTGGAAGCCTTGAGGTATGAGTGATATCCACCGGACTGCTTCATAGAGGATATATATATATATTCGCTTCAAAGAGACTGTATTTTTTTCAGATAATCGACAATATCGCCGACCGTGATGATTTTCATAAGATCTTGATACTTCGCGCGCATTCCGAAAGCCTCTTCGAAAGAAAGGATGAGCTGGAACAGTTGTATGGAATCATCAACAAGGTCTTCAAGTTCGGCATTTAGTGAAATCTTTTCGAGGGGGACTCGTGTCGCTTGGTGTATGATTTCATATACCTTGGTTGTGAGAGTGTCAGTGTGTGGCATAGTCGCAGAGATATTATTGATACAGGGATTCTTTTTTTGTGAATGGATATATTTCTACTACAGTAGCGACATAGTTCCCCCATTTTCCTGGGAGTGTTATCTCCCTGCCTTCTCCTCGATAGCCGTTGCAAGAGAGGAAAACCTTTGCAGAAGTTATGGGAGAAATCTCAACAGTTTTCGGATGTTCTCGTAATCCTGTGCCGAGAGCTTTGAGGAAGGCTTCTTTGTAAGACCAAGAGAGCGTCTGTCGTCTCTTTTTTTCATCGGCAGACTTCTCTTCGCACCAGGATTGTTCATTTTTTGTGAGGAAGCCATCGATGAATTTCTGATTGAAGGTGCGGATGCGTTCGATATCTATTCCTATCCTAAGATGAGGCTTATCCAAAGCGACCAGAGCGATGCCACAGTCATCGGTATGGCTGATGCTGAGGAGAATCGGATATGTATGTATGCGTGGCATACCGGCAGAGGTATGTCGTATATTGATAGTATGATATGGAAGTATTGCTCCGCAATGTTTTTCCCAGAGAGCTTGCGTCGCTCGTTTCGCAGTCACCTTGCCGATGAGGGAACTCATTTTTTTCTTTTGAGGAAGCTTCGACCACCGAAGGTATTCTTCCTTATTGAGGAACTGTTCCGGTGATACGGTGGCTACTGAGGAATATTCGCAGAAGGAAATCTGCATAAGGCACTATCTATTTATCATTGCGGATAATGAATGGGGAACGGCTTTCTGTCAGGAGGTCGAAATAATCCTGCAGTTTGACGACATCGAGGCTGGTGAGCTCGGTATCGCATACTTCTCCATAGGAGAGTCGACGTTCCTTTTCTTCCAGTGACGCAATATTCTGAGGGTTGAAGCCATCTATTCTTACGAAAATGACTGCTTTCGCTTCGCGTATGAAAAAGTTGATGCCCTTCTGAAATGGAACTCTCTCCGATTGAGCAATCTCTCCTTCAGGGAAAAGAAAGACTGTTTTTCCGGACCGGATGAGCTCACATGTACGGAGAAGCACAAGCATTCGTTCACGTGTGTTCCCTCCGACATCATAACATCCGAAAAGCCGGAGAACGGAACCGACGAGAGGAATTTTCATATAATGATTGTCTGCTGGGAAACGTACAGGAATAAGTTTCAGAAACGAAAGCAACGGCAGATATCCCATAACGATGAATGGGTCGGTTTTTGCCTGATGGTTCGCTACCAGGAGCGATCCGCGATTCAATCGTGAGATATTATCCGGTAATGTGCGTTTAATATGAAGAAACGGGCGGAAGAAAAAAAGAAAGAAAAAATACGAAAGTAATTGGAAAAAGACGATGGTACCATCCTTCATCTTTCTGAAAAGAGACATTGTCTGTTTATCGTCATCAGCCATAAGAGCTCTATGATCATCAAAGCGTACTTCTATTATAGCACCTTTGTCCTTACTCAGAATGTCTTTCTAAATATATAATATTTGGCTTAGGATGTGGCTTTTTACGATACTATTTAGCTTGTTTTTGAGTGTGAGCACTTTCGGTACAGCCGGTGCATTCTGGAGAGGGGGATAGGATTTCTCCTCTCCAATGGTCCGGAAACCGATGTGTTCATAAAAAGTATCGTGCTTTGGGTTTACCATAATGCATAATGTGCTGATATGTGCCCGATGAGCAGATCGGAGTACTGCTTGAAACAATGAAGTAAGGAAACGGAGACGCTCAATGTTTTTCTTGAGCATTCCTGATTGAGCGAGTATCTCTTCATCGATGGCGAGCTGTACCACTTCTGCGAGGTGCTCGTCTTTCTTCCGAAAGGTATCAAGTTCGCTTTTGAAAAGCGCGTCCATCGGCAGTCCGTGTACCGAGTCCATAATTATCGAAATGGTGCCGATGATTTTCTTGTCTAAATAGAGAGCATATGTTTCGGATGTTGCTTCCCTGAGATAGGGAGTACTGGGTATCTGTGGAGGTGTTGCCTCTTTGTGTATGAGATAACCCATCTTGAGATATTCGTGTTCTACGATGGAGCGAGCCCGATTTTTTTCTCCGATGGTAGTTGCTTTTTTACAAACAAGAGACATAACTTCAGGGTTTGAGTATTACTTTGTCTCCTGCACCGAGACCGGCCATAATCTGCGCGTAGCCTTCTCCTTCGGCACCTACTTTCACTCCCACCTCCTCAATTTTTTTGGATGGACGGATGACTTTCACATAGATCACTCCGTCCCGAGTATAGAGAGCGGACTGTGGTATGCGGAGCGCCTTGCCGATATTCGTTCCGAAGATGAGAATATTTCCTGTCATTCCTGGACGTAAGCGTTCGTTCTTTTCCCATTCTGACTGAAGAGAAATATGGAAACGAAAATAAATACTCCCTTCCTTTTCTATTTCTTTCCGTTCGATGGAGGAAACGGTACCTGAAATTTTCTCACGAGGAAGAGCGGAAAGCGTGAGGGTTGCCGTATTCCCGATGGAAACAGAGCTGATGTCTTCTTCTGGGACATCAACCTGTATTTCGAGGGTCGATTGTGAAACGATGGCGACAGGCATACCGCTTTGTACGTACTCACCTTTTTTCGGATAGATTTTCTCGATGGTCAGTCCCGTCTCAGGAGCCGTGAGGATCGATTGTCGCATATGTTCTTTGACTACCTCCATTTGATTTTTTGCAACTTCGGCGGCATTCACTGCTGCTATGACGTCATCGGATTGTGTTCCTGCTACTTTCAAATCGAGCTCACTTTCGGCTACAGAGAGATCTTTACGAGCACCATTGAAAGAAGCTTCCGCAGTGCCTACATTCGATGTCGCCGTACTGACAGCGGTACGTGCCGCGATAGTGGAAACTTTCCATGAGTCAATCGTGTTTTGGGTAATACTGCCAGCCACAAGAGCATTTACAGCGAGAGCTATCTTGTCCAAATACGAGGTAACATCTCCAAGGTTATTTCTCGCAGTATTGATATACTTCTGTATATCACCGGATGTTTTCATATCTTTGGCACTATTCTTCCAGTCGTTGAGCTTGCTTTCGAGCGACAAGCGTTCGGATTCAATATCGTTTTCAAGACCACTGTCGCTCGGCGTGAACGTGAGTTGGGGAGCGGTATTCGGATTCGTGAAGAGAGGGTCTGTTTTGTTGTGTATAGCGTCGTCTGATTGAATGAAAGCATCGTAGGCAGTATCGATGGCTGCTTGTTTCTGATTTTTCAGGGTAGTTTCGGAGCTGTTCTTCTTATCGACGTACACGGCTATTTCTTCGAGACGCGTTCCCTTTCGGAGTTTGGCGAGATTTGCTTCCGCTTCTGCCAAGAGAGCCTCGTTCTTTTTGAGTTCCAATTCCAATTCGCGTGTTTCTAATTTCACGAGTTTGGTACCTACATCCGTTACGGTCCCTTCCTGTGCAAATACTTCATCCACGGTACCAGAGAGCGGAAAGGTAAGGTTGTACTCATCTTTGGAGACAATCTGTGCATTGTTCACTTCGAGTGCGAGCGCTCCTGATTTGTATTCCACGGGTACAGAGAGTTCAGAGGTGTTTCCCGGTGACAGCCAGAGAAGAAAATCCGGCCGATACCAAAAAAGTATTCCCGAAGCGATGCATATTCCGATAATAAGGAAAGAAAGAATGAATTTAAACATAGGATGTTTTCCGTATTATAGCAGAATTTTCCGTTTCTGCTCTCTCATCACTGGTTATCCGGCCATCGCGGAACGTGACTGTGTGGTTGGCGAATGCTGTTTCTTCCGTTTCGTGAGTGACCAGAACGATGGTCCGTCCGAATTCACGATTGACTTGGGAGAGAAGTTCCATAACATTTTGAGAATTCTTGGAATCGAGATGAGCCGTTGGTTCATCGGCCAACAGAAGGAAGGAATCTTTGACGAGCGCTCGTCCGATGGCGATACGCTGTTGTTCTCCTCCGGACAATTCTCGTGGGTAGAGACGGGCCCGGTCTTGAAGGCCGAGATAGTTCAGTGTTTCCTGAGCTTGTTTGTGAGCGTCTCTTTTACTATATCCTTGCAAACGGAGTTGAAAGGCGATATTTTCGAGTGCCGTGAAATTTTCTATGAGATTGAAGGATTGGAAGACGAAACTCAAGGCATTCAATCGAAATTCGGTACGTTCTTTTTCGTTGAAAAGGGAGGTATTGCGACCGTTTATGATGATATCGCCACTGCTCGGTTCATCAATGAGTCCGATGAGGTTCAAAAAAGTACTTTTGCCTGAACCGGAATGACCTGTCACTGCGAGGAACTCACCTTTGTAAATTTCCAGACTGACACCGTTTAAGGCTGTGATAGGAACTCCTTCTGGAGGTTCATAGCGTCTCACAATGTTTCGGATACTGACAAGTGCTGGCAGAGATGAAGAAGAATGATCTCTTCCTGAAGCGTAGGGAGTCATTTGCGAGCTTTGTTGGTGCAGATGTGCGGGAAACATAGATGTTCAATTATTGTTGCGGATAACATCGATAATACGCATCCGGGCTGCCAAGAAGGATGGAATAAGGGCTCCGCCGATAGACGCTACAGCAAGAGTGATGAAAGAACTCAGACCTGTCATAAGAGAAACTTGTAAACGGAAATCACCGATAAGGAGGGGGATAGGATGATTGATGGACCACCAAAAGAAGATGAAGAACAGACCAAGGCCGATGATGAAACCAAAGATTGCGTAAATCGATGCCTGCGTTATATAGGCGGTGACGATGAAAGAATTGTTCGTACCCATCGCCTTCAGTATACCGATCTGTTTTTTCTTTTGGTTGACATTGATGAAGATGACGATGCTGATGACCATAAATACCGTCAGGACGAGCAGATCATGGATGGAGCGTGTGATAAATGTCACTGTTTGGAGAATATCCCGAGTGTAGCTTGACTCTTCTTCCCATGTTTTTACAGTCGCCCCGGGAAATTGTGCACGTAATGAATCGCGTACACCGAGCACCTGTTTTTCATCAGAGATTTTCACGATCAGTTGTGAATTACGGCTGCTCGCGTCGATCTTCTCCAGACGATCTTTCGTGAAGAAGAGGCTCCAGTTCGGGAAGAATGTCTTTGCATCGACGATGCCACGCACTCTGTAGGGTTTGTATTCACCGGAAGACGAAAGAACATAGATATCTTCACCAGGATGAATACTTTTGTTGTCATCCAAAGATCCGATGAGACTGTCACTCAGGTTTTTCCCCAGAATCACTTCATCGGCGGTGGAATTTTCGAAATAGGTTCCCTCGATTATTTTCGATTGGAGCCATGTTACTCTGCTATCCGAAGCTGGGTCGATACCCAAGATTTGAAAAGGAGTCGTTTTTCTGTTTTCATAACGGAGTACAGACTGACTTCGACTTCTTAGGCTGAAAGCTTCTACTTCCGGCAATGATTGGAGTTGTTCCTCTATGAAACGTACTTGTTCGATGGAACGGTCGTCGTCTTGCGGTGTGATGACGATGTCGCCGAGCCAACCACGTTCACCATCGGTCAGCATTACTCGGAAACCGTCCAAGATTCCTACGGTAAGAAGGAGCGCCGTTGAAGCAACGGCCAGACTGAAAATGATGAGTGCGAAGAGCGCCTTGCTCCGACCGATATCACGTGCTACGTACATCCAAAGAAGAGAGAAAGAAGGCATTTTTTTAGAGTGATTTTTTTCTTATTTTCTTCGAGAAATAAGCCCTTATAATAGTGATTCTTTTGTTTTCAGTATAGCACAAAAATGGAAGTCGATCGTGGAGGAATGTCCGGATAATGAATTAGAACATCCGATTTTACTCGCCTTGATTTGAATCGAATCGGGTTGCACCGGATTTATTTTTTGGAAAAACGAAGCAGGGCGCGACGGATGAGATACAGGAGAGCTTGACTGGTGATACCGACAATGACGAGAGTGGTCAGGATGCTCGATAAGCCTTGTCCTATGAGCAGAGCCTCTTTGGCACCCGTGCCAAGAAGCCATCCGATGGGGAATAGTACCGCTACAAAGAGAATATTTCCGAGAAGGATACAGAAAAAATACGCCTGAAAGGGGAGTTTTTTCTTGGTAAGAATATAAAAAGTCAAGATAAGTCTCACTCCGACCAAGAACTTCAGGAGAATCAAGAGGGCATAAGGGTGATTGTCTGCAAGACTTAGGAAAGATCGTTTGGTGTCTGATGCCCGGAGAGTTTTCTTGAAATGTCGTTCATACCAGGAACGGAAGGTGCTGACTATGATGAAATACCAGAAAAGATCTGCAGAAAAGGATCCAAGGAAGGAAAAAATGAGAGCATCCGCTGGTGAAATAAATCCTTGTGCTGAGAAGGCAAAAGCGATCAAGGCTCCATTTTCACCGAAGAGAAAGACCGTGACCCAGATAGCGATAGGACCCCACAAAATGATGTGCGATTGTAACCACGGACCGAGGAACAGCAGAAAGCTATTTTCCATAGAGGCATTTCTGTCCAGTATATCATATTTCCTCAAGAATAGAGTTCTTTATTGCAGGGAAAGTCGGGCGTTCCTTGGGAGTAAGTTGCTTTTTGGAGCGATATTCTTTACAATGTGGGGAACACTTGTTTATGCTCATTCTCCTTTTTCTTCAATGGTTGGGACTTATCATCTTTTGTTATGCTCTTTTTGAGATTTTTTCTTTGATTCTTTTTGGCAGTATTGCCAAGTATTTAGGCTATACGACTCATCCGTATAGGAGAGAGCGCAGTGGAAAAACAGTCATTATTCTTGGTGACAGCACGGTAGCCGGCACGGGATCGGAACGTCCGGAATTCTCTTTGGCTGGGCGATTGGGAGCGGAATTTCCTCTCATTTCCATCAGGAACTATGCCAAGGTAGGTATGGGGACGAGAGAACTAGCCGTTTTTCTGAGAGATCATCCGGATATGAAGGCTGATCTTGTCATCATCCAGATCGGTGGGATAGACACGCTTACACTCAGACCATTGACGCATTTTTCGAGGAGACTCGATTATATTTTCGCCAGTGCAAAAAAAATAAGCGCTGGGAGGGTTGTGGTATCTTCATCTGCCAATCTTGGCACGATTCCTTTTTTTCGTTTTCCTTTGAGCTGTTATTTCGAAGAAAGGACAAGAAAGATTCGTGCACTATTCCTGGAAGCGACAGAATCTGCAGAAGTCAGTTACGTCGATCTTTTTGAAGAGAAAGCAGCGGACCCATTCAGGCAATCCCCACATCTTCTTTTCGCTTCCGATGGGATTCATCCGAACGGAGAGGGTTATGGCTTGTGGTATACTAAACTTCGTGAAGTACTCTCTACAGAGCGCTATGATGAATTGCTGAAGCATCAATAAAAAATATGGATTTTTTCAACGGACTCGATTTTTTTTCGATATTTTTCATCCTTTTGGATAGTTTCATCGTTGTAACGGCACTGAGGATGCTGTGGCGTATAGCTCTCAACAAGAGTCTTTCTTTGATGAGTCATTCATATTCCGTGCATCCAAAAGGAGCACAGAAAAGAATCCTCATCGTCGGAGACAGCACGAGCTATGGTACCGGAGCAACAAGACCGGAAGAATCTCTAAGTGGTCTTCTTGCTCACGATCTGCCGAGAGTAGAGATTGAGAATCTTTCAGAAAACGGCTTTCGGACACGTGACTTGATTGCCATTTTTGAGAAGAAAAAAGAGAAGCGGTATGATCTTGTCATCATCAGTATCGGCGGTAACGATGTCTGGCATTTGAGCGCGTATGCCCGTCTGGAAAAAGATATCGTACGGGTACTCGATCTAGCGAATATTCTTTCCGGTCGGAAGACTATCCTGCTCGTGTACAGCAATATTGGTTTCGCCCCGTTTTTTCCGAAGATGCTACGACGTTTTCTCGGTACGCGCGCCCTTTGTGTTCAAAATATCTTCACGCGTGTCGCCAAAGAGAGAGACATCGCCTGCGTGGATCTTTTCAGTCAATTTTATTTTTTCGAAAAAGAACCGAAGAAATACTTCGCACCCGATATGCTTCATCCGAGCAGTGCAGGGTATCGCCTCTGGTATCGTGAGATATGGGCTCAATTGGCTGTCGATAACACCTGTCCGTGGGCCATTCCACCGAAAAAATCCGAGTAAGAAAAGACATTTGAGTTTATGTGTGCCACAGGATTTCTTCAACGCTCTTGCGTTCTGTCGTAGAGGCTCTCTTCTTCGACACCACGAAACCGATGCGATAGGCGAAGACGAGAGATTCTTTTTCGAACCACGGACAGTGAGATCTGAGAAAAGCGATGATTTTTTTGTTGGCAGAAAGGAAAGACTGTCCCAATTTTTCATTCCCGGCATTATGAGCCATAGCGACAAAGGCGTATTGCGGTTGGAGCGACAATCCGAGCGTTTCTGCCAGTAACCAGAGACGTTCCGCTATCCTTCCTCCGCGTACCAGGTCTTTGGTAGGTGTGTCTGATAACGGACTCGTCTGAATTTTCTGTTTCGGGAGCGTGAGAAAAACCAAGGCGCTCGAAGCAGAAAGCGTTTTTTGCGTACCGAATCGGGAAGCAAAACAGATGACTTTCCACAGGAGAGGAATGCGGTACGCGAGTAGAATGGCGGTTTTGAAGAAAATGCTGAGCGTTCCGAGACCGAGCGTATCGAGAGGCATTCCGCTTGTGGCACTATGATTTGATTGGGAGAAATGAATGAACCTGATCAGGTTATCACGCAGAGTGGCATCATTCCAGAGATACGTATCGTGACTACCGAGAGTTTTTCCAAAAGCATCGAGCATTTCTTCGCCTTCTATCAAGTGGAGTTTCCCGCCTCCCTCCAAGGCTGTCTTTTCGAAAAGCCGTTTCGTCGTATCATCGAGCGGTTGCTTCTTGTAGGGGCGTCGATCAGTATGTCGTTTGCACATCACCTGGAAAAGTCTCTCATTCGATTCCTGTTGTTCAGCGGAAAGCGTGGTTGGTATGAAATGGATGGTAGCTTGAGGGGTTTCATCAGAAACACAATCTTCGTGGATAACGACAGTACTGGAAAAGCCATAATGTTCCGAAGCGATGGCGACATTCTCCAATATGCAACCGAGTGCGACAAACGATGCATTCAGAAAATAATCGGAAGCAAGGAGATTTTCCGGCTCGTTCCTATGGAGAACGAGGGAATGATCAGGATACATCTTGAAAAGCCAGGGCTGGATATTATCTCCGGAAGGAGCGAAACGCGCTTCTTCAAGAATCTGTTTCAGAAGTTCTGGAGAAAGGGATGGCATAAGCGTTTTTAAGAAATTTTTTGTTGTTGCTTCAATTTCCGTAGGATATACCATTTCTTGAAGCGTTGAAGAGGATGGCGATTTCCTCCCCAGAGATACCCTTTTTTATATCGACGGACGTACGGATCAAATTGGGAGAAGTGCGGTGCAGGGTAGACTTTTTCTCCAAGGAGAATTTTTACCGCCTCACAAGTGACAAGACCGGAAGCAAAAAGCGTCCCTGTGACGAGGGAAGGCGCCGATCTTTTTTTGAGATCGATGGTGTCCGGTTTGAAATATTTCCTCTGCAGGAGGGCCGGAGCGAGACCGATACCGAAGAGGAGCACCATCTCTTCTTCGCTCATCCCATCGTGGAGATCGAAATAAGCATCGAAACTCATTCCTTGCGGATCGAAGACAAGCATCGCTCCTCCGAAACCGACCGGACCGGCGGTGATGGCGGAGAGATTTTTTTCTTGGGCCTTGCGAAAGAGAAGCCGCCGTACACCGATTTCAAAAAAATCCAAACCATCGATGACGAGAGAAGCATCGGCCAAGAAGGCGTCCACTGTCTCTTCTGAAATACCATGAGAGAATCGGCGTACTTCTGCAAAGGGGTTGATAGCATGAATCATTTTTTCCAGTACCTCTGCTTTATCTTGTCCGAAAGTATCCTGCGTGGCACCGGCTTGACGGTTGATATTGGCAGTTTCGAAAGTATCCTTATCAGAAATACTGAATCTTCCCACTCCCAAGCGTGCGAAACTCAGTGCGTGAATGCCCCCGACACCACCGAGACCAGCTATCGCAATATGGGCGTTGTGTAATTTTTCTTGTTCTTCCTCTTTCAGTAGTCCGATATTCCGCATGAAAGCCTCTGCATAGAAAGCAGTCTCTTCTTCTCCGAAATCGGCTCCTTTTATTGTTGAATGAAGCATATATCTCCTCTTAAGATACACTTTTTTTACGGAAAATACAATCGGATATAGATATGCAAAGGATATATTTCTATGATACAATAGCGAGTGCTTAATCAGTGAGAATAAATATTATGGAAGAAGATGGAAAAATCTGGGGATATAACAAGAAGACGCTTACTATCGGTTTGATACTGGTTGTAGTCGCAGGAGGAATCTTTTATATCGGAGCGAAATATGAGAAGAACAAGCTTTCCAATCTGGGACTGCTGAAAAATGGCACTGAACAGACAAGTAAAGAAAAAAAAGCGAAAGTGCCTGTCGTAACAGCAACAAAATTCTCTGAACAGGAATATGCAAAGAATGCGTATCTCATTTCTGGAGATGCACCGCTTAGTGCTGATGCAAAGACAGCTTTGTCCGGTTTTGTAATGACCAAAAAAGCTTTGACCGACGGAACGACAGAAATATCACTCAAGGCACAGAAAGCAGAGTATCATGATCAGCAATATATATTGAAGACAGGTGAACAACTGTATTTCATCGATAGATTTCTGCAGGATGATCAAAATGGTTCAGAAGCCAATATCAAGGATGACACAGGCGTTGTCGTAGATGCAGGAGGGAATGTGGTGCAAGCACCGGCTGACTGGTCTAAATAATATTTTTGATTTTAATAATGACATTTGGAACGCCATCTTTCTTTGATGGCGTTTTTATGTGGTGAGAATGTGCTTAAGAGGTGATGCTATAATAGACGTATGTTCGGATTATCAAAAAAAGAGTTGACCGTTCTGAAGAAGCTTTCTACACCGGAAAAAATCCAGGATTTTCTCGATAGGTTGCCCATCAATCACGAGAAAAATGGTGATACTTGTTTGTCGCCACGCCAGGTACTTCGTGAGAAAAAGGCGCACTGTATCGAAGGGGCGATGCTGGCTGCTACGGCACTGTGGCTTCACGGCGAAGAACCGCTCCTTCTTGATCTGACGACGCTTCGGTATGATGACGACCATGTAGTGGCTTTATATAAGCGGAATGGCTACTGGGGCGCAATAAGCAAGACGAATCACTCAGTGCTGAGGTTTCGTGATCCGATATATCGGACGATTCGCGAATTGGCATTGTCTTACTTTCACGAATACTTTATGATCACCACAGGACGGAAGACGCTTCAGAGTTATTCAGTACCGATTTCCCTCAAGCGTTTCGGTATGGAGTGGATCACTTCCTCGGAAGATGTCTGGTATATTGCACACGCACTCGATGATGTGAGGCACTTTCCGATCGTGCCGAAAAAAAATAAAAGACTTATACGGAAAGCGAGCCCACTTGAAAGAAAAATGGGGAGCATTGCCGAGTGGAAGAAAGGAAATCCACGAACATAAAAGATATATCCAAAAGTAATACATAAGCATATGATGCAAGTCGTTTTTTTTCTTCTTTCATTTCTTACAATTTTGCTTGGAGCTCATAGTATTGTGTATGTTTCTTTCATACATTTTTTCTCGATAACGGACATTACCCAGAAATATATTCTTGCTTGTATCCTGATCTTTCTTTCGATGAGTTTCTTTCTTTCCTCCGTACTCGCTCATCTATATGAGAATATTTTCACACGAGCACTCTATTTCCTTTCCGGATTCTGGCTGGGACTATTGGTGAATAGTATGCTGGCCCTTATCGCCGTATGGCTTATTTTGTGGATCAATAGGTATGCAAATCTTGGTGTAGACAAGGGATTATTGGGATTATTTTTCTTCGGATTGGCTTTATTTGTCTCTTTGTACGGGGTCTGGAATGCTTTTCATCCGGTTGTGAAACATATTTCTGTCCGTATTCCCGGTATTCCGGATGTATGGAAAGGAAAAACGATCGTTCAGCTTTCTGACGTGCATTTGGGACACATATATCAGGCAGGTTTTCTCAAAGACGTTGTCGAAAAGGTAAACACGCTTCATCCGAAGATAGTGGTGATTACCGGAGATCTCTTCGATGGAATGGATGGCCACTTGGATTCTCTCGTACAACCATTGGATAGTATCGAAACAGAAAACGGAATATTTTTCGTGAGTGGCAATCACGAAACCTACTTGGGAGTCGAAAAATCTTTAGCTGTTTTACGGAAGACAAAGGTGATCCTGATGCAAGATGAGGTTTTGGATGTCGATGGTCTCAAATTAATCGGAGTGAATTATCCGAACCGAGGGGAGGAGAAAGATATCATCACGACTCTCGCATCTTTGAAGGATCAGTTTTCCGGAAAACCGAGTGTGCTCCTCTATCATGCCCCCAAGAATATCGATGAGGTGAGGCAAAGTGGAGTAAATCTCTTTTTGGCCGGGCACACACATCAGGGTCAGCAGTTTCCTTTTCAGTTTATTACACACATAATACATAAAGGCTTCGATTACGGACTATATACTTTTGGGGATTTCGCTTTGTACACGACGAGTGGCGTCGGTACGTGGGGACCCGCGATGCGTATCGGCACACAGTCTGAAATAGTCGCTATTACTATTGAATAGAATTTTTGAAGTGGATTCTTTCTGTAATTATGAATGGTATGTTGCAAGATGATCAACAATTGGTGCAAGATTTTCTCTCCGGCGATGACAGAGCCTTCGAACAACTTGTAAAGAAGTATCTATCGCCACTCTATAATTTCATTTTTCTGTTTACTCACGATCGAAATATAGCAGAGGACTTGGTGCAGGATACATTCATCAAAGTATGGAGGCATATCGCTCGTTTTGATCAGAAGAGGAGTTTCAAAACTTGGATTTTCACCATTGCCAAAAATACGACATTTGATTCTTTCAAGAAGAAGCAGAGTATCCCATTCTCTTCTTTCGAAGATGGAGAGGGGAAGATGACACTGGAAGTAATCGATGAGAACGTACCGTTGCCGGATGAGATTTTGGAAAAGGCTGAAAAAACTGAAGATTTGGATCGAGCATTGGAAAAAGTCCCGGAGTTGTATCGGGCATTGATCGTTTTGGCTTACCGAGAAGATTTCTCGCTCAAAGAAATTTCAGAGATTCTTCATGAGCCCTATAATACGATCAAAAGCCGTCACCAAAGAGCTCTTCAATTGCTGAAGAAAGCCTTTTTGGGAGCAAATGCGTCTGAAAATGGAAAAGAATCGTATAATAAGTAAGCATTAATAATTCTTATGAAGACACTTCGGACACTTTTTAGAGACAAACGAACCGCTGAGGAGAGGGTGGAGTTGCGGGAGAAAATTTTTTCTGTCATTGCTTCTTTGAGAGAGAAACGATTGAAGAGACAGAAACGATTGTCGTATGCCGGTCTCTTCCTTTCTGGAGTAGCGATCGTATCTGCTGTGTCTACCTATGGAGGCGCATTTGCCCAGTCTGAGTTTTGGAGCATTGTCCCACTCTTTTTCTCCGACATTCTCGTGGTAGTGAATTATTGGAACGAGTTCTCTTTGTTGCTTTTGGAAACAATTCCTGTCATTCCTATTCTCCTTATACTTGTGCCGACTTTTATCTTCCTCCTTTTTCTCAATATGTATTTCAAGACAAGAGAGACACATCGCTTCAGCTATTAAATAAGTAACGTAACAGAGAATTATATGAATGGAAAAGAAATAATACAGTTGAAATATTTCAAACTTGTCTCAATAACTGTTGGGGTGCTCATCGTCGCCCTTTCCGGTTTTGCCGCAGGTATCGCTGTCGGTATTCACAAAGCGAAATTTTCATATGCTTGGGGAGAAAATTATGAACGTAATTTTGTTGGTAACAGAGGCGGTGTGATGGGTGATAATCGAGGTGAAAAAATAGGGAATGGACAAGGAAGTATGATGGAGCGCTCTGGATTCGATGGGCGCGATTTTCGCAATGCCCATGGAGTGGCAGGAAAAGTTCTCTCTGTCTCAGATACGAGTCTCATCATAAGTGATAGAAGCAATAAAGAAAATACAGTGACTGTGACAGAGAAGACCATACTGAAACGTAACGGAGAAGATGTGAAGTTGAGCGATATCGCGAAAGATGACACAGTTGTAGTTATCGGTGCTCCTGGCGAGAATGGCGTTGTGAATGCTGATTTCATTCGCGTTTTCAAACAGGGGAATACTAATCAGTAATACAAGCACATGAAGAGAAAATACATCATCGGTTCAGTGATACTTCTCGTTCTCGGTGGGTACTTTTGGTATACGAGTACGCAAAGCAAAACAGCTGTCGTAAAGTATGTGACGGCTCCAGCAGAAAAAGGAACAATTACCACAGCTATTTCCGGTAGTGGAAATGTTGTCGTGGATCAGTTAGCGACTGTCGATCCGACAATAACGGGTACGGTGGCTAATGTGGTTGTGAATATTGGGGACAAAGTAAAGAAGGGACAACTCCTTTTTACTATTATCAATGATAATCTTACGACAAGTACCATGCAATCTCTTGTATCATTGCAGAATGCTCAAATGGCAGTAAGCCAGGCAAAAACAAATCTTATCAACGCAAAAAATGGTGGGACAGAAACAGAGCGCGATCGGAATCTTTTGAAGGTCAAGATTGATGTTGCGACGCAGAGTTTGGATGTCGCCCAACTTAATTATAAGAATGCTCTTTCTGATTCTGCAAAGCGACAAGTGACGTCTCCTATTGATGGTACGGTCAATGCTATCAATATAAAAAATGGTGACGATTTGAGCCGTCTCTCGAGCAGTAATTCGAGTCAAGCACCAATCATTATTGGTGACTTGAATACGCTCAAGGCACAGGTGCAGGTGAATGAAGTAGACATTTCCAATGTTTCTCTCGGGCAAAAAGTGATGATGACATATAGTGCTGTTGATGACCTTATGGTATCAGGGAAGGTTGAAAAAATGGACTCGCTTGGCACGATCACACAGGGAGTAGTGAATTACAATGTGACGATTGGAATGGATACGCTTGACAGCAGACTGCGTCCAGGGATGAGTGTTTCCGCAAAAATTATTACGGATGTGAAACAAGATGTCATTACTGTTCCAAATGGTGCACTGAAAGTACAAGGGAACAAAACGTATGTTGAAGTATTGAACAGTAAAACGAATGTTCCGGAGCAACGTACCATAGAAATAGGCATCGCTAATAATACTGATACGGAAATTGTGAGCGGTATAAATGTCGGTGATGCTGTCGTGACGCAGACAATCGATCCCAATGCAAAAACAACAACATCTTCTACAAATAGCGGCGGACTCCGGTTGCCAGGATTCGGTGGCGGTGGACGGGGAGGATGATAAACGAAGTATCCTTGAAAAAATTATGATTGAATGTAAAAACCTCACCAAAGTATATGAAAATGGAGACGTAGACACGACGGCTCTTAAAGCAGTCTCGTTTCACATAGAAAAAGGAGAGTTTGTCGCCATCATCGGTCCATCCGGTTCGGGGAAATCCACACTGATGCATATTTTGGGAGCACTCGAGGTTCCAACGAGTGGCACATATTTTTTGGATGGAAAAGAGGTTTCCCAGCTGAATGATGATGAGCTTTCCTCACTTCGTCAGCAAAAAATCGGGTTCGTCTTTCAGGCATTCAATCTCTTGCCACGAACGACAGTACTTCGAAATGTGATGTTGCCTCTTCTGTACACCGACACGACAAAAAGCGAACGTGAAGAAAGAGCCAAACAATGCCTGAAATATGCCGGCTTGGAAGAGAGCAAATATTACAACCTTTCCAACCAACTTTCCGGTGGACAGATACAGAGAGTCGCTATAGCGAGAGCTCTCATCAATAATCCGGCGATCATTCTCGCTGACGAACCGACAGGAAATCTTGATACAAAAACAAGTCATATCGTTATGCAGGCCTTTCAAGAGTTACATCGAAAAGGACATACCATTATTCTTATCACACACGAACCGGAAATTGCGGATTTTGCAGAGCGTATTATTTCTCTTCGTGATGGAATGATCGAAAGTGATAAGAAGAAATAAGAAGAGTTTCTTTTGTTGTTTCATTAAGGAATAAAAAAATGATTGCCATAGATATATTACAAGAAACATTCTGGTCATTGTCGGCCAACAAAGTCAGATCAGGACTGACTATTTTGGGTATTGTTATCGGTATTGCCTCAGTGATCACGATGGTGTCTATCGGACAGGGAGCGCAGAGTTCTATTGCGAGCAGTATTCAATCTATTGGATCGAATTTGATCATTGTTTCTCCTGGTGCACAGAGAGGAAATAACGTGAGCGCCGGAAGAGGGAGTTCTCAAACACTCACGGTTGCGGACGCGGATGCTATCAAAACCGAGATACAGGGGATAAAGGCGGTAGCACCGGAAGTGTCGCGTCGTTATCAGATGACAGCCAAGGGTACCAATACGAATACACAGGTCGTCGGGACAGTTCCTGATTATCTGACTGTGAGAAATGTCGCTGTCGATTCCGGGACATTCATCACTGACAACCAAGTGAAGACCTCTTCGAAAGTAGTTGTTCTTGGTCCGACAGCGAGAGACGATCTTTTTGGTGTCGGAACGAACCCGATAGGCCAAACTATTCGTATCAAGAATGTTGACTTCGAGATCATCGGAGTAACACTCGCCAAGGGAGGAAGCGGTTTTTCAAATCCAGATGATTCTGTTTACGTTCCACTGACGAGTGCACAACATTTTTTGTCAGGAGATACGTTTGTCTCTTCTATCAGTATTGCGGCGAGTGATTCAAATACTATCGCCTCCGTACAACAGGAAGTAAGCGATTTTTTAATGAAGCGTCATAATATCTTTGATCCGCAGCTGGTGGATTTCAGTCTTATGAATCAGGCAGACATTATTGCAACAGCATCAAGCGTTACGGGGACGTTCACCATTCTTCTTGCGTCGATAGCCGGGATTTCTCTCCTTGTCGGCGGTATCGGAATTATGAATATGATGCTCACGACAGTGACAGAACGCACACGAGAAATAGGACTGCGTAAATCAGTAGGTATCCGTAAAGAATATATTCTGTGGCAATTTCTTTCAGAGGCAGTAGCGCTGACATTCTTTGGCGGTATTACGGGAGTTCTTTTGGGATGGATAGCGTCACTTCTGGTGTCTCGATTTGCCGGACTTTCTACGGTCGTGGCGCCGTCCTCAGTTATGTTGGCATTTGGTGTATCGGCTGGAGTTGGAATTATCTTCGGTTTTTATCCTGCCAGACGGGCTGCCAATCTTATTCCGATGGAAGCCCTCCGATATGAATGACATAAAAAAATAATTTAATACAGAATAAGTGATAATTAAGTAATAATTCGTTTTAAAAAATGTATGAATAATAAATATGTAGCCATAGTCGTTGTAGCATTGATTGTTGTAGGAGGAGGCTCTTTTTATGGTGGGATGCAGTATGATAAAAGTGTCACTGCTCAAGCACGAGCGAGTGCCAGAGGTCAATTCGGCGGTGGTGCAGGAGGGAACGGTCAGGGCGGACAAGGAGGACAACAACGTAGTGGTATGATAGGAGGAAGAGGGCAGGGCGGAGGATTTGTTATCGGAGAAGTTCTCTCTAAGGATGATAAGAGCCTTACTGTGAAAACACCTGATGGGGGTTCGACCATTATTTATTTCTCTTCTTCGATGAATGTCCGAAAAGCGGATATTGGCAGTCTTTCTGATCTCGTTGTCGGACAGCAAGTGATGATAAATGGGAAAAATAGTCCGGACGGGAGTATTCTTGCCGATACTATCTCGATTACACCTGCTGTAACCAAATAATCATACGCGAAGTAAGATTCTTCATTCTGATACGTCTTAATGAACACGAGACGTATCTCTTCGTCTGAAGTAAGAGTACGACATGCTGAGAGTATGTTTTCATATGGATTCACGAGGGAAACAAAAGAGAGGATAGGCAGCATAGTTTCTCTTATCAAGAGAAGAATTCTAAAAAATAAAAAGCATATGAACAAGGTTGTCGTGCGTATTATCATCGTATCATTTTTCCTGCTTCTTTCCGGGGGATCGTTCCTCGCCGTATTGGCTGTCGAAGAAGATCGCCGTTTGGCTAAAACGAAGCTTGAACAAACGCAATTCCTGGATAATGCACGTGAAATCGAACAATCTCGTCAGGCATATCTCGAAAGTATCGCACAGAGTCGTGTTGCTTCGAAGGAAAGTATGGCGACGGCCAAATCTCAGTATGAGACTCTGCTCGAAAACCAAACTTCACTCATAGAACAGAGCAAGAAACAGACGACAACGACGGTGCCAGTGAAGCAGTTGGTTCCGGTGGCGAGTTCCAGCAATGTAACCAGCACACAGTCGACAAAGCCGAAGACTACTCGTACGACGAAGACTTCATAAGAAAATAACACGAAAAAACCCTATGAAAAAAGGCACTACTCGCTCATTCTGGTTCATCACAATCTTCCTCACGGCCGGAGTCTTTGCTCTTTGGGCCAACTTTTTTCAATCAGGGTCATCGATGATTGAAAATCCGAACCGCGTGGCCATAAAAACTGAACAGAAATTTCCCGCTACTGCCTCATCGAAAAATGTGCAAACGGCTAAAAGCACCAAGACTGTCGCACCTCAGAATACCAATACGACAAAACCGGTAACTGCCCGTACGACGAAGACTTCTTGATGTATCAGTATGGATGAGAAAATAAAACAGATCTGTTCCACCATCTCGATGAGTTTCTTCTTCGTGGGAGCTTTTGCCCTTTGGAGTGTTTCGTTTTCTCCGATGAATCAAAAAGGAATCATCGTTTCGATAGTCCATGCCGATGATGGAGAAGATTATGGAGACGAAGGAGATGATGACTATTCATCATCTGAAACCGTTTCAACGAAGCAAAAAACAGTGAAAGCAAAACCTGTATATGAAACAGTCTTGGTGGAGAAAGTAATCACAACGCTCGACCCGATATTCACCATTGATACGGACAAAGACGGTCTCGTTGATGGTCTCGACCCGCATCCGACGGTTCCTGAGAGTGAATATTTCACGGATGATGACAATGATGGTATCGCCAATGCTTTTGATATGCATATCGGAGAAGATGATTTTGCTTATTATGAACAGGAAAATGATGAAAACGGAAATGGTATTCTCGACTCCTACGAAGCGATGGCGAGCAATTGAACACGAAGAAAAGGGGAAAATTATGAAGACAGATGTCTTCATACGGTTTTTTTCTGATCAGTATTCACAGGAAGAGATGCAAGGCGATATGAATCGCAGTTTTCAGCTGTTCCGTGATTTTGAAGCGCGGTTCAGCCGATTCAGGGAGAGAAGCGAACTCTCGCTTTTCAATGCTTCGGAAGGCGGAGAGGTTTCGTCGGAGTTTTTTTCTTTACTCGAAAAATGTGTCGAGTTTCACGAACTGACAAATGGTATTTTCGACCCGAGCATTCTTTCTGTTTTGGAAAAGATCGGCTATAAAGGAAGTCATTTACCGGCAGTATCTGAAGCGAAGGGACTTTTTTCACAACTGATTTTCGATAAAGAGAAGAAAACCATACAGAAGCCGAAAGATCTGTTTATTGACCTGGGTGGCATCGGGAAGGGGTACATCGTCGACAAGGTAGCCGATGAGCTTTCAAAAAAATATAGGAATGGCATAGTGGATGCAGGGGGAGATATGCGGGTTTTCGGCGGTGACAAAGAACAGAACCTCGATTCTTTCGCTATTGATGTAGAAAATTCTTTCGATATGATGAAAACATTGACGACGATAATGCTTTCGGATTGCTCCGTAGCGACATCGGGAATCAATCGGAGACAGTGGCATTATGAGGGAGAAGATCATCATCATATCATCGATCCGGCGAGAGAGGGCAGTGCCAGAACGAATGTTGTCCAGGTGACAGTCATCGCTTCACGCACGATAGAAGCTGATGTTTTTGCAAAAACGCTTCTCATCCTCGGACTGGAGAATGGACTGGCATTTGCAGAAGAGAAGAATATCCCGGCACTGTTCGTGAGTAAAGATAAAAAAGTGATAAGCAATCCTTTATTTCAAAAATATGAGTGGAAAACATAACATCCTGATAGTTTCTTTCATTCTTCTTTTTGTGTTCGGGTGTACCGAGCGTTTTGCTGAGGGAGCAATCAAAGATACCGATGTCGATGGCTTGAGTGATACGGCTGAAATAAATACCTATCATACCGACCCGTTTGTCTTTGATACGGATGGTGATGGTCGAGGCGATGGTGATGAGATTCTTGATGGCACTGACCCTCTGGATAAAGAAAGTTCTCAGATTGCCGTTTTGACGAGACCGGATCCCGGTTTGATTGGGAGCCCGGAAAAATTCGCTTGGTACGTCGGTCGAGCGAGCGGTATTCTCGCTTTCACGCTCCTCACTGGCGTCGTCGTTTTCGGACTGATTATCAGTTCTCGTGCGTTCATCAAGTTTGTTCCCGGTTCGATGGCCTATGAGACACATCGCTTCATTTCGTGGCTCGCTCTCGGTACCGTCATTCTTCATTTTTCCAGCTTCTTCTTTGATAATTTTATGAAACTGAAAGTGGTTGAGGCCCTGGTGCCATTCGTGATGTCTCGGGATTTTCAGACGACGCTCGGTTTCAATATCGGGCTTACCGTGACGCTTGGCATTTTCGCTTTTTATTTTCTCCTCATTCTCATTTTCACTTCGGAGTTTCGTTCGAAGATTCCTCCGAAGATATGGCGTGCCATTCATTACCTATCGGCTGGAGCATACATCCTTTTCATACTGCATGGTTTCCTTTCAGGAACGGATTCCAAAGAATGGTGGATGCGGACGCTCTATGCTACCTCTGCGAGTCTGGTGTTTTTCCTTATTCTCGTCCGTATTCTTTCTCGCAACCTCGTTCCCTTTATCCGTACTTGGCGGAAGAAGAAAACAGTCCCACCTGTTTCTTCGCTTGAGAATGAATCTTATTGACTTTTGGTCGAAACTCTGTCATACTTCGAACTTACAATATACGTATGATAGAAAAAATCGAATTCCCTATTCGTATCAATCGCTATCTCGCGATACAAGGACTCGCCACACGTCGCAGTGCGGATGAGCTTATCGTCTCCGGTTTGGTAGAGATCAATGGCACGAAGGCCAAACTCGGTGATCGGGTTGAGAGTACCGACAAGGTAGAGATCGTGAGAAATAAAAAACATATCGCCAAGACATTCACGTACGTGGCCTATTATAAGCCACGTGGTATCATCACCCATTCTCCGCAAGAGGATGAGAGCGAAATCAAGGATATCTCTCCTTTTCCCGATCTTTTCCCGATGGGTCGCCTGGACAAAGCTTCTGAGGGACTGATTCTTCTTACTGATGACGGACGCGTGACAGAGAGGTTGCTCCATCCACGCTTTGCTCACGAGAAGGAGTATCTTGTGACGGTACGCGAGAAAGTTCTTCCGCAGTCACGGATGACACTCGAACTGGGTATCGAGAGCGAAGGAGAGACACTCTTTGCAAAGAAAGTGCAGATTCTCGGCCCGCATACGCTGACGATCATTTTGACCGAAGGGAAGAAACATCAGATCAGGCGGATGCTTGATGCGGTTCATCTGACGGTGGAGAAACTGGTACGGACACGTATAATGGGTATTCATCTCGGTGCGCTCAAACCCGGTCAATCACGCACGCTCAAAGGTTCTGCTCGTGCTTCTTTCTTAAAGAGCATCGACCTGAAAGAGAATAGCTGATTTTTTGCTGAAAGATTCGACCCCTCAGTAAATTTTTGTGAAAAAATGATGTTTCATGATACTGAGGTTGATTTTTTACTTCAGACGTGCTATACTGTAAATAGAACTGAATAAACGGGTGCCAGTCGGGTAGCCGTTTTTTTCTTTCTATAAGTCATTTATCGAAATTATGAAGTATTCATATTTCCAAATAAGAGAGGAAAAAAGACCTTTGAAGCAGGTTTCTTTTGACCTTTCTTCCAGAGCCTGCTTTGGTGTTTTTCTTCTGCTTTCCACTGTTCTTACAGGGTTGCTTACCGGCGCAAGTCTCCGTATTAGTACGATGCACATTGATGAGCCGGTTGCTTTCAATCCGCATGCGATTCTCGAAAAGAATGTACGTAAGGTCGTGAATGGATATCCGATTGAAGCGATGTCACCGTATATCGCCGAACATAAGAAAGTTACTGCCGCGTTCCTTGTGGGTATCGCAAAAAAAGAAAGCAATTGGGGCAAGCGCGTGCCTGTCGATAAGAACGGAGCTGATTGTTTCAATTATTGGGGCTATAAAGGTGCAGGGAGTCGGGGAGTAGAGATGGGACATGGCTGTTTCGGTAGTCCGCAGGAGGCTATCGATATCGTCGGTAAACGTATCGACACATTGGTCGATGAATATAAATTTGATACTCCGGAAGAATTCATCGTGTGGAAATGCGGTTTCGACTGTAGTGGCCATAGTAATCAAAGTGTGAAGAAATGGATCAGTGACGTGAAAATTTATTTCAACAAAGTGAATAGATCGTAGAATAAAAAATAAAAAAACCACCCTGAGCTTGCCTCAGAGTAGTTTTTTGTTGTGCCGGGGAGAGGACTTGTCAGCCCAAGGCTGATCCGCCTCTGACGGAAACTTTACGAATATTTTCTGTGCTGCGGGAGAGACTCGAACTCTCACTCCTTGCGGAACCAGTTCCTAAGACTGGCGTGTATACCATTCCACCACCGCAGCAATCACTCTTTCTATTTTTTTATTTTCGCTTTTGATCCGAAAATACCGAGCAATCGGAGAGCTTCTTCCTTGAGAGGACCATCGTTTTCATATTCTCCATGGTGACGGGTATTTTCTCCGTACGTATGTTTTTTTTGATCGAGATGGAAGCTTACAGCGAGAGTCGTCTTGTCCACTTTGGTGTAACAATGGAAACGGGGATAGCCGGCACTTGCGAGTACTCGCACGAAACTCATTTCGCTTCCTTCTTGACGCTGGAAAACATACCCGGCTTTTCGCATCAAGGAGAGGGGATTTTCAGCGATAGCTTCGACAATGATTTTCATAATTTTTTAAGAAGGTTTGACCTAGTTGGTCGGGGCACTGAGAATTGAACTCAGTCTACACGAACCCGAATCGTGCGTACTACCGGTATACGATGCCCCGATTTTTAATTGCCAACCAAAGGTTGGTCAGCCTCTGGCTGAAACCCAGATTACACGAACCCGAATCGTGCGTACTACCGGTACCTGTCTGCCGACAGGCAGGTACGACGCCCCGATGTTTTTATTCCACCCAGTGTTTTTTCTTGATCTGCTCATTGTCTTCAGATCGCTTCTCTTCGATTTTTTCCTTGGCCAATTCTCGCAGTGTTTCCATCGGGCTCTCTTTGAGGAGAGAAGCTCTCTTGAGAAGGCTTTCCTTGGTATTGAGGAGAGGATCTTCAATCGTTTCTGCCAGAAGGACATCGAGAATCGCACCGATTTGCGGTCCCGCAGGGATACCCAGTTCTTCTATGAGGTCGGTGCCTTTGATGGCGAGCATTTTCACGGAAACAGGGTCTTTGGAAACCTTGTCAATCATATACTCGAGATGACGCAACTTGTAGGGCTTGGCCTTCGGTACACCGGAACCTAGTCTATCACCGATTCGGACAGCCATCAAGTCAGCCATATTTTCGAGACCGACGCGTTTGATGAGCCTTCTCACTGACGTCTCCGTTACTTCATCAACATTGTAATAAAAGAGGTGATTATCGACAAGGAGCGTCGCCTTTTGGATCACCGATTTCGGGAAGCGGAGTCGTGTGAGTATTTTTTCCGTCATCCGGGCACCGACGTGGTCGTGATTGTAGAATGTGGAATGGTAACCATTTCCTCGTTTGGTAGCAGGTTTTCCGACATCGTGGAGGAGGGCAGCAAGAAGGACATCGAGTTTTTTCGATGGGCAAGTTGCGAGAGCTCGGAGGTTATGTTCCCATACGGTGTAAGTGTGATGGAGGTTTTGACCGACACCAATACCGACTTCGAGTTCAGGAATGATGAAACGAAGGAGTTTCGCTTCGCGAAGCATCTCGATACCTTCGCTGGGACTTTTTGAAAGGATGATTTTTGTGAGCTCATCGCGGATACGTTCTTGGGATATGGCGCTCAAATTATCAGAAAGTTTCTGTATGGCCTGAAAAGAAGCGTCTTCGATCTGCCAGTTGTTTGACGGTTCTGCTTTTGGGTTACGAAGTTCTGTCCAAAAACGAATCGCTCTCATCAATCGCAAAGCATCTTCATTAAAACGTTCTTCGGGATTGCCAACGGTACGAATTATTTTTTTCTGAATATCATCTTCACCTGAAAAAAGATCAACCAGTTCCCATTCATCATTTTTTCGAGGGCCATATGCGAGGGCGTTCATTGTAAAATCACGACGAGCGAGGTCTTCTTCGAGGGAAAGTGTAAAGGTTACCTCTTTTGGTCGACGCTTGTCTTCGTAATTACTTTCAGTGCGGTACGTTGTTACTTCAACGATATCCCTGCCCGCCTCACTACCCTTTTCTTTGGGATTGTTGGAGGGGTGTTCATGGCTGGGGTCGGTGGTTTCGATAAAGCGAGGAGTTTTTACTCCGACGGTACCAAATTCATTTTCATAAAAACTGTCAGGAAAAAGCTCAATGATTTTTTCTGGGAGAGCATTGGTAGTGATGTCCCAGTCTTTCGGTTCTCGTTCCAAGATGAGATCACGGACACAGCCACCCACAACAAACGCCTCAAAACTAGCCTTTTGCAAGGTTTCGATGATATCTACGACCGGTTGTGGAATGGAATATTTCATACTCTGAACTCTAGCAACATTTTCCTCTTCTGCCAAGAAGAATGCTTGAGAAAAAACAGCGGAGAGACCGCTGTTTTTTGTATCTATGAGAGGTAATTTCTAGAGGCTACGTTTTTTGGATTCTTCTTTGTAGCAAATGAGGGTGTCGCCGACAGCGATTTTCACGTTACCTTCGAAAACAACACCGCATTCATTGCCTTGATTGACTTCATCGGCATTCTGTTTGTTCTGCTGAAGGTTCATCATTTTACCACTGCCGATGATTTCATCATCGCGTTTGATTTCGATAAGTGAGCCACGAAGCATCTTGCCTTCACTGACGCGTCCGCCGACGATCATATCGTGTTTACCGGTCTTGAAGACGGCCAAGACGGAGAGTCGGCCGGAATCGGTGCGAACGATTTCTGGTTCGAGAAGATCGGTCAGTTTCTCTTTTACGTCTTCGACGAGTTTGTAAATAATGTTGAAGGTTTCAATCTTGATACCACTGCCTTCAGCCATCCTTTTTGCGACAGATGTCGGTTCACTGTTGAAACCAATCACGAGCGCGTGAGCAGACTCAGCGATACGAATATCTGATTCGGTGATAGCGCCTACACCCGAGGAGATGAGTTCAAGAGCGACTTCATCAGATTTGATAGCGCCCAGGATTTGCTCGATAGCTTCGAGAGATCCCTGTACATCGGCTTTCAGAATGAAGACGATTTTCTTCTTTTCGCTGTCATCTTCTTGAATTTTGTTCATTTTCTTGGATCCGGCCTCTGTAGATTTGGCACGGCCGAGGCCTTTACCGATGACGACTTGAACGATGTCGTTGACCTGCGGAGGGACATTGAATCCGTAAATTGTTGCCGGTACGGACGGAACAGCACTTTCGATGCTCTTCCCCGTGAAGTCTTCGATACGACGGATGCGACCAAAAGCATCGCCAGCGACGACGTCTTGACCGACCTTGAGTGTTCCTGTACGGACGAGTACGGTAGCGACGGGACCTTTCTGCGGATCGAGATTGGATTCGAGGACGATAGCATATCCATCACGCTTCTGATCAGAATGGAAGTCTTCCACTTCAGCGAGAAGAAGGATATTATCGAGTAATTTGTCGATGTTGATGTTGCCTTTGGCGCTGATTTCGGTGCACATCGTATCGCCACCCCATTCTTCGAAGAGGATGCCGTGTTCAGCCAATTCTTGTTTGACGCGTTCTGGTTTGGCATCAGGCTTGTCAATCTTGTTGATAGCGACGATGACAGGGAGTTTGTGCTCCTTCAGATATTCGATCACTTCTTTGGTCTGTGGACGGACACCATCATCGGCTGCGACGACGAGAATAGCGATATCGGCGATAGAAAGTCCGCGCTTACGCATCGCAGAGAAGGCCTCGTGTCCCGGCGTATCGACGAAAGTGATAAGCTTCTTGTGTTTCTTGACTTGGTAGGCACTGATATGCTGAGTGATACCGCCAGCCTCGCCTGCGGCGACATTCGTTTTCCTGATAGTATCGAGGAGTGTCGTTTTTCCGTGGTCGACGTGTCCCAAGATGGTGACAATCGGCGGGCGGGGAGAGAGATTTTTCCCGGAATTTTTTTCTTCATCGAGAATTTTGTTCAGACCTTCGATGGTGAGGCGACCGACCTCTATTTTCTCTTCGGCGGGTTCTGTTTCGAAACCGAGATCAGAGGCGATGATGCTCGCTGTATCGAAATCGATCTCTTCGTTGATGGTCGCAAGGATATTGTTTTTCATCAGCTCGGTGATGACTACTGCTACTGACAAATGCAAAAGCTCGCTCAATTTCTTGACCGTGACGGAAGAAGGAAGAGATATTTTTTCCGGTATTTTTTCTACAGTTTCTATTTCAGCCATAATATGTCAGCGAATGAATGAGAGAGAATTATGAGATGGAAGGAGTCTTTCCGTGGATGGCTTCTGCGATGGTCGACTTTTCTTCTTCCGTGAGAGGAAAATTACCGGCAAGTCCGGCAATTACCGGCTTGGCGTATACACGTGTACCTTCTCTCGTATGAAGTGATGAGAGGACAGCACCAGAGTTTTTCCCATCGAGGAGTGCGATACAGAAACTCTGATTACTACCGACTTCTTTGAATGGATTGAAACGGAGCAGAGCGGTTTTGTGGATGCTTTTCATCCCGAGTTCACGCAAACGATTGGAGATTTCAAACAATTCCTGAATCTCTTGATCGAGTGCTTTCGTCTCACCAAGTTGCTCGAGAAGGATTTTTTCGAGATCTTTCCCATCTTTCCCGGAGAAAAAGAGGTGCAGTTTCTGTTTGAGCCGCTTATTCTGGATGAATAACCCTATAATGAAGCAAAAAATGAGAATCTCACCAAGGATGAGCACTCCGATACTCCCATAAACGATAGGTGAGGAAAATCCCTGAATAAAAGCCAACATACAACTTCATTACAACTTCCCGCTTACAATATCACGATTTTGGCTTAGAGTAAACCCCCGTACCTATGTATTAGTGTGGGGTAAATCCACTGTATCTGTACCTTGCCCAGAGATCGCTTGACAGTCGAATCAGATGTATTATCAAAAAAAGTACAGAGTGGTATACTTTCATTGTAAGAGGATTAATTTTTTTTAATTATTATTGTATGAAGAAGTTTCTTCCAATCGTGCTCGTACTCATTATTCTTATCGGGGCGGGACTCTTTGTCCGTGGAAAGCAAACGATGCAGACTCCGGAGAAGGAGAGGAATAGTGCTGTCCTTCCTCAGATGGCGCCTTCTACGAATGAGAAAGGTGGCATAGTGAGTTCAATCAAAGATGCTATGGGACTCGGTCAAAAAATGAAGTGTACGTATACGGCGCCTGATGGCGACAAGAGTCAGAGTTCCTCCACGATTGTTGTCGATGGTCAGAAATATAAGTTTGTCGTTGAAGCGAAGGGAGAAAAGTCATACGGAATTTTCGATGGTGATACGCAGTATATGTGGTCAGACAAGACAAAACAGGGTTTGAAAATGAGCAAGTCCTGTATCGAAGAGTTGAATCAATCAGTTCCTTCGACTGGAAACAGCAACTCTCTTGCTACACCGGAGACTCCGCAAGATTTCGAAAAATCTTTCGATAATGTGCAAGGAATGAAGTGCGAGCCAACGGATGAAGATTTCTCTCTTCCTACGGATGTGAATTTCGTCGATCAGTGCGAGGTGATGAAAGCGACCACGAAAGCTATGGAAGGAATAAAAGACAAAATTCCAGCCGGAATGAATATTCCAGGGTACTAGATGAGTGATAAGGAGCGATGAGATATTTTGTAACGTCTTTGAAAACATACTCTCCGCTGATTCTTTTGATGTTCTATGGCCTCTTTCTGATGTTCTACAAGAGTGCCGGGAGTTTCTCCGGAGATGAGGCGACATATGCAGAGATTGCCAGGGAAGGTCTCTTCTCTCATCATTTTTTTGCACTTTCTCTCAATAATGTAGGGTGGTTCGAGAAGCCACCGCTTTTGATATGGTTGACAGAACTTTCCTTCAAGAGCTTTGGAATTTCTGAATTTTCAGCACGTTTTTCCCCAGGCGTTTTCGGTATCTCATCAGCCGTCGTTCTTTATTTCCTCGGAAAAGAGCTTTTTGGGCGGAAAATCTTCGGTTTTCTTGCCGGTTTCATCTTTCTGACGACTCCCGTCATTCTCTTCTATTCGAGGAGCACTATGATGGATATCCCCGTTGGATTTTTCCTGTCTCTCTCCGCTTTGGCTGTCTGGAAGATAGGAGGAGGTGAAAGACGATGGTGGGTAGTATTCGGTATAGCTACCGGTCTGGCAGTGATGATGAAAAGCGTCATCGGACTCCTCCCGTTTTTCTTCCTGACACCTCTCATTTTTTTCTGGAAGCAGAGAAATATTCTGAAGGACCGTTTTTCTCTCTGGGGGACAGGTTTGTTCTTCCTTGTCTCTGCTCCGTGGCATATTTTTATGACGCTCCGATTCGGCTGGGTTTTTTGGAGAGAATATCTCGGCTTCCAAGTTTTCAAGAGGGCGACACAATCGATATTCAGCGTTCCGTGGCAAGGGAACAGTAACGGCGATTATTTGGAATTGTTTTTTGATCGAAGCGGACTGTGGTTTTTCGTCTTGCTTGTTTTTCTCGCCATCATTGCAGGGTTGTGGATATTCCAGTCTCTGCATCTTGCCAAGAACGAGAGGCAAAATACATTCCTCTCCTGGGTGACGACCAATAAGAAAGGTTTTGTGTTCCTTCTCTGTTGGACTGGTGTCGTCTTGATACCGTTTTTATTCGCCAAAACAAAACTTCCTCAGTATATGGTGCTGGCCTATTATCCGCTCTCCCTTTTTGTCGGTGGCTGTATCGGCTATCTCGTGCAAGAAAAAAAGCGATTGGCACTGTTCATTCTCGCGAGTCTGTCTCTCCTGAATTTCCTTCCGTTTTTTCTCTCACGTGTATTCATTTTCGGTGAAGCGCAGTTTCTCTCCGCGAAAATTTGGGAATATTTTTTTCAGCGGAACGCATCACAGTCGATTATGATAGCATCGATAGTTCTTCTTTTCTTCGCAAGCGTGTTCATTGAACAGAAATGGAAATCGCTTTTTATCGGACTGATGCTTTTTGTTATTCTGACGGGGAATATGCTTGTTCCAGCGTATCCGGAACGGAATGCCGATGTGAAAAAGATAGGGGATTATCTTACGGCACTGTCACAGGATCATTCTGTGACAGTGTATTATCGAGTTGTGCCTGAATTTTACTCTTTTCCCGCAGTCATCACTTTTTATATACCGCTTGAAAGCAAGGTAGAGAGCGGTCAGGGAAAGAATGTGGGTATTCTTCCGAAGGATACCGCTGATTCCTCCGTATGGTGCTATGCCGACAGGACGCTTGCAAGCGATGAAGAAATTCTGCAAGCTGTTTTCGTCACTTCCCGCGGAATAGTCGATAAATGTTCACTTTCGTTGTAGCGAAAACTGATTCCCAATTTTTGCGGAAAGGGAGAGATTCGAACTCTCGATACCGTTACCGGTATGCCGCTTTTCGAGAGCGGTGCCTTCAACCACTCGGCCACCTTTCCTGTTGTTTGTTATTTTTTTATTCTCCGTCCAAGGCGGACTAGTCTTGGGCTGGAACCTCTCTAGCACGCTTCCGTCTTTTTGTTGTACAGGAAAATGAGTTTCAGAGCAAGGTCCATTCTTTCTCATTCGATTGTTTTGTTGTATAATAAAAGCATAGAAAAATCAATTCAAAATATCGTTTTATGAATACGCCAGTAGCACTCACATTCGCTGATCCATCGGCTATAGTGAGTCAGCTTTCGGTAGAACCCGGAAGCAAGATTGCAGATTTCGGATGTGGTTCCGGATTTTTCTCTTTTGAATTTGCCAAACGAGTCGGCCCTGAGGGAATGGTCTACGCATTCGATGTCCTCCCTTCCGCACTGGAAGCGGTCGCCAGTCGTGCGAAGAGCCTGAATCTGACAAATATCTCCACCAAGCGAGTGAACCTCGAGAAAGAGAACGGTTCCGGTCTGGCTTCGCAGAGTGTCGATTGGGTGATCATCAAAGATATCCTTTTCCAGAATAAAGACAAGAGTATCATTCTCGGTGAAGTGGCGCGCGTACTGAAACTCGGCGGACATGCTGTCCTGATGGAATGGAATCCTGAAGATGCGCTTGTCGGACCGGACGTCGCTCTCCGCGTCAGTCAGAAGCAATTGCGGACGCTCGTGGAATCCGTCAGTCTGATCGTGGAGAGGGAATTGAATGTCGGTGGTTTCCACTATGCTTTTCTTGTAAAAAAATAATTTTTCAGGCACTTATGAGATTTTTTTTCAGTAAAAAGTTCCTTTCTTTCGTTTGTATGACGGCAAGTGTCGCATTGCTTTCCGGCTGTGGATGGAAGAATACCCCGCAAGATGGATATAAGGTAAAGCTGGAAGTATGGGGAGTGATCGATGATACGGATGCTTACAGCGAGATTTTCTCACAGTATATGCATATCGATCCCTACGTCGCGGACATCACGTATCGTAAACTCTCTCCGGAGACATACAAAGAAGACCTCATCAACGCCTTGGCTTCGGGCAATGGTCCGGATATCTTTATGATCCGTAATGCGTGGCGTGGAACATTTGAAGACAAGATCGTTCCTATGCCGGATTCTGCAGCGGCTGAGAAGTTCTATCGGGATTCGTTTGTCGATGTGGTTGCGGATGACTTTGTCAAAGATGGTCAGATATATGGTGCGCCTCTCTCTGTCGATTCTCTCGGACTGTATTACAATAAGGATCTTTTCAATGCTGCGGGGATTACGGGTCCGCCGACGACGTGGGAAGAGGTTCTCAGTGATCTGAACAAGCTCAATCGTATCGATCGGCTCGGTAATATCAATCAGTCTGCCATAGCGCTGGGGACAGCCTATAATATCAACCGTTCCTCGGATATTTTCAGAGCACTCCTGCTTCAGATGGGCTCTGACAGCGGGAAGAAGGGTGAGACAAAGATGAATGTCACTACTGAGGGTGCTCGCAAAGCCTTTGAGTTTTATAATCAGTTCTCCGACATCAACTCAGGAACGTATTCATGGAACCCGCGTCTTCATTACTCTATCGACTCATTTTTTGAAGGGACACTCGGGATGATGTTCAATTATTCTTGGCGTTATGCAGAATTGCAGAAGAAAAATGCCAAGCTCAATTTTGGAGTCGCTCCTCTGCCACAATTCGCCGGGACAGCACCGGTAGATTTCGCCAATTATTGGGGGTTCGTGGTATCCAAGAACAAGACTATAGTACCTGATTCTCAAACATCGGCAGAGAAAACAGCTCCGGTGGATCTTGTAAAGCAGAATATGCTCCGTATACACGAGTCTTGGCAATTGATCCGTTATATGACGTTTCCGCATTCTGGTAATGCTATGACGTTGAAGAATGGCTTGACCGGTACGACGAAGGATATTTTCTTGACTTTCGATCCGGCGAAGAAATATCTGGATAATACGAAGAAGCCGGCTGCTCGTCGCGATCTGATCGATGTACAGAAGAACGATGTCCTTCTCGCACCGTTCGTCGCCGGTAACCTGATCGCTCGAAACGGATATCAGGATAATCCGGAGGAAGTAGAAACCATCCTTGCGGAGATGATTGATGCGGTGAATAAAGGGGAGAAAAGTATCAGTGATGCCTTACAGGTGGCGACGAATCGTATCAGCATACTCAGCCGATAACCATCTTGAATTCTCTCTTGAAACGCAATCTTCCTATTATATTCAATACCAAAAAGCAATCTTTTGGCTACTGAATAGTCGCATTTCAGGATGGAATTTAGGGCATTTGGTTTGACAGTTGTCTTCGAATGGGGTACAATTCTTTGGAGCCCGTTAAAAATCTGAACGCAGAGAATAAAGAAAAATAGAGTATGCTTGTCGGCTAAAAGTCCCTGATTTCGGCCGAAAATCACTTATCGATTGTCGGCTTATCACAATAGGCCTTCGCACTCTGCATAATTTGCACCTGCCTGCCGGTAGGCAGGTCTCGAAATCAGAAACTTTTCTCTTGACATCAGATTTTGAACTGACTCATCATGTTTCGTTGGAGGTGTTATGCCGCCTTTTTTTAATGAATACATCATAATTTATTCACAGTAGTACAATCGGGTATGGAAATAAGAAATATCGCAATCATCGCACACGTAGACCATGGTAAGACCACTCTGACCGATGCTTTGATGCGTCAGACAGGAATGGTCACGGATGCGAGTGTATCGATGGATTCCAATGCGTTGGAACAAGAAAGAGGTATTACCATCTACGCGAAGAACGCCTCTCTTTTTTACCCTTCAACAAGCTCAGGACGTCCCGTAACGAAAATAAATATCGTCGATACTCCTGGACACGCTGATTTCGGTTCTGAAGTGGAACGCGTCCTCCGTTCTATCGATAGCGTGGTGCTGGTCGTCGATGCTCAGGAAGGGCCGATGCCACAGACACGTTTCGTGCTCAAGAAATCCCTCGAACTCGGGTTGAAACCGATCGTCGTACTCAATAAGATCGACAAACCGGCTGCTCGTCCGGAGGAAGTGAAAGAGATGGTGTACGAACTCTTCCTCGACCTCGGAGCCAATGATGAACAGCTCGATTTCAAGACGGTCTATGCTATAGCACGTCAGGGGATAGCCAAGCTGACTCTCGAAGAGGAAAGTGAGAATCTTTTTCCATTGCTTGATACAATCCTCAGCGAAGTGGCTCCTGCCAAGAATGATATCGAGAGCCCTCTTCGTGCTCAACCGTTCAATCTCGGATATGACAGTTTCGTCGGTCGCCTGGCTATCGCTCGTGTGTATGAAGGGACTCTTAAAGTGGGCGACAATGTGCTGATGAGAAACAAAGAGGGGAAAAATGAGACGGGGCGTATCGTCAAACTCTTCACTTTCCGTGGTTTGGCGCGAGTAGAAGCAAATGAAGTAGAGGCGGGAGACATCGTGATGATTGCAGGACTTCTCACTATTGAAATCGGTGATACGATCTGTGTCTCTCCTGAGCAGGAGATGCTTCCGGCTATCGATATCGATGAGCCGACTATTTCGCTCAATTTCGTCGTGAATGACTCTCCTTTTGCCGGACGTGAAGGTAAATTCGTGACCAATAAGCAACTGCGCGAGCGTTTGCAGAAAGAATTGGAAATCAACGTCGGTTTGCGCATCGATTTTTCCGATGATCATTACAAAGTCTATGGTCGTGGTGAATTGCACGTGGCTATCCTCCTCGAGAATATGCGTCGCGAAGGCTATGAAGTACAAGTTTCTCAACCACAGGTCATCATCAAAGAAATAGATGGTGTCAAATCAGAACCATTTGAAGAAGTGACTGTGGAATGTCCGCTCGAAGTATCGGGTACCGTAATTGAGAAAATGGGCAAGCGCAAAGGTATTATGATGGAGATGAAAGAAGGCTCGGGCGGTTTCACTCGGCTCATTTTCGAAGTACCGACACGCGGACTCCTCGGTTATCGCGGAGAGTTTATGGTAGACACCCGCGGTGAAGGAACACTCTATACGCGCGTACTCGGATTTCGTCCATTTGTCGGTGAAATCAAGAAACGAGATACCGGTTCGATGGTTTCGATGGCCACCGGCAAGGCACTGGCATTTTCACTCAACAATCTCCAAGAGCGTGGTGTCTTGTATATTGCTCCATCGACAGAAGTCTATGAAGGTATGGTGGTGGGCAATGTGACCAAGGGTACCGATATGGCCGTCAATCCAATCAAGGGAAAAGCGATGAGCAATATGCGTTCATCGGGAGCGGATGAGGCGATCAAACTCGTACCACCACTTGAAATATCTATCGAGCGCGGATTGGAGATCATATTGGTTGATGAATATCTGGAGGTTACTCCACACAATGTCCGTCTGCGCAAACAGTTTCTGACGGAGACCGACAGAACCAAGGCTGGCAGGAAAGGGTAAGAGAGACACAGGATAAAAATCGCTCTGATAAGGAGCGATTTTTTTATTTTGTATAGCCGTGCTCAAAGAAATTTCAAGTTTCTCGGAAAGATTCTTGCGATAGGTAGTGTCGGGTGTGAAGATTTTTCAGTACCGATGGAATATATCTGTATTTTTGTGATATAATAGTGTCGTATAAAAAGAGACCTCGAAAAAACAAAATCTTTCATAAAAATTATGTATTCACGCTCCACATATCTTCTTTTCTCAGGTTTCTTTTTTCTTTCTTTTATTTTTACAGCACTCCCTCTTCCTGCGGATGCCGCTTTGGTTCCTTGTGGACGCAATGCAGGTACGGCTGCCGAAATGGCTCCCTGTACCCTCTGTCATATCATCGTCGGTGGCAAAGGTATCATCGATTGGGGCTTGGGGATTATGACGGTCGTCGCTATCGTCGTGATCGTAGCGATGGCTATATTCTATATCGTTTCTATCGGAAACGAAGGGATGATGTCTACTGCCAAAAGCGGCATCAAGGCATCTCTCGTCGGCTTTGCCGTGATACTCTCCGCTTGGCTCATCGTCAATGTTGTTCTGACACTTCTCGTGAACAAGGGTTTTTTGGATGGTATCAAACAAGGAAGTATGTTCACGTTTACGTGTGATACCACTTCTTCTACTGTTACGACCGGCGCAACAGGTACCGGCGCAACAGGAACAGGTGGGGCAACAGGAGGAACACCTCCCGGAGGATCTCTTCCTGTCGGTTGTACTGCATATCAGAGTGATTTTGCGACAGCCAGTAGTGCATCCGGTGTACCGGCGAAGTTGCTCCAATCTATCGCATCGGCAGAATCGAGTTGTGATCCGAACAAAACGAGTCCGACCGGTTCGTGTGGATTGATGCAATTGACACCTGCCACAGTCGGTGTCTCGTGTCAGGATCTGAAAAATGATCCCAAGAAGAGCATTCAATTGGCGGCAAATTACCTGAAGACTCTTCAGGGAGACCTCAATGCTTACAAAGGAACATTTGATATAGGGAACAGCTTTACTCTCTCCGGTTCGGTTGTGACTGTGCAGAATGCAAGCTACGATAATGGGAATGACGATCTGATAGCTTCGTACAATGCCGGTTCGGGCAATCAACCGAATACCGGTGGTCAGAAGGGTCCATTTATGGTTTCCACGGATTGTCCTTCAATCGGTGGTGGAAAGAACATCCCTGCATGGCAGTGCCCGATAAATCCAGGAGGATTTGCAGAAACACAAACGTATGTAAAGAGAGTTCAAGAATTGATGAAGCAACCATAAGACGAATGTGCTCGAAGAAATATGCAGAACATTTTTCAAATAAGCGTAGCGTATGCGGGAGTGATCACTGATGCCACTCCGATTTCTTCAATACTCTTGAATGTGCTCAATTTCTTGTTGTCAATTATTGGTGTTCTTGGTATAATCGGATTAGTAGTTTCCGGTGTGGTGTATATCACCGCGAGAGGAGATGAAAAGCAGATGCATTTGGCCAAGAGAGCTATCATCGGATCAGTGATAGGAATCATCATTGCACTCAGTGCGTTCATACTGATAGGACAGCTTGCGGTATTTTTTCAATAAAAAAGAAGACAAAATAAATAAACCATTCGACTCCGCTCCGGATCGTCTGGGAAAATAAAAATTAAAAAATCCTTCGACTGCACTTGGGGTCGCTTGGGAAAAGAAAGGAGGTGAGAAGTATGAATAAAATGAAACAGGCTTTTTATGGAGCTACCGTGACGGCTCTCGCCGTTGCACCGCTTGTTGCCGGAGCTGCTCTCAGTCTCCCGAGCTCCAACGGGTTCAATGTCAACAATGCGACAAATGCCAGCACTGGACTGACAAACACGACGATTTACAATCTCATCAGCGTGTTTATGAACTGGCTCTTGGGAATTATCGGCGTAATGGCGGTCATCGCCTTCGTCGTTTCTGGTATCCTCTATCTCACCGCCGCCGGAGACGAGGGACAGATCGAGAAAGCAAAGAGTGTTATGATGTATGCTATCATCGGCCTCGTCGTCGCTCTTATCGGTCTCATCGTTGTCAATGCTATCGCCGGACTGACTGGTGCTACTGGTGGAAATACATACTAATTTTCCGTATCAGGAAGAGTAGCGTGATTTCACGAAAACCATCCTTCGTAAAGAAGGGTGGTTTTTGTTATATTTGAAAGCGGACCTGCTCGCAACGCTTCGCGTAGCGATGCGGGCGCGGTTGTTTTTTTTTCTGAAAAAGAGTATTATAAGAATAGATAAGCGATGTATCGGGTATAAAAATAAAAATTCTATGTCCAGGTTATTTTTTTTGAATCTTTTTTTTGTAGGAATATTCTTTTCTTTTCTTACGGCTTCCGTCTCAGATGTTTCTGCTGCGATGGTCTGTCCGACGGATTTTCATGAGGAGTCAGGAGTCTGTTTCCCGGATGCGACCACAGTCGGTCTGGGGGATATGTCTGTCTTCGATTTCTTGCAGGTGCTGATGAACTGGCTTCTCGGGATCATCGGCGTATTGGCGGTCATCGCTTTCGTCATTTCCGGAATACAGTATCTCACTTCGGCCGGTGATGAGCAGATGGCAGAAACAGCCAAACGCAATATGACCTATGCGATCATCGGTCTTGTCATCGCACTCGCCGGTCTCATCATCGTCAATGCCGTCGCCGGACTGACCGGTGCGGACGGAGCTACTTATTATTGATTTCCAATAGCTATGTCATTTTTGAAGAAAAATATTTTCCATAATTTTGGTCTTTTTGGAGCGATTCTTGTTATCGCATTTACATCTTTCGTGTGGTTTCCTCAATCTGTTTCAGCAGCCAACCTCGGCAGTCCGTGTATCGGAGCATCGACAAACAGGAATGGTGTTTGTTATAGTCCTATAACCAGTTCACCGAAATGCAATGTTGCTGATGTAGAAGTAGCATCGAATGGTGCCTGCGGTACCGGTGCCGATGTAGATACTTGTTGTGTGTCGGGGCCGCCTATTTCTCTTTGCGCTTCGCCGAATTCGTGTGTGGACGGTACAGCTTGTCCGACAGGGCGAAATAGTGCTGTCGGTGGGTGTGGAATCAATAGCGGACAGGTTTGTTGTACGCCAGCACCAACAACCCCTCCGTCAGCCAGTTGTACAGGCACTTGTCGTCCACTGAGTCCTGGCTGTAGTTCCGCAGAAACTTCATCTGGAGGAACATGTTCTTCGGGAATATGTTGTGTCTCTAACGCCGCAACAGTTGGCACTCCTACGTCAATTACATTTGATAACCCGCTTAAATTCAATACCGTAGAAGAGGTGCTCGGCAGTCTTTTGGGTGCTCTTCGAGGTATCATTGTTGTACTAGCTCTGATTGCGATCGTCATCGGCGCCATTCTCTACATCACTTCAACTGGCAATGATAGTCGGATGACGCTTGCCAAGGGAGCCATCACCGCTGCGATGATCGGGCTCGCCATCGGGATTGCTGCTCCGTCGTTTCTCTTGCAGATAGGGGATATCCTCGGTTGGGGACCGGTAGTGAATTCATTGCCACCGGAAACGAGGACGCTGACCGCGATTGCTTTGAGTGTCCTGCAATTTCTCCTCTCCATCGTCGGAGTTTTGGCTATCATTATGCTGGTTGTCGGTGGTATTATGTATATGACTGCTGCCGGAAATGAAGACCGCATCGATACCGGAAAAAAGATTGTTACATATTCTATCGTCGGCATTGCTGTCGCACTCGCCGCTCTTGTGATTGTGACGCAGATCGCAGTACTCTTTGCGTAGCGAGAATTTTTACAAAAAGAAAACGGCATTCGATGAATATTACCATCGTTCGCCGTTTTTTGTTCACACTTGTCTTTTACTTAAGTGCGATTTGAAGGATTTGCGGATTGATTGTCCTCCCGAGTGCCTTTTTTGTGAAAGCAAAGGACACTGTCGCGCATCCGCTACTGTCCACTGTGAAGCTTTCATTAGGAAGAGACCCGTTTACCCGAACATACGTATTGATCTCGTAATCATCTCCGTCTATCATGACGAATGATTTATTCGGGACACTGAATTTCCGTTCCCCAGGAGGTATCCCACACAACTGGTGGGGTTGGAGTGACGACACTTCAAGTTCAAGTGTCTTTGTTGTTCCACTTATTCCGCTGATGTTTTTACCTGTAAGTATCGTTATGATGATACCTATGCCTACTACCCATATCAGAGGCTTCAACCAGCTGGATTTTTGAGATGATCCAGATTCTCCTGTCGATTTTTGAAAACGTGCCAAGATGGTACTGGTATCACCTAGCCCGAATCGAATCAGGATCAGTACGATGATGACCAACACCCCGATTGTTATACTCCAGTCCATGATTATTTCCTTCAAAAAAATTGTTAAGGTGCCCGGGATGGGCGATAGCCTCGGCCAGATTGTCTGGACGGGCGAAAACCCATCTTTGTTGTTACTCCAGCACCTGCCATTTCACAACAAACCATTATAGCACAAAAACGTGAAAAATGCAATGGTTAGAAAGTGCTTTAGAAAAGGGTTATATTTCATAAATGAGTATGAAATCTTGTTCTGAAATAAGATTTTTTGCAAAGAAAAAAGCGGCTCGGATAGTGTCTATCCTTGCCGCTTCTTGTTTTCATTCCCATCGCTATTCGAATTTGATGGGAATTATTTGTGGGACAATCGATTTTTTCTTGTCACTGCTTACGAGAGCAAACGTGATTTCTACACAGCCGTCATCAGCAACAATAAACTGCTCCTTGGCAACAGTGCCATTAACCAGAATCCACTCTTCTAGATCGTGGTTGTTCCCGCCTATTATGACAGGTATTTTCTTTGGAGCTGTAAACCTTCGCTTACCACTCTGTATGCCACACGCACGTGTGCTTTCTAAAGTGGTTATTTCTACCTGGATAGTCTTGGAATATCCGCCAATTCCGCTGATACCGCTACTGCCAAAAGACTCGGCAATCACGGCGATAATGATGATCACTATCATCGCTAGAACAATTCTTTTTGCCCACAGTTTCGTTGGAGAAACTGTAGTTGGAGATGTAGTCATGGTCTATTCCTTTCCTTGTCTTCTGCGCGAACCCTTGGGGTTCGCAGTGGGTTGATTGATTGGTGCCAATTGTTGTGCCGGGTCAAAAACCTTGTTGCCAGCCAATAGTCCAGCTTGGACGAGAGGGTTGGCGTTGCCGTCGATTATGATGCGAGTAGCCTTACTGCGTTCAGCTTGCAGTGCATTGACAGCTTCGGTAGCGCTTAATCCAGCATCTACGTAAGTTTTGATCATCGCAGCAACGTGCGCTGCCTCGACTTTTTCAGTTGCCGCTTGCACGACTTCTTTTTTCGTCAGGGCCTCTTGAACCTTGATGGCTGTATTAGCCGTTTCGAGTTCTTCGGGTAAGCGGATGTGAGTGATACGAATCTTGATGACCTCGATTCCCCACCGTATTGCCGCATAGTTAGCAATTCCGTCAACCTCTTTGTCTTCGAGCGTTTTGAAGCCATTCAGAATCTGGTCTGGAATATTCTTTTTTTCTTGAGCCACTTTGTCAGATTCCAGTTCCTGAATGATCACTCGAGTGGTGCTGTCGATAGCTTCCCGTAGAGCCTCGGGTACACCCTTAGCACTTAGGAAAGTATAAAGATTTACCACCATGAACTGCGCAGAGAGATCGATAGAAATTGGTACATTGTCATCCGTGAGGACCTCTGTCATACCGACTTCGAGGGTTTGTTCCCTGACGTCAACAATCTCGACGCTTCGAATCGGCGCTGGCCAATTCCAAACCCAACCTTCAGACAGCTCATATTCTTCTTGACGAGTACCAAATGACAATGGTACCGCCCGATGGGAAATGGGTATTTCTCTCAGTCCTCCACGACCGAAATATACCAAAGAGAGTGCGCTTGAAAGAAGGCCGATTGTTGTGCCAGCCAAGTTGAATTTCAGGAAGTATATTGCAAGCGCATTGCCAATCAAATAGGCAATGATTGCCAATGTTACATTGACGAGAATTCCGAGCCCGTAATTTTTGGTTACGGGCTTTCTTGTAAGAGTGATTGTTTCTGGGCTAGTAGCCATTATGAATCTCCTTTCGAGAGAGTTAAATTGTTAAGGTGCCCGAGATGGGCGAAAGCCTCGGCCAGATTGCTTGGGCGGGCGTAAAACCCATCTTTGTTGTTACTCCAGCACCTGCTATTTCACAACTGTCAATTATAGCACAAAATGAAGAAAAATGCAATGGTTAGAAAGTGCTTTAGAAAAGGGTTATATTTCATAAATGAGTATGAAATCTTGTTCTGAAATAAGATTTTTTGCAAAGAAAAAAGCGACTTGGATAATGTCTATCCTTGCCGCTTCTTGTTTGATCAACATCCTATTGAACGAATGTGATTTTGATTGCCGTTGGTTCGACAAGTGCATAATTTCCCTGTTGCAGGGATACTACCTGTGAAAGAGGAAGGTTAAGTCCAATTTCCACACAACCATTTTTGATAGTCACCGGAGTGTTCACCATACCTTTATTTATGGTAAGACCCCAAGAATAGCTTTCATTCTGCACAAATCTGAAACGTTCCCCTGGATTAGATTTGAGTCCAAGTATTGATTCCACTTGGAACATTTCTCCATTAACATCCTTCATATGTAACTCGGTATCTTCCACATGAACGGTCCATCGTCCAGGCTTTAGTCCGCAAAGTTTTTTTTCTTGCAGATACTCATTCTTGCTAAGAGTGATTTCAGTTGCGTGAGTCGTGTCGTTGGACATTTCGCCTACAACAGGAATCCATTCCACCTTCTCCGGGTGTTTGTATGAAGCCCAAGCAATCCAGACGCCGATAAGAATAATTATCAGCCAGAGCAGTTTCCCTAATGTCTTGGACCCTTTCAGCCAGCTGGATTTTTGAGGTGATCCAGATTCTCCTGTTGATTTTTGGAAACGTGTCAGGAAAGTACCTATATCACCTTGCACGAATCGAATCAGGATCAGTACGATGATGACCAACACCCCGATTGTTATACTCCAGTCCATGATTATTTCCTTTTCTGTTGAACGGGGGCAAGAGCTTCTGCAAGAAGTTGTATCAGTTCCTGCTTCTGTTTTTGACTGAGAGTCTGCAAGAATTGTTTCGGATCGAGACCTTCCGGTTTATTGAAGACATTCGAGAGTTGATCCATCAAGTTAGTTGGAATCGGAAAGATGGTTGTTGCTTGGCCCTGTGCCATAGCTTCAAGTGTAAGGAGGCTTTGAATCTGGATGCTTTCAGGTTTTGTTCCGATGGCATCAATAAATGTCCTCCGTGCTTCCGCCTTTCCTTGTCCTTCGAGTATGTCTTTCTGTTTCGTGCCCTCGGCTTTAATAACCGTAGCCGACTTTTCCTGCTGAGCAATTTCCTCGACAGTGAGACTGTCGAGGAGCGCCATTGGAATTTCGATGTGAGCAATAGCCACCACAGGATCCTCGATGTGAGAATCTATGATGATATTGCCGGTGTTGCTTTTGTTGGTGTCATGAGCTGACTCGATACGCTCGAGAAAACTCTTACGCACCTCTTCGGCAAATCCACGACGATCACGGGTGAGCTCGATCCATATTTTATTGCCACCTACATTCCGCACATGATCGAGAATAGGCGCTTCGAAGAGAGTGGTAATCCCAGGAATATCCTGAGGACTTGGCAAAAGCTTCACGCAATCGATGAGATGTTCGCTGATATGTGGCCATTGGAATCGAAAAGATATGTCCATTCCGATATTCGCTGATCCGAATATCCGGTTTTCGTATTCTCCTTCGATATGAGTCGGTAATTTTCCTTTTCGAGTAATGATGCCTGCTCGTTTGAAATTGAGTTCCACAATACCAGTAGGGTAGCGCAAGAATTTTCCGATAAGAAACGGAGCCCATTGCAAACCTGATGAGACGAGGGATTGTGGATCTCCGAGAAGAACCATCACACCGCGTTCATTTTCCCGGATAATTTGGAACCCGAGAATATACCAAGCGGTAATTACCACCACCCATATTGACATAGACCATGGCAGAATGAATACTGCCAGGACAGCTATCGCGATAGCGATAGCAATTTTTACCGTACCGTTCATTTTCTTTCTCCTTCAAAAAAATTGTTAAGGTGCCCGGGATGGGCGATAGCCTCGGCCAGATTGTCTGGACGGGCGTAAAACCCATCTTTGTTGTTACTCCAGTACCTGCTATTTCACAACTGTTTATTATAGCACAAAAACCTGAAAAATGCAATCCCCGCTACCAAATGAGCTTTGTTGAATATATAGAGAAGACTTTCATTGAGGCAGGTTCTTCTGTGGTTTTTCAAGAGAGTCTTCTCTGAAAGGATAGAAAAAGAGAATTGAAGCTCATTTGGTGCATGGGTAAAGGTCAGAATGTGCCTTGGAAAAGGGATATTTTAAGGAAGAAAGGGTCAGGAAAACAAAAACCCCGCCCTTCGAGAGAGGCGGGGTAGTGAGAGGGAATCTAGCGGACCTTCTCTACGAACTTCGTGAAGATTTCTGGATTCTCGACTGCCAGCTGTGAAAGCACTTTGCGATCGAGGGCGATGCTCTTCTTTCCTTCCAGAGCGATGAAATCATTGTATTTCATACCATTCAGACCGAGAGCGATATTGAGGCGGGTGATCCAGAGACTGCGGAAACTACGCTTCTTGGCACGACGATCACGGTGAGCGTATTTACCGGCCTTGATGACGGCCTCTTTGGCCTTGGTGAACAAATTTTTGCGTCCCCAACGAAAGCCTTTGGCAGCTTTCAGAATATTCTTGTGTCTTTTTTTGGTCATTACACCACGCTTGACTCTGGTCATAAAAGAAAAGTGAATTACGATTTAGGATTTACGAATATTAGAATGAGTACGGGAGGGAGGCTTTGATGTTCTTGGCGACGGCCGGATAGACATCATTGTCTTGACGCTTGGCACGACTGGCCTTGCCGGTATCACGTGAGTTGTAGTGATTCTGACCGGTGGCACGGGTTTTCAATTTCCCACTGCCGGTGATCTTCACTTTCTTGCTCACTGATTTTCTTGTTTTGAGTTTTGGCATAGTTTTGAAAATTTCTAATTTCTAATTCCTAATGTCTAGCAACTTGTCCTTAGGGTTTTTATTAGAAATTAGATATTAGGTATTAGATATTCTTGTTGGGCTGACTGATTATTCGGCGACGATGAGAGCGTTGAACCCCATAGGTCCGCGTTTCACTTCTTCTTCGAAACGGTGGGGAGTGGTGATACTGCGGATGAACTGATGGAGGTTTTCGCGGGCTTTTTCCTGCATCGCCTTCTCTCTTCCGCGGAGGACTATTTCGATACGGACCTTGTTTCCTTTGGTGAGAAATTTCTCTGCCTGCGTTTTCTTGAAAAGAAGATCGTGACTGTCGGTACGGAAACCGATACGGATGCCCTTGGTTTCGACTTTCTTTTGTTTGGCCTTCTGTTGTTGTTCCTGTTTGTCTTTGCGGTATTGGAGTTTCCCGAAGTCAGTCACTTTGCACACCGGCGGTACCGCGAGAGGGGACACCTCTACGAGGTCCGCTTCCTGCTCTTTGGCGAGCGCCAAGGCGGCGGCAATGGTCATCGTACCATGATTGACACCGCTTATGTCGATCACGATTACCTCCGGAGCGAGAATCTGCTCATTGAGGCGTGAGCGTACCAGCACCTGGGCTTTCGGTTTCGGTCTGTTGTGACGTCTTCTTCTCACTTTTTTTTTCAAAAAGATTATGTGGAGTTGATGGGAATTGCACCCATGTCCAGAAACGGTTTTCCAAAATATTCTACAAGCTTAGAGTGCTTTGTGTAAATGAATGAGGTAGAAAGCAGACAAAATTCTCATTCATTTTTTTCTTTTGCAATACGATCGGAAAGTGTAAAGAAAAAGAAATACTTTCGTCACGTCTCGATTATATGACACCAGAGACTCCGTATCGAGAATGAGGATTCTGATGGCTACGCACTAAAATGAATTAGGCGCGAGCGAAAGCGAAAGAAGGAGCAAATGCTTGCGCAAATGTATTCTTTGCCTTTGTGATGAAGTTTGCATTTATCATCGTGATGGCGAGTTTTGCGATCATACCATCGAGATCGGCTTGCATATTTTGAAAGTACGCCCTGTCGAGTCTAAACAACCCCGCCCGCAACGCTTCGCGTAGCGATGCGGGCGGGCCCAGCTCATCATCTACGTAAACACTGCAAGCGCGATAGTCTAAATATCACTCAACCTTCTTTTTAAATAAGCTCTGCCAAAACCTGTCTTAAATTGCTTCTCTCTTTTGATTGCATCTCCAAGTATATTGCAAGCTTCATAATATACCAAACGAAATGGAGCTCTAAACTTTGTTGCTTTTCCTTGACCATTATTATGATCTTGGAATCTACGCTTGAGATCATTGGTATGGCCAATATACAAACCTTTATCTTTCAAACTTTGTATCACGTAAACGTAGTACATAAATTTGTTGTCTATGAACGCATCGCACGTTCTATTCTACGTTTGGCGTCACGTTTGCCTATATCCGAGCGTTTGTCGTAGGTTTTTTTCCCTTTACCGACAGAAAATTCCAACTTGACAAGTTGTTTCCTAGTATACAGGCGAATAGGCACCAATGTCAAGCCTTCTGTACGGTATTTCCCGATGAGAGAGCGAATTTCTCGCTTGCGGAGGAGGAGCTTGCGTGGACGGCTCGGCTCGTGCTTGGTATCCCTGTGGGCGTGCTGGTAGCGTGGTATCAGGGCGTTGGTCAGATACAGCTCGTTTCCCT
>JAHFOO010000002.1:63188-109285 GCA_023261645.1 Candidatus Moraniibacteriota bacterium | reverse complement strand
CTCCCGAAGCATATTCAATTCAAGCTTTTGAATGACCGGGTTTGAACTGAGGGAAGTCAGTACCCTGTTGTGGTCCAGAAAAGTCCGTGTGGCAGCAGAAATACGATCGATACGTGGAAGAATCCGTTTGGAGTCATTCGTATCTTTCCTACCACCAATCGTCTCAAGGAGCAGTTTCTGGAGCTCTGCCTCTCGATGATTGCAATGTTCATCGAGCACGTCGACCGAAATTTGCCAAAAGATGTTGAAAACCTTGGCTTGTGTCGCCAATATATCGAATGGAGAAAAACCGCTCATAGCAATGACTCCTTATACAATTGTTAAAAAAACCAGCATCCATAACGTTGTTCCGTTATGGATGTACCTCTTTCATTTTTCCAAGTGTAATCCAAAAAAACAATATTTTCAATATCGTGTCAAGCTATACAGTGCCTCTGAAGAGTTTCGAGAGAGGCTCAATGTCTGAGGATTTCAATTCACCGAATATTTTCAGAAGGCCGAAATAAAAGAAAAAGAGTATCGTTCCGGAGAGTATGAAGCTGTATATACCGGAAAACATATATCGAGTGGCAATAAAAATAATGGTCGCGCCCAAGAGTGAGGCGAGAATGGTACGAAGAGAGATTTTTGAATGAAAATGTATATTGGTATATACGAGAATACTGACCATAAGGAAAGCGGAAATGAGTGTTGTCGAAAGAGCCGCTCCGATGAGGCCATAGACTGGGATAAGGAGGAAATTGAGGACAATCATACCGAGGAAACCGAAGAAGGAGAGTTTCATCGGAATTTTCACGAGTCCGGCACCGTTTAGAGCGAAAGAAAGCACATAGAAAACTGTCAGAAACCCGACGCCGACAGAAAAGATACTCATTGGTGTGGAAGCTTCGATGTATCGTGTGCCATAAAAAAGAGTCAGTATTTGCGGAGCATAAGCGATGAGGAGAGTGATCATCGGGAAGAGAAGCAGTACGAGAAGGCGGAGAGATTTGTTGACGAGACTCTCTGTTTCCACGGTATTTTGTTCAGAAGTCGTTTTGGAAATGGCCGGAAGGAGGATGATGGTGAGAGCATAAAAAAGATAATAGGGGATGCGACCAACCGTGATGGCAGCATTATAGATGCCAGTCATATAATCACTCTGTAAAAGACTTTTCACGAAGTAAAGATCAAGCGTAAGAATCAATTCGTAAAAAAGAAGAAAGAGTGTCAGTGGGCCGGCGTATGCGAGGATCGTCTTTCCTGAAAAAGACACCACTTCGCTTTTGATTTGTTTTGTGGAGGGGAAATAGCGATGGGTGATGACGATGTCACAAATAAGGGCGATCAAGAAAACAAAAAATGGGGCAGCGATATATCCAGAAACGGCACCTTCTACCCCTAAACCTCTTGGTGCGAAAAAGTAAGCAAAGCCGACAATGAAAAGGATGCGTGCCAGTGCTCGAATGGTTTTCAAAAATGATTGCAGACGGAAGAAGTGTAGCCCTGTGTAGTAATAAAAATAAAACGATGCTATCGCAAAAGCGGGTATAATGAGGGATGAAAGTCGGAAAAGGGGAGTGAGACTCGGGTCGTGGAGTATCCAAGCGATGACCGGTGAGAAGAAGAAAAACACAACCGTCACTGTGAGCATAAGAATAGCCTGCAATTTCATCGCTTTGTGCTTGATACCGAGAATTTTTTCCGGAGCACTTTCAAAAACCTCTGCCAGATATTTGGACATCGCTGTCGGGATACCATTCCCGATGAGAATGATAATCATCGTCGTCATCGTGACGATGAGACTGAAGCGACCATAGTCAGCAGGCCCGAGGATATGTCCGACAGAAGAGTGGATGATGTACCCTGCGATATTGAAGATAATTTCTGACATCGTGAGCCAGATGAGTGCGGTGGAGAATTTTTTCATCTTCTTAGAGAAATAATAAGTTATGTTTTTTTAATTTTTTTCAAAATTTCTTCAAAAATCACTTCTCTGTCTTTATTCCCATCGACGCTCGTCATACTCCAGAGGGAAATCTTTTGGCTGAAGAGATTTTGTTTGGCTCTGAGGTATTCAATCCCTTGTTCCGGAATATTCTCACGAGACATAATGGTTTCAGGGAAAATGTTGAAATAAAATGCTCTGTCTGGGCGAGGAATCATCTTTTCGAGGAGGTGTATCCGGAAATTCCAGAAGAGAAATTTTCTTTCCTGAGCGAGATATTCCAGATTTATGAGAGAGTCATAGAAGTATCGATCGGAGAGGAGATAATTGCAATTTTCTCTTTTCAATTTTTGTATGAGCAATCGGAAACGAATCATATCGATGAAAAGAAACTTTTGACGAAGGAGAAGGGCAAAAAAACTAGCTTTCGTTACAGCGTTCTCTTGTCCGGGAACAAAATCTTGCTTCCTTGAAAGAAAGCGAGAGATTTTGTTGGCGAGCGAGAATTCGACAACGTGAAAATACGCGACATTCCAGTTCTCGCGTTCCAATTTCTCTTTCAGAAGCTTCAATTGCGTGGATTTGCCCGATCCGTCCACTCCGGAAAATGTGATGAATTGCATATACCGAAGAGTAGCAAAAAGTGCTATTCTAAGCAATGTATGAATACCGATCAACTTTTCAAACACTCTTTTTTTGTTTTTCTTTTTTTGCTCCCGTTTCAGACGGTGTATTTACTGCGAGAGCCATTCATCGGTGGAGAGAAATGGCAGTATGGGACTATTGCTCTCTATGGTACCGACATACTTCTTCTATTCTTATTCATAGTATGGATATGGAATATAACAAACAGAAGAAGCAGGAACGAAGAAGCAGGAACGAAAAACGATAAAGCAAGTTTTGTTCTGATTGGATTTCTTTTGTGGGGATGGTTATCGATATTGTGGGCTGGAGACAGATGGCTTGCGTTTTCTTTTTCAATCATCCTTCTTTTGGCAGTTGGACTCTCTTTCCTCGCACGTGCCATACCAATAGACAATACCAAGAAAATAGTGTTTGTTTTCCTCTCTGCCGGAGTGATACAAAGCAGTATCGGAATAGCGCAATTTTTGTATCAAAAATCGGTCAATCTATCGATTCTTGGGATGAACGGTCATCCGGCTTATGAAGCAGGCTCTTCAGTTCTTAAAATCGATTCTGGGAGGTTTTTACGTGCTTATGGCACTTTCTCCCATCCCAATATTCTTGGCGGTTTTTTGGGGATTATACTGCTTCTCGGGGTCGCATATTATGTGCTATACGTGAGGTATGAGAAATCTTGGAAAACGGTTTTTGATATTGTTTTTCTGCTCGTCGGTTCGATAATCATTCTCCTCGGACTCATACTCTCATTCTCACGGTCAGCGTGGCTGGGAGTGGTGATAGGAATATTGGCACTCGGCGTTTTGGTATTTCTCCGGAAAGAATGGGACGTGCGAGTGAGATTCTTCAAGATACTGTTTGCACTCGGGCTTGCCAGTATTGTTTTTGGTTTTCTTCTTCACGAGCAGATTTTCCCTCGATTCGATACGGCGATTATCGAACGTGAAGGATCGGTGACAGAACGAGTACAATCACTTCAGGATGCCGGTACTATTATTAGTGAAGGCAATCTGCTTTTCGGAACAGGTATCGGCAATTTCACGGCGGAGGTGATACGTTTACAACCCGAACGACCAGTCTGGAACATCCAGCCAGCGCATAATGTTTTCGTTCTTCTCTTTGTAGAATTGGGAGCTGTAGGACTCCTCTTGTTTGTGGTATTTCTTGGGAGCATCATTATGAAACTCTCTGACTTCTCTCAGTGTTCTCAGAGTGATCGAAAAACCCTTTTTCAATCAAAAAATGCACTCTTCGGTATCGCGCTCCTTGTCTTTGTTCCGAGTCTTTTTTTGGATCACTTTCTCTGGTCATCACACTTCGGACTGTTTTTTTTCTTTCTCATTCTTGGTCTTGCATCTCGACGATAAACAGTCACTTCTTTTGGAGAGTAGATCAAAGAAAAATACTTTTCAAATGTATGTGAGGCACTAGCAAGAAGGGTTAGTACATAATCACCGCTATCGGCTGGAGTTTCGCGACAGGTTTGACGATATTGTTAGCTGTCACGCTTTCGATGACGTCTTCGGCACGTTTGTAGTGTGAAGAATCCTGCTCAATGACCTTTGATGAACGACCGTTGTAGAGTGTGACTCCGCGTGTTGCCAATTTCTCTCGAAGAGCTTCTTTTGTTTCCGGTACGGTCGTTTCAGATGTTTCAGCAGATTTGCCGGCACCGTGATTGCAGGAATAGAAACTCGAATCATTATCATCCTGACCGACACATAAATATGCCTCAGTGCTCATTGATGTCGGAATGAAAGCCGGCTCACCGGTATCTTTGAAAATCGGATGCGTGGACATTCTACTCGGGCCATAAGCGCGGCTAGTGCCGTTTCTGTGTACCCAAGTGCTCTTTCCGTAGTGTTCTTCTTCGGAAACCAAGATATGAGGCATATCATAGATGAGATCGGATTCGATAGGGCGTCCGATTATTTTTTCAGCTGTCTGAATGAAATTATGAGTGATCGTAGCGCGGTTGGCGTGAGCGAAATTGGAGCAGGCATTACGAGCAGACATATACAATGTACCATCTTCGCCATCGCCTTCGAAGGTGATAAGAGGCTCTTTCTTTCCGAAGTCAGAAGCGCGTATCTTTTCGGCAATAGAGGCAATCGTTTTTTTATAAGGAGTAAACCAGAAAAAGCGACCGATGTTCATCAGGATAGCAGTGGAGAAATGCTCACGTTTTTTGGCAGTGAACATATACATCGTGTATTGCCCGAGGATGCCGGAACCGCAGTGCACCATAAGCACATATTGCCCTTTGCGAAGCTGGAATTTTTCGGCGACAGCAGGATCGACGATGTCTGTCACTTTCATCAGATCAAGAAAATGATTGCCCGCAGCTCCGATGATGCCGGCACGAAACTGTGCAAAAAAAAGGAAAAGAGGCGGAATAATGTTCATAATTCCACGACGAGTAGGTGCCTCTGTGAAGAAATTCCCTCGGTCGATACTGTTTTGCGTCTCGTTCTTTGTTTTGATACCGAGATGATCAATAAGTGGTTGGATGCCCAAGCGACAGATATCGAGGATGACGCGGAAAGGAAGCACGGTACCGACATATTTTTTGGTAGGAATAGTTTTGGTGGCTTCCTGAAAGATACGGTTTATTTGCTCTGTCGTGATAGTGGTATCATCGAGGTCGAGCGCGACCAGACGCATACCGCAGGCCGGATCACTGTCATTCAATTGGGGGAGAATATATTTTTCGGAAGCGATCGTCGTCCCGGTGGCATTTTTGCGTCCTGGTTTGCTATGGACATCGGCCATTGCGGCAATATGATGGAAGATACAACTATTGCCCGCTACACTCTCGAGTTGTTTCATCGTCTCGATGCCGGGCATTAATTTTTCACCGATATGAAAAACAACCGGCACTTTCATTTTGTCGGTTTTCCATTCATTTTTATGCGATGAGATTTTTGTGATATTTTCTTCGAACATATTGTAACGATTCAATAATAAAAATGTTTTTTCTGAAGGTGATAGTCGAAAAATATTTTATTTTCTTATAATGCCGAATAGGTTTCTTCGTACTGTTTGGCGGTATTTTTGAGGTCGAAATGATCTGTGACGAATTGACGAGCATTTGTTCCGAGACGTGTGCGTTCCGCCTCATTTTCCTTCAAATAAGCCAGAGATTCAATAAGTTTTTTACCTGAATCCTTGGGGATGGTAACACAGATATTCTTGTTTGCAAACTCGGAGAACTGTGGAAGATCGGAGAGGATGACCGGCTTACTGCAGGCGTAGGCTTCGATGATAACCAGCGGGACATCAAATTTTCCCTTGAGATTCTCTACCGGAAAAATAACCACATCGCTTGCATTATAGAGACCCGGCATATCAGATATGGTATCGGAGAAGGCGATATAATCAAGGAGATGGGCATTGGCGAATCGCTGATGAATTTCTTGTTTCTTTTCTGCATCGGCTTCGTTCTTCATACGGCAAGCAAAAACGAAACGGAGGTTTGTTTTCGGATTTTCACGGAAAAAATCGAAGAAAGCGTCCGCAATCATATCAGTAGCACCGAGGCGTGCATATTCACCAGGGTAGATGACGACGAAATCTCGGAGGGAGAGACCGAGCTCGGTGAGAATGGCTTCGTTTTTCGCTTGTGGAGCGTAGTGACGGAGGTCGATACCAGGATAGATGCGTATGACATTGTGAAATCCGAGTTGTATCAGTTTCTCTTTGGTGCGATCAGTATATACCACGAGGCGATCGGCAAAAAAGAGTCTCTTCAATTGACGGTCCGAATAGATGTCATCACGAAGCGTGGCAATCGTTTGAATCGTCTTTCCGGACGGCTTGGCAAACCATCGTATGATTCGAGTGTTCTGTATGGTCGGTGTGAAAAGATAATGCGTGATATCGAATTCTTTACGCATTCTACGGAGATACAAGAAGAGGTTTCGTTTGGCAGAGAAATCGAAATGTCCACTTTCGAAAAGAGGTTCCGTATGAACGCTCTCCGGCAGGTCAGCAAGAGGCGTTTTCGTCGTGAGCAGAGTGAGCAAATGGTTTTTCACTTCTTTTCCGAGAAAGTAAGCGAAGTTTTTGGAAGCCTCATCCCAAGGCGGAACGAGTGGACGAGTAGCGAGGAGAATTCTTTTATGAAGCATAAAAATAATTTCTAATTTCCAATTCCTAATTTCTAACAAAAAACGTAGTGTTAAATTTTAAAAATTCAAGAATTAAATATTTTATGAGAAATTAGATATTAGGTATTAGTTATTCTAACGATATATTTCCTTCTTTTCGGTTTCTGTGGAGACGGTGATTTTCACACGTTCACTCTGCTCTTTGATGGATGGAGGCGATATGGTCGTTATTTCTCCGCGTTTTGCGATAAATGTTTCTTTCGAGATGATTTCTTTGCCGACACTGATTTCATACGAGAAGGTGGTCTCCCTGCTATGATTTTCCAGGTTGAAACTGAGGCTTTCTACTTGCTTGGGCAGAGCAAATGAAAGTGTCCACCAATTCTTTCCTTGATCAGGATCGAGCTCACGATCGCTTCGCCAGAAAAGAAAGATCGTACTGACTATGAAAAGAAGAAGAAAGGAAATGAGGAGTGATCTTTGTGTCATAGGGTTAATTTTTCCGTTCATAAATGTGAATATCATCCGAAACATAAATGCGAGAGAATTGCTGGGATTTTTCGAATTGCGTCGTATCAAGATGCGGATTGATAATGACAAATCGGACATTCAGATCATCATAACATTTTTTGCCACTTTCTGTATTGGGGATGGAAATCATCGAGAGTGTGCACTGCTCACGGCTGGGATTATCTTCATAACGTTTGAAAAAACCACGTGAAAGAGGAAAGGAATAATCGCGAAGGAAAAAGAGTTTTATCCAGGAGTCAGCCACGATGTAGTTGTGATCCTTCAGAATAATATCTTCTTTTGCGCTGTTCGAAGCCAGGTATCGTGAAGCGGAAAATGTTTGGATGGCACCGATGGCTTTGCTTTCAGGCAGAATCGTTTGGTTGTTATCGAGTGATCCGTCTCCGGCAGAAAAAACGAAGAGAGTGATGCTCATAAGAAGAATAAGGATGCTCGGAATGCGGAATTTGGATGAGTTGTTCTTCAGGGTTGCGAAAAAAGCAATGGTGGCAAAAGCAGTCAAAAGACCGAGAGGAAAAGAAAAATAGGTGATGATGCGATTAGAAGGGATATCGATGAAAAGCCATTCCGGATGGGATGACATAATGAACAGGATACCAAACCAACTGATGAGGAATGCTCCGGCGTAACGTCTGTATTTACGGAGAAGCAAGAGAAGAAGGAATCCGACGACACCAACAGCTACTCTGGCACTGCCGGAAGATGAAGATATTTGTATGAGAGAGAGTCCCGTACGTGTCGTTTTGGTCGGAGTGCCGATGGCCGTGCTGATGGCGTTCGTTTCGATATATGTCGGCAGAGCTACGGTGAAAAAGAATGTGATACAAAAGAACGCTACAAGAAGAGGTGCAGGAGAGAGAATAAGTTTATACCAAGAACGGAAGAGTGTTCCGAGAGTGTCATAATGAGCGACAGAATAGATGAGGATGGTGACCACCAGAGTGAAGAGGAACATCAGCATACTCAAGTGATGCGTGTAGGCGAGGGTGAAAATAAGAAAGAATGCAAGAGCAAGAAAACCCGGTCGTTTTTCTTTTAGCGCACGGAACAAGACAAGAAGGATGAGTGGAATAAAGAAATTGCCAAATGTGTTTCCGACGACACCGCCCGAGACGAATTTCGCTTCCGGTGAAGCGAGTGTGTAGAGTGGTCCGAAGAAGAAGAGTGTCGTCAGAGCGATGTTTTGCGGAGTAAATATTTTCTTCGAAAGGAAGGGGCTTGTAATGCTGGCAGTGAAACGTAAAGCAAAGAGAAACAAAGCAAGCAGAGAGAGGATGTTCACGAGCAGAAGAAGAATAACCGGGAAGGCAGAGAAAAAATCGAGCGAAACGAACATATTGATGGCTGCAAAAGGCAGATGTTCTCCGATGATGAAATCAGCAATGGGTTGCGGATCGGTCAGTTGATATACACCGTTCGCACCGGTGATGATTTCCTGTTTTGCATAGAATGGGAGCGTTCCTGTGGTAGCGATGAGTTTGGCCCAATACATATGGTGACCGAGGTCTGTCGATGTCGGGAGAATGGCATTCGTGAGATAGATGACTTTGATGAACAGAGTCAGTCCGAGAAGAAGGAGAAAGAGAAATCCTTGTCGATTATTGAATGCGAAGGTTTCTTTTTCTTCAATCGGTTCGCCTGCCATATTTTCCTTCTTCCGATTGTTGAACCATGCGATGAGAGAGAGGATGCCAAGACAGAAGAAAATTCCCAGACCGATGGAAAATATATCCAAATGGAGGTTCCATTTTCCCAGAGCGATCATCAGGAAATCGATGAGACCGATACTGATACCGAATGAAAAAATGAATGATTCGAGAAGAAGAAAGTGATTCTCCCGAAAGAATAATCGAAGTATGATCCATCCCGGCAAGAAGAAGAGTATTCCGGTGGCGAGAAAAAAAAGAAATGTGCTTAAAATCGCATGCATAGCAGTATCATTTTTTGATAAATTGTTCCAATGCTTCTACATACAAACGGGCGATGATGTTCCAATGATAGTGTGCCTCGGTATATGCAAGCGCTCGTTTCCCGAGACTTTGCCGTTTCTCCGTGTTTGTAATGAGATCTATTATAACATCTTGGAAAGCGGGAGCATTGCCGGCTTCGACGAGAATACCGCTTTCATTCTGACAAACGGCATCTTTCAATCCTTCCAAATCGGAAGCGACAACAGGTCGTCCGCAAGCCGTTGCTTCGATGACTGCGATGCCGAAACCTTCCAAATCTCCGGGGATAGGAATATTCGACTGAACGAATAGATCGACGGTGTTGAGAAGAAGATTGCGATCAGCATCAGAAACACGCCCAAGCATCTTTGTTCGATTTTCCGTATGTGTCTCTCTGATAGCGGATCGAATATTTTTCTCTTCCGGTCCGGTGCCTGAAATGACATAGAATACCGATTCCGGAAGTGTCGGCAGAACATTCCGTATGAACCATTCCACACCTTTCCGTTTGGCCAGTCGTCCGGCAGTGAGAAGAACGTGTGTCTCGGAAAGATTTCTGCCAAGAAGTTTCTCAAGGTCTGATCGTGCATAATCGTTCTGTAGCGACTTCGGATCGACACCGTTTGGTATAACGGTTATTTTTGTGTCCGTAATATTCTTCTTCAATGCTATTTCACGGGTTTCTCTGCTCACGGCAATCAGACCATCGAGCGAGGGGATGAAATGGCGCACCCACAGCTTCTGATAAAGATTGCTCGGAAAGGTAAGATCGAGTCCGTGAATCACCGATACGATAGTTTTCCTCGGATAGAAGCGTTTGATGATAAACCCTACGGAGGCCAGCACTCCATCGCCGAGCAAGATGACATCGTAGCGGGATGCGGTGAAAAGCACTCGTATGGTCACATACGGGAAGAACAGAAAAAGAGCCTTCTTACCGTGACGGTTTGCGATGGTCGTCACATCTGCAAACTTTTTGAGCCAGACAGAAAGAGCGTAGTTTTGATTTTCGATACCACCCGTCACAGGAGGGTAAGCACGTGAAATGAAGAGAATTTTCATGTAATTTCTTCTTTCTATGGAAAATTATTTTTTGTATTTTTCAGCACGCATACGGTAGAGGATTTCTTCATTCAATATTCGAGATCCCTTCACCATATCAGCGATGAGACCGAAGATGACCAATTGGAGGCCAATAAGGAAGAAAATAGCAGAGGCGAACAGGTAATTCCTATACGGAGCGATTTTCATATCCGGAAAATAAAGTCCAAAGAATATGGTGAGGAGAATAACAGCGAGAAGGATAAGAATGATGCCCGGTGTTGCAAAAAATTTCATCGGACGGATATCACGAAAGGCTTTGATGATGATGCGACTGCTGTTGTTGACATATTTCCATACGGTTTTCACCACGCGTGATTTACGATTCTCGAAATATGTCACCTCGACTGGTATCCAGAGAAGTTTCAGGTTTTTTCCGATAGCATCGATGATGGTTTCCTGCGTATAGGTGAAACCTACCGGGTCATTCAAGCGGAGGAGCGTTTCACGATTATGAGCGCGAAATCCGCATGTGAGATCGACAATCGGTCTCCCGAGAGCTCGTCCGACAATCCAGGCACCGAGTCTGTTCAGTTTATCTTTCAAGAAAGGAATATCCGTGGCACTACTCTCTGAAAAGCGATCGGCTATCACCATATCAGCTTCGTGATCGAGAATCGGATTGATCATCTTTTGAATATCATTCGGGTCAAATTGACCATCAGCATCTATATTCACGAGAATATCGGCACCATTCTCGAGTGCGCTTTCACGAGCTGTCCGGAACATCATACCAAGACCACGATTGCCATCGTGTGAAATCACGATATGCGCTCCGCTTTCATTGGCTTTCTTTACGGTATCATCGACAGAACCGTCATCGACAACTTGAATAAGCACTTCGTCGATACCATCGAATGTTTTCGGGATACGATGGATGGTTTCCGCGATTTTTGCTTCCTCGTTGTAGGCTGGTATATTGACGATGAGTTTCATACGTTCGATGTATAGTTTAAAATTTATTGTGTTTTCTCTGATTTATTGATGAGCAGTTTCGGATCGACACACTGGAAATTGCATTTTTCTTTTGCTCCTTGGATACCGCTTTGGACGAGGTCTTTTTGGCACTGGCTGAGCTTTTCCTGACAAGCGACTTTGCGCTCGGCGAAATAATTCATATTCACCTCATACCCGAAATAAGGGAGGGCGAAATATGCGATAACTGAAACGCCGGCCAACCAAATGATAAGTTTGAGAATTGAAAACATAGTATGTTATCGTCCGATACCTTTATAAACGATGCCTGATTTTTTGAAAGCTGTTCTGTCAAGGCAGTTTTTTCCGTCAACAATGGCCTTGATACCATATTTTTTGAGGAGAGCGGGAGTAATCGTATCAATGAACTCTTGATGGTTGGTTGCGATAATAATCGCCTGTGATTTCTTCAGAATGGCCTCAAGAGATTTCATACTTGATTCTGCTTTCACATACGGATCGAAAGTCTCCACTTTGGAGTAATGTTTTTTCAGATGTTTGATGATTTCGAATGATGGAGATTCTCGCATATCCTCTACATTGGCTTTGTACGAAAGACCGAGTACGCCGACAGTCGTGCCTTTCATCGGCATTCTGTTTTCATTGAGTGCGTCTTGGAGTCGCTCAACGGTGTATTCCGGCATCTCGTCATTGGTCTTGATGGCCAATTTCAGAAATTCATGATCGAAGCCTGATGCCTTGGCGCGTTCGACGAGATAATGAGGATCGACAGGGATGCAGTGACCACCGATACCACAGGAAGGATAGTGCGCCATAAAGGCGAATGGTTTGGTAGCTGCTCCATCAATCACGTCTTTGACATCGATGTCGAGCTTGTCGAAAGACCGAGCGATTTCATTGACGAAAGCGATGTTGATATTACGGAAAGAGTTTTCGAGGATCTTCACCGCCTCTGCTTCACGAATAGTTTTCATCGGACGGATATCAGCATCCACGATACTGCGATAGAACTGGAGTGACATCTCGAGTCCCTGCTTGTCGAATGATCCTACCACGCGGGGGATGTTGGTGACGTTCCATTTCGGATCTCCCGGGTTGATGCGTTCCGGACAATGAGCGATGAAGATATCTTTGCCAACAGTAAATCCGTGTTTTTCGAAAATCGGTCGCACAATTTCTTCGGAGACGTATGGATTGACAGTGGATTCGAGAATCACCAGCGCCCCTTTCTTCGTCTGGGTAGCCACAATCTCGCAGGCGCCGATGACCGGACCGAGATCAGGGTGATGAGCGGTGTCGACCGGTGTCGGGACGCAGATGATATGAATATCTGCAGAAGCGATGTCTTTTTCTTCGGTCGTAGCCTTGAATGGATACTTCGAGAAGTTTTCTGCGAGATAAGCGTCTTTCCAGATGCGTTTGCCGGCTTTGAGTGCCTTCACCTTGTTCTCATCCACATCGAATCCGACAACAACGTACTTCTTTTCACTGGCACGTACAGCCAAGGGGAGTCCTACATAACCGAGCCCGATAACCGCTACCGTCTTCAAATCATAATGAGCCATAAAAACCTTTTCAAAAAAATAAAATAACGGACAGCCCAATACTTCCTTCATATTGTACGGAAAAAATGCTTTATTGGCAAATGAACGAACGTTTAAAAACACCGCCTTGCGGTTCTTCGTTATTCAATTACCAGAAGTGGTTTTTCCTTCCCCTCAAAGGCTTTTTTTGTCTGAACGGAAGTAAGATATCGATAGGAGAGTCGCGGATCACAATAGTGTCGTCCTGTTTTGATTTTTCCATTTTTCATTTCGAGAACGAGAACAAGAGGAGTACGATATACTTTTTTCGTTTCAGGATCAGGATAAGATTCAATGAGTTCTACAATGACGATATTTTTTGCTTCTGCAATGTGTATAATCTCATATTTTCGCCCTTTGGTGACATAAGTATCGTTCAGATCGACATCTTTGGAAATAGCTGTTTTCGGAAAAAGAGAACCATCTTGAGTTTCATAAACCCAAGTCATAGTGTAGTCACTTGTCATTTTTTTCAAAGCTGAACGAGTATCTCCTGACACCTCATTACGAAGGATATCAATAACTGTCTGAATGTTTCTGGAATATTTTTTCTGAGTCATACGAGTAGATTTTTTATTATGAATCTATAATAACATAAAAAAATAGCCAGACACCTTTGTTAAAAAATGTCTGGCTATGAAGTGTGCCATTCTATCCGGCTGGTGTCGAGAAATGTCCGGTATGATTTTTTCCTGAAAAAGGCTATACTTGGGGTATATAATTTTACGCTTTTACCTTCCGTATGTTTCTCACCAAAAGAATCGAACAGGCAATCGTTTTGGCGACGATCCTTCATCAGCATCAGAAACGCAAGATGAATGATGTCCCATACATCGTCCATCCATATGCCGTGGCGTTCCTTCTTGCTCATTACAGCGATGATGAGGATGTGATTATCGCCGGACTCCTCCACGATACGCTCGAAGACGTACCGCAGTATACGGAAGAGAAACTGCGTGCAGCATTCGGTGAGCGTGTCTGTCACATCGTGAAAGAAGTGACAGAGGCGTACACGGAAGAAGAAAAAGAGCATCCTTACAAACGAGCGAGTTCTTGGCGTGCACGAAAAGAGGGATATCTGAGATATTTGAGAGATGATAGCGAAGAAGCGCTCCTCGTGGCGGCAGCCGACAAAATTCATAATATGCGCTCGTTCCTGGATGAATTTCAGATACACGGTGAGACTGTTTGGGAGCAATTCCGAACGAATAGAGAAAAAATGTTGTGGTTCTACACTGAAACGACGGAAATCATCTGCAGTCGTCTCACACATCCGATCGCTCTCGAACTGAGGAAGGTATTCGAGGAATTCAAAAAACAAATTGAAACGAAAACTCTGATATAATGGATATATGAAAATCGGAATCAATGTCTCTTTTTTGCGCAAGCCTGGAACCGGAATTGGACAGGTGACGGAGAACGTTTTGCGGACACTCATTTCTCACCCTCGATATCTGACGCAGACACACGAGATTTTTTTGTATTGCGAAGAGGAGCCGGAATTGGATTTTCCGTTACCAGAAAATTTTCATATCCGTACTTTTCTTCCGTTCTGGAAACGCGATGATATATTCCGAAAGATATTATGGGAACGACACGTGGCCTTTCTCGCGGAAAAAGACGAGTGCGATGTATTTTTGAGCCTCTATCAGAGTTCGACCGTCTTTCAATCGAGATATGACAAGAAGCAGGAGAAAGTACGGCACATAATGATGGTGCACGATATCATCCCGCATATTTTTCCTGAATATCAGAAGAATGCCCGTCAGAGAATCTATTGGAAGAGAGTAGAGCAGGGGATAGCCCTATCAGACCGTATCGTGACCATATCGGAAAACACGAAAAAGGATCTGATGAATGAACTCAATATCGCGCAAGAAAAAATTTCAGTCGTTCCCCTCGATGTGAATCCGCAATTCCGTAATACGATTTCTCCAGAAAAGGTTTCGGCGGTTTTGAAAAAATATGATTTGATGCCAGGCTACATCTATCATGGCGGAGGGTTGGAAATCCGGAAAAATACCGGAACGCTTCTCCTTGCGTATGCGAAAATGATCAAAAGCCATTCGATTTCACTTGAGACAAAAATGCCGATCCTCGTCATCTCCGGGAAAATTTTCGATACGAAAAATAAATTGGCGACCGATGTGGTAGGATTGATACAGACACTGCAGTTGGAGAAAGATGTGAAACTTTTGGATTTCGTACCGGATGAAGATCTGCCGGCACTCTATTCCGGATCGCTTTTCTTTGTCTACCCATCGCTGTATGAAGGATTCGGTCTTCCGGTACTCGAAGCGTTGTGTATGCATACGCCGGTGCTCTCTTCTGATACATCATCGCTCCCCGAAGTCGGTGGCAAGGCTGTTTTGTATACGGATCCGAAAGATGTCGATACGATGTCACATCAGATGAAGTGTCTCATCTCCGATGAAGTACTACGCAAAACGCTCATCTCTCAGGGTGCTTTACAGACATTGCTATTCAGCTGGGAGAAAACCGTAGAGAAAATTTCAGCCCTCATAACGAAGTAACATATGACTACTCAGGTTTCTCTGCCTTTCGGATGGAGTAGCAACAAATGGTTGCTCATCTTTGCGAATGTGTTTGCGGGCATCATTCTTATCATTCTTTCCCATACGTCGGTATTGCCACTCGAGAGTGTGAATTTTGTTTTTTTCTCCTTTGTCGGTTTGCTCTTCGCACTGTATCGTCCAGGTTGGACATTCCTTCTCCTCGTCGGGATGTTGCCATATGAAATAATCAACATTGCACCAGGGAATCTCCCTCTCACGCTTCGCCCGTATCAGTTCATTCTCATACTTCTTACGTCGGCACTCATCATCAGATACGCGTTCAAACGTTTTCCTGTAGAAAAATTCGTACTAAGCAGATGGGATATAAGCGTTCTTGTTTTTGGTGGGAGCGCTTTCTTGTCGGCGATAATGAGCGGCGAACATCCATCATCATCACTGAAACTCTCTGTCATCTTGCTCTCTTTTGTTCTTCTGTATTTCATCACTCGAGTTTTCGTCCGTACCGATGAAGATGCACAGATGTTGCTTCCATTTGTCTTCTCATCTTTTTTTGTCGTCGCTCTCTATGCCATCATACAAAATATGCTTTTTCTGAATGGTTCGGAAAGTTTCGAGGTGATGGCTGGTCGTCCCAATTCGACATTTGCCGAAGCAGATTGGCTCGGTGGGTATCTCGTAAGCGTCATCGTCCTCCTCAGCGGACTCATCGCCTCAGAGAAAAACCTCTCGCGTATCTTCCGATCTCTTTTTTCTGTGTTCCTCTTCTTCGGATTTGTAGCATTGATCATCACGGTCAGTCGAAGTGCATGGTTGGCTGCATTTTTCGGTATTGTGACGGTACTGCTCATCTTCGCATGGCAAAAGGAAGTATGGCGAGCGCTGATCGAAAAGAACCGAGTCGTGCTGATGGAGATGCTTCAGACGAAGCTCCTCATTCTCACACCATTTCTTCTCGCACTCTTCCTGGTGTATTTTTCCGGACTGAGTCCGTTCGATCTGCTGGATCGTAGTAAGAGTACCGCGACCGGCGAACAAAAGATAACCGTCGCTTGTGATCAGGATTCCTCTTTACCTGTCCTACCCGAAAAAATCGAGAGTCTGGATCAACTGTCTCTCTCCCACTGTCGACACATTCTCCTTGAGGAGGTTTCGACGGAAGTAGCGGCTGGAAGATTTGTTTCTACGGTGTATCGCGACGATCCGAATGTCCATATTCGAAGCGATATTTATGCCAAAGTGATGAATATTCTAAAAAAGCATCCGATTTCCGGTGTCGGATTCGGAAATATTTCTCCTCTTTTGGGTACGGATGAACGAGGGGCAGGACTCAATGCGAGCAATATTTTCCTGGAAATATGGCTCGGTGCCGGGATCGCCGGACTTGTGGCGTTTGTATTTTTCTGGTTTGGCCTCGGTATGCGATGGCTCTATGAGAGTATAAAAGAGTATTCACCGATCGCCACCATATTCGCATCGCTTTTTGTCACGCTCACTCTTTTCAATCTTTTCAACGCCGGCCTTTTCCTCGGATTTTTCTTTTTCTGTATGGCACTCTTTTCGATAACACATCAGGATAAACATAACTGAAATGACTTTTGCAATAGATATCCGACTTCTGGGGAAAAAACGCACCGGCGATGAGGCGGTTTTCTTTCATTTGACCAAGGAGCTTTTGAAAATTGACACTGTCAATCGCTATCTCTTGCTGACAGATGAGACTCTGCCGACGAAAATCGCATCGCTCTATGCTCGTCTCGACTGTATCGGGCAAAACAACGTTGAAATCATTTCCCTTTCCGCTCAAAACCGTTTTGTATGGAATTTTTTTGTTCTGCCGAGATATCTCTTTCAGAACAAGGTAGATATCTTCCATACTCAGTATATCCTGCCATTTTTCTCACCGAGACGTACGAAGATCATCACGCACATCCACGATGTGTCGTTCTGTGCTTACCCGGAATTGATCGGCTGGTCTGATCGATTCTTTCTGGCACTTCTCATACCGCGATCACTGAGGAGGGCCGATCTGATCATCGCTCCATCACAATTCACCAAAGATGAGATCATCAAATACTATAAAATACCGGAAGAAAAGATAGTTGTGATCCATAATGGAATCGGGGAAGAATTCCTGGAAAAGAACAGAATGGATACGGAGAAAGAAAACGCTCTCAGAAATAAATATGGGTTGCCGGAACACTTCATCATTTCTGTCGGAACACTTCAGCCGAGGAAGAATATCCCGTTTCTCATCGATGCGTTCGCTCTCTTGCAGAAACGTTTACCCCAGATGAACCTCGTTCTTGTCGGTAATAAAAATGCTCATCACACGGACAGAAACATCGAGAAGATGATCGTTTCGCGAGGAGTGAGGGAAAGCGTTCTTTTCCCCGGATTCATCGATGAAGATGATCTGCCAGGAGTGATACGTTTGGCGGAAGTGTTCGCATTTCCATCACTGTATGAAGGTTTCGGTATCCCGCTTTTGGAAGCGATGAGTCAATCTGTTCCCGTAGCTTCATCTGATATCCCGAGCTTGCGGGAAATAGGCGGTGAAGCAGCGGTGTATTTCGACCCCACGAGTATTGCTCACTTCGAGGAAATGTTGTATACTCTTTGTACTCATCAGGAAGTGAGAGAAAAACTGCGATCAGCCGGAAATGAGAGAATAAAACTCTTTTCTTGGGAGAAGAGCGCTCTTTTTCTTTTTGATACATACAAAAAATTATCCGCGTCAGAAAGAAGGTAAGAAAAAAATTTAATTCATTAGTATCTTTGGTATCTATGATGTTTTTCAAAAAAAATAACACCGGAGTTGCAGAAAGAACGGTCATTCCTCGCAAGCATCGTGTGTGGCGTATCGTCTTGTTCTTCTTGGTTCTCTTGCTTCTTGCGGGAGGAGTTTTCGTCTGGAAGACCGGTTTCACTTTGAATAAAATATCCCAAGGGAATGCAAATATTTTTGGTAGTCTTCTGAATTCTCTTCCAGGCGTAGAAAAGAAACTTTCCGGAGAAGATGCCGGACGTGTCAATATCCTTCTGCTCGGTATGCGTGGAGAAGGCGTGGAAGGCGGAGGACTTTTGGCTGACACCATTATGGTTCTCTCCATACACCCGAAAACAGACGATACTGATACGAGCAGAGTCTCTCTTATCTCAATTCCTCGTGATACGTATGTGACTGTTCCCGGTCGTAATGAACAAAGAAAGATCAATGCCGTCTATGCTCTCGGAGAAGAACGAGCACTTCATAAAGGCGGTATCGAAGATATGCGGACGATCGTCGGAGAGGTGACCGGTCTGGATATCCCATACGCCATCACGCTCAATTTCCAAGGGTTCAAGGATCTGGTCAATGCTGTCGGCGGTGTGACGGTGCATCTCGATCAACCGTTTGAAGAAGGCGTACAATTCCGTGGATTGACAGCTCGCTGTGATCTCGTCCGTTATACCGTTCCTTCCGGCAATGTCGAAGTGAAGAAAGGCACAAGAAGAAATGGATCGGTGTATTACAGGCACTATGACCTCTGTTTCGAAAAAAAGACCACTGTTGCAATCAGTGAAATGGAATGTGGTGGAGATTTCAAATTGCCTGCCGGAGACAATGCTCTCGATGGTGATAAAGCTCTCTGTTATGTCCGTTCTCGCGATGCCACGAGTGATTTCGCACGCGCGCGTCGCCAACAGGATGTCATCAATCTCATCCGTACCAAAGCCCTCTCTCTCGGTACGCTGACGGATTTTTCGAAAATAAATACCATTCTGGATAGTTTGGGAAACAATGTGAGTACGAATATGGAGGCGTGGGAGATGAAACGACTGTTCGATGTGTACCAAAAGATGGGTGAAGTGAAAATAAATCAGAAAGTCTTGGAGGATTCTGAGGAAGGTCTGCTCTATGCACCGGCACAGAAGCCTGAGTCCGGTTATATTCTCTTGCCACGCGGTGATAACTATGATCGTATCCACGAACTTTTCCAGAACTCGCTCAATCAATAAATGCCGTAAAAGTGAGCTGTTATGGATACCGTAGAGCTGACTATCGCTATCAACGGATACAGGAGTCCGGAGCTGCTCAAACTCTGTCTCGGGTCTATCTTTGAGCACTTGAAAGACACTTCCATCAGTTTTGAAGTTCTCGTCACTGATAGCGCGACAGAAGAGGATACTGAGATGTTGATGCGGGAAGAATTTCCACAGGTACGTTTTTTTCCATTTGAAAAGAATGTCGGTTTCAAAACGTTGGTAAATACGTCTCTCAAAGAAGCGTGTGGGAAGTATATTTTTCTCATCAATAGCGACATCATTCTGACTGAGGATGCTCTGCCGAAGATGCTTCATTATATCAAGGAACATCCGACCATCGGACTGCTCGCTCCGAAACAATTGAATTTCAACGGGACACTTCAGCAGAGTTGCTATCGTTTTTATCGTCCACAGACCATCCTCTATCGACGGACGTGGCTCGCACGATTTTCTTTCGCCAAGAAGCATCTGGACTGGTTTATGATGAAAGGATACGATCACGCTGTTCCGAAAAGTGTGGATTGGGTCATCGGTTCGGCGATGCTCGTCACTCGTGAAGCTGTCCAAAAAGTCGGAGCTATGGATGATCAGTTTTTTATGTATATGGAGGACGTCGATTGGTGCCGTCGTTTCTGGGAAAATGACTATCAAGTGGTCTATTATCCGGAGGCTTTCGTTTATCACTACCATGCCAAAGGCAGTGCACGAGGAGGATTCCTCAGATCGCTTCTCTTCAACAAATTAACCTGGTATCATATCAAGAGTGCTCTACGATATTTTTGGAAATATCGAGGGAAAATGTTACCACATTATGAATAACTAAAGCATATAATAGAAAAAATATGGAAGAATTTTCACCCGTATCACCCTTGGAACCAACTGACACGACTCTTCCGGAGGGAGATACAAATCAGAACGAGAAAACTCTGCAATATGAGCGTGGACAGAAGATCTTCAAGAAAGCGCTTGTTTTCTTCTTCGTACTTTTCCTTATTGGAGGAGCGTTTTATCTCGGATATGAAGACGGGAATCATCGTCTCTCGGCACTGAATACTGCATCAAATGATGTTCTTTCTCCGAATGATGCCGTCATCATCAACAAGGATAGTCAGGACAAAACCATCGATTTCTCTTTGTTTTGGAAAGTATGGGGTGTTCTTCAGAATAAATATGTCGATAGTGCGAAACTTGACGCCCATACGCTCTTTTATGGTGCCATCAAGGGGATGCTCGCTGCGACAGGTGATCCATATACGACTTTTTTCGATCCCAAAGAGAATCAAGCGTTCGAAGAGGATATTTCCGGAACATTTGAAGGTATCGGTGCCGAAATGGGGATAAAGAATGAGATTCTTACCATCATTGCCCCGCTTGAAGGGATGCCTGCGGAAAAAGCCGGATTGATGGCTGGAGATAAAATCGTAAAAATCGGAGATGAGACGACAACCAATATGACGCTTGAAGAAGCAGTCGGCAAGATTCGCGGTGCGAAAGGTACAGAAGTGACACTGACTGTTTTCCGCAATGGAGAAGAAGAATATCGGACGATTACCGTGAAACGCGATACGATTCTCGTGAAAAGCGTCCGATTCGAAATGAAAGAAAATGGTATAGCTTATATTCGAGTGAACCGTTTCGGTGATGATACAAAAGAAGAATTTCAAACGGCAGTCAATCAGGCACTCGACAAGAAACCAACCGGACTCATCATTGATTTGCGCAACAATCCGGGCGGGTTTCTGGAGACATCTATCGATATGGCAAGTCTTATGCTTCCTGTCGAAAAAATTGTCGTTATGGAAGAAGATAGCAAAGGAGAACGCAAAGAACTCAAGTCCCGCGGTGGGGATGTGCTGAGCGGTGTGCGGACGGTAGTGCTTATCAATGAAGGAAGTGCCAGTGCATCTGAGATTCTCGCCGGTGCACTCAAAGATAATCGTGACAATGTCACACTAGTCGGCAAGAAATCCTTTGGAAAAGGTTCCGTACAGGAACTTATCCCTATGAACAAAGATACTGCAGTGAAAATCACCGTCGCACACTGGCTCACTCCGGCCGGTCATCAGATCAACAACGTCGGCATCGCCCCTGATGTCGAAGTCGGCCTCTCAAGTGATGATGTGAACAACAAACGTGATCCGCAACTTGATAAGGCTCTGGAGATTTTGAAAGAGAAATAGCTATTTTTCATTATCGACGGCGGAGAAGCTCTTTTTTCGAACCAAAAGCCTTTCTTCAAACAAGTAGAGTGGGTGCTGAAAAATTCCTTTGAACACAGAGAGGATACATAACAGTATAGATGACAGTTGAGAGTTGATTGACTCTCATACCATTAGTTTCTATAATGGATACACCGTTTAATCAGTGAATGTGAAATACTTATGAAAAAGACGAATGTCAGACCGCTCGGTGAAAATATACTCATTCATCCGGAGAAGCCGGAACAGAAGACTGCTGCCGGTATCTACCTCCCTGAAACAGCCAGTCAGGAGCGCTCGCAGTTGGGCAAAGTCGTAGCCATAGGGGAAAGTGACAAGATCAAGGTAAAAGCCGGTCAGAAGGTCGTTTTTAGACGTTATGGAGGCGAAGAAGTCAAGATAGACGGTGAGGAATATCTCATTTCAAATTATAAAGATGTCTTGGCAGTGATAGGGTAAACCAAATCGGTTACAAGAAGAAAAAAAAGCGTTCGAATTGTTTCGACACTTTTTTTATTTATTTCTTCCCGGATTCGAAAGGAAGACCGGAATCGGATGAAAGATACTTGTTTCCGCTCAATGTTTCTGCGGTGAAAATACCAAGATCAGAGAGGTGGACTCCGCCACGGAAAGAGATACTATCATTCTCGCCGTACACGATTATTTGTTTGCCGGCAGGGATTTCACCGGAGCGTTTTTCGAGCTGATCAAGAGGGATATTCGTAGCACCTACGATGTGTACTTTGTCATAATCTTCCTCAGTCTGAACATCCAAGATGAAAAGAGATAGCCCTTTTTCACTGAGCAGTTTTTTGAACGATTCCAGTCCGATGTACGTTATTTTCGATTGATCAGCGAAAGAGGCAGGGTCGCCGAGAGAGAATATCGGAGCGTTCATATTTTGCCATCCATCGAAACCACCCTGAAGGAAAAAATAAGGGAAGGATTTCTGTGCCAGAATATTTTTGGCTGTTTCAAACGTCTGCAAGTCTGCCTCAGAAAATACGATAACAATAGACGTGTCTTTGTCGGGAGAGAAATTCTGGAGCGATCCTATCGGAAGAGAAATGGAGTGAACGATGTGTCCGCTTTCGAAATCGACTGCTGTCCGGACATCGATGATGATTATCTTGTCGTCACTCTGTAGCTTCTGTAGCAGTACGGCCGGTGTTATGAGAGGAACAGATGATTGTTCTTTATCGAGCGTCGGTGCGGTCGATGATTCAGGAGAATTTGGATGTGTCCAAAAAAAACTTTTTCCGATGAAATAGATGCTGACAGAAAGAATAAGTACAAATCCGATGATGAGTGCCCGTTGATCACGTTTGTTATGCGATAATTCCATATGTTTTTATCATTCTAAAAAACTATCGATGATTTCCTTGTTTCCAAGCAGGAAATCAGCGATTGGGATCCGTGTTTTTCCTTCCATTTGGACTTCTTCGAGAAAAATCACTCCTTCACCCGTTTGAACACCGACTTTTTCTCCTACTTCGAATACCTGACCCAGGAGATGAGGGGTTTGTGGCGATTGTTTCTGATAGGAAATACGGTGTAATTTCAGGCGCATACGACCATCTTCTTTTTTCCAAAAAGAAAAAATCCCTGGCCATGGATACAATGCCCGATAACGATTGTAAATACTTTCCGCACTATCGGTCCACATAATATGACCGTCTTCGCGTTCGATAAGCTGACAGAGCGTCGATTGGCTTTGATCTTGCGGTTTCGGAGTGAGAGTACGGTCTATCCACAGCGGTAACGTTTCGAGAAGGAGATTTTTTCCGAGTGTAATCAATTTTATGCTGAGTGATTCTTTGGTATCGTCCGGGTCGATGTCCATCTCCTTTTGTGCCAGGATATCACCGGTATCCATACCTTTATCCATAAGCATAACAGTGATGCCTGTTTTGTTCGCGCCGGCAAGGAGTGCATTCTGAATCGGGGAGGCACCGCGCCACTTGGGAAGAATCGAGGCGTGGACATTGATACATCCGAAGCCGGGAATTTTCAGAACTTCCTCTGGTAAAATTTTTCCATACGCAGCCACAATAATCAGATCCGGTTGCAATTTTTTTATGCTTTCGACGGTTTCTTCATCGAATTTCTCCGGCTGAAGGATGGGGAGATGATATTCAAGAGCTTTCTTTTTGACAGCGCTTTCTACCGCTTCTTGTTTCCGTCCTACCGGTCTATCGACTTTGGTCACCACACTTACGATATTGTATTTCTGTTCGATCAGTCCTCCGAGTATGGCGGTGGCGAATTCCGGTGTCCCCATAAAAACAGTACGGATTTTTGGAGCACCGGTCCAGGTTTTATTCGTCCCCTCGGTTTTTTCCGGAGCTGGTTCTTGTTTTGAAGATGTGTCTTTTCCGGTACGTCGTGTGAGATCGAAGAAAGCAACCATATTTTTTTATCAAAGGATTACCGAAGTCTTTTTCTGCTGTTTTTTGTAGCGATTGATGATAAGAATTCCATCGAGATGGTCCACTTCATGTTGGATAACGATAGCCAGCAACCCTGTGGCACGGAGTTTTTTCGGCAATCCCTTCTCATTCTGATATCTGACCGTAATTTCTTCCGATCGGATGATGGGGAAAAATTGGCCGGGCAGACTGAGACAACCTTCCTCAAAAATGATTTTTTCTTGTGAAAGTGAGGTTATTTCCGGATTGATCAGATAGTATATTTTGTCGTCTACTTCGGCCACGGCCAAGCGAATTGATTTGTTGATCTGCGGTGCAGCCAAACCGATTCCTTTCTCTTTGTACATCGTTTCAACCATCTCCGGCAACAAAGATTGAATCTCTTTGGACAAAGGATCCTTGACGCGAGAAGTCGGCTTCAATAAAATTTCAGTTGTCGCGCCGGTGATGAGTGTCAGCATAGTTTTACAAAAATGAGAGAGGATCGACATCGATAATATCAGACATATCCGTTTTTTCAAGAAAGGTTCGGATATCTTCCGGAATCGCTTCTTCGGCTGGAATACGCAAAAGAAGGGAGCTTTCGAACAGTTTTTTGGAGATGACTTGTTTCGCTGATTCCGGAATACTCAGTCGATAACGGGAATTTTTTTTCGGGAGGAGTTTTCGAAGAGTCTCTCCAAGTGTTTTGGCCGCTGTGATAGTTTCTTTCTCAGTTTTTCCGTGGCAAGTAATAGAGATGAGACGGGAAAACGGAGGATAATAGAGGTCTTCGCGCTCGGTCAGTATCTTGTGAGAGAAAGCCTTGGAATCGAGCGTTTCGATTCTTTGGAAAAAGGTGCTTTCCGGATGGAATGTCTGTACGATTATTCTCGCTTTGGAACCGCTTTCCTTTTGTTTCTTCGTCTGCTCCACGAACCTCGTGAGAATTTGGAAAAGCTTCTCATCAGCTCGGAAATCAGGAAAAGAGAGGAGACTGTCCGCGTCAATCATACCAATCAAAGCCAATTTGGGCAAGGTGTGCCCTTTCAGTATCATCTGAGTTCCGATGAGAATATCGATATTTCCGAGAGAGGCATCCGTATGGAATTTTCTGATATCTTTCTCCGTATGCATCGTCGTTTTGTCCGCTCGAAAGACACGCGCTCCCGGGAAAAGCTTTTTCACTTCACGTTCGACTCGCTCGGTACCGAATCCGACGGAACGGAACGTGAGATGTCCACAGTGAGGACAGCTTGGGAAAGAGTCTGTCTTGTAAGAACAACTGAGACAACGAAATGTACCATCTTTCATACTCGAAAGAATATGTCCGGACTTCGGACAACGGAAGATGCTCTTGCAATTCTCACAGACAGAGAAAGCACTCATACCTTGACGATGAATATAGAGAAGCGCTTGCTCTCCATGATTTCGTGTTTCTTGCAAAGCGGTTATGAGTTCTTGTGAGAGGGGAGAATAGTTTTTTCGAAAACGTTCCAGTCGTAGATTGACGATAGAAATGTCCTTCATAAGTGGAGGAAGTGGAGGGATCGGATGAAGCGGGATATATTCTTTTCCTTCGATATGATGAAAACTGTCGATACCAAGTACTCCTGAGGCAAGAAGAAGTTTTGCTTCGGAAAGGAGTGCGAGTTTTCTTGCGATACGTCTGCCATCATAACGCGGACTCATACTCCATTGTTTATACCCCTCATCTTGTTCTTCAAGAATGATAATGGTACCCAATGTGCGAAACGGTGCGAACAAGCCCTGTCGTGTGGCAAGAATGACAGAGGCTTTTCCGGAACGAATCTTTTCCCAGGCTTCGAAAGAGGCGCCGGAAGTGAGTTTGCTATGCAGTACGACGATCTCTTCTTCGGAAATATACTCTGAAAAAAGAGCTTCCAGCGATGGCAAAAGAGCGATTTCAGGAACAAGGATGAGGGTCTGCTTATGCTGAGCATTTCCTTTTTTGACCAATTGGGAGAAGAATTGACCTTGATTTTGGAGAGCATACACATTGAGGTATCTCACGATTTCTTTTTTTGATGAAAGGAATTCTTTGAGAAGAGCGTTATCGTTTTTGTGGAGGCGGAGTACTGCTTTCTTACTCTGACTGATGCTTTTTTCTTTTTTCTTCCGTATGATCCGTTTTGGGAGAAAATGCTTCAGTGTTTTACCAAGTGAAGTGAAATATTCTTCACTCACATATCTGGCGAGGGCCAGTTGATTCTCCGTAAGGGATTCTCCGTCGATGACTGAAGAAATGAATTTCATCCAAGTTGGTGCCTTGCCTGGAAGTGGCGAAGCGCCATAAACGACCCCTTCCAAGGAGCGTTTGCCAAAAGAAATGGTCACGAGTGATCCGAGAGCTATCGGTTCTTTCGAAAGGTAACTGAAAAGCGGAGATTTCCCGAGTGGTAATATGAGAAGTGGTGCCACCTCGATTCGATAGAGTTCAAATGTTTTCATATTCCTATTCTATCACAGTGTTCTTCGGCGGGGTTGATTTTTTGGCTCTTTTAAGCTACGCTCATAGTACGCTTATGAATAAAACACGTCGATTATTTGTTGGTATCCCGCTTTCTTCTCAGCTCCGCAAGAGATTGACACAGGAAATGGAAGCATGGCCCAAGGAGGCAGTCCTTCGTACGATGGAAGAAAATTTCCATGTGACGCTTTTTTTTCTGGGTTTCATTCAGGAAGAAGAAGTCGGCGAGATATGCGCCAGAGTAGGGGATGTCTGCAAAGATATTGAATCTTTCGAACTGCAGTTTACCGGAATGAAGCTTATGGAAAACGAAGCCTCTCCAAAGATGATCTGGCTTACCGGTGAAGCGAGTGATGAGCTTCGTCTCGTCCTGGAAAAAATTGAAAGAGCTTTCTCATCATTCATACGAGAGAAAAAAATATATCGTCCTCATATCACGTTGGCAAAGATCAAGAAGTCGAAATGGCTGAAACTTGAAAATAAACCAAAATTGAAAGAAAAAGTTTCTTTCATAGAAACCGTGGAAAATATCGCGGTTTTTGAGAGTCTCTCTCTCGATGGCAAGCGTCGTTATGAACCGATTGATACATTTCCATTGCTCTGAAAGTTTGCCGACCCGCTTGGAATCTCAATACAAAAAACGTATGGAAGTACTAGGAGTAACAATTGATAACCTGACGCGCGAAGAAGTTTTGAAACGTATAGAAACGTATCTTAATGAGCCCCTGTTTCATCAGATAGCCACCATCAATCCTGAATTTCTCCTTGAAGCGGAAAAGAATAGTCAATTCCATTCTGTTCTTCAGAATTGTGATCTTCGTGTTGCAGACGGTTTTGGAATCGTGCTCGCTGGACTGTTTCAAGGAAAATACATCACACGTTTTCCTGGCGCAGATTTACTAGAAGAACTATTGAAATCGGCAAACAAAGAAAAATTAGAGATTTATTTAGCAGTAAGAAAAAATGGTCTGAGCACATTTGACGAAGTACGCGGTGCAATCTTAAAACGGTTTCCTCATATCAAAATAAGTGGGGAAAACATCGACCCGAACCAGGCATACAACATACGTGATACAAAATACGATATACTTTTTTGTAACTTTGGTGCCCCAGAACAAGAGATGTTTCTGAGTAATTTTAGAAATCAAAGCAGTATCAGACTGGCTATGGGTGTTGGTGGATCATTCGACTACCTCACTGGCAAACAGACTCGCTCACCGCGCTGGTTACGAGCGATCGGTCTCGAATGGTTGTGGCGCCTTTTGCTCCAGCCCAGGCGATGGAAGAGAATCTGGAATGCCACCATCCTTTTCCCTTTTCATATATTTTTCGCTACAATAAAGAAATAGAGTATTAACCATAAAGTACAATCGTATGTCTGAAATCCGTGTTCGCTTCGCACCATCACCTACAGGACAATTACACGTCGGTGGTTTACGTACGGCTCTGTATAATTATCTTTTTGCCAAAAAATATGATGGTACGTTCATTTTACGTATCGAAGACACTGATCAGAATCGCCTCATACCCGGAGCAGTGGAAAACCTCATCAGGACCCTCGATACTATGGGAGTCCATCATGACGAAGGTGTCTTCATCGAAAATGGGGCTTTGGCACAAAAAGGTGAGTATGGACCATATGCTCAATCAGAACGACTCCCGACATACAAAGAATATGCACAGAAACTGATAAAATCAGAGAAGGCATATTATTGTTTCTGCAGTATTTCACGTCTGGCTGCGCTCCGCGAGGAACAGAACAAGAATAAGCTGGCTCCGAAGTACGATAAGTATTGCCTCAGATTGTCTCACGAAGAAATCGAGGAACGATTGGCAGAGAATGAACCGTATGTCATCCGTCTCAATGTCGATGAAAATCGCGGAGATATTGTCTTTGATGATCTGATACGAGGTACAGTGACGATTCACGCGAGAGACGTCGATGACCAAGTACTGATGAAATCAGATGGTTTCCCGACCTATCATCTGGCCGTAGTGGTAGATGATCATCTGATGCAGATTTCTCATGTCATCCGCGGTGAAGAATGGATATCCAGCACTCCGAAACACATTCTGCTCCACGAAGCATTGGGGTTTCCGCTCCCGAAATTCGCACATATCCCGCTTCTTCTCAACCCTGACAAAAGCAAGCTTTCGAAACGCCAGGGTGATGTCGCCGTGGAAGATTATTTGAGCAAAGGCTACCTCAAAGAAACGCTCATCAATTTCGTCGCTCTTCTTGGATGGAATCCTGGGAGCGGTAGCACACAGGAAATTTTCACCATCGATGAACTGGTAGAAAAATTTGATCTTTCTTCCGTCCACAAAGCCGGAGCCGTGTTCGATTTGAAAAAATTGGATTGGATGAATACGGAATATATCAAGAAACTTGCTCTCGATGATTTGTATGAGCGCGGATTGCCATTCCTTTCGGAAAAAGAATTCTTCAAAGAATGGGTGGGCCATCAAAACATACTAAGTGAAGAAGAAAAAATGGCATTTGTAAAAAGAGTTTTGAAAATCGAACAAGACCGCCTCGCGAAACTTTCGGATATCGGAGAGAACAACCCATTCTTTTTCACGAATGTACTTTCTTATGATGGAGCACTGCTCAATTGGAAACAAAATACTGCCGAAGAGACGAGGAAAGCTCTGGAAAGTGCGCAGGAGACGCTCTCTCTTTTATCAGATACGGATTGGAAAGGCAAAGAAATTGTAGAAAAAATACTGATGGACAAAGCAGGGGAGAAGCCTGCCCGTCCGGAAGGCGGGAAGGGTGATTTCCTCTGGCCACTCCGTGTCGCTTTGACTGGCGTGCAACATTCACCGTCGCCTTTCGATGTGGCCTGGGTTTTGGGGAAGGAAGAAAGCCTGAAACGTATCACTGATGCCATAAAAAAGCTCTCTTGAAGCTATTTTCGGCTGTGGTATAATGGATGATACATGATACACCAGCAAAACAAAAAACTTCAAAAAGGTATTTTTATAACAATACTCTCCTGTAGTGGATTATTTTTTTCTGTTTTTTTTGTCCAGGCGACTGAAAGTCCGAGTGTCACTGAAATGACTGCTGAACAAGAGAAAAATCTGGCAGATAAACAAGATCAAGTTGACGCTATCAATGCGAAAATAAAGGCTTATAAACAGATCATCAGTCTCAAACAACGCGAGGGATCAACACTTGCCGACCAGATAACATCACTTCAGGCACAGGCCGATAAATTAGAGCTTGAAATCAGCATCAACAAAGAAAAAATCACCAATCTCGAGGGAGATATTTCTTCTCTTACTTCACGCATCGCGGAGAAAGAGATTCTCTTCAATCATCAGAAACAGATGCTGTCAGAATTGATGCGTATTTATTACGGTGATTATTCCGATGGGAAAGCCGCACTCATTTTCTCTTCCGCTGAAACACTCTCATTCCTCAACCAAGAAAACGGGACGATTGAGATAGGCGACAAGGTGAGCGAGCTCCTTGGCTCTGTGAAAGCACTCAAGGAGAGCCTTATAGTAGAACGCGTCAGCCTGGAAGAAAAGAAGAAAGAAGCCGATGGTCTTCACGTGAAACTTACAGAGCAGAGTGATTATTTGGACAGTACAAAAACCAATAAGGCGCGTTTGCTTGCAACAACACAGGCCGATGAAAAAAAATATCAGACACTCATTTCTCATCTCGAAGAACAAAAGAAAGAGTTGCTGGATATCGATCAATACTTTACGGCCAGTGGACTGAGTGCTGATTCCTATCCAAAGCCTGATTCCAAATATTTTGCATCTACCAGTTGGTATTTTTCACAGAGAGATCCTGCCTGGGGAAATGAAACAATCGGAAACACGAAAACCCTTATGAAAAGCTATGGCTGTGCCGTAACCGCCGTGGCCATGGTTTTCAAAGAGCACGGTGGCTCTATGAACCCAGGGAAGCTCGCAAATCAATCAATCTTCTCCGGCGACCTCATAAATTGGCCGAATAGCTGGTCTAATCCGAAATTAACACTCAACGCAAACGGTAAATCGCACGGGAACATCAACTGGTCGACCGTAGACACTCAGATCGCAAAAGGAAATCCAGTTATTGTTTACATAAAGAAATCAAACGGTGGCGGTGGACATTATGTTGTCGTTCATCACAAAGATTCAAAGGGAAGATATGTGGTGCATGATCCGTATTTTGGGGCGAATATCTTTTTGGATACTTCCCGAGCACTTGTTGGTGCTATGGGTAATGATAGCAAGACATCCATTGATCAAATGATTATCTATCAGTAAGTATGAAAAAGTTTCAACGCCTCAATTTTTTTCGTACACACTTTGCCGAAGACATCATTGCAGAAGTGATGCTGCCATCCAAACAGACAGGAAAGATAGCCATATTGGCAGGGGGTTTGCCATCATCTCCTTCGAAGAATGATGTTTTGCGTTTTCTCTCCGCTTCCGGCTATGTCGCGATTTTCTTCCGATATCGGGGGAGCTGGGAAAGCAAAGGAAATTTCCTCGAACATTCTCCCGCGAAAGATATCGAAGATATCATCAGCGATCTGAAAACAGAAAAGAAGCTCTATGATGTTTTCTCTCAGAAATTCACACCGATCAAGGTATCTTCCATTCATTTGTTTGGGTCATCTTTCGGCGGGCCGGCTGTCATCCTCAATTCCAAAAACCCTCTTGTCAAAAAAGTGATCGCTCTCTCGCCAGTACTCGATTGGTCGACACTTGAAAATGGCAGTGAGCCATCTTCCTCACATTTTCGTTTTATCGAGGAAGGATATGGAGGAGCTTATCGTGTAGAAAGGAGTCGTGACTGGAAGAAGCTTCTTCGTCCGGATTTCTATAATCCACTGACCTGCACGCAAAAGATTGATGGCAAGAAAGTTATGATCATTCATGCCAAAGATGATACCATCGTTTCATATGCGACGCTCGACCCGTTTGCTCGGACTACCGGTGCGACATTCTATCTCAAACCGAAAGGCGGACACTTCGGACTAAGGCACATCACGCACCGGTTTCTCTGGAAGAAAATCGGAAAGTTTCTCGAGAAATAATTTACTCTTTTTTTGATGACCGACTCCCCCGGAAAAAATGAAAAATAGAGGGGAGTGGTATGAGTACCTCAGGGTATACATCTACCCATACGAAATCAAGATGAAAACACACAGAAAAATGACCCGGGAATATATGCAAAACAATCGGTGAAGAAATGAAGACAAGGAAGAGGCATAGATGTATACGGAATTATTTCAAATGCCTCATACGCGATTATACGCATTCGTTTAGAAGCGGTTTCAAAGCATTCTCAGAGAAAAGACTCAAACAAGGCGAATAACACATATCAACTCCTGTTTGTTATAATGATAACGTCGCATAAGTTACATAAGTCGACGTTGCATCATAGAGACATTCATACTTTATTTTTTCTCTCTTTTTTGATAATTTATTCCTACCCTTCTTCTCCTTTATATCCATAACCTCTCTCTACCATTTATTTTATTGCAATAAAAAACCGGAGACACTTTGCTGTTGCAAATACCCCGGTAATTTTTCGATGAATTGGTTTGACCACGGTAGTCTTAAGACTGATTTTTTGATTCTGGGAATAAACCTATTTCAGTAGCGAAGTCAGTCTGTCGTCTCTCCAATTCTTTTTTTTCGGCAATGATACGCTCCGCACGCATTGATTCTTTTCTGACACATTCCATCAACACCTTGATGAGAGATGATTCAAATGCGGTATGGTTTTGATTGGTGCGAATCAGTATTCCTTTCAAAGTCTCATTGTCCCAACGGGATCGTTCGAATACGGTATGGTTCTCTTCGGTGTAAATCAGCATCTCTTTCAAAGTCTCATTGTCCCGGCGAGACCGCTTGAGCTCGTCTGTGAGCTGAGTAACCTCTTGCCTCGTCTTTTCCAGGTTCTTTTCCAGACTAATGATGAGAAGAGATTTTCTCCTCGTCCATAAGAAAAATCGCTCAAACATTCTGACTCTCCTTCCAAAAAGTAAATTGTTTAGGTACGTTTTTTATTGTATCACAAAATATGTATTTTGTCAATATTGGCAAGCAATACATATGTTACCGGTGAAGAAGTATCTTCTCTCTGATTTTTCTGTTAAAATAAGAGAACCTTTTCCCATCTTTTTTATGCGCATATCATACTCCACCCTCAATAATTACCAGAACTGTCCCCTCAAGTATAAGTTTCGAGAGGTGGACAAGATAAAAGAACCGAAATCCAAAGAGGCTGTTTTCGGCACTCTCATTCATGCCGTACTGAAATACATCCATACTCCGGCCATACTTTCCCCTACCGTTGAGCAGGCTCTCGACTATTTCTCCAAGGGTTGGAACAGTGAGGTGTACGAAAATGAGATGGAAGAGCGATCTGCTTTCACTCAGGGAGTCACCATCATTCAGAATTACCTGACACATACCAAACCCAATGACTACGCTATCATCGATCTCGAGAGCCGTTTCGCCATTGAGATAGGCAATGAAGAATCAGGTCTCCATACCGTATCCGGCATCATCGACCGTATCGACAAGACAGAAGAGGGTTATGAAATCATCGACTATAAAACGACACGCAAGATGCCTTCGCAAGACAAAGTCGATAATGATATCCAGCTTTCTATCTATCTCAAAGCGTTTCTGGCACGCTACCCCAAAGAGATCGATCACCTCGACAAAATCACTGTAAGTCTCTATTACGTCAAACACGGCGTAAAACTTTCTTCCAAACGTACGAAGGAACAGTTGGAGAAGTTGGAAAAGACATTCCTTGATGTCATCAAATCTATCGAGGAAGAAAAATTCGATCCCATTCTCTCCCCTCTTTGTGATTGGTGCGGGTATCAGAATATCTGTCCGCTCTGGAAACACAAGTTTGTAGAGACCCGCAAGCTGGAAACCGAAGAAGTGAAGACAGCTATCGGTGAATATCTCGATCTCAAAGGAAAATTGAGCGAGGAAAAACTTCGTATAGCGAAGTTGCAGTCACTTATTTTGCAATATATGGAACAAGAAGGTGTCGATCGGGTGTTCGATGATGCTGGTATTATCGGAAAATCACTCCGTAAGACATACAAATACGATGCAGAAAAATTGCGTACACTCCTCGAACCGCTCGATAAGTGGGAAGCAATACTCAAAGTCGACGGTATCGCCCTCCGGAATATTCTCGCCATCCTCCCCACGCCTACTCGTATCGCTGTTGAAGAAGCCAAGGTTCTCGATAAAGAAAGTATCAGCCTTTCGGTCAAGAAAAACAAGATAGAACCCGATGATGATCTGGCATAACCATTAGGTGGTTCCTTCAAAGATGTACGCATTCGTGGTATTATAGTGGTATACAAAGCTCATCTTTTCCGTAGAGCAATAATCCTCTGCATCCGATACTCTATGAAATCCATCTCTCTCATTATCCCCGCTTACAATGAATCAGCCAATATCGCTCCGCTCTATGAGAAATTACAGACGGTTCTTCAACCGCTGAGGGGGCGTTATACGTTTGAAATCCTTTTCGTCAACGATGGAAGCAAAGATACTACCGGGGAAGAAGTAGAAAAGTTGATGCAGAAAGATACTCAGGTACAGTGTATCAATTTTTCACGTAATTTCGGAAAGGAAATCGCAACGACAGCGGGCCTGAATCATTGCTCCGGAGACGCGGGTATGATGCTCGATGCCGACTTACAGCACCCCGCTGAACTCATTCCTGATTTCCTCGACAAATGGGAAAAGGGCGCTGATGTGGTCATCGGAATACGAGAAGAAAGCAGGAGCGATGCATGGATAAAGAGAGTTGGTGGAAAAATCTTCTATTCGATTCTCAATAAAATATCCGATACGGAAATCATTCCCAATGCCACCGATTTCCGACTCTTGGATAGGGCTGTCATCGATGAATTCAATCGTTTTACGGAGACCAAACGTCTCACACGAGGATTGATCGATTGGCTCGGATTCAAACGCGCATACATCAATTTTGAGGCCAATGATCGCCTCCACGGAACAGCGTCATACAGTGTCTGGAAACTTACCAAACTTGCTCTGCACAGTTTTATGTCACTCAGTCTCTTCCCGCTCAAAGTAGTAGGCTATATCGGTATCCTCATCACATCACTCTCATTTATTTCTGGTTTGTATATCTTCCTCGGGAAATATTTCTTCAAATGGTACTGGCCGTTGACGTTTTCCGATTCAGAGGACTTGGCGATTTTTATCGTCTTCCTCGTCGGCATTATGCTTATGTCTATCGGACTTATCTCACTGTATATCGCCAATATTCACGAAGAAGTCATCAAACGACCACTCTACATCATACGCAAAGAACGTCGATAAAAAGGTCTGAAGAAAATGAAAAGGAGTGGATCAGCATTTGCCTCACCACTCCAGAAATTGGTTATACTCATTCATCGGCTTGTTCTCCGAAGGAAAGATGTATCTTTTTCTCCCGAATCATTTGAGACATACTTCGTTTTGTCTTGGAGACATCGCTCGTATAGACCCACACTTCTTGATGAGACGTATTGTCTCGGATCGACAACAGTACGCCTCCCTGAATATCCGCCAACTTCACTCTGCGTTGTCCACTCACTGATGGCAACCCCGCTTTGATGAACCCGGCGGAAATTTTTACCACATCCTGATATCCGGCTACGATATCGACAAGCACTTCGGCAAGCGGGATATAGGAGGTATGAGAACCGCCGAACTTTCCGCCGGATCGATGACCTTTATTTGACATACCCTATTCCTTTCTCTCGAAAAAACGGTGTTGTATGAAATGCGCTAGCTGGAATACTATATCACACCTCTTCTGTCCTGTCCAGAAATCATTTTATCGAACCCCGGGCTCAGTATTTGATATTAACAATTTTGTTCCCCAGATGCCGATCCCTCACATTCTTTCCTCTTTCGTCCAGATATACCCTGGTATCGTATGTCGAATAGCCTAATTTCGGTTCTTTGGAAACCGGTAATAAAAAATTATCATTGGGATTGCTCCTGCTTATGAAATGGAGGAATACTCGTTCAGCATTGCTGACATCTTGATTCTTTTTGAGTTCAATCCCTTTGTTACTGACGATCCGAGAAGTATACCCGGAAGAATGTACGTGTTTGAGAAGTACTTGCATAAACTGATCTTCGTTCGTAACTCCTTTGAAAATCTCCGGATAATGTCCGACGACTGTCGCACCTATCAACTTATATGGAGGGATGAAAACGAGTACATCCTGTGGCTCGTGCAGTTCATCTGTCGCCTTCTTGAATCTCTGTGTACGTCCATCAGGAAGAGAGAGGTATATGGATCCTTGTTCAGTAGTCAGCTCTGTAAAATGTCTCTCTTGAGCCACCGATCCTCTTTCCGAAGATCGTCCTATGAGTGTATGAAGTTTTTCATTTACTTCGCCCAAAATCTTCTCTTGTTGTTTGATGCTTTCTTCGGTATGGAAAATGATATCGAATAATCTGCTGATTTCTTCTTCACTACCGAATTTTTGGGCAACTTCGTATCTTTCGCTTGCTTCCGTGAGGAGAAGTCCCAGCTCAGTGAGGTTTTTCTCAACTTCAATTTTGAGATTCTCGATGGCATTGATTTTTATCTCTCTCCCCTTCTCTATCGAGATGATATTGTTTGGTTGTTCGTTCATAAATACAACTAAGATTATTGTTCGTTCCTATAATGAGTCTTTATGAAGGAAAATTGACTCGACGAATCAATACGCCTGAAATGATTCCAATTAAGATCAGGGTAAGTCCAAACAGTATGACCAATCCTGAAAGCGCATAGGTCAAAATACCCAAATTCAAGGCGGTCGTCAGTGTAGTAGCAGTAATCCAAATATCTCTTGCGGTATTGTCTACCATCACGGACTTGCCTTCGGCATCCAAAACGGGCTGACCTTTTTCATCAAGTTTAGCAATCTGTCGTGGCATCTCGGCAAATGTCTTGTTTCCGGTTACCGTAAGCGTGTGGTGCCTGATAATGTCAGATTGCGCCATGAGAGTAAATGGTCCGCGTACCGGCCTCCCTGAGATCGATGCGTCCAAAGGAGTAACGATATTTTCCCGAGCGATACTTTGGTAAGTAAAGTATATTCCCCAAATGCCTCCGACGATCAATCCGATTCCGACTATTACCGTCAATCTCGATGAGATGTTCAATAGTTTTTTCATAGTTGTTATTTTAAATCAGTTGAAGCTTTGAGATGGATTGCTTCATCGCGATCTCGAGTTCGCTCGAGACATCCGTTCCTATGCGATAGACTTTTCCATTTTTCATAGTTATCTCCACCGTATCAAAACCTGAAACATTATATATCCACATTTTAGGCCACAGCCACAATCGTATCCCCCATCCATAATACCAGCGATTCTTTACTGCTTGAACTGAAACTATCTGATTCAGTGCAAACTTCCTGGCGAAAATTCCGTAACCAAATTTGATCCGAAGATAGTTTTCATCAATCGACGCTGTCAACGTGGTAAACGATGCAAGAAGAAACAGAATGAATACCATTATAGCAGTGACGAGAAAATTTGTACCGGAGTAGTACGAAGGTGGCTCAGCCCGGGCCGTAATATACATCCACGCGAAAAGCGCTAGCACGGCCAGCGTAACAACCAGCATCAGATATCCAATTTGGGTGTGTTTGTATGAAATCATAAAATTTTTGCTGGGGTGCTAGGAACACTCACTGCTCACTTTCATATCATACCATATGAAAGCTTCGCTCTATAGGGCTTTCCACCTCGGCTTGCCTCGTCGAGACGGGCCGCCCTCTAGTCTTCGAAAGACCTCAGTCACCCCAAACGGGTAACTCCCGTTCCCCGACCCACTCCCGTTCGAATCCTAGCCCGAACAACTAAACTAAAAGGACACTTGGAAAAATCAAATATCCTTTTAGCTTCATTGGCTGGGGTGCTAGGATTCGAACCTAGGATCATAGGACCAGAACCTATTGCCTTACCGCTTGGCCACACCCCAATAATCAGCTTGTAGCTTCATTAGCTTTTTAGCTTAAAGAAAAAACTTAAGCCGTCTATCGTTATTCAAAACACTTCCCTATTCTACGCTAAACGGGAATTTTATTCAAGAGAAAACCGCGGACAATTATTGTTGTAATCATCCGCGGTGTTCGTCGATTTACGGTCATTCTCGAGCCTCCGAAACTGGAGGAAGAAGACAAATGCCATTCTCCAAAGCATCCGCTACATCCATAAGCTCTCGATACAGAATCCCATACTTTTTGGCCATAGGGATATAGTATTCATGGAGATCATGAATCTTTTGAGCAACCCAGGCCTTATCGTCCAAATTCCAGGGTGTCAAACCATTGTGAAATTGATCGCAAAGTTTGATACGAACAGAACGGAACGGTGCCACATTCAGCAAGTTGTGAAAGAAGAAGCGAGAGGCCTCTTGCTTGTTCTCTATGTAGTCGAATCGGCGACGATTCACCCAATCAGCAGCTTCTGCTATCTCCTTGCCAACTTTTTCACGGATTCGGTAGATGGGCCATTGGTCTTCATGATCTTCGGGAACATCGTGGATGAGACATCCGGAAAGCTCGATCGGATCGATACAACCGAGATACTCCATATTGATAACTGTCACCAATTCCGGATGACGGATATATGCCTCACCGCTCCGACGTATATCCAGACGATGTGCTTCGACGGCTATCAATCGCGAATCAGCTATCTGTTGCATCTGCGGACTGCCGTAGGCATAAAGCCCTCGGACAACCTTATCAAACAGCCCAGGATCCTCCTGATGCCGTTTCAGTATATTTATCACTCGAGTAAGCATAGGAATCTCCTTTCAGAGAAAAGTTGAAAAAATTGGTAAATAACGAGACAGTTAAAAATACAACAAAAATGTCATTGAGTCAAGAGAGGGCGGAGATTCCCGAAAGCTATCAGACTTTCAAATAACGACGGATAGCGATGGCACTGGAAACGACACCGAGTGTGACACCAAGCAGTGACAATCCACCGAAGAGGTACCAGAAATAGTTGAGATAGAGATCCATAAAGTTGCCCTGTGCCATCGCTCCGTTCGTGAAAGGTGCAATGTAGTAAGCTATTCCGTAAAGCAAAATAATCGTCACCAGGACTGCTACCAGGCCATACAGCGCACCCTCGAAGATAAATGGCATACGGACATAGATATTGGAAGCGCCCACAAGACGCATCACTTCGAATTCCTGACGATGAGAATATATCGTGATGCGGATGGTATTGAATGTGATGAGAATGGCAACAAAGATGAAAATGGCGCCGAGAGCCAGTCCTGTTTTTCCCGTCATTTTATTGATACGATCGAGGCGCTCGAAGATTTTCTTGTTTTTCTCATAATTAATACGACTGATATCATTCTGAAATGTCGATTTTTGGATTTCGCTTACAATAAGAGGATAATCGTCCGGTTTGACAGCTCTGATAACCAATGATGCGAAAAGTGGATTTTCACCGATTTCTTTGATTGCTTGGGCGATAGTAGGATCATTGCCACTTTCTGCGAGAAACTGCGTCAATGCCGCATCGCGCGAAACATATTCGACTGAGGCGATTTCTTTCTTGTACGTCATCAGCTCTTTCTGTATGGCGAAAATTTTCTCTTCCGTAACATCGGGGTTGAAAGAGACGCTCACACTCACCTTCTCACGCATATTTTGCAGGATGAGCTGTGATGTCATTCCGAGCAAGAATGAGAGGCTGACGATAAAAAGCGAGAGAGAAAGTATGCTGACTGTCGCAAATGTCAACCAGCCATTACGGATGAAGTTCTCTTTCCCCTCTTTGAAGGTGCGCCACAGTTTGAGCATTTGCATAATATTTTTTTAACTTAAAATGTATTTGCCTTTGTTTTGATCATGGATGACTTGGCCTTTACTGAGAAGGACGACGCGTTTGCCGATCTTGTCGACGATACCTTTGTTGTGTGTGGCAAGGAGGACGGTTGTGCCGAATGAATTGATTTCAAGCAAAAGCTGAATGATTTCATCGGCCGAAACAGGATCGAGGTTCCCCGTCGGTTCATCAGCGATGATCACTTTCGGGCGATGAATGAGGGCGCGTGCGAGTGAGACGCGTTGCTGTTCACCTCCGGAAAGCTGTTTCGGAAATTTGTGCATCTTGTCGCCGAGGCCGACTATTTCGAGAATTTCCGGCACCTCTTCATTGATTTCCGCTGTACTTCTTCCATCGACTTCCAAAGCATACGCGACATTCTCGAAGGCTGTTCTCTGTGGGAGGAGTTTATAGTCCTGAAAGACGGTTCCGATATTACGACGGAAGAACGGCAGATGTTTACGGTTGATTTTCCCTACTGGTCGCTCACTGAAATAGACCTCTCCCTGTGTCGGTACTTCTTCGGCATAGATGAGCTTGAGGAGGGTCGATTTGCCCGCACCGCTTGCTCCGACAAGAGAAACGAATTCTCCCGGTTGGAAAACTATGTTGATGTTATCAAGTACTGTAATATTCCCAGGAAAAGTCTTGACAACATTTTCAAATCTGATTATCGGCTGAACGTCTGGCATATTTTTATTTTTTATAAGATATTTTTATCAATGTGCCTGAAGGTAACGGAGTTCGCTTTCAATAAAAGCCTGCAAATCTCCACCGAGGACTTTTCCTGTATCACTCGTTTCCGTACCGGTCCGATGATCTTTGACAAGGGTGTAGGGATGGATGACGTACGAACGAATCTGATTTCCCCAAGCAGCGCTTTTGAAATCACCGCGCAGTTTCCTCTTCGCTTCCGCCTGCTCCTCTATATGTTTCTGCGCCATCTTGGAACGGAGCATCTTCATCGCTTCTTCTTTGTTTTGGAGTTGGGAGCGTTCACTCTGACAGGCTGCTACGAGACCCGTCGGAATATGCGTGACACGCACAGCACTTTCTGTCTTGTTGACATTCTGCCCACCGGCACCTGATGAGCGATAGGTATCGATACGAAGTTCGTCCGGCTTGAGAGGCATCATTTCCTTGTCATCGATGATCGGCATCACCTCTACGGAAGCGAACGATGTCTGTCTTAGACTGTTCGCATTGAATGGCGAGAGTCGTACCAGACGATGAATGCCGGCCTCTCCGTGCAGATATCCATAGGCATACGATCCAGCTATCTCTATAGTAGCACTTTTTATGCCCGCTTCCGCACCACGTGACTCGTCGAGCAGATGTGTCTTCCATCCTTGCTTCTCGGCATAGCCGACATACATACGAAGGAGCATCTCAGCCCAATCCTGGGCATCGACACCGCCTGCACCACTTCTGACTGTCAGGAGAGCATTTTTGGCGTCATATTCGCCTCCGAGAAGTGTTTTGAGCTCCCATTCTCCGAAGACATTCTCTATCTCCGCATATTCTCTCTCAAGCTCCTCGGCATCTTTGGGTTCCAGATCTTCCAAATCGGCAAGACCCTCGAGGTCAGACACCCTTTTCTCCAAATTCTGGAAAGAAAGCTGTTCATTCTGCAGAGCCTCCAATTCCTGCATACGCTGACCAGCCGTTTTCGGATCATTCCAAAAACCGGACTGTTCACTCTGTACTCTGAGATCCTTTATGCGGATGGCTTTCTCTCCAAAGTCAAAGATAGTCCTGCAACTGCAGGAGTTTTTGTCGAAGAACCGCTATTTTTTCTTGCATCATATTCATACGTTTTTCAGTATACCATATAAATCTAATCAGAAAAAGTACAAAGAATTTTGGTTTTAAAAAAACCACTACGATAAAATACCTCTGCTCAGTCAAATTTAATAAGTAATCAACCATTGACACATATCTGTTTTTTTTTGTAAGCTAAACTGGTTCATTAACAATCAAAAAGGAAAGTCCTTATGAAACACTGAAATCATCCAACTGCTATATTATTCCAGCCCTGAAACGAAACAAGGAGTTTTTACATGAAAAAAATCATCATGATTCTTACCTGCATCTTGAGTCTGTTCTCCAGAGCAGCTTTTGCTATTGATCCTGTGTCACTGCCATTCACATACTCGGGAATCACTTTCAACCAAGCATTCGCATTCACTGGCCCAAGTGGTGTGCACGTGTGTTACTTCAAGAACCCAACCCATTCCTTGATTGAATATCCCAATCTGTATTATGGCGTTGAAAGTGACGCTATGTACTCGCCTGATGGGTCTTGTGGCGGTACATATCTTTCACACAACACGCGGTTGATAACGTTTGTGACCAATCCACCGTACTGCGCAGAATGCGGTATCATTATGTCTTGTCCACTAAGCCAAAATACCTGGTCGAGCTCTAATATGAGTGCCCCAGATTGGTGGCCGACAACAGGCACAAATATCTGTGGAATACTGTATTATCCGGGAAATAATCTGTACCCGGCTAATAATCCACCGGAACCACAGTTCCTGAGTTTCCCGCTTGGTGGCTATACAGCCTATTCGGCACCTGTAAGCTCAGTAATGGATCAAGGAACATTGGGAAGCGGAATTCCATATTCAGGCGGACGAAACGGGGTTATCACGATATTCAATAATGAATCTGGTGATGCTGAAACGGGCTGTCATTGTTATTCTACGGGCCTTGCGTGTAACTCGAGCAACTACTCAAGCTGTGCAGTCCCTGGGTATCTGAAGTTCGGCGGAGGAAGTTGGCTCCTAAGCAATATCATTAACTACACAGGTAATTTCCTGTACTATGATGCACATCCGGGGTATGACTATCCACAGGCCCAGGGCACGGCCATTCTTGCACCAGCTGGAGGAACATTGTGTGTGGCTACCAGCACCATTTCTCAGCAAACTCCCTCAGAACCATGGAGGAACACAACGCAATGTCCACTGGCTTCAGCACCAGGTACGAGCTCAGTGAATTGGACTGGCTACCATGCCTTCTATATCCTTCATGGACCGATGTTCATTAACGGATTGACCGATGAGTACATGACCGTGTTCCTCCACAACAACAACCTGGAATCCACCGTGCTATCCGGAATTTACAACGACGGGTACAAAGTGGTCACCAGGCTACAGGAGGTTGCGGCCGTTGGTGATGTTGGCGCCTCAGGAGCATACCATGTACACCTCGAGGTGTACAAGAAAGTAAGTGGCAACTGGACTCGGGTTGACCCCTACGGTGACGGCACCAATAACATTCTCTGGCAACACTGACCCTCTTCAGCAACGTCTGTAAAAGCAAACTCCCTACCGGGTATATTTGGTAGGGAGGTTTTTTATGGGAGAAATTTGAACGTTGAAAAGAATTCGGTAACTAAGTCTTCAGAAACATCATCGTTAACTACTATCTCATACTCTGTAGTGCCATGATGGAGCAACCTAGCACCGCTTCTATGTACCCAGGTCATTTTTTCGCCATCAACAGTCAACTCTGTAGTAGGATCTACGAAACTGTGCTGTGTAGTGTTTGGAAAAGCAGTAATCCAAATACCGCTGAACCTCCCGCCACTTATAGCTTCTACACTTGGAGCAAACATAATTCGATTGATACGCCCTCCGTATAACAGCTCCTTTTTAACATTATTGCAGTCATTCACGACCTGAAATCCTCGTATATCATCCCCTACAATCATTACCCATTCATCTGGATACTTGACCTGATATCTAGCAGAAATATTTTTACATACATTTTCCCATTCAATCGCTGGTTTTGAAACAATAAGTGGAGTAGGACTTGATTCTTTATTTTGTCCAGTGGTCTTGACAACACCTGTATTATTTAAAGACTGTGTCTGTACTGTTACTACACCCCAATTCTGTTTTTTCTCATACACAAACACAACCATCCCAACTATAATCACTATAAGAATCAAAATGATTGTTCCGACAAATGTAGAGATTTTTTTATTATTCATTTCTTTTCTCCCAGTTAATTACATTCATACTATATCAAACAATGTCGAAATTATAAACAGTAGGTTGAAATATTTTTCATTCTCCTGTATGATAAGAAACGTTTTGAGAATGGGTAAAATAATCCATCAAGCCACCTTAGCTCAGTTGGTAGAGCGACGCACTCGTAACGCGTAGGTCTCCAGTTCGATTCTGGAAGGTGGCTCAAAGAAAAGCATCCTTCAACAGGCTCAGGGGTGTTTTTTTGTTCTCAAAATCGATTTCATTTCGCAAGCTCCGCGTCGATCACTTGTTTCAAGACATCTCTCCCTACCGCACCGGAGAGGAATGTGCCGTTTATGAACGTCCCGGGGGTACCGGTGATGAAAAATTTTCCGGCTTCTGCTTTGTCAGCATCCACCTGCTCCTGATACTTCTTCGTATCGAGGCATTTCGCGAACGCTCTGCCATCAAGACCGAACCGCCAGGAATAATCCTTGAACTTCTGCGTACCGGTTGTCTTCCCCCATTCATCCTGTCTCGCGAAAAGATTGTCCGCATAGACTTGGAACTTCCCCTGCTCATCGGCGCACGATACTGCGAGAGCAGCATTGTTCGCCTGCAAGTGAAGTGAGAGAGGCAGGTGTTTATAGACGAAGAACACTTTACCGGCGTATTCTTTCAAAACCGTATTCAGATCGGATTGGAAGGTCTTGCAATAGGTGCATTGAAAATCTGAAAACTCGATGATTTTCACTTTCGCATCTTTCGGACCGCTCGTGATATCATCATCTCTTACTTCAGGCAATTTCAAGTATTTCCCGACTGGGAGACCTATTTTCCCCATATCGAAGAAATATTTCCCGCTTTCTATGGTGAACAAACTCGATGCTTGTGTATAGAAATCGGTATTGGTCACGTTCTCAGAAAATATAAGAGCAGGAAGAGAAACTATACTGAACCGTTCAATCAGCGATTTTCCAGTATCAGACGTGCTTTCGATCGGAGAAGCTTCGATAGTCGGCATCACACGTCGCAACCAAACCAGCGCTTCGCTCGGATCACACTCGGTACAAGTACTGTCGGTGACCACCTGGACGTTCACCTTCGGTTCATCATACGCTACCCATACCTTCCCTCCTGTTTGGAGGAGATTATACTGCTTCACGATGCTCCGGGAGAATCCGCTCCCCGTCATCAGCTGGGCAAAGTCGACAAAGAGGCTCCCTATGAACAATCCAAAAAGAATGATTGCAAGAGCAGAGATATTCTTCACTTTTACGCTTTCTTTCTTTTCTGATATGTTCTTTTCCGGGTAAAAAGTATCCATAGACATTGCAATTACAATCGTGTCATTATTATTTATTCTGCTTCCTGACACATTCCACCCTCTGGCAGACGATTCTGTGAGAGAGCATTCCCTTGATCGATAATTTTTTGTTGCAGGAGATTGATATCGTAGAGAGTTTTGTGCGGAGCCAGCGTATAATCTTCGAAGCCGATAGTGACGCCTTGTACCGCGATAACTTTGATCACTATACCAAGAGAGCAGGCCAATATGAACAGGATTATCAGACTTCGTTTCGTATACTCGCCACGTATCACGAATCTCGAGTATGTTTCAGAGGAGAAACGTTTGATATTTTCTGATATGTTTCTGGTGAACGAAGAAACATCGATATCCTTCGGAAAAAATGCACCGAGCCACGTAATACTGACGATATAGGTTTTTCGCATCTTTGGAAGCAAGCCTTTCAAAGAATCTATGGATTTTTTCAAGACATCATTCTCTCTCAGAGATGATATATTTTTTTGCATCTGATGATTGTTCTCTAAAAGCTGTTGTGTATGTTTTTTGGCCTGCCCGAAACGCTTCGAGAGCAGACTCGCGTAACGATGCAGGCGGGCTCGTTCAAAAGTCGCAAGCATTCTCTTGCGGTTATTTTTTATAGTGGCGACAAAAAAGGCCTTACTTCGTTTCATACGTCTTCCAAAAGGCTTATTACCGATTGATATGATAAGCTATCACAAAGACCTTCTTTTTACAACCCTGCCCAAAATGCTTCAAAAGCAAACTTATGCAATTATGTTTCAGAAAGTGATACAGAAAGGTTTTCACGATACATCTTTGAACTTATAATTTCTCGATATCATCCAAAATACTATCCAGTTCATCGATGCTTTTTGATCCGAGTCCATCAGCTTTGCACGATGGATTGTCGAGCTCTCTTCGTACCAGTTCAACGACCGTGAAAGGACGGATACCCTTCACGATATTGTCATTGATAGCGATATTCGGTCCATCAGTACAGAACCCGAAACATTCATAGACAGGCAAAACAAGAGCCTCTTCTTTTGTCAGACCTTCCTTGAGATTCCTGTAGATATCCTCAGCTCCGTTTTGACAACATTTCCTATGCAAGCAGACCTTGATAGTGGCTCGAGTATCCTTTGATGATGGGGTTGTTTCTTCCATAAGTGTTCATACAGTATATCGGTAAATGATAGAAATATCAACTCTTACATCGATCCGATTCAGACATATTATCGGAGTTTTATCGAAACAAGGCTGGTCGAGAAATAGAGGATGGCTCCTTAAGGTAAGAGCTTGACTTTTTGAAATTTCTACACATTTTAGGTGTATACTATATATACGACGAAAGCAACTTCCTTATCATTAACGTAACCCTATGCGGTTACCTAGAAAAACATCACGGTACTCTCTCATTCATTAACACAGACTCTTATGGACGCAATGACATCGGGTAGTACAAAGCCACTCTATCGCGGGACTCAGATAGCGTGGTATCTTTTGGGACTT
>JAHFOO010000002.1:0-63178 GCA_023261645.1 Candidatus Moraniibacteriota bacterium | reverse complement strand
CGCGTTTCGTTTCGTACTCAAGCTTCTCGGCGCCAATGCCGGAGCAGGATTCACGAATTTTATCTATTCGGTAACAGGGCCATTCGCCTCACCATTTGTCACTGTTTTTCGAGTATCCAAAGCACAGGGAAGTATTTTCGAATGGACAACCATCCTCGCGATGTTCGTCTACTGGGTAATCGCTTGGGGAATCATCAAGCTCCTCGTGATGGGAAAAACGGTTTCCACTCCTGAGGCGGCAATGAAACTCGATCAGCAGGACAAATAAAAAATAATCACTAACACTAAATATCTTATGAGTATTCTTATTTGGATCATCTTCGGAGGTCTCGTCGGTTGGGTCGCATCGCTTCTGATGCATACTGACAACCAGCAAGGTATTTTGCTCAATGTCATCGTCGGTATCGTCGGTGCCGTTGTCGGCGGTTGGATTATGACGTTCTTCGGTCAATCCGGCGTTTCAGGATTCAATCTTTACAGTTTCGTCGTCGCCCTCATCGGTGCTGTTGTTCTCATCTTTGTTGTAAAAGCTTTACGCTAAGTAAACATAGAGAAAACAAGCAACAAAAAAAGCTCTCTTCACCGGGAGCTTTTTTCTTTCGCACGGCACTCGCTTTTTTCTCTCATTTCCTTTCCGCAGGCCAGAGTGTTTGCAGAAGTTCGTTTCTTCCTTCGCCTGTCTTAGCCGAATAACGGATAACAGGACAGAGAGGGAATTCTTCGCGGAGTTTCTGTATACTTTTCATCATATCATTGCGACCGCCTTTGTCAGCCTTATTGGCGAGAATAATCACGTTCCGTCCATATTCACGGAAAAGTTCAAACGTTTTCTTGTCTGAATCCTTGGCGCCTATTTCCGCATCGACGATGAGCACCACCCAGAGAAAATCCACTTCTTCCGTTCCGGCATACCAGGAAAGATGCTTCTCGAGTTTGGCTCGTACTTCTGCCGAACGATTGGCATAGCCATAGCCCGGCAGATCAACGAGGTACCAGACATCATTCACGAGATAGTAGTTGATTTCTGTCGTTCGTCCCGCAGAAGAACTCGAGCGTGCCATTCCTTTCTGTCGAACGAGAGAATTGATGACGCTGGATTTCCCTACATTGGAACGTCCAAAAAAAGCGATCACAGGAAGCGATGGTTTCGGCAATCCCTCTGAACCGATGACACCTTTCACGAATTGTACTGTGTGTATCTCCATACGTCGTATCGTACCCTACTTCATTTCGGAAAAACAGACAAATTCCTCCCGTTAAGAAATTTTCACTTATCATCACCGTAACGAGTCTCGATATCTTCAAGCAAGACATCTATTTGCGCTATCACCTGAGAATTCTCTGTCGACAGTCGAGCTTTGTTGAGCATCGAAATAGCTTCATTACGAGCTTCTCCGTCGTACAGACCATCATCGAGCAGTTCCTGTACGTGAGCGATGACTTCATCTGCTATTTCCTCTTCCAACGGCTCTTCTTCATCTTTTTCATTTGATAATCCTTCGTACATATTTTTTATTTTTTATGCTTGAAAACCGATGGTATTTGTTGAAGCCTCTGATGCTTCTACTTTTCCGAAGCTGGCTTCATATCTATTCAAATTGTCCGCAAGAACGGCGACTATCTGTTTCAAATGAGCTGGGGAGACAATGATGCGCGCATTCAAAGTCCCCGCGGGTGGAAATGTATTCATAAAATCCAAAACGAATTCTTGTTTGGTATGCAAGACCTGCATCGTGTTCGCATAGACCCCTTTCAATATTTCGTCTGTCGCCTTGATTTGCATTTGCCCCTGCCCGGGTGATTGTTCGTTCATATATTTAGAGAATGAATTATTCTAGAATTTTCGATGAGGAAATTGGATGATAAAGGCTATCTGTGCTTCGAGATGCTCCGGCTTATCTCGTCGATAGGAGAAATATTTCTCGGGCAAGCAGTAGGTACATTCATCCGTATCAATAATATTTTCTGACAAAACATCAGCTTCGGATGCCTGCTTTCTTATAATTCCCTTCAAATCTACTCGGATATCTTTGTCTCTCTGTATGAACTCAGTATACGGCAAAAAATAAGAAAGTACATCTTCTTTGATTTCGAAATGTTTTGTGCAGATTCCAGGACCGATAGTGAGAACGATATTTTCTGCTTTTCCGCCTATCTCGATGACAGATGCGATCGTCTTCCCGATGATTCCTCCGACAATTCCTCTCCACCCACAGTGAGCGATTCCGATGACGCCGGTTGTTTTGTCTTCGAAATACACAGGGAAACAGTCCGCACCGGTGAGTGTAAGAATAATTCCTGACTCCTTGGTAACGAGTGCATCCGTGACAGGAATGAAATATTCCGATGAAACTCCGACTTTCTCGACATTCGTTCCGTGAACGAGATTGGCGATGACAATTTTCTTTCCACTCAGACCATTCATCTCAAAATACTGTTTTCGATTGGCGATATTCTCCGGTAATGCATTCACTGGAGGAAGATACATCGAACCATCTCCCTTCTCAGAAAATCCTTTCAGTACTTTTCTCATAACCATATCATCATTGAATCATTTTCATATTCTAGCACATATTCCAAAGACACCTCTCATAGAGAGCTTTCATTGACAAGAGTACGAAAAAACACTATACCAAAGGTGTTCTTTAACAATCGAAAGGTTTATTATGACGCTTCCCAGAATCTCCATCATCGGTGACAAACAGATCCGAGAAGGCTTCCGATACAACATTTATGTCGGATATACAGACAATGAAATCGTCTGTCTAGCACTATCAAGATACGACAAGGTCAGTACCTTCTGCAAGCTCCTGCTCGAGACTGATATTTACTTTCAATCATCTTCAGTATCCATCGATGTTTACAACGATTTGAAACACCCTGGCATGATTACCGCGACGTTCCGATCCAAACTGCACACGTACTGTTATCGCGAAGAACCTTTCGACATTCTGACAAACAACAACACCAAGACTGAATGGGGTGATATTCTTGGCGTGAATGTGTCATTTTATCCATTTGAAGGTCCGGAGACATTCCCGGAAAGATTTCTGGACTTCCGAAGTGATCCGGTCACCCATTGATGACAACTATTTTCTCTCCCGACCATCAAAAAAACAAACACACAAAGGCCCGAAGCGATATCATTCGCCCGGGCCTTTTAACTTTCCTTTCCTTACTTCTCATCTGCTGGTTTGTCGCCTTCAGCTTCGGCTGGAGCGGGTTCGGTTTCAGCTTCCTTTGGAGCTTCGGTTGTACCTGCTTCACCTTCTGGTTTGGCTTCAGCTGTTGTGCCTTGCTTGGTAGCTTCAGCTTCCTGAGCCGCCTTGTAGAGCTTCTCACCAATCTTTTGGGCAGAGGTGGAGAGAGTCTCGGTGGCTTTCTTAATCGCTTCGAGATCATCACCATTCTTCACTTTGTTGAGTTCCGTGATGGCCTCTTCTACCGGGGCTTTCTCTTCTGCAGTGAGTTTGTCACCAGCATCTTTCATAGACTTTTCTGTGGTGTATGAAAGAGAATCAGCCATATTGCGTGCTTCGATAAGTTCCTTCTTGTGTTTGTCTTCATCGGCATGCATCTCGGCGTCTTTCTTCATCCGTTCGATTTCATCTTTGGACAAACCTGTGGATGATTCGATCCGGATGGACTGAGTCTTGTTGGTGGCTTTGTCTTTCGCAGTGACCGAGAGGATGCCGGAAGCATCGATGTCAAATGTCACTTCGATCTGCGGAATACCGCGTGGTGCCGGTGGAATACCATCTAAGATGAACTGTCCGAGGGACTTGTTATCCCCTGCCATTTCACGCTCACCTTGGAGAACGTGGATCTGCACTGATGGTTGATTGTCAGATGCAGTTGAAAAGACTTGAGAACGAGATACTGGTACAGTTGTGTTTCTATCGATGAGTGGTGTACGGACCCCTCCCATAGTTTCGATACCGAATGTCAGTGGAGTGACATCGAGCAACAGAACGTCTTTCACAGATCCTTCGAGTACACCTCCCTGAATAGCGGCGCCGAGAGCGACGACTTCATCAGGGTTCACGGTGATGTTCGGTTTCTTGCCAAAGAATGCTTCCACTTTCGCAAGAACGAGAGGCATACGAGTCATACCACCGACGAGCACCACTTCACTTATATCAGCAACAGAGAGTTTCGCATCAGCGAGAGCTTTCTTCACCGGTTCAAATGAGGCTTCGACGAGATCACCGACCAATTCTTCGAGCTTGGCTCGCGTTAGCTTGATGAGCATATGCTTCGGGCCGGTCGCATCGGCTGTGATGAACGGCTGATTGATTTCTGTTTCATTGGCTGTCGAAAGTTCGATCTTGGCTTTTTCAGCAGACTCCTTGATGCGTTGCAGTGAGAGAGGGTCTTTGGAAAGATCGATGCCTTCTTGTTTCTTGAATTCATCGAGTATCCAATGAATGATACGTTGGTCGAAATCATCTCCACCCAAGTGCGTATCACCGTTGGTCGATTTCACTTCGACCGTATCTTCGGCGACTTCGAGAATAGAAATATCGAATGTTCCACCTCCCAAGTCATAAACAGCGATTTTCTCGTCTTTCTTTTTGTTGAAACCATAAGCGAGAGCGGCTGCGGTCGGCTCGTTGATGATACGACGGACATTGAATCCAGCGATCTCCCCCGCTTCTTTGGTGGCTTTGCGTTGTGAGTCATCGAAATAGGCAGGCACGGTAATGACCGCATCCGTGATTTTCTCACCGAGTTTTTCTTCAGCATCGGCTTTCAATTTACCGAGGATCATCGCAGAAACTTCCTGCGGTGAATACTCCTTGCCTCCCATCACGATCTTCACACCTTCTCCGGATTGGACCACCTTGTAGGGAAGCGTTTTCATATCACGCTTCACTTCATCGTCGCCGAAATGACGACCGATGAGACGCTTCACGGAGAAAAGCGTGTTCTCCGGATTGGTCACACCCTGGCGCTTGGCCAAAAGTCCTACTAATCGTTCTCCTGTCTTTGATACGGCCACCATAGATGGTGTCGTACGATTGCCTTCCTTGTTTTCGATGATTGATGGAGAACCACCTTCGACGAATGCCATCGCCGAGTTCGTCGTCCCCAAATCGATTCCGAGTATCTTTGCCATATGATTATTGTTATTTGCTTAATTACTTATTGAATAATAACTTTGACTGGTCTGATGACTTTGCCTCCGAGTTTGAATCCATTTTGGAGGACTTTCACTATTTTGTTTCCCTCATTTTTCAGTTCGACAGGCTCACTGCCTTCGGCTTCTTCTTTACTTGCCCCTTCGACAGGCTCAGGGCTTTCAGCTTTGCTTACAGCTTCATGAATACTGGGATCGAATACATCTCCTTCTTTCACTTCTACCGTTTGCACGCCATTGTCAGTGAGGACTGTTTCGAGTTGTTTCTCGATATACTGGATGCCGATCACCCAGGGACTCTCTTTCTGTTCGGGCGGTACATGCTGTGTCGCTGAACGGAAGTTATCGAGGACAGGGACGATATCAAGTATCAATCTCTCTATGAGAATCCCTCGTAAATCTTTTTGTGACTCTTCTTGTCGTTTCTTGTAATTCTCGAAGTCTGCTTGTGCTCTCTGCAGATCTGCCAAGTATTCTTCCGCCTTTACTTGCCATTCGGATCGTTCTTCCATCTCTTCGGTGATTTCTGTCGGCTCAGATGGTTCGATTGTAGTTTCTTCTGATTCGATATCTGATTTTTGCTGTTTTTTTTGAGTCATATTTTTATATGATTATCGTATTATGACGAATGGGTTAATCTATTTTTTATACGTTCAAACTGCTTCTGTCTTTCTTCTGCTGACAATGCTTCCTGATCCTTCTCTCCATCGCTTTCTTTCTGTTTTTCTTTTTCCCCTGATTTCATAATTTATGAGAGAGAGACCAAGAGAACCATAACGATCGAGGAAGAGGAAAGCAGTTTCTTCATATATTCGATGAGGGATTTGTTCTTGGCATAGTCCATACGTTTCGGCCCGATAATCGCAAGTATTCCTCGTCCTTCCCCTGTCTGATACGGTGCGACAATCATCGAGCAATTATTGATACCGGTAATCGGATTCTCACTTCCGATGAAAATACGGGTCTCATCGTCTTTGAGTTTGAGCATTATGCCGTCTACCTGCTCGTCAAGAGAATCAAGCGTTTCTACCAATCGGCACAATTCATCAATTTCCTTGAATTCCGGTTTCTCAATCAATTCTTTCATTCCGAAATCATAGAATTCATCCACGCCAATATCCTCTGTACCGTCAGAAGTGTTTCTGGCAGGTTTTCTCAAAATGCCTGAGACGGCGAGATTGCCAGAAAGCGCTGAGAGGAGTTTGGCAGTGCTCCGTCCGAGACGCATATGTTTCGCTTTGAGTGTCAGGAGTTCCGTCTGGAGATGTCGTTGATCATCTCGCGAGAGGTCCTGATCCCTCATCATCTCTTCCACATATATACGATAGCCGACATCAGTAGGGATACGTCCGGCGGATACGTGCGGTTGATATAAGTACCCCTCTTCTTCAAGTATCGCCATATCGCTCCTGAGAGTTGCAGAACTCACTTTGAAATCATAGCGATTGACAAGCGCTTGCGAACCAACCGGTATTGCCGTCTCGTTGTAGAGTTCGACAATCGCTGAGAGAAGTTGTTTTTGACGATCATTCATATATGAAAATGAGAGGTACGAAATGTTTGATAATTTACTCTGTGTTTCTATTATAAATAGTGATTGGCACTCTGTCAAGTAGAGTGCCAATCTAGAAAAGATAAAGAAAAAAAGGAGCTTATTTGAAGCTCCTTTCGGTTGTGTAACAGTGCTACTCTCATCGTATACTATCCCTTTCTCAGTTTTGATTCTGCTACATGACGTTCGAATCGAGGTTTGTTAAAACGATTCATATATTCCCGTTTCTCATCTTCCTTACAGAAAGAACGCTCTCTTTCTATTTTGACAGACAAGAGTGCGGTGTCCAAGGAAAGAGGTGGAATTGCACGCAATTCATCCAGAAAAAATTCAAGAGAAAACATTTTTTACTCCTTTCGGTTGTTAAGCTACTACGAATCTATTTTACTGGGTCATACCCCCCATCATTCCATGGATGGCAACGAAGAATACGTTTCAATCCCATAAAACCTCCCCGTACGACACCATAGCGTTCGATGGCTTCATATGTATAAGCGCTACACGTCGGATGAAAACGACAAAAACGTTCTCCAAACACCTTGCCCATAAACCCATGCTCGAGTGAGAGGGTTTTCTGATACAATCGAATAAGCGAAAGAAGAAATTTCTTCATCATATCGAAATCATAGTCCTATCCTGATGACTTTGTCAATTCCGTTTTTGCTTGATATACTAAACAGACAGAAACTAACATAAAGAGAGATGAAAATTATCCAACACAAAAAGATAACCTGGATTGATTTTGAGGATCCAAAAAATGATGATATCACCTATCTGCAGGAGAACTTCGATATCCATCCACTCGCGATAGAAGAGCTTGTCACACCTACATATCAGCCCAAAGTCGTCCAATATGACAACTGTTTGTTCCTTTCCATCCATATTCCTCTGTTTGATGTGGAACACAGGACGACCTATCCCGGTGAACTCGACATCATTCTTACGGAACACCATCTCATCACCAGTCACAGGCAAAGCATCTATCAAATCAACAAATTTCTTGAAGACCTCGAAAAGAGTGAAGGAAAAAGACGAACGTCACTCGAAAAAACGCCGACACATCTCTTGCATGATCTGATTGAAATACTCCTCGATTCCTGTTTCCCACGACTGAACCACATCAGCGAAAAACTCGATACCATCGAAGCACAGGTTTTTGCAGGCAAGGAAAAAGAAATGGTTTTTGAAATTTCCGTCCTCAAACGTGATATTCTCAATTTTCGCCGAACCTTGAAACCTCAACGCTCGATTCTCGAATCCATCCTCCAAAAAAATCATCCGTTCATTCCTACCGACATAAAAGTATATTTCCAAGATTTGATCGGAACCAATATCCGCCTCTGGAATATCCTGGAAAGTCAGAAGGAAACCATCGAAGCTCTCGAAGCCACCAACAATTCGCTCCTCTCCAATAAACTCGATTTGACAATGAAGGTGTTGACGATTTTCTCGGCTATTCTTCTTCCGATGACAGTGTACTCCAATATGCTCGCTATGAGCGCCACGATTCCTTTCGCTAACAATCCTCATGCCTTCTGGATTCACGCCGGGTTTATGATGCTCCTCTCTCTTATAACGATTACAATCTTCAGAATCAAGAAATGGCTCTAAGTATGATCACTCTCTACAATACTCTTTCAAAGAAAAAAGAAATTTTTGAATCTCTTAATCCCGGCAAGGTCGGGATGTATGTCTGTGGTCCGACGGTCTACGGATATATCCACATCGGCAATATTCGGGCATACACGTTTGCTGATACACTTCGGCGTGTCCTCGAAGACGCCGGCTATGAAGTACGGATGATCAAAAACATCACTGATGTCGGCCACTTGACTGATGATGATATCGCTCAAGGAGACAGCGGGGAAGACAAAATCGAAAAAAAGGCTCTCGCAGAGAAAAAAACTCCGGCAGAAATCGCTCTTTTCTATGAAGACTATTTTCATCAGAAAGAGGCATTGATGAATATCGAGCCGGCTCACTATTTCCCTCGTGCCACGGCGCATGTGAAACAGATGATCCATCTTATCGAAGAACTCATACAAAAGGGGCATGCTTACGAGAAAAATGGCAATGTGTTTCTCGATGTGACGACATTTCCCGACTATGGAAAACTGTCTGGCAACACACTCGGAAATCTGAAAGTCGGTGCCCGCTTGGAGAAACATCCTGACAAAAAGAATCCATGGGACTTCGCTCTCTGGCTCAAGGCACCGGAGGGGCATCTGATGCACTGGACATCGCCGTGGAGTGAAGGCTATCCTGGCTGGCACATCGAATGCAGTGCGATGAGTATGGAATATCTCGGCGATACACTGGATATTCATACCGGTGGAGAAGACAACATCTTTCCTCATCACGAAGCGGAGATCGTCCAGTCCGAAGGTGTCACCGAGAAACCTTTCGTTCGCTACTTCATGCATACGCGTCACATCCTCGTCAGCGGTGAAAAAATGTCCAAATCCAAAGGCAACTTCTACACACTCGAAGATATCATAGACAAAGGGTTTTCTCCGATGGATTTCCGGATGCTCCTCGTAAGCACTCATTATCGCAGTCAGATGAATTTCACTTGGGAATCGCTGGAACAGGCGAAGAAAAACAAAGAGACGCTTTTCGTCGTCACAGAAAAACTTTCCGCCATTCCGAATGGACAAGACAATGATACTGCATTTGATGGCGAAGATTTCCTTATCCGTGTGCGTGAAGCGATGCAAGATGATCTCAATTCACCGGAAGCCCTGGCAGTGACATTGGAACTGGCGAAAAAGATACATACGCTCTTGGATAAGAATGAACCGATAAATCGTACGGCACTCACTCTCGTTTTTGAAAAAATATTCTTCCTTTTCGGATTGAAACAAGAAGAAACCATCATACCGGAAGAGATCAGTGCGTTCGCAGAAGCTCGCGAAAAAGCTCGTAACAAAAAAGACTTTGCCGAATCTGATCGTCTGCGTGACCTCATTATCGAGCGTGGGTACAAAATAGAAGATATCCCAGGAAGCTACCGTATCAAAAAGCTCTAAAGATATTCTCTGGAAATTTAAAGGGGCAGTGTACATCCGTACTCCTGCCCCTTGTGTTCGAGCAATTCAGCTCCCATTGTTCGGCCCGCTGTTATTATCTACTTCTTTCTCGGTGAAAAAAATCGTCATTTTCACATCCTCGCCAGAAGAAATCCGCATCTCGCTTCTGACCGAACGGGGGTCTCTATTGGATTCCTTCCAACGATCGACATCTCATTGGACAGACCGGGTGTTACCGGAAAACTCAACTGTTGTATGAAACATTTCGAATCTCCAAAAATGTGATGAAAAAAGAACCAGAAATTCAGTATGGGCGCAGTATACTAAAAAATGGCTCTACTGTCAATAATGAAGCACCTCTTTCCAAAAGATATCTCTCATTTGAATTCTCTTCGATACTCGGGTATAATAGGATATAAACACGATAATCATACCGCAATGGCAAAAATAGCAGAACATCTCCGTGTTCCCCCGCATAACCTCGAAGCCGAAACATCCGTTCTTGGCTCTTTGATGCTCGATAAGGATGCCATCATCAAAATCGCCGATCTGATCAAAGTGGGCGATTTCTACAAAGATGATCACAATCTGATCTACGAAACGATGCTCGCGCTCTACGAAGATCGCGAACCGATCGATGTCTTATCGCTTGCCAACAAGCTCGAAGAAAAAGGCAAGCTCGAAAAAGTCGGCGGTTCGAATTATCTCGCTTCTCTCGTCAATTCCGTTCCATCCGCTACCAACGTCGTTCATTATGCCAAAGTGGTTCAGAAGAAAGTTCTCTTGCGCCGTCTCATCAGTGCGGCAAGCGATATCGTCGAAATCGGTTATGATGAATCAGAGGACGTCCAAAAGATTCTCGATGAAGCCGAACAGAAAATATTCGCCGTTTCTCAGAAATACATCAAACAAGATTTCGTTCCGATCAAATCCATCCTCGAAGTGGCGTTCAATCGTATCGATGAACTCCACAAAAGCGACCACGCTTTCCGCGGTGTACAGACACACTATCCGGATCTCGATAATATCCTGGCAGGATTGCAGAAATCCGATCTTATCATATTGGCCGCTCGGCCTTCTGTCGGAAAGACATCATTGGCCCTCGACATCGCCCGACAAGTCGGTGTTCATTCCAAAGTACCGGTAGGTATCTTCTCACTTGAAATGGGCTCCGATCAATTGGTTGACCGTATGATCGCTTCCCAGGCAGGAGTCGACCTCTGGAAACTGCGTACCGGCAAACTCTCCAGTGAAGGCCCAGATAACGATTTTGAACGCATCTCAGACGCTATGGGAGTGCTCTCAGAGGCTCCTATTTTCATCGACGATTCCGGTTCGCTCAATATTATGGAAATGCGTACGATGGCCCGTCGCCTGCAGGCAGAACACAATCTCGGACTCATCATCGTCGACTATCTCCAGTTGATGGAAGGCCGGAGCAGTAAAGGTGACAATCGTGTCCAGGAAATATCAGAAATCTCCCGTGGATTGAAACAACTCGCTCGCGAACTCAATATTCCGCTCATCGCTCTTTCGCAACTCTCTCGTGCCGTAGAATCCCGTCCCGATCAGATCCCGAAACTTTCCGATTTGCGTGAATCAGGTTCTATCGAACAGGATGCTGACGTCGTACTTTTCCTCTATCGTGAAGACCGTGTGAAACCTGATACACCGAACAAAAACATCGCCGACATCATCATCGCCAAACATCGCAACGGACCCGTGGGGAAAATCCAGCTCTTCTTTGACGAAAACGCCGCTACATTCAAGTCGCTTGAAAAACTCCACAACGATTAAAATGCTCTATTGAAGAAATATGCATTATCCGAAAGTATTTCAATCCCTGATCGCGCATTTTTCCACCCTTCCTTCTGTTGGGCCGAAAATGGCCGAACGTATCGTGCTGTATCTCTTCAAACAAGATGAAGAAAGACTGCAAAGTTTTTCCGAAAGTCTCGAAGAACTCCACCATCTGAAAAGCTGTACGCGTTGCTTCCATATCGCTGAAGGCGAATTGTGTATGATTTGTACCGATACGAAACGTATACAAGATACCCTCTGTCTCGTCGAAGAACCTCTGGATGTCATCGCTATCGAACGTACGGGAATATATCAGGGACTCTATCACGTCTTGGGAGGTTTACTCGAAAGTGGAAAAAACGATAACAGTAGCAATCTCCGCATAAGCGAACTCCTCCATCGAGTAGAAAACGACCATATCAAAGAAGTCATCCTCGCCACCAACCCAACTACCGAAGGTGATATGACCGCCCTCTATCTGAAGAAAAAACTTGAACCATTTGATATCAAAGTGACTCGTATCGGAAGAGGTATGGCAACCGGCGGTGATATCGAATATGCCGATGAGATGACACTCACAGCCTCATTGACAAATCGCAAGGAACTGGTATAATACGGAAGCTAGTGAGTACCTTCGTATCAACAAGCTATCAGGCTTGTTTTTTGTTCATCACCGAACCCAAGGAGAAGCAAATGCTCGAGCTTATACCATTTGAACCAAGGATGGGAAATAATTTTATTCCCTATGAAGTCATTGAGGCAGCAATGGAATCTGCTTCTCAAAAAGTCACACTACTCGCACGCTCGCACCAACAACAGCCATCTGCAATCGACGAGCATCCGATTTCGTCTAAGCAGGAAGAAAAATAAGAGTGAGAAAATCGATCCATAAAAAGCCCGTACGGTATCATCCATACGGGCTTTGAAATTTTTAGAGGAATCTATGCGGTAATTTTTGTGATCTCCACTTCAGTATAAGTCTGACGATGACCAAAACGTACGAGATAACGCTTTTTGGCTTTGTGTTTGATACCCTTCACTTTGTCATGACGGTCTTGTGCGATCACTTTGCCTTCCACAACCGCTTTTTCCAAGACAGGAGTTCCTACCTGCACATCTTTTTCGTCACCGGTAAAGAGCACTTCGAAAGCAACGGTATCACCGACTTCTTTTTCAAGCTTTTCAATCTTCACTTTCTGACCTTCGGAAACCTTGTACTGCTTTCCACCAGTTCTGATAATCGCGAGCATACACCAAAAATATCAACTTATTGAACCTATTCACTATACGGTATTTCTTCTGAGCTGTCAAATACCAGGAGTGGCTCCGAGAACCGGTAGTTTTGGACTATTGACAGAATCATCTTCTCGGTGTAAAATGTTCCGTTAGATCATTAACAATAGTTACCATTGTTTCTTTTTTATTTTTGCTCCCGGTGGGCTCTTCTATTTCGTATCCCCTTACCCGGGGAAGGAATACGGCTCGCATTGGAGTAAAAAATGGAAAAAATCTGTTCATCAGAAGAAAGTTTCATCGAAGGCTCGAATGAAAGGATGTATAGTCCTCTTCTCGTCCCGGCTGGTCACAAAAACACAGAACAAATGAGACTTGTAGAAGATCATTTCAGGCGTCGGCATGAGCAATTCGCTGTCAAATACGGTTGGGAACCGATTTCTGCCGATGGAATGGAGCAGGATGGCTATGACCGCTTCAGTCGTTGCGACTACATTCTGCTTGCTCGTCACGACGGGAGAGTCAGTGCTGGATGTCGTCTCATCTGGAGCACATCAGTATTTCCTCTCCCGGTTGCAACGTTCCTGGAAAACCCTCAAACGGTGCCACTCGGTTCCGTGGAAATTTCTCGGATGACAAGCACGCCCGAAGCAACGCCTTATTCGCTTCAATTCCTCGGACACCTCCTCGGGTATCTGAGTGAACGAGGTGTACCAGGTTTTTATGTAACCATTCGTAAACGCCTTTTGGAGAGATACAAACATAGCGGATTCGATTGCTATGAAACCCTTCCAGGAAGAGCATTGGAGAAGATGAGCCTGACTGGTAACAAAGAATTTTTCTTACCAGTCTGGATTGGAATCAAGGGCTATCAACAAGCCCTCGGCCTCCTCTCTCGACTCTGTGCCTAACAAAAAAGAGAGCCCTACCACGCAACTGCGTCGTAGGGCTCAATTTTTTTCTGCAGAAAAAATCTATTCCAGAATAGCCTTGATACGGCGGATACCGGCCGAACAAGCCTCTTCCTTCGTAATTCTGAAATGTCCCAGCTCGCCGGTATTCGTCACATGCGGTCCGCCACAAAACTCGAGTGAGTACGCTTGTTCTGAGTCTGTCGAAGGGCCTATTTTATATACACGTACCGTATCGCCATACCTCTCTTCAAAGAGTCCTATGGCACCGAGTTTCTCCGCCTCAGCAAGAGGTAAATCTTCAAAAGTAACTGTCAAACTTTCAGCAATTTTTTGATTGATGATTTGTTCCACCTCCTTTTTCTGCTCCTCCGTCATCTTCGTCGGATGAGAGAAATCGAAGCGTAGGCGTTCCGGTGTAATATTGCTCCCTTTCTGGAATACGTGTTTACCGAGTACTTCCCTCAGAGCTTGTTGCAGAAGATGCGTCGCAGTATGATATTTGACGGATATTTCACTCTGATCGACAAGCCCGCCCTTGAATTTACCAACACTTCCCGCCCGTGAAAGGTCCTGGTGTTTCATAAATTCCTTCTTGAACTCTTCTTCATCTATTTTCCCGCCTTTCTCCTTGACAATCTCTTCTGTCATTTCAAGAGGAAACCCATACGTGGAAAACAGCTCGAAAGCATCTATTCCGTTCAATATGTCTCCACCGCCCAAACGTTTTTCCAGCTCTTTCATACCACGTGTGAGCGTCTCACGGAACTTCGCTTCTTCTCTGTCAATGACTGAAACGATGTTCTGCTCTTTTTCTGAAAAATATGGATACGCATTCTCATACTCCGACACAAGAGCCAAAACACACGAAGAGAGCGATTGCGGTGCAATATCAAGTATATCGGCATAACGCACTGCCCGCCTGAGCAACCTCCGTAAGACATAGCCTTGATCCGTATTCGATGGCAAGACTCCATCGGCAATGAGGAATGTCGCTGCACGCATATGGTCCATCAACACACGGAAAGCATAGGTGTGTTCTTCATTTTCTCCATATCTCTTGTGAGCAAGACTTTCTACAGACGTACGCAATGTATCGAAAATATATCCCAAAAACATATCCGGATTATTTCCCTTGGCAGCGATAAAGCGTTCCAATCCTCCTCCAAAATCAACATTTATCTGAGCCAATTTCTCGAATCCACCGGCTGTCTTCTTGTATTCCATAAAAACATTGTTGCCGATTTCCATAAATCGACCACAATCACAATTCACGTGGCACGGTTTGTCTTTCCAGAGAGATTTCTCGTGCAACTCTCGTTCTGCTCCGAAATCCCAGAACATTTCTGTATCGGGGCCTCCCGGCTCGCCTTCCGGCATAGTTTCCGGAATACCTGAACGACTCCACCAATTCTTCTTTTCAGAATAATAAAATATTTTCTCATCTGGACGAATGCCGTTCCGTTCCGGATCCTCCCCTATTTTTGCCTCTATTCCTCTCTTCAAAAAAAAGTTTTGCCAGAGCGAAGCTGATTCGGTATCCTTCGGAATACCAAGATCTTCATTCCCCCTGAAACAGGTAAAATAAAGATGATTCGGATCAAGTTGTATTTCTTCTGTCAGAAACTCCCACATCCAGGCAAGCTGTTCTTGTTTGAAATAATCTCCGAATGACCAATTTCCAAGCATCTCAAAAAAAGTCGTATGGCGATTATCACCGACTTCTTCGATATCTTGGGCACGGAAACATTTCTGTGAATCCGTGATGCGCGTACCGGATGGGTGTACTGTACCCAGGAGGTATGGCAGAATAGGTTGCATTCCAGAACCGGTAAAGAGTGTTGTCGAATCATTTTCCGGCACAAGTGGCGCCGAAGCGATAATCGTATGACCCTGTTTTTTGAAAAATTCTAGGTATTTTTTTCGGATATCGAACATTTGCATGATAAAAAATCTTACTATCTTAACACTCGTACTAATCCTTGACGGATATGGCGACGCTTCGTAGAATCGAAAACGACATCGGAAAAAATATCTTCCACTCTCTCTATGACATCAGAAGGAGATTCCATCACCCCTTTTTCATAATAATCCCGTCGAGTATCGTTCAATTTTCTCATATGCGATACAGAAATATCCACACCGGCTTCTTTGACAACCAGCTCGCACACATCCTTCACAAAAGTATCGTTACTCATACTCGAATATATAGGTGTATCAAAGGCTGTTCATCTGCTTCTTCACGCGGGCGATTTCCTCATCCATAAGTTCTCCTTCCCTGGTAAATGATTGCAAGGCTATCTCCTTGTCTTCCAAACTGGCTTTGAGATGAGAGATTTCTGAACGTATTCGACGGATTTCTGTCTGTACATCGCTTTGCTTATGCTCCAAACGTTTTCTGTCAGACTGCAAAGAAAACAAGGCTGCTTGAGAATTCCTCATCTCCGTCTGTCGATGTGCCTTTTCTTCAGTGGTATCGTCTCTCATAATCATATATTTCTTAAAAAATATTCTATCAATAATTCTCCATCACAGCAAGACACCTATGGCTTCTCTTCTCCTGGCAAAGTCACGATGGAAACCCGCTTTAGAGAGTTTGGAACACTCGACACAAACCACTCCGGATGAAAGAGTACTTGAATATTCTTTATTTCTGGAAAACTCTCCATTACCTGCTTAATACCTTCTTCGTTTTTCCCCAAGAGCATCTCTCGAAGTTTTTCTTCATCGATGTCAGATTCCATAGTCACAAGTGCATGCGCCTTGATACGGGCTACTCCTTGAGAAAAATCTGTCGAAGAATCGGTATACGTGACGCTTGAAGATATCGGCTGAAAAAGTATGTTTTGAACGTTCTTCTCGCTTGCATCTTGCACCTTCTCTTTCACGGATTTCTCCGAAAAAATAAACGCACGCACTGTGAATGAACCTTTGTAGTCGAGTGCATTCGCCACCGTGCCAACTGACGGCAGATCGGGTGAAACAAGCGGAACAATATCGATTTGATCTTCCAATATTTTTTCTCCCTCGGCCAATCCATCACGAACTTCATTCAAGAATTCTTCTTTCGCTTTTTCTTTGGCTTCACGGAGAGCAGTGTCCAGATCGACTTTTGCAACGATAGCAACATCAGATACTCCGCTACTGCCACCACCAACCATCGCCTTGGTTGATTTGGCGGAAAACTTGTCATATTTCGAACCACCCTTGAATCCAGGAATGGTGAATGTTGTAGCATCGACGTTATATGTTTCTCCCGCCTGATCAGCGATAACCTGCGCTTCGATCGCTCCCGGTTCCTGCTTACCATTGATAGTCGTCATAGCTGGTACTGTCACACCACTCTCCAATCGAAAAACCTTTCCATCTGTTGTTTCGAATCGGGTAGTAGCCACGAGAGACTGTGGGTCCGTACTATAATTGTTATAAATAATAACCGCTCCGCGCGCTTTTTGGCTCGTCCCCCCTGATGTACCGGTAGTGGTGACGGTTACGGAAACTTCTTTTTCCTTCTCAAGGATACGGATTGCGAGAGGATTCCCATCTGAAGAAGAATCACCGGCTGTACCATCAAATTCTTTATCGACGGTCTGCACTATCCTATACGGTGTCACCCGCACTTCTGCTTTCGGAAGAAAGAAGAAAAGAATAACAGCGACGAGAGAAAGAAGCGAAATCCCCCCGAGAGCAAAGAAAATCATATGTGCCCGCTTACCGACAGCCGTGCTCGATACCGGTCTTGGTTCTTCTGCACGAGTGGTCACTGCCGCTTCCGTCGTACCGCCATAGAAATTCTTCAATCGTTCACTGCGACCTGATTCCGATGTGCGTTTTGGTTCTGGAAAGGACGACTGAGTGGGCGGAGCAGGAAAAGTTGCGACATCCGAAATGCGAGATGGAGACTTCATTTCTGATGACGCCGGCATCCGATCGAAACGCTTGGAATTCAAGCTGGTCAATTTTTCCGGAGTCGTATTCCGTACACGAAGCGGTACAGCGGATCGAATCGGAACTGTAGGTGTCGGTGTATCTTTGACACTTGACACCGGTTCACGCGCCGTATAAAAATTACTGCTCCCGATAGCGTCGAAATGTGGCATATTTCCTTCTTTCGATACGACTTCTCCCGAAAGAGGCTGTGCCGATGTTCCTGTAGATTCTTCGGGAATGAGTTCCATATGATAGGCTTTTTGAGAGAAATCCTCCGAATAATTTTCTGTCTCGATACCTGCCTTTTCAGCCAACATTCTTCCGACCTCGTCCTGACTGACAACAACTATTTTCTTTCCCAATTTTTCCGCTTCACGCTCTAAAAGCCTCAGATTGATGATGCTCTGCAAGACAAGAGCACGTTTCGGAAAAACGAAAATATTCTCTTCTTGAGAAGATTTCCGCAAATGTCCGATAACAGAGATGATCTCCTCATCAGATTCGATATAGAAGGTCTGTGGCATATGAAGTAAAAAATTTAAAAAATTCAATGGAAATACCCTGCAACTCTTCTCATTCTAGAACATTTTTGATGATTTGTAACTACTCATCCTCTCTCTGAAATCTCTTGCTATTTTTTTCCGAGAGACTCCACGCTTCTCCGTAAAATACTCGAAAGCATTTTCTCTTCCTCAATATGATCCAATAAAGCAAGATTGGCGAGTCCGATCGGAGTGATATCCTGAGGGTTATTCAGTTCACCGGTCGCATCAACAATCCGGACGATATCGCGTGGCTGTAAGAAACCTACTTGTGGCTGTTTGGCAAAAGGAAGTTTCTGTGCCCATTCCGTGGAAAGCAGAGCCTGCTTGATCCCTGGCAATGCTGAACCTCCACCACAGAGGAAAATACGCGACGGCAGTAAGTCAGTCTCCGCAAATTCCAAAAGTGACAGTTCCACTCCGCCAAGCCAGACACGGCAATCATCCTCATAAAGGAGTGCGATACGCGTACCATCCTCATTCTTTAGCTGACCATTGGAATAATCGATTTTCATCTGTTCAGCAATATCAAAACTCACACTGAATTCTTGTGCCAACCGTTTAGTGAAAGCCCTCCCTCCGAGCGCAAACATCTTCGTTCCTTCCAAACCACCATTCCGGACAACAGCGATATCAGTCGTCCCTCCTCCGATGTCGATGAAAATAGCGCTGAAATCAATCATATCTTCAACCTCGATAGAACGCGCCACCGCATATGGTTCCGCCGCAATGGAAAGAAGATCCAAATCGAGTTCATCGGCAATCGTCTGTAAGGCACCCAGATGAATCATCGGTGCATACGCATTGAAAACGCTCATCGAAACGTCACGTCCCTGAAAATTGACCGGATTCAATATATGATATCCATCGATGCGCACATCCACGATAGCCGCATTGATAAGTTTCACATCGATATCGTCCTGCCCCGTCTCCCAGGTCAGTTGTTGCTTGATACGCTGGTATGCTTTTTCTTGGACCTTCTGAATGATCATCTTCAACTCGGAGATACCGATATGCATTTCAGGATTGACTCGCTCATAATGTACGGTCGTCGTCGTCCCTTTCACGAGCTCACCTGCAATACCGATGATGCTTTTTTCGACTCGTTTCACTTGTGCTTTCTCTTTGGCCAGCGCAATGGCTTCACGTGAAGATCGTATGACACCGCTGATATCCGAAACGGCACCACTTTGCATATTGCCGATTTTCTGAGGTACGCGTCCGACTCCGATGACCACACCGTGCTTTTGATCCTTATCGACACGAAAAATGAGGGCTTTGACGACCTCGGTGCCTATATCAAGAGCGAGAATCAGATTTGCATCTTTTTTCCACGACAATTTTGAGAAAATTCCCATAAAAAATTTCAATTTAAACGCTCAGGAACAATCTTTCCCAGAAAAGTCTTCAGAATATCCTGCGAGAGGAGACCCTTGATGGCTCCATATTCACCAACGACGCTTCCGCTATTGGCTATACCGTATTTGAGTCCATATTCGATGGATCGGCCTTCCAGGAGCGCCGAAAAGAATCCGGATCCAAAGGCGTCTCCTGCCCCCGTCGTATCGATCACCTTGTTTCGTGTATGAATGGAACAGAACCAATATTCCTTTCCATCAAAACTCCAGGCGCCTCGCTTGCCATCTGTCATACCGACAATTTTCGCACCGGCACGATGCAGAGTTTCCAATAAAAACAATTCATCCTCGAGACGTTCTTTCGGCAGATCTTTCTTTGTTTGCATAACGAGTTCAATCGCCTCATCTTTGTTCAGTACGAGCACATCACTGACCGCTATCATTGCCGATACGGCCGAAACATCTTCTTTGATATTGTGCTGTCCTGGATTGACCGCGAGAGAGAAGCCGTATCTTTCCTTGAGCAGAAGAATTTTCTTCATATTTCTCCGCCAATCACCATTCAAAGCACTGACAAAAACCCATTCAGTATTCTTGAATTTTTCATCGATAATTTCCAATTTTTCATTAGCATCACGATTGTGAAAAATAGTCCGTTCGCCATTCTGTGTCAGAACGATGATAGCGGACAGATCGGTTTTTGCGAGAGTATCAACGGACAATAAGTCAGTGGGTACTTTCTCTTGCTTGAATTCATCTAAAATCCAGTCTCCTGTTTCATCGTTCCCTATCTTGCTATAGCAAGCGGCACGATGCCCCAGACGAACAAGACCGTGCGAAACATTGGTAGCCACCCCGCCTACAGCCTCATAGCGATTCTCTACACGATATTTACCGCCCAATTCGAAAGCAATCTTCTGCTGAGAGGTGATGTCTTCCGGTGTCGCTATAATAATACCTTCATCCGTTGGAAAAAAGATATCTTTTGATGTCGATCCGACACAGATGACTCTATACGATGGAGCGATGAAAAACATATTTTTATCTTGTCTGTTTTTTATGATTTCTTTGAGTATCCCTCGACAGCATCTGAAAGGTTTTCTGAATCCTCAAAAAATGATTCCACCTTCTTTCACAGAGCATCCTCATTATACCACGTCAAAGATCTCCGATAGCCGATTGTATTTGACGATACGTTCACCACGCGAGAGCGATCCTGATTTGATAAATTCCGCATGAGTTCCGACGGCAAAATCCGTGATGAAATCATCAGTGGTCTCACCGGAACGATGCGATATCATACGCTTCATCTTCTGCTTCTCCGCCAACTCCATACAGACAATCGTTTCTGTGACTGTGCCGATCTGATTCAGTTTGATCAGAACAGAATTACAAGAGTGCATCGTGATAGCCTTCTTCAAGCGTTTTACATTCGTCACCAAGAGATCATCACCGATGAACAAAAGCGGTTTTTTCCACGCAGTCTCTTCTTTACCCAACTTTTCTTGCATCAAAGCCCAGCCGGTCCAATCCTCTTCGTGCAATCCGTCTTCGATGGAGACTACGAAATATTTCTGTATCCATTCACGATACACGTTGATAAGACTTTCGCGCGAAAGAGAGACGCCTTCCGGCTTGAGAACATACTGATCTTCACTCGCATCATAGAAAGAATTGGCGGCGACATCGAGACCGATGAATATCTGCTTGCCAGGAGCGTATCCGGCCTCTGTTATGGCTCGAATAATCATTTCCAGTGCCTGCGCGTGGCTTTCCAGATGCGGAGCGAAACCCCCTTCATCACCTACTCCTACTGCCAGTCGTTCTCGTTCCAACAGTTTTTTCAAAGTATGAAAAATCTCAGCACCTGCACGTAATTGCTCTTTGTATTCTTTGATTCCGGCAGGAATAATCTTGAACTCTTGCACGGAAAGTCCGGAGTCACTATGTTTACCACCGTTTAAAATATTGAACATCGGAACAGGCAGTGTGAACGTTTTCTTCTTTTTAGAAAGAAGTGTCGAAATATGCATATAAAGAGGCAGATTCTTACTCTTGGCAGCAGCTCGACAGACGGCCAAAGAAACTCCCAAAATAGCATTGGCGCCCAAACGAGCTTTGTTTTCTGTGCCGTCGAGTGCAATCATCCTCTTGTCCAACGTCTTTTGATCATCTGCTTCCATACCGATGACTGCCTGAGCAAGTTCCTCATTTACATTCTCTATGGCGTTCAAAACACCCAGACCACCATAACGATTCGGGTCATTATCACGAAGCTCCACCGCTTCGAATGCTCCCGTCGAAGCTCCTGATGGCACGCCAGCAAACGCCTCCGTCCCATCATCCAGCCTCACTCGTACCTCCACGGTCGGATTGCCACGTGAATCCAGGATCTCTCTCCCACGTATTTCAGTGATTTTTGCCATATTTTTTCTTATCATATCTCATTTATCTTTTTCTCTCCGTCATATCTCAGCTCTCCAACGCTTCCAAACCCGGCAATTTCTTCCCGCTCAAATATTCGAGCATCGCCCCGCCTCCAGAAGAAACAAATCCGATCTTGTTCATCACACCTGCTTTCTCAAGCACGGCCAACGATTCTCCTCCACCAATAATGACATATGCATTGCTTTCGAGGATAGCATAAAGGATAGCCTCCGTACCGATATCATACGGCTTCTCTTCAAATTTCCCCATCGGTCCGTTCCACACGATCGTTTTCGCTACTTTGATGATTTGGATGAAATAAGAAATCGTTTTCGGTCCGATATCCAGACGAAGCGAGGAGTCAAAATCTTGAGGCAGAAGCACTTTTTCAGAAAAAGCAATATTCTGATCAAGAGCCTCATTGGCGACTTTTCCTCCAACGAGAATACAATCATATTTCTCTTCGAACATACGGATGAGAGGCAATTTTGTCTCGATTTTTGCTCCACCGATGATTGCTACCGCAGGGTGTTTCGGGGCAGAGATAGCATCATCAAGTTTCTCTACTTCTTCAAGAATATGAAATCCGGCATACGATGGCAATAATTTCGGTACACCGACAATCGAAGCATGTTCTCTATGACAGACGCTGAACGCCTCATTTACGAAAACAGTGAAGTGTTCGGCCAGTTTTTCGGCAAACTGCGGATCATTTTTTTCTTCTCCTTCATAAAAACGAACATTTTCCAAAAGAAGCACTTCCCCTGGAGCGAGGTTTTCAAGTGCCGATTCTACCGTATCACCGATACAATCATCAACGAAAACGACTCTGCGACCAAGTGTCGCTTCTACTGTCGAGACGATCTGCTTCACGGAAAAATTCGCATCTTTCCCCTCCGGACGACCAAAATGTGTCAGGAGTGCCAGTTTCGTTCCTGGAAATCCGAGAACGAAGTCCACTGTCTTCTTCACTATGTCGAAACGGAAGTGTTCCTGCACCTCGTTTACATTTTTGAATTCGACATTGAAATCCACTCTCATCAAGACACGTGCATTTTCGAAATTGCCTTGTTCAATATGTTTCAGTGACATATTTTTTAAAATTAGAAGAATTAGAAGTGTAATCTTCCCATACCCAGGATGCCGATTATAAGTCCGATCAAGGCGGTAAATGCCGTGAAAATCCATGCTCGCATAACAATCTTCGGTTCAACCCATCCTTTGGCCTCGAAATGATGATGGAGCGGTGCTGCGAGAAAAACCTTACGTCCGAAGAAACGCTTGCTGAATAACTGTATGGCAGCACTTCCTGACTCGAGAACATAGATGAATACGATGATAAAAAGAATCAAAGAAGAGTTGGTGAGCATCGCCACGACACCGAGCGTCGTACCGAGCGATATGGCTCCGGTATCACCCATAAAAAAACGTGCGGGATAGATATTGAACCAGAGAAAAGCCAAAAGTGCTCCGGCAATAGCGGCGCAGAATGCTGCCAAATCAATCTTGTTCTGCAAGAAAGAAATCAATATGAATGAACTGAAAGCGGTAAGAAGTACGCCTCCGTCAAGACCGTCTAAACCGTCAGTTTCGTTGGAAGAAATAGCCGTGAAAAGAATAATGGAAATAAAAAGCGGGATATACCACAGGCCGATGGAGAAGTCGCCGATAGCCGGAATATGGATACGATCCCAGCCAAGTTTCGAGTAGAACCACCAAGCTCCTGCTCCGGCAATCACAAAGAGCCACCAAAAACGAAATGCGAAGCGCATACCGCCACCCTTGTTGGTGCCACACCCACGGACACTCATATAGTCATCAAACAATCCCAAAATACCTGCTGTCACCAATGCGAAGAGAGGTAACCACACTTGAGCACGACTGAAAAAATCCAGACGCGCGATGAAGTTCATACCGGTCCATTCTGCGATAAATGGAAAAATATAATGTGATAAGAGCACCAAAAGAAGTACTGCCACCCACACGATGACACCACCCATCGTCGGCGTTCCTTGTTTGCGTGCGTGGAGCTTATTGACGAATGTCAACTGATTACCATCAACGGATTTCTCCTTGATTTTGATACCGATCTTATACTTGAACAAGATGTGTGTCCAAAGTGGTGTAAGGAAAAATGCCAGAAAAAATGCCAGAAATCCGGTCGTAAGAACCTTAAGGATGTTGATCACCAAGGGAATACTTTGTATCTGTGAAACTTGAACATCCATACTTTCATTTTTTATTTCCAATCAATTGCCTGAAAACTCCAACCGAACATCGATTGGATGTTCTGCCAACGATACGGGTCATCGAGCAAAACAGCAACAACTCTATGCTTCTGACTCTGATCCGTCGCTACTGCCAAAAGAGAATACCCTGCCAAAGGTGTGAATCCCGTCTTCGTTCCGATAAGATTCGGCAATTGACCGAGGAGCTGATCCGTATTGAAAAGTTCGTGGCTCCATTTCCCATCGGAAGAAGTGATGGTTTGTTTGTCCAAGCGCATAATTTCCCATAATTTTGGAAACTCCAGAGCATGAGCGGCGATTTTCGCCACATCGAGTGCGGAAGAGTAACATTCTGATTCACGTCCATCAGGCTCCAATCCTGACGGCGTACAAAAATGTGTGTGCGTCAATCCCAATTCTTTGGCTCGTTCATTCATAATACTCGCAAAGCCGTCCTGCGTCTTGCCGATATGTTTGCCCAAGGCGATAGCCGAGTCATTGGCGCTATTCATAAGTGCCGCTTTCAGAAGATCACGTGCAGCCAGCTGTTCCCCCACTTTGAGACGCTCCCCGTTACAGAAACCGGAACGTGGACAGCCGATACGGGTACCCTCCGCATACACGGCTTCCTCATCAATTGTCACAAGTTCATCGAGATTCTTGATACGTTCCATCACGATGGTAGCAGTAAAGAGTTTCGTAAGAGAGGCTATCTGTCGTTCGGCATCGGCATTCTGCGCATAGAGTATTTTTCCTGAATCGACATCCAAAATGACCGAGGCATGTGCCGACGGAATACTCAGATGCGGAGCATAAAGCTTCAATTCCGGAACGAATCCGCTCGTCAGACTACGGTCTTCTGTAACAAAAGGTGCTCTTTCAACCCAATTCAAACCATCCGGAGAATCTGAAAAGCGCCCTTTATCATTAGAGAAAAAATGAAGCAAACTTTCTCCACGTGCAGAAAAATGAGCTCCATTGCCTATAAGAAGAACGGAGATGATTCCGATTGCAGACAAAAAAATGATTGATTTCCGCATACTCTTTATTCTTTTATTTCATTTTCTCGATCACTCTTCTCTTGTCCTGTCTGATTTTTCTCTCCCATCCGTGCTATTTCAGGCAGGTCTGTAATCATTTTCAAACGTTCATCGACGGACAATGTCTGGTAATCAGGAAGGTCTCCCGTACTCTGTAATCCGAGAGATTCCAGAAGACGAAATGTCGGGAAATACACATATTCTCTCTGATCATCGGGATTATCTTGTCGTTCGATAAGATCGCGGAGAAGAAGATTACGTAATGTAAAACTACAATTGACACCGCGGATAGCCTCAATCTCGGCACGGGAAATTGGTGAACGATAAGCGACGATAGAAAGTACTTCAAGAGCGGCTTTACTGAGATTTTCTTGGAGAGAACTTTTGGTCAACGCCTCAACGAATATGGCATTTTCCGGCTTGGTAGCCAGTGTCACTTTGCTATCCTTCACAATAAGCATCAGTCCGCACGTCTCATCATTGGCATATCTCTCCATAAGCACTTGAAGCAAATCGGTCACCGTCGACTCATCGGTGCCTATGATCTTCGCCAGACGCACAGAAGCAAGCGGTTCACCACTTATGAACAATACGGATTCCAAAGCTGATATAAGATGTGTGGAGGGCATATTCTTTATGAGGCAAAACGATTGATACGGATATCACTCCAAACCTTTTCTTGATGCACGAAAACGACACGCTGTTTCACCATTTCAAGGATGGCAAGGAATGAAACGATGACCTCGATCCGATCCGTACTCAAACGAATCAGATCAGCGAAAGAAGTCTCCGCTCGTTCCGTCAGTGTTCGCTTCAATTCGATAATTCTCTCTTCCAATGTGATGACTGCTTGTATCTCTTTCTCCGGCAGTATCTCAAGTATAGGAATCTCTCCAAGTACATCCGTAAAGTGAAAATGCAGATCCGCAACCGTCAATCCTCTCGGTGGGTAGAATACTACCTGTGTTCCCAAAAAGCTTTCCCTCGCATGAGCGCTTCGTCCACGACGAAGTGACACATCCAACTTCAGGGCCACTTCACGGAAACGTTTATATTCTTTCAAGCGCACTTCCAAATCATCCATCGATTCTTCTTCCTCATCACTGAACTCGAGAATCGGAAGGAGAGCCCGTGATTTGATGAGAAGAAGACGTGCTGCGATGGAAAGGAACGATGCGAGATTATACAGCGTAATAGTTTCTTCCCCTTTGAGATATTCCAGATACTGGTCAGCAACTTTTGCGAGACTCACATGTGTGATATCAAGTTTCTCTTTTTCGATGAGAGACAATAGAAGGTCAAGCGGTCCTTCGAATTGTTCTAAATGTATTTGATAAGCCATACAAAGATCAGAGGAACTCCGACGACTCTCTTGCGAGCCATAGAAATTCAGTCATTTTTTTATTCTCCTCCTACCTCTTCGATTGTCGCTTCCCTTCGGACTCAGCTGAAATCTCTCTCTTGAGCACAACGAAACCGGAAAATACGACTCTCATTTCTTCCTTATTTTAACATTTTTTGGCTCATTCTCCAAACAAGAAACATTTCGGCGTTTCTTACCGTCTCGAGGCTTCCCGTTCGCTCTCCGTATCTTCGAGGAAAAGAGCGATAACGAGAGCAAAAATCATCACAACAACGATGATAAAAAAAACACTTTGGAGTGGCCAAAAAAGAAGTGCCATGGCGGAAATACCAGCTCCGATGATATTGGCTACCGGTCGTGAAGTACGGAAAAAGGCTATGACATCCGAATCATCCCCATCTATCTGTTTATAGAAGTAAGCGTCACGCAACACCTCAATACCTGCGATTCCGACACGTGTCATAAAGAGTATGCTTGCCCATATCCACAGACTGTGCGGGCCGATGAACGGTAACAGACTTGTCGAAAAAATGACTATCATAATGCTCACGATGAGCAATTCCTTCTCCCCCAGATGCCGGTCGGCTATAATACCGAGAGGATATTCCAAAAGTACGAATGGGATGAGCATAATTGTAAAAATGATACCGATCTGATCCCATGAAAAACCAAGGTTAAGAAGATAGATTGGCGTATAGACAATCATCAAAGCATAGAAAAATTCCATAGCGAAGGAAATGCAGTATATATAGAGAAGGTTTTTCTCACGCATCATCTTTCGTATCGTTTGCCACGGCTTCAAACTCTCACGGGGAATCACATTGTCATTACGAAATCCGAGGAGTGAAATCAGGAAAACGATCATATATCCGACACTGATAACGAAAAATATTCCTTCAAAGCGAAAATGATTCAATACTTTGGATGCGAGAAATGGAGCGACAAGAATACCGGTATTCATAATAGTCAGATAAAGCCCTCGGATCCTTCCAGCCATTCCATCAGATGAAAATCCTTCGAGCAAGACATCAAGCGATACCCACACGGTACCATTCGCTACAATGAATAAGAGGACGACAAGAACAGAAAGCCATGTTGCAGGAAGACGCGTCAGGAGCACACTGAGAAGAATCGTCAATCCAAGTGAAAAATAGAGCATTCTTGCCCTTCCGATTCGACGAATAAGCGATTGCAGATAAAAAAGGGAAATGAGTACGCCCGTAAAAGCGGTGAAGTAAAAAATACTCACATTATCCGTACCGGAAATTTCCGAAAAATATGTCGAAAGCGTATAAATCCAGAAGGCATCAACGAAACCAAGCAGAAAGGAGATGATGCTGATGAGATGTACCTTCTTATAATTAAGCTTTTCTTTGTGCATTTTTTTGTTTTATCCTCTCCTATTATGTCACAAAAAGTATTCTCTTGCGAGCAGACACACTCCTTCCATCTTTCCTACAATTATTTCACACAGCCGGCGATATAACCACGTTTCTCAGCATCTTCTTTCGATGAAAAGCACACTTTGTTTTCCGGCTTGATCCTTTTGGCAACGGCGCACGTAGAAAGATGATACTTGTTCGAATTACGACTTCCTACCAAAGGGCAACTTCCGACAACCTGTTTCTCGTTTGATTGTGAGGCGACTCTCTCTACTCCTCCTGCCTCCACCTCTTGACGAGGACCAGCTGTATCAGTTGTACCAGATGGCTCTATCAATGCGGGAATCGATACGACAAGTGGTTTGGATTGAGAGATTTCTCCTCGTAAAAAACCACTTTCAAAGGTAAGTGTTCCAAAAACAGAAATACCCGCCAAAAGAAACAGATTCTTCCGATGGCTTATCAGCCAGTCTTTCCCATTATGAAAAAAAGTGAAATGAAACATTGGTCCCACACTAATTTTTATTAAATCCCCCAGTCTCCATAGATATTATCATACACTTGAGCTTAAACAGAAAATCAGTGCGGGATTGACAAAGCCGTCTATTATTGCTATATTCATTCAGTATATCAAATCATCGGTAATTTGTAAGCTCTCCTCGTATGGCACATAAAAAAGCAGGCGGAACTACCGCCCTCGGCCGTGATTCGATTTCCAAACGTCTTGGCGTCAAGATTTATGGTGGTCAAACAGTCGAAACATCCAATATCATCGTCCGTCAGCGTGGCACCAAATTCCACCCAGGAAGAAACGTGAAACGTGGTGAAGACGATACTCTTTTTGCTCTCGTGAATGGCATTGTGGAGTTTCAGTCGAAGAAAATGAAAGATTTCACAGGAAAACTCGCTTTGCGAACATTTGTCAACGTCATCCCGGAAAAAATGACGAAAGCCAAGAAATAACAGACTCGCTCTCTGAATCTACAAAAAAACTCTCTTTGAAAGGAGAGTTTTTTTCGAGAAATGATCTCTGTTCGCTGTACAGATTCGATCTCGCTTACTCTTTATAAAAAACGACAATACGGTCGTTGCACATATGACAAGCACCATCGGAAATCGAGATTGACAATGACGACATACCAACACGCTGTAAAATGACATTTCCTGCCTGGAGAAGAGAGAAGGCTTCTCCGGCACCAGGTAAAAATTGCATTTCGCCGAAAAGAGCCGGGAGCGTTACACTGACAATCTTCTCATAGCGAGTCGTCTCTTGAGCAGTCGTAAAGATACAATCGAGGTATCGTTTCGTCATACTCGTTTCACTCCATCAATCGTTCCTATCATATAAAGGTCTTCAAGTTCCGTATTATCGAATTCACCGTTCAGAATTTTCTCGCATCCCTCGAGTGTTTTTTCAAGTGGCACATACACACCCTTTTGTTCGCTGAACATTTCAGTTACGAAAAGTGGTTGTGTCAGAAAACGCTGTAATCGCTCTGCTCTTCGTGCGACGATTCTGTCCGCCCGCGAGAGTTCATCGATTCCAAGAATGGCAATGATATGAGCTATCTCTTGATGTTGTTGAAACACAGATTTTACCTGCATCGCAATTTCGAAATGACGTTCACCGACGACCTCTCTGTCCAAACCGAGCGAGCTTGAACGAAACACGTCTACAGCAGGATAGATACCTTTCTCGGCAATAGTGCGAGACAATACGAGCGATGCATCAAGGTGTGAGAAGATAGCGACAACAGCCGGATCAGTCAGATCATCAGCCGGCACATACACTGCCTGAATCGAGGTGATAGCATGGTCTTCGGATGAACATATGCGTTCCTGTAACAATGAAAGATCATGTTCCAATGTTGCCTGGTATCCCAACTCGGAAGGAACTTTTCCAAGGATAGCGCCGATTTCCATACCCGCCATCGTGTACCGAAAAATATTATCGATAAACAAAAATGTGTTCTTTTTCATATGATCCCGCAGAAATTCTGCCGCAGTCACTGCAGACAAACCAACCCTGGCACGTACTCCCGGAGGAGTATCCATCTGGCCGAAATAAAGAGCAACATCCTTGAGAACATTCAGAGATTTTAGTGTCAGATAAAGATCATTGCCCTCACGAATGCGTTCACCAATACCGGCAAATACCGAATACCCCATATCTTTGAGAGCTATGTTGTGAATGAGTTCGCTGATAAGCACCGTTTTTCCGACGCCTGCACCGCCGAACAAACCTATTTTATCCCCAAGATGAAAAGGTGTCAGCAAATCTATCACTTTGATACCGGTCTCAAGAATGCCCTGGTCCTGCTTCTGAAAGATATCTGCTTTAGCTAAAAAATCGCTATATAGTGGCATCTGTTGCGTACCGGAAAATTCCTGATTATCGACAGGGTTCCCAAACATATCGAACATACGTCCAAGAATATGCTCACTCAAAGCCATTTCGATTATCTTTCCATTTCCGACCACCTGACTGCCACGTTCGATACCGTCTAATGACGATAAGGCGATCGCCCACACCGTCTCTAGATCTTTTTTCTCCATAACTTCAAAGATGGCTCCGTGTATCACGGTGGAAAGCAATGTATGTACCGGCGGAAGCGTCCCTGTAAAGGAAATCTCGGCTACGCCTCCCCTGATTGAGATGATGGTTCCTTTGATATTTTTCATAGGCTACAACATATGAACAGTAAAACTTTCAAGCTGTTTTTGTGTGAGTATACGACGACGTTCTTTCATATTTTGAAGCGTGAGTCGTTGTATCAATTCTTCCGTCTTGGTACTGGCTCGTTCCGAGGTAATCATTCTTGCAGAAAGTTCAGAGAGTTTTGTTTCCATAAAGAGCTTGCGGAAAGATGTCTCGATATACCGCAACAGGAACCAACTGAAAATTTTACTTTTTGATGGTTCGAAGGTCTGCAGTCCCGATGAAACATCATCATCCGTTTCCTGTTTTTTCTGTGCGAATACGAATGGCAGGAATTGGACGAGACGAGGCTTCTGATCGGCCAAAGAAAAAAATTCAGGATACAGGACATCAACATGAGAAAAGCGTCCTTGTTCGAAGGCAGAAAAAATATATTCAGTCATCTGATCGACATCCGATGCGCTGGAAAATGTCCGTTCAATCATAATATCTTCTTCACGCAGATAGTATTCACCTTTAGCGCCAATCACTATGAACGTCTGATATTCCGATGCATGGTCGAGAAATGTATTGATCAACATATGCCATAAACCGCCGACGAGACCGCGGTCTCCGGTCAAAAGAATCAATGCTTTCTTGCCAGAGGTATGCTGTTTGAGAAAAGAATGCTCGTGTTCCTCATACGACAATGATAATTTTTCAAGCGTCAGTTCCAATTCGGTCGTATATTCCTTCAGGCAATGCACGTCTTCCTTGAGGCGATGTACGGAAGAAGCAGCTATCTTTTCGATAACCTTCACAGTTTCAGAAACATTCTGAAATCCGCTTATCTGATCCTTATATGAGAATGAATTCTGCATAGCCTAGTGTTGTTCAAATTCTTGTTTGAAGTCTTCGGTAATCTGCTTGATTTTATTTTTGATAACAGCATCGAATGCGTCCATTTCGATCTCCTCAAGAACAATCGGATACACACTTCGAATCAACTCCAAGAGAAGCGTCTCAAAACTGCTCCATTTCTCCTTCTCGATATCATCGAAAAGTCCGGCTTTGATAGTATAGAACAAAATAACTTGTTCCGGCCAAGAGACATTCGTATGCTTCCGCTGTTTCAATAACTCAAGAATCAGTTCACCATGATGAATCTTTTCTTTTGCTTCATCGCTCACCACTGTCTCAAGTTGCGTCAGTTTCATCAGTTCTTTGTGTTGAGACAGTCCTAGCCGGATACCGCCCACCACACTCCTCAATACTTTTGGTTGCGCCTGAGAACCGATACGGGAAACTGATAGACCGATGTTGATAGCCGGAAAATATCCTTTCTCGAAAAGATCGCGTTCCAGATAGATTTGCCCATCCGTAATAGAGATTATGTTTGTCGGTATAAAAGAAGTGATGTCGCCCTCTTGAGTCTCGACAATCGGTAACGCAGTCAACGATCCTCCTCCTTTCGCTTCTGAAAGTTTCGCTGCTCGTTCGAGAAGGCCGGCATGCAGAGAGAAAACATCTCCGGGATATGCCTCCCGTCCTGGTGCACGCTCGAGAAGAAGCGCGATATCGCGGTATGCTTTTGCATGACTGGAAAGATCATCATAAATAATAAGGACATCTTTGCCTCGATCACGGAAATATTCTCCGATCGAACATCCGACAAACGGTGCCAAGTATTGTTCAGCAAACGAGGCTCCCGCTGTCGAAGCGACAACTGTCGTATACAAAAAAGCATTGTGTTTTTCAAAAAGAGCGACGACTTCCTGTACTTTGCTTTCTTTCTGTCCACAGAGCACATAGATGCAGTAAACCGGAGATTGAACATGCCTCTGATTCAGTACGATGTCTATCGCTAGCGTGCTTTTTCCGAGTTTTCGATCTCCTATTATCAGTTCGCGTTGACCTCGGCCGAGAGGTAAGCTCGTGTCGATGATTTTGATACCGGTCGAAAGCGGTGTTGTCACGGGCTCACGATCGAAAATAGGCGGTGCCTGTCGGAACACCTTCACCATCTCTCCGGTCATATCTCCGAGTCCATCCGAAGCCAGACCGAAGCCATCAGTAATCCGTCCGATAGTATGTTCCGCAATCGGTACGGAAAAAAGTTCACCGCTCCGGAACACGAGCTGTTCCAGATCGAAAGATTCATCGAAAAAAAGCGCTTCTACGAAATTCTGTCTGAAACCGAGTACGAGGGCCACACGTTTTCCTGAAACATCTACAAGCACTTCATGCAAAAATACATGTGGCAGTCCAGTAAGTTTGGCGACACCTGAAAAAAAAGACAGAATGTGTCCGGCTTCCTGTGTGTTATTTTTTGTTTGTTTCTGCATGATCAATGTCTTCTAAACGAGATCGAATTTGCGCTACGACTGCCTGCCGTTCCGTCTCAGCTTCTTTCAATGTGCGTGCTTCCAGTTCTTTGGCAATATTTTCCGCCTCCTTGATGATTTCGCTCGCCCTCTCTTTCACCTTGGTTGTTTCGGTCTGTTGATACACCGCAAAGGCTTTCCGATCTTTTTCCAAAGACTCTTTCAGCGTCTGAGCCTCCAGCATAGTCTTCTCGTCAATCTCGATGCGTTCAATAATCGGTTGATAGAAAAACTTCTTCAACAACCAGAGCAACAATCCGAAATTCACCATCTGTGCGATCAGCAGTTTCCAATCGATTCCCAGACTTCCAAGAAAATGCATAAGAAAAAAAGTTACAATCCTTCGAATTAGGGAACGAATTTCAATATCAGCGCAACTACGAGAGCATAGATAGCGATGGCTTCAGCGAAGGCGATTGCGATAATCATCGAGATCTGAATTTTATCAGAGTTTTGAGGGTTACGAGCCATACCGATAAGGGCTGCGGCACCAATCATGCCGATAGCAATCGCCGGACCGATAGTTCCGATAGCAATCGCAAAGGCAGAAGCGTTTTCTGTCATATGTTTATGTCTTTATAATTTAACTGCTTTTCCATTATAAACTCAATCTGCTTTGACTTCAACATGACGAATCGTGCTCGTCTTGATAAACACTAGCGTCAGCATAGAAAATATGAATGCTTGCACGATTCCGACGAAAACCTCCAGAAACATAAATGGCAACGGAATGATATAGGGTATCAAGAAAGCGATTACCAACAACAATATCTCTCCGGCGAACACATTCCCGAAAAGACGGAAAGAAAATGAGAGTATCTTGACTCCTTCGGAAAGCATTTCGAAAAAACCGAGAAGAAATTTGATCGGCCCCGTGAGATCGAGAAAACGACGCACATACCGTTTCATACCAAGGGCATGAAATGAAAAGAACTGTATTGAAAGCACTGAAAACAATGCGAGAGCAAGCGTCGTCGTAAGATCGCTATTCGGGGAGCGGAGCAATGCGAACCTGCCAGCGGATTCCTGAACATAGAAGGATCCGAAAAAACCCGGAATTAAAGCCAGAAGATTTGCCGTGATAATGAAGAGAAAAAATGTCGCTATGAGCGGTAGGATTTTTTTTGACAGCTCGCGCTCTTGTGTCACCATATCAGTCAGGAGAAGCAGTTCATAGATAAGTATACGGATACCATTCACCAACACATTCTCGTGTGTCCGTTGTTTGAAAAAGAAGAAGATACCGAGACTGCCGAGAAGCAATGTAACGAGAAGTGACGTCACGAACGTATTCGTGAGAGCAACTCCGAACAACGAGACGATATATTCCGATTGCAAACTGATATTAAGCATCATCCTTATTTCTTATCAGCGGAATAAGCAAGTGATACGTTTCATATACGCTCCCTACGATTCCGATGAGCAAGCCAACCAACATAAAAAATGGAGTTGTCCCGAACGCCTTGTCTACCCAGAAACCCAGAAAAAGAAATCCAACGATAGGCAATACGATGAAAAATCCCAGTTGCCAAGCAAGTGATATGGCGTAAAATTTTTTGAAGTTATTTTGCGTAAGCATTATTGGCGAATCAAATACAAAAAAACACGGCATACGAACACATCCTCCTCTTCTTGACATAATTGTAACATACGAAAGAGAAGAATGAAAAAGAGAAAAGGAGTTGTCAAGGTTTTTAACAACTCCTTCTACAGATGACAATCTCCTGCAAGGAAACCTCTCGAACCCCTTTCGGCTACAGAGTACTATTTCACTGTCGGCTCCGTTCCGGTCTACCCAAAAGCAAACCCTCAAAGCCTCGTACCTATTCTACGCAGCAGCCTAGCATTCGACCAATCAGTTGCCTCAACCGTACCGAGGTCCATAACCAATTGTTGTTACTCATCTGTGAAAACACAGTATCAATAGGGTATACATTTGTCAATAAATCAAACTTATTGTTTTTTCATACAGGCCTTGAGGAAAGCGACGAACAAAGGATGAGGATGAAGCAGAGATGATTGAAATTCCGGATGAAATTGCGTAGCGAGGAAAAATGGATGTCTCTTTTTCGGCAGTTCGGCGATTTCCATCAGTACTCCATCGGGCGAAGTCGCGGAAAAAATGAGTCCGCCTTTCTTCAAATCATCAACATACTCCGGATTCACCTCATAGCGATGCCGATGACGTTCCAGAACACTCTCTTTCCCATATGCCTCTCGTGCGAGAGTTTTTGCTATGATCTTCGCTTCATAATGCCCCAGACGCATCGTTGCACCGTAATTTTTCTTCCGCATATTTTCCTTCTGTTCCGGCATAATATCCACCACGGGGTATACGGTAGCAGGATTGACTTCCGTACTGTGAGCATCTTTCAACTTCAAAACATCCCGCGCGTATTCCACGACCAAAAGTTGCATTCCGTAACACAAACCGAAGTATGGCAATTTCTTCAGACGACAGTAGCGAATGACAGCAAGCTTGCCTTCGATACCTCGTTTCCCAAAACCGCCGGGAATAATGATTCCATCATACTGTTCCAGTTCCGCAAGTTTCTTCGGATCTTCCTCGAAATCAGTGCTGTCGATCCATGTGAGAATCGCTTTTCTCCCTACCTTGCAGGCTGCGTGCTTGAGCGCCTCGATCACACTTATGTATGCATCACTCAAAACATAATCACCGGTTTTGAAATATTTTCCTACGATACCGATATGGACTCCACCCTCGGCGGAATGAATACGCTTCACGATTTTCTCCCATTCTTTCAAGGTACCGTTCTCTCTTCTCATTTTCAATCCAAGTTTATGAAACAGAATGGCACTCAGATGGTCTTTCTCGAAATTCAAAGGGACATCATAGATACTCTCCACATCCGGCGCACTGATCACATCCTCTTTACGGACACTGCAAAAGACAGCAATCTTCTCTTTGCGCTTCTCATCAAGCGGACGGCTGGCACGAGCCACGATGATATCCGGCTGGACTCCTGTCCCATTCAAAGTGCGGACAGCGTGTTGTGTCGGTTTGGTCTTCATCTCACCGATGGTCGATGGCGTGGGGATATAACTCACCATCACCGTGATGACATCTTCAGGGCTTTCAATTTTCATCATCCGAATGGCTTCAAGAAAAAGGATGTTCTCATACTCGCCGACCGTTCCACCGACTTCGATGATGGCCACATCGGCACCGTCTTTCTTCGTTGTTTTTTTGATACGTGCTATCACTTCGAGTGGAATATGTGGCACCACCTGGACACATTTTCCTGCATATTCGAGATTGCGTTCACGCTCGATGACAGATTTATACACCATTCCCGTGGTCATATAGTTATCCCGAGAAAGCTCGATATTGAGGAAACGCTCATAATTCCCCATATCTTGATCCGTTTCATATCCATCCTTGAGCACGAATACCTCTCCGTGTTCAGTCGGATTCATCGTGCCTGCATCGACATTGATATACGGATCTATCTTGAACGCCGTGACGTGAAGCCCGCGCGATTGTAAGATCTTGCCAATCGAAGAAGTAGTGATCCCTTTCCCAACTCCGCTCATCACACCACCGACGACGAAGATATATTTTATATGTTTATTCTTTGTTTTTGCCATATTTGGAAAAAATTATTTTACAGAGAAAAAGCCACTGTTCCGGATGAAGGAAGTGGCTTTTGTCAAAATACTTTCTCAAGTGATGTCACTCGGCTTTGATGATGACTTCGAAAGAAGACTTTACCCCGTGTCCGAAATCTGCCTCTACAGGAAACGTTCCGACCTCCTTGAACGGTTTTTCGATACCTATGAACTCAGTTTCTATCGTTATACCTGCTTCTTGCAAAGCACTCACGATTTCTTCTCGTCCGACGGAACCGAACAATTTTCCTTTTTCCGCTTTTGTCTTGATGGTCACTTTCTTTCCTGAGAGCTCTTCTGCTCGTTTCTTGAAAGAGTCAGTCATCACGCCGATTTCTTCATGATGTCTGGCAACCGATTTCTCCGCCTGCTTGATGGCGACCGGAGTGGCGAATTCTGCCAAGCCTTTCGGCAACAGAAAATTGAATCCGTACCCGCTACGCACTTCTTTGATTTCACCGGCCTTACCAAAATTCTTCACATCCTGCAAAAGAATGACTTTCATATCTGAATATACGCTAACCTATTACTTGAACCAGTCTACTCGAAATGAGACATTTTGGCAACTCCATCACTCCAATAGCGGAACGAGAGACTCAGATACGTGTTTCTTCCAAAAGAAAGACCTATTTCTTCAAAATAATGATATCAAAAGCCAAAAGGACGGAGATAATCGTAATTGCAAATAATCCGCTTAAAAAAATATATGAGGCTATTGTTTCGTACCGTATGATTCTCTCACCTGATTTTATATGCATCGACGAAAAAGAGAAAAAACTACTCAGAGCAAAAAGCGCAACACACAGTGAAATTATCTCCCCAATAAAACTTCCTTGGGTAATCCCAAATCCTTTCATCGAAGTAAGGACAAGGAAGGTGAATCCAAGAAGATTCGAAGACGTATTAAGTATATGTGGAGAATTCTTGTTCATCTGAATTCAATATGTATTAAACTTATTTTGTGGATCCAGGAAGAATCCCTGTCTGTCGACAGTATAGGAGACTCCAGACCAATCAGCAATGTGCTATGTTATCAAAACTTCTTTGATAAATTTTGGTGGACCTGGGCGGAATCCCTGCCCGCCTTCGGAGGGGAACTCGCGCCCCTGCCTACGGCAGGTAAATGTGCAACGTGCCCCGCTACCAAAACTTCTTTAAAAATCCTATGTGGACTTGGCGAGAATCGGACTCGCGTCTCTGCAATGCGAATGCAGCGTATTACCACTATACTACAAGCCCAAACAAAAAAGTTTTGGTGCTGGGGTGAAAATGCACTGTTTTACTTCACCCCGTCACCTATTCTAGCAAAAATATTCTCTGGTTGTTAGCAAAAGCCGTTTGGCGACTACGTCTTAAAACTCACTCAATAGAACATTCTTTCCTAAATAGGTGACGGGGCAAGCTAGACTACAGGCCCATTATTTCAGCTCAAACAAAAGCAAGTATAGACTAAAGATAGTGAGAAAGCAATCTTCTCAGATATTCTCCACCTCTGAAACTTCCTTTTCCAGAACATTGTCTCCTTCACCAAAAAGAAATTTTGTCCGGAATTTTTTCCCGGCAAGAAAAAGTGGCAACCAGTATCGATCATCGGGCCACATCGTGTCGTACGGAATGTCTGAAAAACCAAACCACTCCGGTCGCATTTCTTCTGTTTCTTCAGGTTCACCTGAAAAAGCGTCCACACGAAAAACGTGCACTTCGAGGATTGCTCCTCTTTCTTTCTCAAACTCGAATTCATGGATACCGACTCTCTCCATCGTTTGAATAACGATACCGCATTCTTCGGTCGTTTCACGCTTGGCAGCATCTTCGACAGATTCTCCTTCGTGTAATTTTCCACCAAAACCATTCCATCTCCCCGATCCGAAACCGCGCTTCTTCATACCGAGCAAAACGCTGTCATCTTTCACGATCAAACACAGTGTCATTATTTTCTTTGTCATATTTATGATTCTTCAAGAATAATCCTTTTATCGAATCCTCCACGCTTCTCACATTTCTCTTTTTGCAATGAAACAATTTCCTCGAGGCTCCAGCCACTCAGTTTGAGGAGAGATGTTATCACTTCAAAAATATCTGCCATTTCTTCTTTATTTTCCGATTCTAAAAATTCATCCACTTCTTCGCGTAATTTCTCATTCAATTTCTGTCGGTATTCCTCGTCAGTGGCAGTGTGATACGATGCTTTTTCTCCCTTCCTCTCAATGATTTCAATTATTCTATCTCGCACGAGTTTGTTGTATTTCATAGTATTTATTACTTTGTATAAGCCTCAAATTCGTGTACTTGCACAGAATGATAAGCGTGGTATACTTTATGTGCGAGGAGATGGAGGAGACATTTGAGGGAAGTCGGTATCTACTTTAGATACCACAACAATAAAACAACGTTTTTATCCCCCAACCCAAAACCCCTCCTCGCTCTCCCTTCCTCTTCATAAAATGTCGAGGATTTTTTATTGCCAAAAATATTTTTACTTCCTAGACACTCACCTCGACGGGCAGAATTTCTTATTTTTTATGCTCTGATGCATTGATCATACCACAACGTTTCCATTTCAATCCTGAACCACACGGGCAAGGATCATTACGATTGACCGTATTCTCATTGATGATCGGTTTCTGCGGTTCGGTATTTGTATTCTGTGATTCACCACCCGCTGTCAGCTGTTTACTGTCCTGGAATTGCTCGATATCTTCACTCGCTCCCTGAAACTGTACCTCGCGTGGCGTTTCTTTCTGTGGAATATTCATATTCGGGACAATCTTCAGGATAGTCGTCAAGAAAGTTTTGCGAACGGCATCCATCAACCCTAGAAACAAATCGTAGGCTTCGCGTTTGTATTCGATGAGCGGATCACGTTGCCCATAGCCACGGAGTCCGATACCCTGACGGAGATAATCCACCGCATCGAGATGGTTCATCCACAACGTATCAAGCGAACGCAAATACAGAGCTTTCTGGATACTATTCCACATATCCTTGCTGAAGGATATTTCTTTTTCGATATATGCTTTTTTTGCTTCGCCTATGAGATACTCGAGAATCAAACCTTTTTTCTCCACGTCATCTTTGGAACGATCCTCACGGATTATTTCCAAACGCTTCATCGTTTCTTTCTCATCGAGAGCAGGAAACATTCCATTGGCTTCTGCAACGATTTCTCTCGTATTCCACTGTGATTCCTCACTGGCCGTATGGAAACTGATGATATGATCCAATTCCTCAGAAAGCAGGTGCAGCGTCTCATCACGGAAAGAACTGAGCTCGAGGACACTCTTTCGTTTACGATAGACCACTTCACGTTGTTTGTTCATCACATCATCATATTCCAAGACGTGCTTGCGCATATCAAAGTTATAGCCTTCGATTTTTGACTGAGCGCTCTCGATTGTCTTGGAAATGAGTCCGTTCTGAATAGGCTCGTCTTCAGGAAGCCCGAGTGTCGTCATCATACTTTTCATCTTCTCACCGCCGAAACGACGCATCAACTCATCTTCGAGAGAAACATAGAATTGTGACGCACCTGGATCGCCCTGACGGCCTGCACGACCTCGAAGCTGATTGTCGATACGGCGTGCTTCATGACGTTCGGTGCCGATGATGAAAAGACCGCCTACTTCACGCACACCGTCCCCTAATTTGATGTCCGTACCACGACCGGCCATATTGGTTGCGATAGTGACAGAATTTTTCTGCCCAGCATTGGCGATGATAGTCGCTTCACGCTCGTGATTCTTGGCATTGAGCACCTCATGAGAAACTCCTTCACGTGTCAGAAGCGTACTCAGATATTCTGATTTTTCAATAGCGACTGTTCCGATGAGGGCTGGCTGGCCTCTTTCATGAATTTCTTTCACTCGATCGGCGATAGCCCGATACTTCGCTTCTTCGGTTTTGTAAACGATATCCGGCAAATCGCGTCGCACCAATACTCGGTTGGTCGGAATTTCCACCACATCGAGTTTGTATACTTTCGCCAGTTCTTCTGCAGACGTGATGGCTGTACCGGTCATCCCGGAAAGTTTGTCATACAGACGGAAATAATTCTGAAAAGTGATCGTTGCCAGTGTACGGGATTCACGTTGTACCGCCACGCCTTCTTTGGCCTCGATAGCCTGATGCAATCCCTCGCTATATCTCCGTCCCGGCTGAAGACGTCCTGTAAAATCATCGACGATGATCACCTGACCGTCTTTCACGACATAATCTCGATCCAGATTGAAAATGACCTGGGCCTTCAGTGACTGTTCCAGATGATGGACATATTCCACATTGCCGGAGGCGTAGATATTTCCCATACCCAGAAGTTTCTCGACACGATTCATTCCTTCATCGGTCAGCGTCACAACTTTCATCTTTTCATCCACGATATAATCTCCGCTCATATCGCTCTGCAAAGACGTGTTCGAAGGATTTTGAACGGACTTCGGCTTCGCCTCCCTCAGTTGCGGTACGATCCGAGCGAATTTCTCATACAATTTCGTCGATTCACTGTCCGGTGCGGAAATGATAAGCGGGGTACGAGCCTCATCGATAAGAATGGAGTCTACTTCATCGACAACGGCATAAAAGAGTTCTCGTTGTGTCATCTCTTCGAGCGAAGACACCATATTGTCACGCAAATAATCAAAACCGAATTCATTGTTCGTGCCGTAGGTGATATCGGCTTCGTATGCTTCGCGACGTGTCACTGGAATGAGATTTTCCATCTCGACACTCACCGCATCGGTATCGGCAACAGTAGAAACATATCGATAAGAAGTATTCTGTCCAACGATACAGGCAGTCGAAAGGCCGAGTGCTTCATATACCTGCCCCATCCAATTGCAATCGCGTTTGGCGAGATAATCATTGACCGTCACGACGTGGACGCCATTACCGGCGAGAGCGTTGAGATAAATCGGCAGTGTCGATGTGAGTGTCTTTCCTTCTCCTGTTTTCATTTCAGCGATTTTCCCATGATGAAGAGCGATACCTCCGAGCAACTGCACATCATAATGGCGTTCACCGATCACTCGCTTCGCGACCTCACGTACAACAGCAAAAGCTTCCGGCAAAAGATCGTCCAATGTCTCTCCTTTCGCCAGACGATCTTTGAATTCCTGTGCCTTGTTTTTGAGCGCATCGTCCGAGAGTGTTTGGAGAGCAGGCTCGAAAGCGTTCGTCGCTTCTACCAGAGGACGGAATCTATTCACCTCACGCTCATTCGAACCGAATATTTTTTCAAAAAATGACATAATTTATGGCTTTAAAAAGGGAAAATATACCACTATATTGTATCAGAAATCCATCATAACGTCAAAGACATCCACGAGCACAGAAAAAAACCAGAGTTCTTTTTAATACTCGTTTTCAAACAATACCTCTTTCGAAATCAATCAGAATCGTGCAGCCTTATCCACCACGAGTTTCTTCTTGATGGAACGCTTACCACGCAGTTTCAGATCGTGACTTTTTGTTTTCTTCTTCGCGATTTGGATTTCCAGTGCATCGATGACTATATCAGTAGATCCTTCGACGCTTTCCGTCATCTCTTCGGCTCGATAGGTGTCGTGAGGTGTCTTCACCATCACCTCTACCCGGAATTTTCCTTTTTTGTCCTGACTGACTTCGACTTCGAAAATCGTTACTTTGTCCACAAGCTTCTCTATCCTCCCGATCCGCTTCAATATATAATCTCTTGTTTTCTCATCGATCTCTATTCCTCGAAACAAAAAACGCATAGTCATATCTTTGTATGTTAAGGGATTACATTCCCATTATACCATACTCGATTCTACAGGCCATACGCGCTGGAGAGCGTATTGAGAAAAAATGGTATGGCGAAGGCCAAACCGATAAGAGGCAAGACAAAAGCGACTATCGTGGCGACAAGTGTCCACAAAAAATATTTCCTCGTCTTCTCGACTGATATATAAATACGATCGAGTTTTTCATCTTGTTCTTTGAACCTCTGCTCCATTTCCTGATCCATAATTTTATTGAAAAATAAATTCCCATTTACACTGAAATGACATAAGCATATCACATACCGACATACTGCACTTCTTCTTTCAGTCGTATACCGAGTTCATCACGGACACGTGTCTTGACGAAGCTTGCGAGCATCACGACATCTTCTGCTGTGGCATCGTCTACATTCACAAGATAATTCGGATGCTTATCACTTATCATCGCTCCGCCGATTCTCTTGCCACGCAATCCGACATAATCGATGAGCCACCCTGCCGGTAACTTGTCATCTTTCGCGGAGACACCCGTATCGTTCTTGAATTCTTCACGCAGTTTCTCGTCCTTCACGATCGGATTCATAAAGAATGATCCGGCACAACGAAGTGTCTGCGGGTGTTTTGCTTCACGTATCGCAACCGTCTCATCGACTGTTCTGAGAAGCAAGTCTTTGTCGCCGGGCACCAATCTTATCTCCACGGAGAGAATAATGAGTTCAGGATGCTTCTTGAAGATACTGGTGCGGTATTTGAATGCACATTCTTTCTGACTATATTCTTTTACCATCCCGCTATCCGTATTGTACACTTTGACAGAGTTGATCACGTTACCGATCTCTGTTCCGAAAGCTCCGGCATTCCCGCGAACCGCCCCACCGAGAGATCCCGGAATGCCTGCCAATTTCTCTATGCCGGACAACCCCGCATCACAGGCAGTTTTCACAACAGTCAAAAGCACTACTCCGGCACCGCAGAGAAGTTTCTCTCCCGATACTTTTATCCCGCCGTCCATCATCTGAATCACCATACCCGAAAATCCTTTGTCCGAAAAAAGAACATTACTTCCCCCGCTGAGAATAAATACGGGGAGATTGTTTTCCTCGGCATATTCGATAGCTGATGCAAGCTCGAGAGCACCGGCTATTTTTGTGAAATAACTTGCCTTCCCACCTATATGAAAAGTCGTCAGTGGTGCAAGCGAAACATTTCTTCGTAGAGTGAACATATTTTTGTTTTTATTACCAAACCCTGCCTGTCGGCAGACAGGGAAATGAGCGAAACGGAAGTATGCTGTGCCGAAAGCAGGCAGGCTTTCGTTTCCGAGCGACTGCCCGCCTCTGGAGGGAGTGCCGATAAAATCGGATAATGCCCGTTATACGCTTTTTTCGGTCTTCTTCGCCAGATGATGAGAGATTTCCCATACATTACCGGCGCCCAGTGTTATGATAACATCTTGTCGTCCCATTGTCTCCTCGAAATGAGCAACGAGATCTTTTTCTGACGGTACGTAAGAGGCCTTGTCCGGTATGAATCGATTGATGAGATTGACGAGATCGAGGGAAGATACTCCTCCTTGTATCTCTCGTGCACTTCCATAGATATCGAGTACGGACACTTCATCTGCCACATCAAAACTTTGTGCGAATTCTGTCAGGAAAGCCTTCGTTCGGCTGAACGTATGTGGGTGAAAGATGACACGCAGACGTCGTTTCGGATAGAGTTCTCGAAAGGCTTTCAGCGTCGCTCGTATTTCTTCCGGATGGTGAGCATAATCATCATAGATGAGCGCGCCATACCGCTCACCGATATATTCGAATCGTCGTTCGGTACCAGAAAATTTCTCAAATGCTTTGCGGATCCGTTCGATATCCTGCTTCAAATGAACACACAGCGCAAGCACCGCTGTCGCATTCTGCGTATTGTGAGTACCTGCAAGTTTCAGTTGGAATGTCCCAAGTGATTGCTTACTCCGTGATACCTGAAAAGTCTGCTTGGGAGCGTTCGCATCAAAAACGAATCCCATCTCCGCAGGGACATACTCGTTTATCTGAAAATCCGCTCCCGGAAGAAAACCATAGGAAATTTTTTGACACGTCGCCGATTCGGCTATTTTCACGACAGATGATTGATCATTCCAGTAGACAAGCACCCCATGCTTCGGAATACGTGAAACGAAATCTCTGAACACCTGTTCATAACTCTCTCTATCAGAGAAAAAGTCGGGATGATCGAAATCAACGCTCGTCAAAATGACACAAAATGGTTCATACTCCGCAAGTTTATTCTGATATTCATCCGCTTCAAGAACGAAATACCCTCCACTACCGAACAACGCATTTCCTTCCCAGTTCATAATACGACTCCCGACAATGGCAGACGGGTCGATGCCTGTTGACTTGAGCGTTTCTGCCAGTAGCGCACTCGTGGTCGTTTTACCATGCGTACCGCACACAGCAAGTGTCAGTTTTTCACGAGTGAACATCCCGAGCGCTTGCGGATAACTGAGTACGGGGATATCGAGTATGCAGGCTGCAGCTAATTCAGGATTTTTCTCTTTCGAATAGGCAGTTGAATAAATAATCGCCTGCACTCCGTTTGGAATGTTCTTGGCATCGAAACCCTCCTGATATCTGATATTGAGTTTCTTTAAAATACTGTCCGTAAAGAAAATTTCTTCAGTATCAGATCCTGTCACTACTATCCCTTGTTTGGTCAAAAGCTCGGCGAGAGCCGTCATCCCGGCACCTTTGATACCGATCATATGAACGCTTTTGAAATGAGACAAACGTGATTCAGACATACGTCAATAAACAATAAGCGATAAACAGTCGATACAAAAAGAGAGAATTGTGTTTTGTCTATTTTTTATCGTGAACTATCAACTCTGTCGGCGGTTACTTGTTCTCGATGAGATCGTACAGACCTGAGGCTATGGCATCTGCCGCATCAGGGTGATAGAAAGGAAAAAGTTTTTCCCCCATAGATCGCATCAATTCCGGCTGAGAGAGAAGTTCTTGTATTTTTTCCAATAAAATATGTTCGCCCAAATTCGTATCTTCCAAAACGAGCGCCCCACCGAGAGCGGCTACATCATAGGCATTCATCCTCTGTTCATCATTCGCCGCACCAAGAAGAGGAACAAGAATTGAGGCTTTTTTCAGGGCAGCCAATTCCGCTATCGAGCCTGCGCCTGCACGGGAGAGAACCAGCGTCGCTACCTTGAGTACATCCGCCAATTCAAGAACGGAAAGAAACGCTTTCGGCACATAACCGCTTTCACCGATTTTCAAACCGTATGCTTCCACTGATGAAACGACATTTTCATAGTTCTTGTTACCGGTCTGATGCACTACCTGGATATTTTTTTCAAGCAGTTGCGGAAGGATGCGAAGAACAGCTACATTCAGAGTCTGAGCTCCCTGACTGCCACCCAACACAAGAAGGATCGGCTTTTCGAGAGAGAGTCCGAACTGTTTCACAAATCGGTCGCTCTCACCGAGAAGGAGTTCCTCGCGGATCGGATTACCGGTGAGGATCGTTTTCTCTATCGGAAAAAAATTATGGGCGCCCGGATATGCGATGGCGATACGTGATACAAAACGTGCGAGGAACCGATTGGCACGCCCAGCCACCGCATCTGAATCGTGAATAAGTACCGGAATACGATATACCCAGGCTGCAAGAACGACCGGGACCGATGCTGATCCTCCTTTCGAAAATACGGCGTCCGGCATAAAAATGAGGAGATACCACAATGCTTGGATGAAACCGATCGGTATCTTGAATGGATCGACAATATTCCATAATGAAAAATAACGTCGCCATTTCCCCGTCAGAACATATTTTGTCGGAATATTTTCCTGCACCATCGCATCATTCTCGAAACTTCCCTGTGAACCGATGAAGAGGAATTCTGTCTCTCTCCCACCGACAGATGAAGCCAGAGAGAATTTTTTACGCAGCGCACGAGCGACTGCCACAAGAGGGAAGGTGTGCCCTCCTGAAATACCTCCGGTGAATACTATACGAGTAATGTCAGACATAGGAGAAATGATATACGATAAAAAATAATCAATGAGAGGTATGAGGGAAGAGATAAAAGATACGAAATAATGGAAACAGGATGACTTTTCTTTTCATCTCTTCCTGCATCACTTATCACTTTTCTCCTCTCAGTGTAGAATATTTGCTTATATTAAGCAAGATTCCAATCGATGCGAGCAGTACTGCGAGCGATGTGCCTCCATAGCTGATAAACGGCAGAGGAATGCCCGTCAAAGGGATGAGTCCGCTGATGGCTGACATATTGATGAATGCTTGAAAAACGATCCATGATACGATACCGACCGCCACAAGCCTACCGAATTCATCCGATGCGAAACGTGCAATACGCATCCCTCTGTATGCCACAAAAAGAAACAGTACGACGATGACTATCGTGCCTATAAGGCCAAGCTCTTCACCGAGAACGGCAAAGATAGAATCCGTCACCGGTTCAGGAAGATAATTGAATTTCTGTCGGCTCTGTCCCAAACCTGCACCGAAGATTCCGCCGGATCCGATAGCAAGCAATGCCTGCGTCATCTGATAGCCGAGTCCTTGTGGGTCATGTCCTGGGTTCATATATACCAAAAAGCGTTGCATCCGATATGGAGCCATTTTGATAAGAATAAAGAGGAACGAAAGCCCGGCAAGAAAAAGATACAACATATGTTTTATGTTGGCTCCTGATGCGAAAAAAATAGAGAGAGAAACAAGGAATATGAGTCCCAAAGTTCCCGTATCCGGTTGTTTGATGATAAGAAATCCGACAATTGAAAGAATTGCAAGAAAAGGAACAAACCCTTCAAAAAAATCTGCTGTCTTTCTCTTTTCCTTATTCGAGAGCCATGCAGCCAAATAAAGAATGATGGCGAGCTTCATCACCTCGGATGGCTGAAAAGAAAAAGGTCCGATCTGTACCCAGCGTGCCGCCCCATATACTGTCGTGCCAAAGCCAGGAACAAATACCAAAACAAGCAATCCGAGTGCCACAAAAAATATCGGGGTGACAAACCGCCTCCATACCCGATAGTCGATACGCGAGAAAACATACAGCAACACGAGTCCGACACTCAATCCTACGAGTTGCTGTTTGAAGAAATAGTAGGCATCACCAAAACGAGTCCGACCATAGAGTACTCCCGCACTTGCAATCATCAGAAGCCCGATACAAAGAAGAATCAGTATAGCGACGAGAAAAGATCGATCGATGGTATTGCTCCGATTGTTCATACGAATGTTTTATTGAAGAGATTTCCTCGTATGCTTCGCTGTTTCTTTCTTTGATTCTTCTTTCCGCCATTTCAGGATATTGCCATGGTGTCCGGAGAGAAGCACTTCCGGCACCCGGTATCCGCGAAAGTCTTCCGGTTTTGTATATTGTGGATATTCCACGATACCCTCTTCGGTGTGTGATTCCTCTTCCGTACTCTCTCTATTGCCAAGCACGCCCGAGATGAGCCGTGCCACCGCATCAACAACAATCATCGCCGGCAATTCTCCTCCTGTCAGAACGTACTCACCAATGGAAAATTCCTCATCGATGAAATACTCCGTCACACGCTCATCGACACCTTCGTAGCGTCCGCAAACCAAAACCAACCGGTCGTATGAAATCAATCGCCGTGCATCTGATTGTGTAAAGACTTTCCCCTTTGCTGAGAACAAGATTATTCTTGTCTTTAATTTTTCGCTATCTGTCGGCTGTCGATTATCAACTGATTCAATAGCCTCCGCCAATGGTTCTACTTTAAGAAGCATCCCCGCTCCACCGCCATACGGCGTGTCATCGACTGTTTTATGTTTATCGTGAGCGAAATCACGCAGATTGTGCGTGGAAACAGTGATCAAACCGTCCTCCTGTGCACGTTTCAGAATAGACACACCAAAATAGGATGTGAAGCTTTCCGGAAAAAGTGAGATGATATCGAAATGCATTTTTGTTCAGAACACAGATTATGACAAAAAGTAGATGTTTCTGAAAATTATTTTTTCTTGCTCCTATTTCTCTGTCGGTAACTTTTGCGATGAAAGTGTCATTAGAAACGGAGCGTGACGGATGGTCTCGACAGGACAGTGACGTTTATCGACGACTGAGTCGGAAAAGTTCGACGGAGAAAGAAGGGAGAGAAAAGATAATTTTCAGGAACAACAGACACTTTTACTTTATTGTACCACAAAAACTCTTATCAAAAGCAAAAATACCCACATCGGGCATTCTTACAGACAGTGCACATGCAAAAAACAACTTTGCTAATTTTTGATCTCACTCAACACGGTATCCCTGTTGAGTACAAACTGTTTCTCTTCTCTGGATCCATCTTTCATGATAATCGTGACTGTGACAGGAACGTCATTCAATCCCGGCTGTTTTTGTATTTTCAAATCATACCACTCACGTTTCAAATCCTGCGGTAACGTATATTCGAAGACGACTGTTTTTTCCGTCAAAATCGGTACGTGAACAAGTGCCCCGAAATATTTCTTATTCAGGAATGTCCCATACACAGGATCCTTGGCCGCCCCCGTTACCGTAGTCAGATAACTTCCTTGCGGAACATACACACGAAGAAACGTCTGATAATCCTTCGCGAACCAATCCTGTACCGGAGTCGTATTCTTGTATGTCACTGCGAGCGTCGCCTTGGGCGCCTCAGTCGAGGAGAGATCGATGGTATAGGCATAGGAACGCTTCATAAAGTAGTCGGTCTTGAAAGAACCGAGATTAGCATCCGTAAGGAACAGATAATCGCTCTTCCAGCTGTCATCCATACGACCGTCAAAGCCTGAAGCAGAAACCTGCTTCTGAAGTATCTCGTCCTGAAACTGTAATTGGATATCTTTCTTATGCAGATCATCTAGCACTACTTTGAACAATTCGTATTTTTTTGTGAGCGATAATCCTTTCACTTGGTGAAGGATTCCGAATCCGAGTACGGTCATAACCGATTTCCGTTCGCCAAAATCGATATTCTGCTTGAGATATCCCTGTTCTACCTGATATTCGAGATCCAAAATGGCGTTCTCTTCACCGTAAGTACCGGGGTAACCATCGATAGTTACCGGTCCTGTCACATGAAGAAACGATGTCAGTACATTGGTCGTCACCGCGACAACACCATCAAATTTTTCTTGTCCCTGTCCCATTTGATAGAACGTTTCCGCCCATTTGGCATTCTCAGAAAAATCAGGGGCATAGTTCGAATCACGCAATTTCCACGAATCGATATGAAGCGTTTCTTGCATCGGATACGGAGGAGCGACCGTGCTCGGGATACGTCCGTCGAAATTCCCGGTATCGTGTACGGAAAAATCGACGACGGAACCATCACGAACTTTCAAAATACCAAATGATCCAATGAACCCACCTCCCGGACGCAACTCCAAATTATTTTGAAAAAGAATCAAAAATACCTTCTCTTTCCCGTCGGTATGGAGTACTGCATCGGCCAAATACATCACCGTCTCCAGATCAGTTTTCGTTTCTTGTGGAAGAGGCACCAAACCGAGAAGGCGTTGCAGACTCTCGAATCCCTGATTTTTCACTTCCCAATACGCAAACCAGCCGGACAGAAAGATGATCGATCCGATGATAAAAACTGTCCAAAATTGAGTAGAATATTTTTTCATTATTTTCCTTTATGGGCGAGTAATACATTCAAGCGTCGTCTGTATTCTTCCTGTGTCGGTTCGCCTCGCACAGGTTCTGGAGACGAAAGAGATGCCACCAACTCTTCTTGCGGAGTCATCATTATTGTTTCTTCCCGCAGTTCCGGAGCGTTCGTTTCGTCCGATGGTATCTCGAATTCAAACGGAAGAGATGCTTCGTCAGCCACAGGAAGATCCATCTCATCATACGCCGTCGGCAGATTGACCGGAGCTTCCGCATGCTTCACGGTGCGAGATCCGTACACTGAAGAAGCATCCGCCCCCTCCTGAGACTGATTCTCAAATGAAAGTACGTGTGGTTTTTCGGGAATGAACTTTTTCGGATCAATCCAAGGAACGGACTCTCCCACGCCGAATTCCGGATAGGCACGCCTCATAAGAGTTTCATCGAAACCTGACTGCACCGGTGCAGGATACGTATCTGGAAAAGGTATGTCTTTTTTCTTTTTCCAGATCAATTCGGGTACTGCACGCAAAAGGAAGAAAAAAAGAGCTGTCAAGGAAAAACTTGTTAGAAGACTGACTCCTGCATAAAAGAACGGTCTCTCAACGGTATAAGAAACAAGAGGGCCATCGACGATGCGCATATCAATATCCGTTTTCACATTGTAGTACAAACCAGCGACTGAAAACATCGTCTGTGCTGTTTGTGAAGCCAGCCATTTCGCCCGCTCCTGCGTATCTCCGATCGCTCGAATGACGAGAACTCCGCTCTTGTTTTGTTTTGTTACTGAAACAATATTGTTCCATTGCTCCTTACGTTTATCCGGAGCATATGAAGCGAAATCATCGTCTATCAAATCATTCCCCGCGAGTACTCGATCATAAAATGAAAGTGTGCCTGTCAGCTCTGCCATATTGTCCGCCACACCTTCGAACGTCTGTGTCGTACCGGATTTCGGAACGATAAGGACAGTCACTTCTGCACTGTAACTCCGGAAAAAATCGAGCCAAAAAAGACCCGCTGCCAGTGTAACGAAAAAAAATGTTACAACAAAGGCACGACCGAGAGAGGATGTCGCCAATTTATTTCGTATGATACGGAGCATAGTGTTCTTTCGTATTACTATATTTATGTAAGGAGTCCTCATATACTTCAAGTGTCTTCTGCGCTATGGCTTCCCAGCTATAATGTGTGTGTATGCGTTCTCTAGCCATCTTCCCGAACGCTGTCACCTCATCGGGACGATTGATGAAATAAGCAAGTTCTTTCTTCAGACTATTCACATCTTTGTTGAGAAAGAATACTCCCGTATGAGCGATAGCCTCACGATTGGCGGGGATATCACTGACAAGTGGCAGGAGGCCGTGTCCCATCGCTTCAAGAAGAGCCAAGGACAATCCTTCGTCTTCTGATGGTTGCACGAAAAGATATGCGTGTGAAAACAATTCTTCAAGTGCCTTTTCTGTCTGTTCACCCGTAAAGATGATATTACTCCGTCCACTGGCGAGCACTTTCAGAAATTTTTCATATTCCTCCGTATACGCGGATGAGCCGACGATGACCAATTTGAAATTATTCGGAATCTTATTTGTGTCTTCCAGTTCATTGAATGCCTTGATAAGATAATGAATACCTTTGTGAGCCACCAAACGACTGACTGACAAAATATAACGCTTGGGACGGAGTCCCCAGGCATTCAGCAATTCCGTATCAGATTCGAGCCTGACATCGGCACCATTGGGAACCAATGTGAATGAACGATGATATTTCTTTTCTGCATATTGCTTCAATGTTTCACTGATGACGATTGTTTTTTCCGGAATGGTGCAAATAATTTTTTCAGCGATCTGGAGGCAAAATCGTGCCACACTCCCCCACTTCTGATGCATATAGTCACGGCTATGGAATGTCGCCACTACCCGCATACTCGGACGAAAGATAATCGGAATAAATGACAACACACTCGGTCCGATGGAGTGATAATGTAGCACATCGTAATTCTGAAACAACGCATGAAGCGTCGCCACGAATGTATGCGTGATAGCATCAAGATGCTTCGTTCTGATGCTCGGAAGCGAAACAAGTTTCACACCCCGGAATTCTTTCAAGGATTCATCCGTATAGGATGGCCTGGTATACACGGTCACATCGTGTCCGAGTGATACCATGTGTACCGCCAAGTTCTCGACGTGTTTTTCAACACCGCCGGAAAGACTCGGGATCCCTTTTTGTCCGATGAAAGCGATTTTCATATCTGGTGATACAGCTTCGAATAATTATGGAGATTGATCTCTCTTGAACTTTCTTTTTGTATTACGGCAGACGAAGCGAGGGTAATCCTATAATTTCCTCTGAGAGATATTCACAGAAATTAGAATACTCGAAGAATTGAAGAAATATTTCCAAAGGTATTGTTGCTTATATTGTTCACATTCATACCTGATTCGAGAACGATTCCTCCGAAAGCACGGGTACCGGAGACCGTTCGTGCAATTTTGGCGATACCATACTGATCGTTATTCACAAGCGTAGTTTTCTTGAAACTGATCATACCCGCTACTCCGTATGCGTTGACTTCAACGCCTTCATGCTTGTTGTTTCGGAAACCGTTTTTCTTGCTCCAAATATTCGCCCCATCAAGCGTGAATTTGGCTCCGCTTCCTTTATTATCATTGAAACGATCATTTTCAAGCCACGCTTTGGTTCCTGCTGCAAAATCTATACCATCACTATCATTGGAAATGATGTTGCTGTCCATGATTACGATGTTTCGTTTTTCGGCATAAATACCTGCGCGGTCATTGTTTTTCACGTCTGTCTTTCCGATATAGATCTGATATTTCTTATTGAGCGGAGCAGCATCGATATGAATACCATCACGGTTGCTGTTCTTTACGACAACATCATAGATGATCGCTTTAGAATCTTCTACGATACGCACACCATGACGACCACCTTCGACGGTCAAATGATCGAGTTCTGACTGATGCTTCATAGTGATAGTCGGTCGACTATCGTTTTTGGCTTCAATAACGACAGCCCCTCTGTCTTTTTTCGTTCCAATGAGTTTCACACCTTTTGGAAGAGTGACGTTTTCCTTATATGTTCCTTTCGCAATATGCACTTCCGTACCATCTTTGATATGATCGAGTGCTTCGGAAATACTTTGATATGGATGATCGGAAGTTCCATCTTGAGAACCGTTGGCATCTTTATCGACAAATACGACCTTAGTGCTACCAAAAACAAGCACCGGTACTGCGATAATGAACGCAACCGCCAAACCGATAAAAACCTCTTTCGAAAGCCAAAATCTGCGACTATTCATAAAAATATATTATTAGTTCTTAAACGTTACATACTAGCAAAATTTATGCTTTTTGTCAAGAGTCACCGTTTCCACTATAATAGATGATATTCGGCCCTAGAGCCTATTCAAAATCTGAACGTATAAGTTAAAATCAATACTACTCGTCGGCCAAAAGTTTCTGATTTCGGCTGAAAATTACTTATCGATTGTCGGCTTATCACGATAGGCCTTCGCACTCTGCATAATTTGCACCTGCCTGCCGGTAGGCAGGTCTCGAAATCAGAAACCTTTCTCTCGACATCAGATTTTGAACTGGCTCTTATCTAAAACAAAAATTATGCAACTCGAAACACTTTTTTCGCCACGATCTATCGCCGTCATCGGTGCATCCACAAAAATTGGCAGTGTCGGATATACTCTCACCGAAAACCTCCTCAAAAATAGCTATACCGGGAGTATCTATCCCATCAATCCCAAAGCCGACAATCTCTTTGGTCTCCCTTGTTATACAAACATTTCTCTCATCCCTCATGAGATAGATCTCGCCATCATCATCGTTCCGGCCAGCATCGTCCCTCTTGTCTTACGCGAAGTCGGAGAGAAAGGCGTCCATGCTACCATCGTCATTTCTTCCGGGTTCAAAGAAACCGGAGTTGAAGGAAAAAAATTGGAAGATGAGATAACACAAATATCCAAAAAATATGATATAGCGCTTCTCGGTCCGAATTGTCTCGGATTCCTCCGTCCATCGCTCGGTCTCAATGCTTCTTTCGCCAAGATTCTTCCAGAGAATGGGAAAATCGCTTTCTTCTCTCAAAGCGGGGCACTCTGTACGGCGCTCCTCGACCTCACTCACGACTCACTTGGTTTTTCTCACTTCATCAGCATCGGAAACAAGGCGATCATAGACGAGAACGAGCTCCTTCGTTTCTTCGCATCCGATACGAATACCTCTGTTATCAGTTTCTATACCGAAGGATTGATTGAGAGCAAAAAAATTATCGAAGCAGGTCGTGCAGTACTTGCCGGATCAGAACCGAAACCGATCATCGCTCTCAAATCAGGCACGACTACAGCCGGTACGCAGGCATCGAGCTCGCACACCGGGGCACTCGCCGGAAGCGATGACGCCTATGAAGCGCTCTTCAAACAAGCTCGTATCATCCGTGCCGAGAGTCTCGAAAACTTACTCAATCTCCTCTCTATTTTTTCCAATAATGCCCTACCGGAAAACAATCGGGTGAGTATCATTACCAACGCCGGTGGGTTGGGAGTACTCGCGACTGATGCCGCCGTACAAAATGGTCTTCGCATCGCATCATTCGGAGAAGAAACAAAAAAGAAATTACGGGCGGTACTCCCTCCTTCTGCCAGCGTGAACAATCCTGTCGATGTATTAGGAGATGCTCTGGCAATTCGCTACCAGAACGCTCTCGAAATAGTGGTGGCTGACGAAGAAACAGATATGTTGCTCGTCATTGTGACTCCACAGACGATGACAGAAGATGTGAAAACTGCTGAAGCCATCATCACGATCAAAAAACATTATAATAAACCAATTATCGCTGTTTTCGCCGGCAAAGAATCATTGGAGGGAGGAAATGCTCTCTTACGACGAAATGGCGTAGCGACTCTCATCTACCCGGAACCCGGTATGCAGGCACTCGGAGCACTGGCACGTGTCGCCGATTGGCGCAAACAAATTGCTGTTCCGCCTATCATACTGCAAAATATTGACAAAGAAAAAGCCAGAATTATCATCGAAAAAGTGAAGAGTGAAAATCGTACAACACCGACCGAAAAAGAGGCAAGCGACATACTCAAAGCATACGGATTCCCATTTTTCGCCACCTATGAAGTGCGAAATAAAAAAGAGGCGAAAGAAGCTGCTCAGAAAATAGAGAAAAACGTCGCACTCAAAATTATTTCACCCGACATCATCCACAAATCCGATGCGGGCGGAGTCATTCTCGACATCGATCCGAAAGATATGGAGGTAGCCTACGATCGACTCCTCACCAATGTAAAGAAAAATGCACCCGATGCAAAAATCGATGGCGCACTCGTGGTCGAAATGGCAAAAAAAGGCGGGAAGGAACTCCTTCTCGGACTCAAGAAAGAACCGGGACTCGGAACACTCCTCGTTTTCGGATTGGGCGGTATTTATGTCGAGACACTGAAAGACGTTACGATGCGCTTCATCCCCCTCTCCGAATCGGATATTGATGAAATGGTGCGTGAAATAAAAAGCTTTGCAATCCTCTCAGGAGTACGTGGTGAAGCCGGTATCGATATTTTGTATCTGAAAGAACTTTTGATGCATCTCGCACAGTTCGCGATTGACTTCCCCGAAGTAGCCGAACTCGATATCAACCCGCTTCTCGTCTTTTCAAAAAGAACGGATTTCCGCGTGCTCGATGCTCGCATCCGTCTCGAAAAAAATACTCTTCCATAATTCCTGAAATTCAATAGGCGCACAAGAAGATTCTCTTGTACGCCTATTTTTTACCGCTTCAGTCGATTTTTCGAAAAATCGCGAACGGTTGCGATAACCTCTCTGATAGTCCGCACTTTGGTGTATTGCGCGAACACCTTTGTTTCACCTACGAGCCAACAATCGACACCATACCCGCTTTGACGTACGAGAACCGTACACTTCCCCGGGTTTGAGACAGTATTGTCCATCAACAATGTCGGGCGCCAATCATTTTGCATCACGCTTTGTTCGAGCGCGATGTACCGATCCTGATACTGATCCGATGTGATGAGCTCCATCGCCACCAGCTCCTGCGCTCGGACTGCTACAGGATAGAATGTGATAGCCAACCCATCGACTTTCTGGCCGAATTGGCCGAATTCAGCCTGGGCTTGAGCCTGACCAAACGCCAAAACACACCCCAGCACTATTCCGAACATTTTCTTCATTTCTCTACTCCTTTTTGTTAAAAAACACCTACGAAAACCAAACTGCACTATAGCACTTTTTCCATATTTTGTCCAGTGTATAGGCTTTATTTCGACATTCTCTCCTTTGACAAAAGCTCTTCATACAAAGAGAGCAATTTCGTAATAAACAACTTTTCCGTAAGATCAGAAACGCTTTCCATAGCACGTACCCTCACAGTATCGAGAGGATACGTGTCAAGGGATACTATGGTTTCCACGAGAGATTCCACATCCCCTGTCTTGAAAAGAAATCCATTTTCTCCGTGGTGGATACGTTCGGATATGCCTCCGCTATTGGAGGCAACCACGACACAACCAGCTTGCAAGCTTTCGATGAGTACGTACGGGAAATTCTCATACCAACGCGACGGAAGAAGAACTGCTTCTGCTCGCTGTTTGAGTCTTTCCAAATCGTCACCATAGAGAGCGCCAAAAAAGATGACTCGGTCAGTAAGGTTTTTATCCGAAACAAGTTTTTCTAATTTTTTCCGGTCCGGTCCATCACCGACAAGCCATAATTTTTTCTCTTGCTTGAGCAATGCCAAAGCCTCGATGATCAAATCGACGCCTTTCTCAGGAGAGAGCCTTCCAAAGAAAAGCAGGGTATCTCTCTCGCGAATATCCTTTTCTGTCGCTTCTCTCCGTGATGGAAGAGGATTCGGAAGCAAAACTATTTCATGTTTGAATCCGAACTCTCGAAATTTCTCTATCAAAAATTGACTCGGAGAAATAAAAAGATCCACTTTTCCATAACTGCCAAGAAGAGCGTGAAGCCATTTTTCGACAGCACATACGATACTCTTCAATACAGAATCCTGTACACAACGATCGACAATACAGCGAAATCCGGATGAATGCTCCCAAATTTTCCCCCTCACGAAGAGACTGTAATTCGGTGAGATGAGCTTGTAATCATGAAGCGTCATCGCGATCGGTATGTCATGTTTTCGTAAAGGCCAAAAAAGAGATGGCGAAAGCTGATGATAAATATTATGAATATGAGCGATATCCGGATGAAAATCATCAAGAAGTTTTTCGAGTTTTTTTTTGGCTTCAAAATTGAAGAGAATTTTTCCTATGAGAGAAAGTTTCTCTGTGAAAGAGATCGGTATATCGTGATATTCGATATTTTGTATGAAGTATTTCTTCCACTGTGTAGATTCGTTCTTTGGATGTTCCATAGAAAAAAAAGCGACCTCATGTCCCTGTGATTCGAGGATCCGTGCCATATCAAAATAAGCACGTTCTGCGCCTCCTTTGAGAAAATGATACTTGTTGATAAGCAGAATACGCATTGACTTTTTTGCTTTATAATAGCATTATACAAGAAAGTAACCCCAATCACAATATGACTTCAATCGTCGATAAAATCGCTTACTCTCTTTCGGCACAAAGCAGAAAAAAGAAGTTTTCACAGTTCCTTCAAGAGATCATTCCACAAAAAGAAGAGCGTATTCTTGATGTTGGCGTCAATACCACTGAGTATTCGAACACCGACAACTATCTCGAGACATCCTACTCTCATCCGGAAAAAATTACCGCGATAGGTCTCGGAGATATGAGTATGTTTGCGAAACACTATCCTCTCGTACATGCAATTTCTGCAGATGGTCTCGATCTTCCTTTTGAGGACGATGCATTCGACATCGCCTATTCCAATGCCGTCATCGAACACGTCGGTGATCACGAGAAACAACTCCAATTCTTGAAAGAACTTGTGCGAGTGGCAAAACGTGGCTATCTCACCACTCCCAATCGTCTCTTCCTCGTTGAAGTGCATACTCGTGTCCCCTTCCTTCATCTCATTCTCTCCAAAAAATATTTTGACACGTTTCTCGACTGGATCGGTAAATCATGGGCTACCGGTGACTATATGCGTCTTCTCTCCGAACAAGAACTCCGCCTTCTCTTTGCTCAGTCCGGAATCACCGAGTATTCACTCATCAAAAATCGCTTTCTCCTTCTCCCTATGACCTTTACCGTTCTCTGGAAGAAGTAGTCCTCGCATAAAAAGAAATGCTATGAGCTCCATCGCCACAAAAAGTTTTCTCGAAAAACCATCCTTCATTCTTGCTTTTATCACTCTTCTCTTTCTGAGCGGAGTGCTGTCTCTTCTTTTTCCTGTTCTTTCGTTTTTCTTACCATCACTCATTTTTGGCTTTATTACCGCTTTCATTCTTCTCTTTCGAGAACCGAAACTTCTTCTCTTCGTGCTTATCGTGATACGTATGTCACTCGACTATTCATCACAATATTTCAGTATTACTCTCTATGAAACAGTCATTTCTCTTTCTCAACTGCTCGGCATCGGCATCGCTCTCCTCGGTTTTGTTTTCCTTTTTCTCAGACGGGCAGAACTGATGAAATTTCCCCTCAGGCTCCCATTCTTTCTTCTCTTCATATGGGGTGGACTGACGATTCTCTATTCCATCGCTCCTCGCTCCACACTCCAAGAACTTCTTCGCATCTTCGATCTTTTCGCTCTGAGTTTTCTCGCTTACGCCACCATCAAAGAAACGATTGATTTCAAACATCTTTTGCAAGCATTTTTCGTTTCAAGTATCCTTCCTCTTCTTTTTGGTCTTTATCAATTTGTTTTCCATATCGGACTTCAGGATGAAAACGTCTCCATCCTTCGCATCTTCGGCACCTTCAGCCATCCCAATGTCTACAGTATGTATCTTTTTGCTCTGGTTGTTTTCGGCTTACTCTACCTCCTCCTTTTTGCAGAAAAAGGCATCAGCCGTATGATAATGCTCGGTGTTCTTGGTATATTTTCGCTGATGCTCTTCATCACCTTTGCTCGGGTGGCCTGGGTGGCGCTGTTCTTTTTTCTGTTTCTGGTCACCCTCTTTCGTTATCGGATATTCCTTTTCCCACTTCTTCTTTTTCCGATCATACTCTTTGTTTTCTCGGGGAGTTTCCAGTCACGTGTTGTAGAAAGTTTCCATCCCAATCCTGATAGCTCCATCCTCTGGAGACAAACGCTGTGGAGTGATGTCACCACCCGTTCTCTCCAGAATGGTGGACTCCTTCTCGGTTCCGGTATGGACACTTTTCCTGAAGTATCCGAAAGTGTCCGTGGCACCAAAAATGGCCCCAATGACCCGCACAACGATTTCGTGAAGTTTTTTGTCGAAGGTGGTCTTGTCGGTCTCGGAGTATTTCTCCTCTATCTTTTCTCTCTTGCATTCCTTATTCTCAAAAAATATTTTTCCAGTCGAAAAGACAGTGCCCTTCAGATAGCTTTTGGTGTCTTGTTTCTTTTCTTCCTCGCTCTTGAACTCTCTTCCCTCACGGACAATATATTCAAAAACACTCCTGTGCAGTGGCTGTTCTTCATCGCTTTCGGTGCACTTCTGTCTCTCTCTTCACAAAACAAAAAGAATGCCTAGAAGCATTCTTGTTCGGATAAAAAAAGAAGGGTTTCAAAACGTTGCGGTTATGCATTGTTTTGAAACCCTTTTTTGAGAGACCGCGTCCGTTTACGCGGTTTTTTTGGGAGGTCTTATTGAAATCGCCCATGAAAGAAGACCTTGGCCTGATTGCTGGCCGGGCCCACTTTCACCGCATTGCCCGATTTGTCACGATTGACCTCGAGAAGTGTGATGGTCTGACCACGCATGTTTTTACCACGCGATTGGCCAAACGGATGCGAGCCCCACGCCCGACTGCCGTCCTTGAACTCGATGACCGGTACGAGACCGAGAACATTGAAGTCCCCGGTGATGTCGACACTGTAAGTGCTATCGGCGCCCGTGATTGGAGAGCAGACCACCTTGGCATCGTCAAGTTTCAACGACTTCAAGTTAGCTGTCCCTGGCCAGTCAGCACCACGTTTCAAGATGCACTGCTTGGCACCTGCGAACACTTCCGGATTAGCGGTATACGTGAGAACCCAGTCCTTCACGCCCTTTTTACCATCTTCACTTTGCAGTGAAGTGGCGCCGTAGGTCGCGCCGGGATCTTCTTTCCAGACCGCCGCGATGTTGTTGATACTAACAGCCACCTTGTCGGCAGTCACCGCGCCGACCGAGAGGGTCGTGGCACCGCCCGATTTTGCGACAACCGCGCCATTGACCTTGTAGTCGGCAGCGAAAGCACTCGAGATGAGTGCCGTTGCAGCAACGAGTACAGTGATTTTAAACAACTTTTTCATTTCTAACTCCTGGTTTTTGGTTGGGTTACGAGACGTACGTCTACAGCCCAACCGAGATTGGAATGTTATGGTACATCCGAAACCGTCCGGCAGACACCTTTTGCAAGATATTCACTGGACAATCCAGTATACACTTTTCTTATCATATTGTCAAGAGGAAAAAATACCCTATTATAAAGCAAAAATCGTATATAGCAGGTGTATTTACCTGATTTTACCGGCACTCCATCCGGAGGCGAGCAGGTATTTGGAAACGAAAGTTTGTCTGCCTTCGACACGATAAACCTTCGTTTCGCTCACTTCATTCGGTAATAAAAATGACAAAGGGCAGGAATTTCGGAGAATTCTGCCCTAAGTTTTTTGCGAACGATGTCGCCTTATCTGATCACTTCTTCCTCTATGAGCCGGTACGTCGTATATGCAATGCATAGTGGCGCGTACCCTTTTTATAGACTTTCATAGAGAAACATTTGTGTTCAGTCAGGCGGTGCGGTTTTGTACTGTTTTTGAGGCAGACGAACCATACCATCTTTATCAAGCGATCCGCCGGCTTTCTCGATCGCAGCGATGAATTGTTCCTTGCGGGATTCTTCACGCGCTACCCAGACCGTCTTCCTGACATCCCAACTCCAGCCATAGCCGAAGAGAGAACCGCCATTCAAAAGATCATAGTTGCGACCGACACCGAACATAAACCGTTCGTGCTTATCAGAAAGCGAGATACGAAAGTTTGCACTTTCCGCACCAGGGTCCTCCTGAAACCAACCAACTGAAGCCCAGAGTTTGGCACCGATCTTGTCATCCTCTTTCGAGAAATCGTAGAGACCGACGCGCGCCCCGACATTCACGACGTGATTGAGCTTTTCGAGCTCTTTCGTATCACTTATCGTTTTTCCTTCCCAGGTATGACCGACATCCGCGCTCGTAGGCTTGAAAGCCGAAGCGAAGAGTTGATATTTGAAGAGAGATTTCTCCCCCTTCAGTTCACGCTCATAGTTGTTATATGAGAGCGCAATACCTTGGAGATCGAACTGCCGATGACTCTGATAAGCTCCACCATCACCGTTTTCGGTCAGAGTGGCCCATGGCAAGAGTTTGATACCGAAATCGTATCCGCCTTTGTACGAACTGTACTTATAGGCAGGTCCGAAACCACTGAGCTTCCCATTGAAAGCGAAACCCGTATCTGTCTTACCATCCCAGCCACTATATGTGGCACCGACACCGAATGCATGTTCGGCGCCGTCTTCGTCCACAATGAACGGATAGACGGCTCCCGATGCGAATGTCGAGTGTGCGGTTCGATCATACTCTTGACCCACTACCAGCTCCCAATCCCAACGACGAATCGCTTCTTTCGGAGCAACTTCCTCGGGCTCAGGTTCACCGACAGCAACAGATGAAACCACGACTTCCGGCTCTGGCGATGGTTTCTGAGAAACCACTGCCGGAGACAACACAGGCTTGATGAAGAATGTCGATGGATTGCCACAACGACGCGGATTGGAGAAGTATACTCCTCCACCCAAAGCATATGTATCCATCACTTCCGGTACACCACCCGTTTCGGGGTTGCATATCATTTTGTCGTAGATGTGGACAACTTTTTTCGTCGACTTACTCTGGTACAACATTTCTTTGAAGATCTGCTGACCAACAAGCTCATTGCTTGTCGCTGTTTCACCGAAGAGGACTTTTTTCTTCGCTATCGCCTTTTGCTCGGGCGAGAGTGTCGTCAAAAGATCGATACCTACAAGAGCGCGGGCCATACTGTGCTCCGCATTGAATGGAGCGGCACCAAGCATAATGCACGTTTTTTCAGAAGACGTTTCAAAATGCTTTTTCGGCACTTTCACCGAAGTGACATTCTTGTAGACAACACTCTGGCCGCCGACATTGCTCGGCAGACGAATCCATTGTCCGGCCAATATCCGGTCACAATTAACGATAATTCCAAGCTCCTTATTGAGCTTGCAGACAGTGGCTCCCATATGAGAGCCGAATCTTCCGAAGAGCGTTTCACCAGATTTGACCTGATAGAACGCTCCTTCCTCGGCTTGTACCGCACCCACTATTCCGAAGAACAGTGCAATGCAGAGTAATATCCATTTTTTCACGGTGTACTCCTTTGAGTTTGAAATGAGCTGCTCGGAAGCAGCCCAACTTGGGTTACTTCATTTTTTTTCATAACAGTCTCACCTTTCTTGTTCCGGCATCCGTTTGTTGCGACGGACAGATTGTGTGGCAATGACAATACCACTCCGACAATGACACCTGTCACACTCGGAACTGCCATAGCACTTCCGCACGTCACAAGGTTGTCAACTGCCGTATCGCCCTTTGTGAGAGCTCCGACATCGACAACTTCAGACTCCGTCGAGTACCGCTGTCCATCTGACATTTGCAGTCTAGCTGGAAAGCGACGTTCGAGACTTTCGAAGAACTTTCGTCCATCTGGGTCTGTTCGGAGAAACGTCGTATACCTCGGAAATGGCGAAGGGTTTGTAGCGAAGAACTGATCACTCAATCCGACGACACTCCCCTCGACTGGAATGACAACGCTCTTCATTGTCATCACAGTCCTGCCATCTGAGAACCAAACGAGCCAACTCCCGTTTTTCCACTCACCCACTCTTCCGAGAGGAAGGAGTACGAAGAGGCTTGTCTCACTCGGATTGAGCACGGCATCAAACACTTCGATGCCAGCAGGTCCATAAAAGGCAGTACGCCACACTGAACGCCGAAGCATCATAGTGCGATTTCCCACCTTGTAGGGACGGGCAGAAT